>NZ_JARICI010000070.1 GCF_029257255.1 Sporosarcina sp. | reverse complement strand
AAATTCATAAGACATAGCGGACAATAAATATAAAGGCGCCGTTTCCGTTCGTAGTATTCTAGGTCCAAGCGATACGGCAAGAAATCCTGCTTCCTGTAGCATTTCTGCTTCCTCTCTTGCCAATCCGCCCTCCGGTCCGAAAACAACTAATATCGACTGTTTATGATACACGTTTTTCAGCCGGTCTGCAATCTTATGAGGAATATCACTTTTTGCATCTTCTTCGTCTGCGAACAGTTTGACGTCAAAGTTGGCAGCTGATTCAATCAATTGTTTCAGATTGTGGACCGAATGAATTTTCGGTATGTAATTGCGATGGCACTGTTCGGCTGCTTCTTTTGCGATTTTTTGTAGACGTTCTATTTTTTTACCGCTTTTCGAAGCATCCCATTTAACGATTGAACGCCCGGCTGCAAAAGGAATTAGAGCAGTCATTCCAAGCTCTGTTCCTTTTTGCGTGATTAGATCCAGCTTATCACCTTTCGGAAGACCGCAGGCTAGCGTCACTTGAATGGGCATTTCAGCATCCTGTCCGAGCTCGCGCTGCTTTTCGACGACTACGTGGTTATCTGTGATTTCATTAATGACCGCCACAGCTGCAGTTCCGTTATAAACCGTAATGATTTCATCCCCGGGAGTCATTCGCATTACTTTGACGATATGCTTGAAATCTTCTCCGGCTACGGACAGAGTATTTTGCTCATCAAAAGAGTTTTCTATAAAATATCGCTGCAAGGTTTACTCACGCCCTTTACGCGCAATGATGGCTACCCAGTCTTCCATAAGTACCGTCTCAACGATTTCAAATCCTTTAGAAATTAAATCATCACGCACTTCATCACGTTTTTGTCCGATAATACCAGACGTAATGAATAAGCCGCCTGGTTTGACGAGATCAAATGCATCTTTTGAAAACGACATGATGATGTCTGCCAGAATGTTTGCGATAATCAGATCAGGCGGTTCTTCTATTGAATCCAAAAGATTACCTTTAAGAACAGTGATGCGGTCCTCCACATGGTTATACGCAACATTTTCCTGCGCCGCGCGGACTGCCACTTCATCTAAATCAAGTGCAGTAATTTGTTTAGCACCAAGCAATGCCGCTCCTATTGCAAGTACACCCGATCCTGTACCGACATCGACAATTGTCTGCTCGGGCTCCAGATATTTCTCCAGCGCCTGCAAGCAAAGAACAGTTGTTGGATGTGTACCCGTACCGAATGCCATGCCAGGATCTAATTCGATGATTAATTCATCCGTTTCAACAGGCGTATACTCTTCCCAAGTAGGCACAATGGTAAACCGCTGCGAAATTTTCACCGGATGGTAATATTGTTTCCATGAATTCGCCCAGTCCTCTTCATCGACCTCAGTTATGCCAATGGTAAATTTGCCTGGATCCAATGAAAATTGACGAAGTCCTTCAATTTCCAGCTCCAGTTCCTGAACAGTTTCATTAATGAAACTGTTGACAGGCAGATAGGCTTTAATGACGACTCCTTCATTTGGGAAATCGTCCCGATCCAGTGCATACATCTCTCCAAACTGATTGACACGTTCTTTATCAGGTTCTTTGGAGTCTTCAATAATGACGCCGCTTGCTCCCGCTTCGTGCAGGATATTTGCGACAGCCTCAGTTGCCTCGTGCGTAGTATGGACGGAAACTTCAGACCATTTCACAGCTCTTCAATCCTTTCATTCGCCTTTGAAAGTACGCTTGATTTTATCAAAGAATGAACTGGAGTACTCATCAGGTGTTTCTCCCTCAATAGAAGCAAACTCTCGCAGCAATTCTTTTTGTTTCTCAGTCATTTTCTTCGGTGTTACTACTTTGACAATTACGTGCTGATCACCAATTCCGTGACCGTGTACATTCGGAACTCCTTTACCGCGCAACCGGAAATTTGTGCCGTTCTGTGTACCTGCAGGAATTTTCAATTTCACTTTCCCGTGTACAGTAGGAACTTCCAATTCATCTCCGAGTGAAGCCTGCGGGAATGTCAATGAAAGCTCGAGGATAATATCGTCTTCCTCACGAATGAACTTCTTATGTGGACGTACATTAAAGACAATATATAAGTCCCCTGGAGGTCCGCCGTTAATTCCAGCTTCACCCTGTCCGCTGACACGCAGACGCTGTCCCTGGTCGACACCTGCCGGAATGGATACTTCAATTACTTTCTTTTTATTCACACGACCTTTGCCGTGACACGTCTCACATTTTTCAGGAATAATTTTACCGGTTCCCTGACAAGTAGAACATGTTCTGCGGTTGACCACTTGGCCGAACGGTGTGTTCTGTGCAACAGAAATTTCACCCGAACCCTTACATTCTGTACAAGTCTTCACACTAGTACCTTTTTTAGCGCCGGTTCCGTCACATGTATCACAAACTTCTTCACGCGGAATTTCGATTTCAGTCTTTTTGCCGAAAATCGCGTCCATAAAGTCCACTGTCATTGTATATTGCAGGTCGTTTCCTTTTTGCGGTGCGTTCGGATCGCGTCTTCTTGCGCTGCCGCCGAAAAATGTGCTGAATATGTCTTCGAAGCCAAAGCCTTCAGCACCGCCACCGCCGAAACCACCAAACCCTTGATTCGGACCTTCATGGCCGAATTGGTCGTAGTTCGCACGCTTACTCTCGTCACTCAGCACTTCAAATGCTTCAGTAACCTCTTTAAACTTCATTTCAGCATCCGCTTCTTTGTTTAAGTCTGGATGGTATTTTTTAGAAAGCGATCGATATGCTTTACGTATTTCTTCTTTTGTGGCGGATTTAGAGACACCCAACACGTCATAGTAATCTCGTTTACTCATTCATTTGCACCCCTTGTCGCATTTTATCTGTGGCCCATTGTACCACGTGGAAAATGAATTGTGTTAACAAACGAAAAAGTCAAAGCCGGAATTTCGGACTTTGACTTTTCCGTCAAGATTTATATAAGTTGAATTTCAAAACTTGTATTGCAGCAGATACTTAGTTCCGTTGATTGCCGTTCCAGACGGACGCTTTTTCGCTTCGCTCCCCTAAGTTGTCATCACTTGTCGGGCTGATCCTTCCAGAGTGCGTTTAGCTGTGGGCTGCGAAGTGAGTCCTGCAGCTATTGCCGCAGGACGCGGCAATAGCTGCTTTGCACTACAATCAACTGAGCAATATTTACAATGCATGGTTACTAGTCTAAAACGTTAATTCAACTTAAATATTTTATTTATTCTCTTTGTCGTCTACTTCTTCAAAGTCTGCGTCGACTACATCGTCTTCTGGAGTACCTTGCCCTGCACCTTCAGCTGCTTGCGCTTCTGCTGCAGCCTGCTCGTACAATTTAACAGAAAGTGCCTGAACCAAACCGTCGAGTTTTTCTTTCTTCGTACGGATTTCTTCAAGATCTCCTGATTCATTAGCAGCTTTCAACTCGTCCAATGCATCCTGAGCTTCTTTGATTTCTGCTTCGTCTACTTTACCTTCAAGATCTTTCAGCGTTTTTTCAGCCATGAACACTAACTGGTCCGCTTCGTTGCGTAATTCAGCTTCTTCTTTACGCTTCTTGTCGTCTTCAGCGTGTGCTTCAGCGTCTTTTACCATTTGTTCAATTTCTTCGTCAGATAAGCCTGATGAAGACTGGATTGTAATGTTTTGCTCTTTCTGTGTTCCAAGGTCCTTCGCTTTAACGTTTACGATACCGTTTTTGTCAATATCAAAAGTTACTTCGATTTGTGGAACACCGCGTGGTGCCGGTGGAATATCAGTCAATTGGAAACGGCCAAGCGTTTTATTGTCTGTCGCCATCGGGCGCTCACCTTGCAATACGTGAATATCTACTGCCGGCTGATTATCTGCTGCAGTCGAGAATACTTGCGACTTACTAGTAGGAATTGTTGTGTTGCGATCAATTAGTTTTGTGAAGACAGAACCCATTGTCTCAATTCCTAATGAAAGTGGTGTAACGTCAAGCAATACTACGTCTTTAACGTCACCAGTCAAGATTGAACCTTGAACTGCAGCACCCATCGCTACTACTTCGTCCGGGTTAACGCCTTTGAACGGCTCTTTTCCTGTTGCTTTTTTAATTGCTTCCTGTACAGCAGGGATGCGTGTTGATCCGCCGACAAGGATTACGCGGTCGATATCAGATGGAGAAAGATCTGCATCTTTTAACGCCTGACGTGTAGGAACCATTGAGCGTTCTACTAAACCAGCTGTTAATTCATCAAATTTACCGCGTGTCAATGTGATTTCCAAGTGAAGAGGACCTGCATCTCCAGCAGTGATAAACGGCAGTGAAATCTGAGTAGAAGTCACACCTGACAAATCTTTCTTCGCTTTTTCGGCTGCATCTTTCAAACGCTGCATTGCCATTTTGTCTTTTGAAAGGTCAATCGCATTCTCTTTACGGAATTCCTGTACCAGATAGTCGATGATGATATCATCAAAGTCGTCTCCGCCAAGTTTGTTGTCACCTGCTGTAGAACGAACCTGGAATACACCGTCGCCTAACTCAAGGATGGAAACGTCAAATGTACCGCCACCCAGGTCATATACAAGAATCGTTTGGTCTTCGTCTGTTTTATCCATACCGTAAGCAAGTCCTGCAGCTGTTGGCTCGTTAATGATACGCTCTACTTCAAGACCAGCAATAGTTCCTGCATCCTTTGTTGCCTGGCGCTGTGCATCGTTAAAGTAAGCAGGCACTGTAATAACTGCTTTCGTTACTTTTTCCCCTAAGTAGTCTTCTGCATAGCCTTTCATGTATTGAAGGATCATTGCAGAAACTTCCTGTGGTGAATACTCTTTGCCGTCTGCTTCTACTTTGAAGTCAGATCCCATATGTCTTTTAACAGACATGATTGTGTGTGGATTTGTAATGGACTGGCGCTTTGCCACTTCCCCTACTTGACGCTCGCCATTTTTAAACGCAACGACTGAAGGAGTTGTACGGTTACCTTCTGGGTTTGGAATAACTTTCGCTTCTCCGCCTTCATATACTGCTACTACTGAGTTTGTTGTACCTAAGTCAATACCGATAATTTTACTCATGTGTGATTTTCCTCCTAGTTTTCATCAAATAATGTAAGTTACTCGTTTACTCTTACCATGGAAGGCCGCAGAACGCGTTCTTTCAGCTTATACCCTTTTTGCAGTTCTTCCAAAACAATTCCAGACTCTTTTGTTTCATCGTTTCCTGTCATCACAGCCTGGTGGAAATTTGGATCAAATTCCTGATCTTTTGCTTCGATTTCTTCCAAGCCTTCTGATTTCAGTGCTTCTACTAATGAACGATAGACCATGTCCATTCCAGTAAGAATCGACTGGCTTTCTGCTTCTTTCACTTCCACAGAAAGTGCGCGTTCAAAGTTATCCAGAACAGGAAGAACGTTCACCATTACGCTTTGCGATCGATAAGTCTGAAGCGCCTGGTAATCAAGTGAAGCACGTCGTTTGACGTTCTCCATATCAGCCAGCACACGTAATTTCTTGCTTTCCTCTTCTTCAAGCGCTTTTGTCAGTTCGTCTATTTTTGCTGTAAGTAGTTCTGTTTCACTGAGTTCTTCGGCAGGTTCATTCTGCTGTTCAGTTGTTTCTTCCAGAATTTGCTCTTCATCAGAACCAGTCTCATTCTGATCGTTTGGTTGGAGTTCTTCTTTTTCAGTCACGTGTCTTGCCCCCTGTCTGCTTCTTGTCCGATCGTCAGCCGGTGTAGTGCAGAAGATAAATCACTACTTAGAATATCAAGCAAAGTGATGACTCTTCCGTAATCCATCCGTTTCGGACCAATAATTGCAATGGAACCTTCCATATTCTCACCTGCTGAATAAGTAGAAGTGATTACACTGTAATCTTCCATATCAATTACTTTGTTCTCGGAACCAATGCGAACGTGGATCCCCTGGTCGTTCTTTTGAAACAAAGCCATAGCGGGATTTCCTTTTTCCATCAGTTCAAAGAATGCCTTCATTTTTTGAAAGTCATGAAATTCAGGCTGTTTCCACATATTCAATTTACCACCGAAATAAAGTCGTTCTTCAGGCTCGACTGCAACAGCATGCTGCAGAGAACTGAATAATTTCTCGGCTTGGTGAATATGTTGCTGAAATACATGTTTTGCTTCTTGTAGCAGCTTTTGCTGAAGCTGTACAAGAGAGGTGCCTATCAGGCGTTCATTTAAAATATTGACCGTCTTTTCAATATCAGAGGCAGACAGTCCTTCTGGAACGTCGAAAATTCGATTCTCCACATGGCCATTGTCCGTTACGATAATCGCAACAGCTTTCTTCTGATCCAATGGAACAATTGAAAATTTCTTTACAGCATGCGTCGAAGTATCAGGGCCGAGCAGGATGGAAGTATAATTCGTCAGTTCAGACAAAATCGTTGCAGATTTCCGAATTAATTCTTCTGACTCTCCTACTTTTTCCTGAAATACAGTTCGCAACTGTATACTGTCTTCCAAATTCAAGGTCTGTGGCTGTAATAAATGATCCACAAAAAAACGATAACCTTTTTCAGATGGAATCCTTCCAGATGATGTGTGAGTCTTTTCTAAATAACCCATATCCTCCAGATCTGCCATGTCATTCCGTATTGTAGCTGAACTGTATGGCGCTTCCGGTTTCTTTGACAGCTGTCTGGAACCAACGGGCTGGGCAGACTCAATAAAATCTTTCACCGTCAATTGCAGTATGAGTAATTGTCTGTTTGTCAACATGATCATCACTCCTGTTAGCACTCATTAACTTCGAGTGCTAATACTACTCATAATTTATCAAATTATAATTTGCATGTCAACGAATCAAACTCAGTCTTCGAGCAAAAATTGTTCGAAGACATTATTGCCCTGAAAAATACCGTTTCTCGTTAGGTATAGCCGATCATCCTTCACTTGCAGTAATCCCTGTTTTTGCATCTTTTCAATTGGTGCGCCAAAGACTTCTTCAATAGGCTTATTAAATTTCTGTTCGAAAAGAGGAATTGAAACGCCCTGGGTTTTCCGGAGCCCGAGGAACATTTCTTCTTCCATTGATTCTTTCCGGGTCACTTCATGTGTGTTCTTGATCGGCAACTCATTCGATGCCAGTCTTTCAATATAATGTTTCAACGGACCTACATTAGCGTATCTGTGGGAACCCAGGTAACCGTGGGCCCCCGCTCCAATTCCAGCATATTGAGAGTTTTCCCAATAGATCAGGTTATGAAACGATGGATAGCCCGGAATTGCAAAATTACTAATTTCGTACTGCAGCCGGTTTGCTTCATTCATACGATCCATAACCATAGCGAACATTTCCGCTTCGGCATCTTCTCCAGGCAGAGGTAACTTTCCTTTGGTCATGCGGTTATAGAAGACCGTTTTCGGCTCCACTATTAATGAGTATGCGGAGTAATGTGGCAAATCTAGCGCCAGAGCACGATCAAGAGTTTCTTCCCATTCTTTAACGGTCTGTGTAGGTAAGGCATACATTAGATCAAGGCTAATGTTTTCAAACCCAACAGAACGCGCTGATTTAATCACACGTTCCACGTCATCTGTGGAATGCGTCCTGCCAATTTGATGCAGCAGTCTCTCATTGAATGACTGCACGCCAATCGACAGCCGGGTAACGCCTTTCTCTTTTAAAACGGCAAGCTGAGCTTCAGATAGATCGTCGGGATTCGCTTCTGTTGTGAATTCACGCAGTGACTCGACATCTACGAAGTGTGCGACGATTGTCAGTAAGCGGTCCAGTTGCTTAACATTGAGTGCAGTTGGTGTTCCGCCACCAAGAAAGACAGTTTCCACCTGTTCGAAAGAATGCCCCGCTTCCTGCATGAGACGGAACTCGTCACCAATTGACTCGATATATTGATCTACAGGCTGATTTTTTAAAAACACTTTATTGAAATCACAGTAATGGCAGATTTGCTGGCAAAATGGGATATGAATATACACACCACGCATGCTTGTAACTCCCTTTTATTTAAGTATGTAAACAGCAAAAAGAGGGCGTTTTTTTGCCCTCTTTGCAACTGTCTGTTTAGTCTTCATCCATCTTCAGAACCGCCATGAATGCCTCTTGAGGCACTTCTACCGATCCTACTTGTTTCATCTTTTTCTTTCCTTCTTTTTGTTTCTCAAGAAGTTTACGTTTACGGGAAATATCTCCACCGTAACATTTAGCCAAAACGTTCTTACCCATCGACTTGATAGTAGAACGGGCCACGATTTTTTGACCGATGGCCGCCTGTACAGGCACTTCAAACTGCTGTCTCGGAATGAGAGACTTTAACTTTTCTACGATTGCTTTTCCGCGCTCGTAGCTGAAGTCATTGTGGACAATGAAACTTAACGCATCGACATGCTCGCCGTTCAGCAAGATATCCATTTTCACGAGTTTCGAACGTTTATAGCCAATCAGCTCGTAGTCAAGAGATGCATAGCCCTTTGTACCGGACTTCAACTGGTCGAAGAAGTCGTAGACGATTTCCGCGAGTGGCAGTTCATAAATAACGTTTACACGCGTACTGTCCATATAATCCATTGTAATGAAATCACCGCGTTTGTGCTGACATAACTCCATAACAGCCCCTACATAGTCGTTAGGCACCATGATAGACGCTTTCACATAAGGCTCTTCTACAAAATCAACTTTTTGTGCAGTCGGCATCATAGACGGGTTATCAACATTCATGGTAGAACCGTCCGTTAAATTCACTTTATAAATTACGCTTGGCGCTGTTGTAATTAAATCGATTTTAAATTCACGTTCGATCCGCTCTTGAATGATCTCCATATGCAACAGACCGAGGAAACCACAACGATAGCCGAAACCAAGGGCCTGAGATGTCTCTGCTTCGTATTCCAAAGCGGAATCATTCAGTTCCAGTTTCTCCAACGCTTCACGCAAATCATTGTATTTTGATGTGTCAATCGGATACAGTCCGCAGAAAACCATTGGATTCATGCGGCGATAACCAGGTAATGGCTCGCTTGCAGAGTTTTCTACTGTTGTCACCGTATCTCCGACGCGCGTATCTCCAACGTTTTTAATAGACGCAGATAAGAAACCAACATCCCCTACAGTCAATTCATCACGCATAGATATTGTTGGGGTAAAAACACCTGTTTCAAGAACTTCAAATTCTTTTCCTGTTGCCATCATACGAATTTTGTCGCCAGGTTTTACCCTGCCTTCTACAATTCGTATATTAACAATAACGCCTTTATACTGATCATAATGCGAGTCAAATATCAGCGCTTTCAAAGGAGCATTCGGATCTCCTTCAGGGGCGGGTACTTTTTCAACAATTTGCTCTAAAATTTCTTCGATACCGATACCCGCTTTGGCAGAAGCCAGAACCGCTTCTGATGCATCAAGTCCGATGACATCTTCCACTTCTTGTCTAACCTTTTCAGGATCTGCAGCAGGAAGATCAATTTTATTGATTACCGGCAGGATCTCCAAATCATTATCCAGCGCCAGATAAACGTTTGCCAGTGTTTGAGCTTCGATCCCCTGAGCTGCGTCGACGACCAGAATAGCGCCTTCACATGCTGCGAGACTTCTTGATACTTCATACGTAAAGTCGACGTGTCCCGGTGTATCAATTAAATGAAACGTATAATCTTCACCATTTTTAGCGGTGTATGTTAATTGGACAGCATTCAGTTTAATAGTAATGCCGCGCTCGCGTTCCAAATCCATGGAATCCAATGTTTGTGATTTCAAATTACGTTTGCTTACGGTTTCAGTTTTTTCCAAAATACGATCAGCTAACGTCGATTTCCCATGATCGATATGGGCGATGATAGAAAAATTCCGTATGTTCTTCTGACGTGCTGCTCTCTGCTCTTGATTCATCCCTGTTCACTCCTACGTTTACGAACCTATTTAGACTAATTGAATTATAGCAGTGAACCTTGCAGACTTCAATATTTGAGAGGTTATTGCACAGTCAGTAACGCAGAAACGGATTCTCCAATGACCGAAATAGTCTGATTCAGCTCCGTTTCCGTATTCCCCACACCGCCAAGCTCAATTAAAATCATGCTCGTATCGAGGTCCTGATTGTATTTTCCATCAACGCCACGACCGCCTTTAATAATAATTTCCCTTGTGATTCCGGGCACACGCTGTTCCATTTGATCTTTTAGTTGTTTGGCTTTGCCTAAGTTCTTTTCGAAGAAAGGATGCTCTTTACCCACAACAAATCCGACTTTTGCATAGCGTTGGTTCTCATGGGTAATCGTCGTTCTGGAAGGACCTAAAGAATCTCGATGCAGATCAATCACAAGATCATAAGACTTCTTTTCTACTTTTTCCTTCACATACGGACGAATGGCTGCGTAGGAACGGTGATACGGGATTTTTTCCTGCTGCATTACTCGAACGATATCAAGATCGAGTTGTTCAGCTGTGACACCATTAACGTTCAGATTGTCTTTCAGTTTACTGCCAACCTTCATAATATTTTCTGAATGGTGAGACGCCGCTATTTTTCCGTCAGCTGCTTTCGTAATCGGTTCATATGCTTCATGGGAATGCGTCGTATAAATAAGCACATTCCCTTCCACTTTCGGCGCGATATCTTCTTCCAAAATATTCGACGCATAGACAATCTTGCTTGGTTCCTTCAATGAGAAGGCAGGTGGAATTGTCGGTTCTTTAGGCAGGAACTGTAGAACGACGGGGAAGATGAATAGTAGGAATATGATGCTCATCCAGATTTGCAAAGTTTTTTTCATGATGCTCCCTCCTCTATCTTCCACTGTATGCAGAAGGAAAAAGGGCCATGACTGAATTACACTTTGACTTTTCTAATCCAATTCAATAAAGAATATGAAAGGCATGATGCATATTGTGCCACCCACGAATCAATTTCCTTCGGTGAGATAAACGTCGATAATTCTTGTTGGGTCAGGACTTCTTCAAATAACTGAATTCGTTCCTCATGCGACCAGGAAGACCAGTCACCGAAGATTGGAGCCAACGCAGTACGGTCCGCATCCTTCGTTGAGCGCTGTGCAAAACGTGGAGTAGCCAATTTAGCTGACGGCATTCCTTCCTCTTCTATTTTCGCTGCTATATAGCCGAACATCGTATCAATCGCGTCTGCAACAAGTACAGGGCCGTCTACTACGGTAGGCACACCGATTGCGATAACAGGTATACCGAGGCTTTTTTCAGACAACTCCTTCCTGCTGTTCCCGACGCCCGAGCCAGGATGGATTCCTGTATCTGTTAATTGGACTGTTCGGCACAGTCGTGTACTGCTTCTGGCAGCCAATGCGTCGACAACAATCAAGACATCAGGTTTTGCTTCTTCTACAATTGCCTTAACGAATGATGCTGTCTCAAGCCCTGTCTGAATTGTCACGCCCGGTGCATAGACCAAGATCCCACTTTCATCTTCCACATAATAGTCCGGTATAATTTCTTTCACAAATCCCATCGTCACAGGACCTACCGCGTCTGGCGTGATATCCGGATTGCCAAGACCGATAAAAAGCATTTTATCTAATTTGCCATTCAACCGTTCTTTTAACAAATGATCCATTTTTTCAACGACTGTGTCACAAAGCTTTGCCAATTCATCTGTTTCATGAACCGCGAGTGTCGGGACAGTAAGCGTAATGTATGTACCTTTCGCTTTTCCGATCTCTTCCTCGCCTTCTGCTGTAACTTTAACAGTCGTCGCTTTGATTCTGCCAATCGTCTGTTCTTCTACAGATATACCCGCCATTTGCTTTAGTTTCTTTTCTTCATCGGCTCCCTGATGCCTGACAAATTCATCACTTTCATCAATTAAATCAGACCGATAATAATTAATTTCCGCCATGGTATTCACCTCTTAAGTAAAGCTTGTGCAAAAAAGCGGTGATTATTCCGAAACAGATTGCTGTAAAGCCGATATACTTTACCTTTTTTTCTTGCATTCTCCCATAAGCTTTGTTAAAATTATGCTTGTTGTAAAGAGATGTCCGGATGATAGTGGAAATACTCTTGCCTTACCTGAAAGCTGGAGGTGAATGAAATGCCAAACATTAAAGGTGCAATTAAACGCGTGAAACAAAGTGACGCGGCTAACGTGCAAAACTCACATGTGAAAGCTGCTATGCGTACAGCAATCCGTAAAGCGGACGCTGCTCTTATCAGCAATGATGAAAACGCACAAGCGCTTTTGAAGGATGCTGTGAAAAAAGTGGATACTGCTGCCCGTAAAGGTCTTATCCATAAAAACACTGCAGCTCGTCAAAAATCACGCTTAACTAAAAAAGCTCAATAAAATAAAAAAGACTGCCACTCTTATGATGGCAGTCTTTTTTTATATTATTTACGATATATCCTACAAACCATTCATCAAAAATAACTCCAGGCGCCGCTGTCGATTGCCGCTCATCGTTTTCAGCAGCAGATCAATCGTCGCCAGATCATCCAGTGCTTTCATTAAAATCGGCAACGCTGGCAGGCTTCTTTGCATCATCAATTTCACACGATACGGATGAATATGTAGAGTCGTGGCGATTTGCTGCTGCTGATATCCCTTTTTTCGCAGATTCACTACATGAATCATGAGCCTAACTTGACTCGCAATTAACGAAGCCAGCATAATCGGTTCTTCACCGTTGCGAAGCAAATCATGATAAACAGCCAGCGATTCAGCTTTACGATTGTTGACGAATGAATCCGTCAGACGAAATACATCCATTTCTGGTGTTCTTGGCACAAGCTGTTCAATAATATCCTCTGTTACCGTTCCGGAATACGACAAATATCCCGCTAACTTTTCCACTTCTGTTGACAGCGTCAGCAAATCGGAGCCAGCCATTTCAATCAAGAACGCAGCTTCCTTCTTATCGATCGTCACTCCTTTATCTCTGGCCTGCTGCATGATCCAAGTCGTCATGTCTTGACCCTGAAGTGCCACAGCTTCTACAACGACCGCATACTTCTTCATTATTTTGGTTATCTTTTTGCGTGCATCCAATTTTTCATAAGGCGCCACAAATACAACCGTTGAAGTAGGTGACGGATTTTCCAGCCACTTTTCCAGCAGTTCCAGTTGATGCGGCTGCTTTTCCTTTGAACTGTCCGTTGCTTTCAAAAACGTACAATTTTTTGCAACGATCAGCTTATGATCTACCAGAAAAGGCAATTCATCCGCTACTTCGAGCACCGTCTGCACCGGCAATTCTTCTAAATCGAAGCGATTGACCTCTGAAGAAGTCATTCCTGGCACTGCACGTATCAGCCGTTTTACTGTCTCATCTATCAAATGCTGCTCTGTGCCCGTCAATAAATAGACTGACTGCACATCGCCCTTTTCAATTTCTTTCCAAATTTTCGTCACCATGTTTTTCACCTCAACTATGCATTAGTATATCGTAAAAACCTCTGCTGCTGATACATGAATTGCTCAGGAATCAACACACTAATCAATAAAGGAGGTTTTTATAGATGAATCGAAATAAAAAAGTCGCTGCAAAAGGCTCCGGAATAAAGTCCAATGAAAAAGAAGAAATTTCATTGGAACTCGCGGAGCTCGACCACTTGCAGCCAAAACAGCAACCGATGACGCCGAACCATCGGGAAAAGGCAGAGAAAGATAAATATTATTAAGCATTTCGGCTACAAACGGCTTGTGAAACGACCTACTTTTTGAACAAATTGTGTCATCGTTCATTGCCCGTCCATTAAACTGCATTTTTTATGGATTTTTATTTCACTTTCATCTATACTTAGTATGGAATTAGGAGGTGTAGCAATGAATGAATTTGAACATGATGTACAATCAAAACGCAATGACGCGATTGATTCAGGCATCGGCTTTATCGTTTCGTTTATCGGTTTTTCTGCAATTTTTGTTGTTGCTACGATTATCGATTTCGTCGCCCGCTAATTATTATCGGATAAAATAGACACAGCCGTAAACATGCGGCTGTGTCTATTTGTTTTTCAGGTTTTAGCGCGAAGACTTTACTGAATAAGAATTCTTTTGTACGCGAATTTCTATAGTTCCCTTTTCTGCCGTCGTCAAATATGGTATACCGTAAGCTTTAAAACGATCCGTCACTTCAGCGTGCGGATGGCCGTAACGGCTGTTGCGTCCCGCAGAAATAATAGCAAGCTCAGGCATTAAATGACGAACAAATGGCTCTGTACTCGACGTCTTGCTGCCGTGATGTCCTGCTTTTAAAATTACTCGACCGAAATCTGTTCCTCTATAACTGCTCAGCAACCGCTTTTCTCCATCCGTTTCAAGATCTCCGGGAAAGATAAACGTCCAGTCTCCTGCTTTCATCAGCATTACCAATGAACTGTCATTTCCCTCGTATGCTCTTTCACCCGGAGCTACATATAGAAAATCATATGCAGCAACCCGCCAATTGACACCTTCACTGACCAGCTTTACAGCAATCTCTTGCTCATCCGCCAGCCGCAGCACATCCTTCATCGTGTTTTCCTGCTCGCTCCCCGGAGGCATATGGATTTCCCTTACTTTTAATTCTTCCAATACTTCATCCGCTCCTTCCATATGGTCCAGATCAGCATGCGTGATAATCAGGCGGTCTATTTTCGTTATTCCTTTCGCCTTCAGATAAGGAACGACGATATTACGTCCGACTTCAAATGGTTTTTCAGGTGTCTTCCAATTCTTTTCACCGAAGTGCACGACCCCGCCTGTATCAATTACATAGACCGCCTTACGAAAAGGCAGCTCAATGACTGTGCTGTCCCCTTGACCGACATCTAGATACGAAATGATCACATCACGATGAAACATAGGTTTGACCTCTATAAATACGGCTGGAAGAAGCAAGCAGACAAGACCAAACGTAACCGACTTCTTTCTTTCCACACTGACTAAAAAGAGTAAGATTCCCGCAACAGCTAATGCGCTCCCGAAACCGTCCGGCTGACCGGGCGTCCACATCTGATAGGGAAAAGAAGCCAGCCAGGACGTAAAGCTACCTATAGCGGCGCGGACCGGCTCATAAAAATTGAATAACAGCCGGGCAGCAGGCGGTATAAGGAAACTGCACGCAAGCAACAACAGATTCGCAGGCAGAATGAATACTGAATACAGAGGAACGTAGAGAAGATTGACAGCAAAGGAGGACAGAGACAGTTCATAGAAGTGATAGAGCAAAACTGGATACAGTGCCACTTGTGTAATCACTGTCACCAAAAATGATACATGCAGGCCATTTTTTGCCTGCTGAAGAATCGCGGAAGAATACAGCAATGAAAAAGCTGCCAGATAAGACAGCTGAAAACCTGGCTGAAAGACGATATGCGGTTGCAGAACGATGAAACAGGCAGCACTCAACGCAAGTGCATCATCCAGTCTCAGTCGAAGTTTGCCGGAGACAGCGAGTAGCAGAATCATCGTTACAGAGACGGCACGCCAGACAGACGGCGCTCCACCAGCAACACACGCATAGATCGGCAGAAAGCCCAGAAGGAAATACGTTACCCATTCCCTACGAAAACCCGCACGCAAAAGTATCGTTCGAATAAAAAATGTCAACAGCCCGACATGCAGACCTGAAATTGCGAATAAATGCGTGATACCAAGCGTCTGATACTGTTTCTGAAGCTCCCTGTCCATGCCGGAACGGTCGCCAATTAACAGGGCTTCCGCTTCTGTCACAAGTGATTCAGGAAAACACTCTGAAATATGCTGTTTTAATTCGTATCGGTAGTTTGATAAACGGCTACGGATTGTTAAAACTTCTTGGCCTGAATGAAGTGCCGTCACTTCCATGATCCCTGCTGCCCCGTTCATACGTAAATAGCGTGCCATATCAAATGCATAGCTGTGCGCTGCAGGCTCCATTTCCTTCCGCTCAGTATCTGCTGTAAATTGATAGGCTGCCAGATTCACTGACTGGAATTTCTTTTTTTCATGTTCCGATTGAAGTGCATACATCATATAGACTTTTGTTCCGTCAGAAAGCCGGGCAAAACCTTTTATTTTGCCACCGTCTATTTTCACTTGATCGTTCCATTGAAAGTGTACTGCAGAAGCAGTATCTGATAAAACAGGAGTCGTTTTAGAGAAATACATAAAAGAGAAACAGACGATGACCCCTGTTAACACAAGATGCACATAGTCTTTTCGCAAAAAGAGGAAAGGAATGAGGACTAACAGATTAAGTAATAAAAGCGATTCCGAGATTTCCGCTGCAAAGGCAGAAATGGCTATCGGAATCGCTACATACATCCAACGTATCGATCGGATTATTTGCCAAATAAATCGTTCACCCTTTGCTGAAGGGCATCCAATTCGTCATCGTTGGCGCCAAGTGATTGCATTTTGACCAGCATCTCGCTGAACAGAGAGAACTTGCCTTCACTAGCGAAGTCGATGGAACGTTCGTCAAACGGAATTTTTTCAACTTCTACACCCGCCTGCTTAAACAACTCCAAGGCATATTCGCTGTTGCGGTAGTCTTCTGCGTAGTTCACCCGGCGGATACCTGCCTGGATCAGCGCTTTACTGCATTGCAAACACGGAAAATGCGTCACATAAATCGTTGCATCTGTAACAGGTATTCCATACTTTGCACATTGCAGCAGGGCATTCATTTCGGAGTGTATTGTCCGCACGCAATGATTATCGACCACATAACATCCGTGCTCGATACAATGATCGCCGCCGGAAATCGATCCGTTATAGCCGCCCGCAATAATCCGCTGATCTCGCACTAAAATCGACCCGACAGACAGACGTGTGCACGTACTCCGCATCGCCAGCAGATGACTTTGCGCCATGAAGAACTGGTCCCATGTAATTCGCTCCATACGGTTGCCTCCATCTATCTAAGCGTAATTAACGCTTCTAATTTTTCAAAAGTCTTATCGCCAATCCCAGAAACTTCTTTCAAGCCGTCAAGCTGCGCAAATGCACCATGCGCTTCCCGATATTTTACGATTGCCGTCGCTTTAGACGGTCCGATACCAGGCAATTGCTGAAATTCGGTTTCATTAGCCGTATTAATATTAATCAAGATTGAATCAGAACTACCAGCCGCAACTGTTGAAGGCTCCTCGAAAGTCGGAGGCTCTTCTCCAGCGACCGGTACATAGACGACCGATTCATCCTGCAGTTTCTGAGCGTGGTTCAGCAGACGCGTGTCTGCATCCTCCATATAACCTCCTGCCTTCTCTACAGCATCGAGC
The DNA here is from genome assembly GCF_029257255.1 of Sporosarcina sp. GTDB lineage: Bacteria > Bacillota > Bacilli > Bacillales_A > Planococcaceae > Sporosarcina. The sequence goes on along the minus strand of NZ_JARICI010000070.1, from coordinate 25,082 downwards.
AGCCTGTCTCCTTCAATCAATGAATAAAGACCCGGATGTTTCACCGCGCCTTTGACATCGACTAAAATAGGCACAGAAACAGCTTCTGCAATCATTTCAACAGGAGGTTCTACTTCTTGATCAGGTTCTTCAAGCGTTTCAAATAGGGTTTGACCTCGTTCTTCGGATATAACATCCGCTTGTTCTTGGGGAAAGAACAGAACTGAGGATAGTACAGCGATTGCTGCAATAGGAATGAGTAATTTACGCCATTGTTCGGTAATGAATGAACGGATCATTCAACCATCCTTTCTTTCGGTACCGTATGGAGTCTTCCTAACTATACCCGATTAACCAGAACTTTGGAAGAATTATTTGCGTACTTGAAAGAAAATTCTCTCACTTTCTTCCGTTGGTGGTTCATCTTCCCAATCAGCGAAAATTCGCTCGATGCGAAAACCGGACTCTTCAATCATCTGAATATAGTCAGGGATTGAAAAAGAACGCTGCATATGTACTTCGTCAAAACGCGTGAAACTGTCGTTCTCCTGACGCACAAAAAAAGCAAGCTCCGAATAGATCGAATGATCATAATCGCCGGGAGCTGTCTGCCAAATATACGTGATGCGCCCGTCGTCATAGACGAAAGGACCTTCAAGGAAAATTTCATCCATTTTGTATAGTGAATGAACGTCGAAAAGCAGCACGCCGTCTTTAGCCAGCGCATGATAGATTCTATTAAATGTCTCAACCACTTCGGTTTGAGACATTACGTAATTCAGCGAATCAATCGAAATGACTGTAGCGTCAAATTTATCCTCCACTTCCAGCTGTTGCATAGGCTGCTCCTTAAACTGAATATCCAGCCCGAGTGATTCGGCACGGTGCGCAGCCACTTCGAGCATGTCAGATGACAGATCAACACCTGTCACCTGTGCCCCTCTTTTTGCAAGCATCGCGGATAATAAGCCCGTACCGCAGCCGATATCAAGCACTTTTTTTCCGGAAACGCCAGCAGACGCCAAATCGAGAAGCTCGATATAGGCGTCATATGGAATATCATTCATTAATTCGTCATAAATATGGGCGAACTCTGTATAGGAAGAACTCATTGATCACTCGCCACGTCTAATAGCGGTGCGTCTCCCCACAGTTTCTCCAAGTTATAGAATCCGCGCTCTTCTTTATGGAAGACGTGAACCACAACATCCAAAAGATCGACCAAAATCCAGCGGCCTGAATCAAAACCTTCCATACGTTTAACTGTATAACCTGCTTTGGATGCTTGATCAGCTGCTTCGCGGGCAATTGCCTGAACCTGACGTTCAGAGTTTGCGTGGCAGATGATGAATTGATCGGCAATCAAAGAAATGCCCTCCATATTCAGCACGACGATATCCTCTGCTTTTTTACTATCTACTGCTTGATAAGCTAATTCCAATAATGTTGGCATATTTCACTGTTCCTTTCTTCTCCGTACATGTTCATTATAGCAGTCAAATGAATAAGGGAATATGACTGCATACTGATGAACAAGAAATTTTACTGTATGCTGGATGCATTCGGTCATCTGCTCTTCAAGAGACTGACCTTTTATGCGTCCCCGCAAGTCTTCAATACCAGGAAACTTTCTGCCCGGCTCAATGAGGTCGGCGATATAAATGACTTTCTCTAAATCAGTCATTCCTGCCCGCCCAGTCGTATGAAAACGGATCGCCTGAAGAATTTCCTCGTCCTCTATGCCGTATCGCTCTTTCGCAAGCAACGCTCCGACCGGCGCATGCCATAACTCAGAATGATATTGCGCGTACAATTCGTATTCTTCATCCCGTTTCAATAGTTCAAGTAACTCTTCTTTGTCCATAAATTTGGCATAATCATGGAATAAACCCGCGATTTCCGCTTTTTCTACGGGTACACCTGTTTCTTTCGCTAACTCCTTCGCCGCCTCTGTCACACGTAGGACGTGCTCATAGCGCTTCTGGGGCAGACGCTGTTCCAGATCATTTCGTACTTGTTGAAGATCCATATAATCTCTCCTCTCGAATATAAGCCTCGACAGCTGGAGGAAGCAATAGCTGTACTGTTCCTCCTTCAAGAAAGCGCTGGCGGATCAAAGTAGAAGATAAATCCAGCTGCGGAGTCTCTACCATACGCACAGGAATCTCTGAACGATTTTCGGCACCCGGACGTTTCACTCCAATAAATGTGATGATATCCAGCAAATCTGCAATCCGATACCAGCTCGGTAATTGGTCGACCATATCTCCGCCGATAATGAAATAAAAATCATGTTCCGGTTCCTCTTGGACTAATCGCGACATCGTATCGTAAGTATAAGATACACCGCCCCGTTCAATTTCAAAGGAAGACGCGGACAGACCATCAATATCAGCTGAAGCCAATTTGACCATCCGCAGCCGCTGTTCCGCTGAAGCATCACCAGGAGCTGTTTTATGTGGCGGAATAGCTGTCGGCATCAAACGTACCTCATCCAGTTGCAAAGCGTATCGAACTTCATTGGCAATCAATAGATGCCCGGTATGCGGCGGATTGAATGTACCGCCTAATATGCCGATTCGTTTCATCTGATTCTCCTTATGGCAGTTGTATGCGTTTCTTCTCTTTCGATTCTCTGTACAGAACAATCGTACTGCCGATGATCTGTACTACTTCGATTCCTTTAAATGCGCCAATTCGTTCCGCTATTTCGGTCTTATCTTCTTCACAGTTTTGTAAGACGCTAACTTTCAGCAGTTCACGCGCTTCAAGTGCCTCATCAATTTGAGCCAGTACGGCATCAGTCAAACCACTTTTACCGATTTGGAATAACGGCGTCAAATGATGAGCCTCACTCCGCAAAAATCTTTTTTGTTTACCTGTTAACATGTTTACCCGCCAACTTTCATTGTAATCGTATCTATCATTTTTTTCGTGTCTGGATATACGCCTGTCCACTTTTCAAACGCAAGTGCACCCTGGTGAACAAACATCCCGACACCGTTCATTGTTCTTGCCCCTGCCTGTCTCGCTGCTTGCAAGAACTCCGTCTCTAACGGATTGTAAATAATATCCGCCACTACTGCGTTTTCTGCAATATGCTTCGGATCGAGAGGCATGCCTGCCTGTGCAAAATTCATTCCGACAGTGGTCGTCTGAATAACTAAACCAAATTCACCCAGCTGCTGCTCAGCCTCTTCAGTTGAAATCACATGTGAATCATCTAGATGAGAAGCCAGTTCCTGTGCTTTAGAAACAGTCCGATTTGTAAAGTACAGAGGACCATAGCCTGCTTCCTGCAAAGCAAATGCAATGCCTCTTGCCGCACCACCTGCTCCAATGAGGAGTACGGGACCTGCGACATGTTTGTCTGCCGTAAACTCTTCCAGCGACTTCACAAAGCCTCTGCCGTCCGTATTCGCGCCGATCAGTCTTCCGTCATCAGAACGGTAGACCGTATTGACCGCCTCCATACGTTTTGCCGAGCTGTCTATTTCATCTAAGAAAGGAATGATGGATTGCTTATGCGGCACCGTAACATTCCAGCCTCCAGAGCCGAGTGTCCGCAAGCTTGCAATCGCCTGGTCAAGTGTTTCTGCATGGACATGAATCGGTATATAGGTAGCATTCAAACCAGCTTCTTCAAACCACTGATCATGCATAACCGGTGACATCGATTGAGCGATTGGATCGCCTAACACCGCATACCAACGTTTCATCTATATTCCCCCTTGCCCCTCGCCGTCAGATTAATGACGGTCTGATCATTACATTGACGCCTTTAGGAGCATGTACTGCAATTTGTACATTCTCATGCTGGATGGTGATCCAGCCAAGACCTGAAATTACAATATCCGTCTTCGCCTGCTTAACCGAAAACTCATGACGCACAAGCGGTGGAAGCTTTTCAAGTGAAGCTGCACTTGGTGGTGACAGCATCTCACCTAAATGCTTGGCATATAATTCATCTGCATTCTCTAACTTCGTACGGTGGATCTGCAGGCCATTTGCAACATACAGATTGAAAGAAGAACGATCACCCTGAATAAAATCAAAACGCGCCAGACCACCAATGAACAGCGTCTGTTCCGCATTAAGCTGATATACTTTCGGCTTCAGTTCTTTTTTCGGTGTGATGATTTTCAAATCTTCAGCTGCTAAATCGTGCGCAATCTGATGGTCATTAATGATTCCCGGTGTATCAATCAAGGATTTCCCGTCATCAAGCGGAATTTCCACTACATCCAGTGTTGTTCCCGGAAAATAAGAAGTCGTAATGACATCCTGCATACCCGTTGCATTCTTGATAATCCGGTTAATGAACGTAGATTTCCCTACGTTTGTACAGCCGACGACATAAACGTCTTTACCTTTACGATATTTCTCGATGGCATCTAAAGCTTCTTCCATCCCATTGCCTTTGACGGCAGAAACCAGCAAAACATCAATCGGCTTCAATCCTAATTTAGCCGCTTCAGTTTTCATCCAGTTCGTCAGACGCTTTGGATTGAGAGCTTTGGGCAGAATATCCGCCTTATTGCCAATCAATAAAATGTCTTTCTTACCAACAAATCGCTGAAGACCGTTGATCCAACTTCCATTGAAATCGAAAATATCGACCACTTTGACAATTAGACCTTCTTTTTCGCCAATTCCATTGAGGATCGCTAAAAAATCGTCTCCTGATAAAGAAACTGGCTGTAATTCATTGTAATTCCGTAACTTAAAGCAGCGCTGGCAAATGACATCTTCTTTTTCGAGTGAAGATGGAGGTGCATAGCCTTCTGCATTCTTATCTTCCGTCTGGATGGTGATGCCACATCCAATACACTTGATTGGTTCCAAATTCAGTCCTCCCACGTAATCAATCCTTTTCTTTTAAACCTTGCCAGAATTCTCCGTTCAATCGCCCGGTTAAATTTCGTAATTGGTGCATCAGAACTCGCCACGGGCACAACAAGTATTACGGGCAGACCGACACGGTTTGCGCCGAGGACGTCTGTCATAAGCTGATCGCCTATCATAACGATTTGCTCCTTCGGTAATCCAAGCGTGGCAATTGCCTGTTGAAATGATCGTTTCAGCGGCTTTCGTGCTTCACAAATATACGGGATTCCGAGTGGATCACAAAAGTGGCTCACACGCTCTATATGATTATTCGAAACGACTGTAATCTGAAGACCTGCGTCACGCATCTCTTCAAACCAGGCCATGATATCTTCGGTGGCATCTGCGCGGTCCCATTCGACTAATGTATTATCAAGATCCGTTATGATTCCTTTTACGCCATTTTCTACAAGCTGTTCCGGCTTGATATGCAGTACCGATTTAACGTACGCACTTGGCAAAAAATGTTTGAACACGTTATCCTCTCCGCCCTACAACAAATTCTTGTCTGATTATAACATAGTTGCGTATACTGCACGCAGTTCAATGACTGTTTTTGTTACTTTCCTCTCAGGTGATAGGCTTGCTGTTTTCCGCATATGGTGTAGTAACAACATTCGGAGGTGGTCATATGAGCGGGTTTTTCTTGGCCCTTATGCAAATGTGGTTAGAGATCCCCGCGTTAATCGGCTATATCAGAGGGCAGGCATTCTTGCGTCCGCTGTCAAAAAAGGAAGAAGCCGAGTGCCTAAGACGATTAGCGGAAGGCGATGAAAGCGCACGCGATGAATTGATTGAACACAACATGAGACTGGTCGCTCATATTGTAAAGAAGTTCCAACCGAAACATGAGTTGCTCGATGATTATATTTCTATTGGCGCGATCGGACTCATGAAAGCAATCAACAGTTTTACACCTGATCGGAAAACGAAGCTGGCTACGTACGCTGCCCGCTGTATTGAAAATGAAATCCTTATGTATTTGCGAACACAGAAAAAAGTCCAGAAAGATGTCTCCCTCTACGAACCAATTGGTCTGGATAAAGACGGTCAATCATTAGAAATCGCAGACCTTCTCCAAACAAATGATATAACACCCCAAACAACCGTCGAGCAAAATGAACAAAAAGAGCGATTATACAAGCATCTGGGTAAATTGGATGCTCGTGAACTGGAAATCATCCAGCGTCGTTATGGTTTGCTTGACGACCAGCCCATGACCCAAAAAGAAATTGCAGAACAACTGAACATTTCCAGAAGCTATGTTTCCCGCATAGAGAAAAGAGCGATCGTGAAATTATATCAATCTTTCAAACATGAATATCAGGGGTAATTCTAGTAAATCAAAAAGCGTTTCTGATGCGGGAGCCTCGGCCCTCGCCATCGGAAACGCTTTGTTTTCACTCTCAGTCAGCCTTTACCTCACGTAAAATCACAGCAGCCAAAATAGCTGTAACTAAAAATACTCCGCCCATTAAGAATCCCATTGATTGTCCCTCCTTTCAACAAAACTTTCCTATGCTTTGTCTACCTAATAATTTTACCATATAACAATTAGAGTTTCGAGATGACACGCAAAACTATCTGTGACGAATGTTTTGCTGCAAGTGGCAAGAATTCATCAAAACTAACTGACGATTCTTTTCCTGCTATATCAGAAAGTGCACGAATGACAACAAACTTTGTCTGGAACTGATAACATACTTGTGCAACAGCAGCCGCTTCCATTTCCACAGCGATGACACGAGGGAAACGTTCTTTCACTTGAAGGACTTTTTGAGGGTCAGACATGAAAGTATCAGCGGAAGCGATGGTTCCTACTGCGTGTTCGTATGTATCCAGCTCGACAACCGCTTCTCTAGCCAACCCAATTAATTGAGGATCGGAAGGGAATGTTGCAGGCAACTGCGGCACCTGGCCGAGTTCATAGCCGAATGCTGTGACATCAACATCGTGATGCAGGACGTAATCAGATATGACTACCGTTCCGACTTCCAAGTCCGGATGCGTCCCGCCCGCAGAACCTGTATTGAGAACAACGTCAGGCTTATAATTTTGAAGCAAGATGGCAGTAGCCATCGCCGCATTCACTTTACCGATGCCACTTTTCGTAACAATAACTTGATGTTTGCCGACTTTACCTTCAATAAATTCACAGTTTCCGATAGTCGTGATTTTTCCAAGACCAATTTCTCTGCGCAAGATTTCTACTTCTTCCTCCATTGCGCCGACGATTGCTATTTTCATTATTTTCGCTCCTTCAAAGTTCGACTTCCTAATGAATCAAGTTATTTTGTTTCAATTGTATTAAGTACATCCATTTTAACTGGTTTCCAGCCTTCGCCGTCAACCCATTCAATATAGACCTTATATTTTTCAGACTTGTCCTTGCTGGAGACAATGCCTTCTGATTTCTGAGGGCTTCCGCCGTTCTGTATGCGCCAGAAAATCATCTCGTCTTCTGACAGGCCTGTGGCATAGGCAATCGCCTGCTTTTTCTCATTCCAGTCGTCTGAACTGCCATCGTACTTTGAGACGTGTTCACCTGTTTGAGAGGTTCCGATTGGTTTCCAATCTGCGTCTACCAAAGTTTCTTTAATATTGCTGTCAGTAGATGGCGTTACGGTAACAGATTCGCCACTGGAATCTTTTTGTCCATTCGCTTCCTGATCTGTTTCATTAACGATCTGTCCGCTTTCTTCTGTATCCAAATCGTTTTCATCATCCGGATCTTTTTCAACAGGCGTATCTTCTGCTTCTTCATCATCCGGATCTTCAATAACAATCGGCTCTTTAGGTGCGTCCTCTGTCTGCTTCTCATCATTCGCTTCGTCTTTGCCATTACCTGCAATATATGTAACCCCCACGATTAGTATGAGGAGAATGACAACACCGATTAAGATATTCAATAACTTATCTTTTCTACCTTTTTTACGTGACATCCTTGAAAAATTCGGTTCTCGTTCTGCCATACAATGCATCTCCTTCTGAACGGTTTGCGCTCTTTTCCAATCAGACGTTTAAGCAGCCCGATTGGTTTCCAAAATAAGCAATACCGCCTTCAGTGAGAAGACGGTACAGTTGTCATTTTATCTCGCGTATTTCTACTGACATTTCACCGCCGGGAGTAATTATCTTGACCTTATCGCCTGTTTTTCTCCCGATTAAGCCTTTTGCAATAGGAGAATCATTGGAAATAAGTCCTTCCATCGGGTTTGCTTCTGCAGATCCGACAATTGTGTATGTTTCTTCGTCGCCATCTGGTATTTCCTTAAATGTAACCGTTTTACCTAATTGCACTTCATCTGTCTTTTGCTCATCTTCTGTAATGATCACTGCATTGCGGATCATAGATTCCAATGAAGAGATCTTACCTTCTACGAATGCCTGATCCTCTTTCGCTGAATCATACTCTGAGTTCTCTGAGAGGTCACCATAGCTACGTGCAATCTTAATGCGCTCAACAACTTCTTTACGTTTTACTGTTTTTAGGTATTCTAGTTCTTCTTCTAATTTTAGTTTACCCGCAGCTGTCATCGGGAATTTTTTCTCTGAAACCATCTAACAACACTCCTCAAAATTTCTGTTCATAAAAAATACTATGCCACACCGACAATCAGTATGTGACATAGTGCAACTATTATCGTTCACATCTTACGCTACTAACGAAAAGATTTGAACCAATGTGACTTTTGGAATTATACATAACCCAACAGCCGTCAGACATAAGCTACTGCTGAATTAATTTAAAATTATGTCATCATCATATTATACTTCTTCTGCAGAAGCAAGAATTGTTTTTATTTTGGTGACCATTAAATCAATGGCTACCGCATTTTCTCCGCCTTCAGGAATGATTATATTGGCATATTTTTTAGTCGGTTCAATAAACTGATTGTGCATCGGCCGCACGACTGACAAATATTGCTGGACCACTGATTCTACAGTACGTCCGCGATCATTAATGTCCCGTAAAATACGGCGGATAATCCGGATATCTGAATCCGTATCAACGAATAATTTTATATCCATCAATTCACGAAGACGTTCATCTTCCAGCACCAAAATTCCTTCCAGAATAATTACATCCTGAGATTCCACCGTAACTGTTTCAGTTGAGCGGGTATGAATCGTATAATCGTAAGTCGGTTTTTGAATTGACTGTCTGTTCAATAGTTCTTCAATATGATGAATTAATAACTCCGTATCAAATGCCAACGGGTGATCATAGTTCGTCTGAAGACGCTCTTCAAACTGTAAATGAGACTGATCTCTGTAGTAATCGTCCTGTTCAATTACCACAACAGAATGACCTTGGAACACTTCATGTATCTTTTTGGTGACACTTGTCTTACCGGAACCAGAACCTCCGGCAATACCGATCACAACAGGTTTTTTCTTCACAGCGATTCTCCTTTATTGCCTGCTATTACTTTTTTACCGCAATTAATATGCCATCACCGACGGGCAAAAGCGAGGTATTGTAAGCTTCATTGTCCATAGCCCATTGAGTAAATTTATGCAGATTACGGATCATTGTACGATTTCGTTTTGGCAAATCTGCATCTTCCAGCAGCACTGCGCCATGCATAAACATATTATCACAGTAAATGACACCATTTTGACAAACAAATGGACTATATTTTTCAAAAAACTTCTGGTATTGACCTTTTGCCGCATCGATAAAAAGTGCGTCAAATGGTGCGTCAGGCAATTTCCCTGTATCCAATTCCAATGCGTCTTCCTGAACAATGTCAATTCGATCAGAAAGTCCACTCCGTTCAATATGTTCCACTGCTTTTAAATAGCGTTCCTCATCACGTTCGACCGTATAAATTACCGCATCTGGAAATGCTTTGGCTAAACGAATTGCAGAATACCCAATCGCGCTGCCAATTTCAAGAATACGGGTCGGCTGCTGAATCTGAAGCAGCCCGATCAATGTGTTTAACCCGGCATCATCCATTATTGGAACGCGGTGTTCTTCGGCATAATGCTCCATCTCTTCAATCAGCGGCTCTTTTTCTCCTGCAAAACGGCAGATATAGGCATGATAATCATTCATACAAATCCCCCTTTTAACGAAGGCTCATCACCAAAACATGTACTTGACAATACAATTAGTAAGCAGGTGGGGATTAGAGCAAAAGCCGTTCTTCGTTACGGCTCTCCTTGCAGACGGTACGCTTTCCGGAGTCGACCGTCTTCCACTCCAACCCTACTCACTATGTATAAAGACTGTAGTATTCACATTAAAATATCTTTACAGCTGGCGAGTAATAAAAGTATACCCGTATAGTCAAGAACAGATTATGGTTAAGAGCCTTCACGTAAACTTCTTATTTATTCTGACTATCAATATACTCTGCTTTATTTTTCAAATGCTCATCGTAGGTTTTAGCAAAATGATTCACGCCGTCTTTATCGGCTAAGAAAAATAAATATTTCGTGTCTGATGGCTCTACCGCTGCCTGTAATGAAGCAGCCCCGGCATTCGCAATAGGTCCCGGCGGCAGTCCTTTGTTCTGATACGTATTATAAGCGTCTTCTACCTTCAAGTCCTCATGTAGAACACGGTCCTTATGTTCGCCGAGCGCGTATAAAACGGTCGGATCCGTCTGCAGCGGCATACCTTCTTCTATTCTGTTATAGAAGACACTCGCTATAGTTTCGCGATCTGCCTTACTCGTCGCTTCTTTTTCAAGCAATGAAGCAAACGTCAACAGCCAGTGGGGAGTTTTTTCATGTTCTTCTAAATAACCTTGGAACGGAATAACATTCTGCACAGTTCCGTCCACCATTGCATCAACAATAGATTCAACAGAAGGATTCTCTTCATAGAATGAATAAGTGGCCGGGAACAAATAACCTTCCAGCGCATAACGCACATTTTCTTGCTTCACTTCATCCGTTACAACATCAGGATATTTCGTGATATATCGTTGAACGGCCTCGTCACTTGTCACAAACTGCATGAATTCTTCGGCAGTCACTGACGTTTTATCTGCTGTTCTTTTAGCAATTTGATCGAGCGTTAAGCCCTCAGGGATAGTCAGAGTAAAAGTAGGTGTCCTGTACACTACACCCGTCTTTAAACTCTGGAGCAATTCGTCAGGCGTCATGGCCTGCGTCAAGCCGTAAGTTCCTGCTTGAAAATCCGATTCGTTATTTACTTTTGCATAGTATTTAAAGATCCGGGCGTTTTTAATAATGCCTTTTTCTTCAAGTCTTTCTGAGATGATATCTAATCCAGAGCCTATCGGAATCTCTACTTCTACGACCTTTTCTGAGTCTGGATCTACTGGCTTCAGTGCACTTTTTATGTATGTATAGATTGAGAAGCTGCCGATGATTCCAACAGCTAAAACGATGGAAACGATCCAAAATACAATTTTTCGAACTGTTCTCACTTCTTCCTTTTGTTCAAGCATACGTTGAAACATTACTTCCTTTTTCCGCTGGGGCTGTTTTTCCATGCGACACACCTCTTTTTCATCGAAGAATCATTTATTACTATGGAAGTGAAAAAAGACGGAACGGTCCGCACCATTCCGTCCGCCACATCATAAGTCCTTACTCTTCTTCTTCGTCAAGGAACGTATTCAGTACTTCTTCAATCATGTCCCACTCTTCATCTGATTCGATTTCCAGCAATGAGCCGCCTTCTTCGCCCTCTTCAGTTGGAATGAAAGCAGATGCGTGGATTTCAACTTCCTCGTCATCATCTACTTCTTCGCCGTCCAAAATATGATAAAGCACATAAGATCTTTCAAATTCCTTCGAATCAAATGTCAAGATCACTTCACAAACATGCTCATCGCCGTTCTCATCTACAATTGTCATTGTTTCTTGTCCATGTTCCATTCTGATCACCTCTAAAATTTTTTTGAATCCAGGTAGCCCTGTAATATCATAACAGCTGCCATCTTATCAATCACGGATTTACGCTTTTTACGACTGACATCCGCTTCAATCAGCACCCGCTCAGCTGCCATTGTTGTCAGACGCTCGTCCCACAGTATTGCAGGCAGACCAAACTTCTCGCGTAGTTTCTCCGCATATTGCTCCGAAGCCTCTCCGCGAGGGCCGATCGTATTATTCATGTTCTTTGGATAACCAACGACAAATTCGTGCACTTCGTATTCCTTCGTCAATTCTCCAATTCGCTTCAGCCCAAACATACCGGCAGCTTCATCAATCTTGATGGTTTCAATACCTTGGGCTGTCCAGCCAAAGCTGTCGCTAATTGCGATGCCGACAGTTTTCGTGCCGACATCCAATCCCATTATTCTCATTCTGTCAGGCCTCTATTCTCTCGAATGTAGAACTTCACTAATTCTTCCAAAATTTCGTCCCGTTCCAACTTACGTATCAGACTGCGAGCGTCCTCATGGCGCGGAATATAGGCAGGATCACCAGACAGCAGATAGCCTACAATCTGATTAATCGGGTTATAGCCTTTTTCCTCCAGCGCCTTGTAAACATGGAGCATGACCGACTTTACTTCTTCTTCCATTGACTCTTCCGGAAAGTTGAATTTCATCGTTTCATCAGATGAACTCATACTCGACACCCCGCTTTCCAATTACCGTTATGTGTATAGTAAACAATCGTTCTTCTGCTTTTCAAACAGAAAGCTATTGCCTGAATCAATTAAACAGATTTTACATAATCATACACGGATTGCAGTGCATCATCAAGTTTAGTTGCGTCTTTCGCTCCGGCCATTGCCATGTCCGGTCGTCCGCCGCCTTTTCCGCCGCATAAAGACGCAACGTGGCTGACGATTTTCCCAGCGTGGTAACCTGCGTCTTTCAGATCATTTGTGACACCTGCCGCCAGCATGACTTTACCGTCTGTAACCGTTCCTAATACAATGACGCCTTTGGCAGTCTTTTGTTTCAATTCGTCAATCAATTGGCGAAGACCGTTATTGTCCTTCACTTCCACATGTGCTGAAATGACCGTTACATCATCGACTTGGCGTGCAGTTTCCATGACATCTGCCAATTGACTGTTGCCCATTTTTGCAGCTAAGGATTCATTTTCACGTTGAAGATCTTTATAATCAGCCAAAATTGATTCCACTTTTGTTACTACATTTTTCGGCGTAGCTTTTGCAACTGACGCAACTTGTTCAATAGTGTGTTGATCTTCTTTGAACGATTTGAAAGCCTGTCCGCCTGTGAAAGCTTCAATTCGGCGTGTTCCTGCGCCTATACCACCTTCAGAAAGTATCTTGAAGACATTTATCTCAGCCGTGTTGCCGACGTGACAGCCTCCGCATAATTCGATGGAGTAGTCTCCGACTTGAACAACCCGGACGATATCACCGTATTTCTCGCCGAACAGTGCCATAGCACCCATCTCTTTTGCTTCTGCAATCGGAGCAAGTGACGTGTGAACAGGTGTACTAGCCCAGATTTGTTCATTGACTTGATATTCGATGCGCTCGAGCTCGTCCTTCGTGACTTGTCCGAAGTGAGAGAAGTCGAAGCGCAGACGGTCAGGACCCACATAAGATCCCGCTTGATTGACATGTTCACCAAGCACATCTTTTAGGGCGCGGTGCAATAAGTGAGTTGCTGTATGGTTTTTAATTGTCAGGCTGCGTGAATAGTGATCCACTTTCGCCGTAACTGCGGCGCCCTCATTCATCTCACCGGAATTGATATACACCGTATGAAGATTTTGTCCGTTCGGTGCTTTTTGAACATCTTGAATTTCCGCTGTAAACGATTCGTTCGTCAAAGTTCCTTTATCAGCGATCTGGCCGCCACTCTCTGCGTAGAAAGGTGTCTGATTTAAAATAACCTGTACAGTCTCTCCTTCAGACGCGTGTGAGATTAGCTGTCCTTCCTTCAGCAGAACAACAATGGAAGCGTCAGTCTGCATTTGCTGATAGCCAATGAACTCGCTTGGCTGGTGAATCTCACCAAGCACGCCGGACTGAACATGCATAGAATCGGTTTCCACTCTAGCTGCGCGTGCACGGTTCCGCTGAGCTGCCATCTCTTCATCAAAGCCGATGCGATCGACTGCCACATTTTCTTCTAATGCGAATTCTTCCGTTAGTTCAAATGGAAAACCGTATGTGTCATACAACTTGAACGCATCACTGCCTGAGACAAGCGGCACTTCGGACACTTTTGCTTTCTCGATGATCGTAGAAAGAATCGCCATTCCGTCATGCAATGTTTCGTGGAAACGATCCTCTTCATTTTTTACAACTTTCATAATAAATGCCTGCTTATCATTTACTTCCGGATAAAAGTCTTTCATGACATCTCCTACAATCGGTACAAGCATATACATGAACGGTTTCTCAATTCCAAGCTGTTTAGCGAAGCGCACTGCTCTTCTTAATAGACGGCGCAGAACATAACCGCGCCCTTCATTGGATGGCAGTGCACCGTCACCGATTGCGAATGCCACTGTACGGATATGGTCCACGATAACTTTGAATGCCGTATCTGCTTCAGTTGTCTCGCCGTACTTTCTGCCTGAAACATTTTCAACCGCTTCAATAATCGGCAGGAACAGGTCTGTATCGAAGTTCGTTGGGACATCCTGGATAACGGAAGCCATCCGCTCAAGCCCCATACCTGTATCAATGTTCTTTTTCGGTAGTGGTGTATACGTATGGTCCGGATTATGATTGAACTCAGAAAACACCAAGTTCCAGATTTCCAGATACCGATCGTTTTCTCCGCCTGGATATAGTTCAGGATCAGAAAAATCATCGCCGTATGACGGTCCGCGGTCATAGAAAATTTCAGAGTTCGGTCCGCTTGGCCCTTCTCCAATATCCCAGAAGTTCCCTTCCAGGCGTATAATTCGTTCAACCGGAATACCGATGCGATTTTTCCAGATAGTATACGCTTCTTCGTCTTCCGGATGGATTGTGACAGAAAGCAATTCAGGATCAAAACCGATCCATTGTTCATTCGTCAGAAAATCCCATGCACGAATAATCGCTTCTTCCTTGAAATAATCACCGATTGAAAAGTTCCCGAGCATTTCGAAGAACGTATGGTGACGTGCTGTGTAGCCGACATTTTCGATGTCATTCGTACGGATTGATTTCTGTGCATTTGCGATTCTTGGATTTTCCGGGATGACTCGTCCATCGAAGTACTTCTTCAATGTCGCGACACCACTGTTAATCCATAATAATGACGGGTCATCAACCGGCACTAAAGCAGCTGATGGTTCTACATTATGTCCGTGCTCTTTAAAATAGTCTAGAAATAGTTGGCGAATTTCAGATGCCGTAAGTTTTTTCATCGTATACTCCTCCTAAAAATAAAAAAACTCCCCCCCTTATACAAAGGGGCGAAAGTTTCATTGATCGCGGTACCACCCTAATTACCGTATTAAACGGTATCTCGAGTTGCTTTAACGCAGCAAGACGGCAGGGATTAGCTGCAACTTAGGAATAGCGTTCGTCAAATTTCCGTACGAGCTTTTTCAGCCTGGAAGCTCTTCTCTTTTGCACAGAATATCTGAGTACTCGTTCCTTCAACGTTTTTCGATATTTCTAAACGAATTATAGGAAAGTTCTACCGCTTTGTCAATCAGACACTTCAAGAAAGTGAAGCGGTGTCACATCCGTCATGCCGATCATCGGATCTATCGTGCGGAAGTTATCCATTGTCAGCTTAGCGGGTCCGGTTTCATTGGAAGGTTTTGACGGCTGTTCTGCGACCGTTTCTTCTCTTACTGCCGGTGTGGTTTCTTCAGTTTCTTCTATTATACCTGAAATCCGTTCTTTCAGGGTCGTTTGCCGTTCGGTTTCATCGGTCCGCTCAATACCCGCCTTGAATTCCTCGGCTTCACCACACAAAATCAAAAAGTTTTTCGCCCGTGTGATTCCTGTATAGAGCAAATTCCGACGCAGCATCTTGCGCTGGCTTCGGACAATCGGCATGACGACAATGGGAAACTCGCTTCCCTGCGATTTATGAATGGAACAGCAGTAAGCAAGTGTAATTTGATTGAGGTCGCCGCGCTCGTAGGTCACTTCGTTGCCGTCATAAGAAACGACGAGAATCGCTTTTTTATCCGTTGTTTCTTTCGCCAGCATGATCGCCACGACTTCCCCCATATCACCATTAAATACGTTGCTTTCCGGCTGATTAACGAGCTGCAGCACTTTATCTCCAACACGATAGGTCGTTTCTCCGAAGGTCATTTCTTTTCTGCCATGAGCCGGCGGATTCGTGATTTCCTGAATCATTTTATTCAGACCATCAATTCCCGCAGGTCCTTTATACATTGGCGCAAGCACTTGGATATCTTTGATTGAATGACCTTTTGATAAGGCATTTTGAATGATCTGTTTTACGGCCGGCAGGATCTGATCGCCAGAAGCCCTGATGAATGAACGGTCCGATGTCTTTTTCGAGACATCCATCGACCATTTCTTCTGCTTGATCATATGCGCCATCTCAATAATGGTGGATCCTTCGCTCTGCCGGAAAATATCAGTCAGCTCCACGACCGGTATCTCGCCGGAGTGCATGAAATCGTGCAGCACCTGTCCGGGACCGACTGAAGGTAACTGATCCTGATCACCGACGAATAAAAGCTGTGCATCATCGCGGACCGCTTTCAGCAACTGGTGCATCAGCCATGTATCGACCATAGACGTTTCATCAATAATGATGAGATTGCCGTCCACTTCGCGCTCCGTTTCTTCTTCCGACTCCTGACCGGTAAAGCCGAGCAGCCTGTGAATCGTCATCGCAGGCAGACCGGTTGCTTCCGACATGCGCTTTGCCGCTCGTCCTGTTGGTGCTGCCAGTATGATCGGAAACGGTTCTTTCTTGCGTGCATATTCTTCCAGATCAAGTGAAAGTCCATGCAGTTCAGCATAGGCTTCGACCAGTCCTCTGATGACAGTAGTTTTCCCTGTTCCCGGTCCTCCGGTCAGAACTAAAAGTGAGGAATGCAGCGCCTTTTCGATCGCTTCCACTTGCGTTTCCGCATATTGCACTTCCAGTCGCTCCTCAATCTCACCAATAGCTTTTCGGATTTCCGACGCAGGGAACTGCTCATCTACTTCATTTTCGAGTATCCGATGTACTTTTGCTGCAATCCCCAGTTCCGAATAATACAACGACGGCAAATAAAGCCGCTGTTTTTCGGCAGACAATGTCCCTTCTTCCACTAGTTCGATGACAGCCTTCGAAAGTGAATCATAGGAAATCTGATACGGCTGACTTGTCTCCAATAACTGCTTGGCCTGTGGCAAGATTGCTTCTGCTTCCACGTAAACATGCCCTGCAGACTGAACTTCACTATGTACAGAGTAATAGACGGCCGCTTTTATACGTGCGGGATGATCACCGACTAACCCTAATTGCTGAGCAAGATCATCTGCCCGCTGAAAACCGATTCCTTCGACTTCCTTAATAAGTCGATAAGGATTTTCCGAAAGAATTTCAATCGCATCATCTTGGTATAGCTGATAGATCCGCATCGCCACCTGAGGTCCAAAACCCCATTCATTAAGCTGGACCATTGTCCGCTCAAGTCCTAAGTTTTCCTGCAGAACCGCAACAAGCGTGTCTTTCCGTTCATCACTCAGCCGGGGGACCTGATCAAGCACCGACCGATCTTCTAAAATCTTCTGGATGACGTTATTCCCGAGTATCTTCACGATGTCACTAGCCGTCTTTTTGCCGATACCAGGAAACAAATCGCCCGATAAATAATGAACAAGTCCCGCTTCTGTTGCCGGTAGCTCCTTAGCAAAGGTCTGAACATCAAACTGCCGGCCATGCACCTGATGATTCACCAGTCTGCCAGTAAATTTATAGTCCTCATCCGGAATTAAAGGGGGAAACGATCCTTTAATGACAATTTCTTTATCACGGTAATCGGTATTAGTAGAAGTAACTTTCATTTTCACAATGGAAAACAAATTCGTCGCGTTATGGAAAATCGTTACGACCGGTCTGCCAATCAAATACTGTTCTTCCTCATTCGTCACAAGGTGCTCCCCCTCTCTTTGTTATTATTATTCCTGCTCGTTTCCAAGCTGAATCATGTCATATAAATAGCGTGCCTGCGTGTGATCCGGTTCAATCGTAAACGCCTTTTCGAGATGCGCTTGTGCACTGTCCTTATCCTCTGTCGACACTGCATAGAGAACGCCTAAATTATAGTGAGCATCGGCATGTTCAGGATCTTTTTCTAAAATCATCTCGAAAACTGGCCGCGCTTCAGGAAACAATTCAAGCTTCGCCAATAAAATCCCGTAGGACAGTAGTACTTCGAGATCTTCTTCAGCCAATTCGACAGCCCGCTGCAAATAAGGCAAGGCTAAACGATCGCTGCCTGCCTGTTCCAAACTTTTTCCCAGCATGAAATAAGCGTCAGCGGACTCGAGGCCTGCCTGCACCGCTTTTTCATAAAGCTTGGCCGCTTCTTCAAAACGCTCTTGATTGTAATAGAGATTCGCCAGACCGTAAAACGCCGTGCCTGCCTGGTCGTCAAGCGTCAGTGCCTTTTGAAAGAAAGGCTCTGCACGCTCAGCGTCTCCGAGGGATGCAAAAATATTGCCAATATTAATATAACCCGTCGCATCGTCCGGATTCTCTTCAATTGATTTCATGAACAGTTCGACTGCTTTTTCGTAATTACCTTCTTGCATTTCTTTGATTGCTTCATTCTGAACGGACATATTTCCGCCTCCTTACCCTACATATGTGAGCTTGTTACCGTCTTTAAATACTTCGTCAATTGTGCCTCCGCCTAAACATTCTTCTCCGTCATATAAGACGACCGCCTGTCCGGGAGTCACTGCACGCACGGGCTCAGCAAACGTAACGATAGCTTGATCGCCTAAGAGTGTGACGGTTACCTGTGTATCCGGCTGACGATAGCGGAATTTAGCTGAACACTCAAATGTCTCAGGTAACTCCTTTGTCGTAATAATATTCATATCAGTCGCTTTTAAGCTCGTCGAATACAGTGCATCATGATGGAAACCTTGTTCAACTAGCAGTACATTGCGTTCCAAGTCTTTGCCGACCGCAAACCAAGGTTCACCTTCTCCGCCAATGCCCAGGCCATGACGCTGACCGATAGTATGGTACATCAAACCGTCATGCTTACCCATTACTTTGCCATCCATAGTCTGCATCTCACCTGGAATAGCAGGCAGGTATTCACTAAGGAATTCTTTAAAATTTCGTTCCCCAATGAAACAGATTCCTGTTGAATCCTTTTTCTTTGCTGTCGCAAGTCCTGCTTCTTCTGCTATTTCACGGACACTGGATTTCTCTAAATGTCCTAACGGGAACATTACTTGCTGCAGCTGCTCCTGTGACAGTTGATTAAGGAAATAAGTTTGATCTTTGTTATTGTCAACGCCTCTTAGCATCGCAACACCGTCTTCTCTCTCAACCACTTGTGCATAGTGCCCGGTCGCGAGGAAGTCCGCACCCAAACTTTTTGCATGTTCAAGAAACGCATTGAATTTGATTTCTTTATTGCACATAACATCCGGATTTGGCGTGCGTCCGGCTTTATATTCTTCAAGGAAATAAGTGAAAACCTTATCCCAATATTGTTTTTCAAAATTTACAGAGTAGTACGGTATGCCGATCTGATCACATACACTGCGGACATCTTCAAAATCTTCTGTTGCAGTACAATGTCCCGATTCATCGGTATCATCCCAGTTTTTCATGAAGATCCCTATCACTTCATAACCTTGCTGCTTCAACAGTAAAGCTGCTACCGAAGAATCCACTCCGCCAGACATGCCAACAACTATACGTGTATCTGCAGGCGCTTTTGTCGTTCTCATTTCCACTTCATCCTTTACTGGTTCATTTCACTAGACGCTTTACGACAGTGGATATTCTTTGTGCTGCTTCTTCGATTATTGCCTGGTCTAAACCATAGCCAAAACTGATCCGAATGGAGTTACGTGCTCTATCCGATTCATTACCGAACATAGACAAGATGACGTGTGATGGTTCAAAAGAGCCGGCTGAACAAGCAGAACCGCTTGATACCGCTACACCTTCTAAGTCAAGGCTCATCAAAAACGTCTCCACATCTGTTCCTGGAAACGACACATGGAATACGTGCGGCAACTGAGGAACATATTCAGTCAGCGTCGGTTCAAATTCTAAACCGTTTTGTCCAAAGATCGCAAGCATCGTCTGTTTGTACGAGGTATAAACCGCTGACTTTTCATCTTTCGTCTGTTCCGCTATTTTCACAGCTTCCGCAAATGCAGCAACTGCCGGCACACTCTCTGTTCCTGCGCGGCGATTCTTCTCCTGGCCGCCCCCCACAGATTGCGAGTCCAGCTGCGTACCATTTCGCTGATAAAGGAAACCAATACCTTTTGGACCGTTCAGTTTATGGGCAGAGACAGATAGCAGGTCAAGGTTCAGTTCATCGACGTTAATATGGGATAAACCGTAGGCTTGTACCGCGTCAGTATGGAAAACCGCCTGGTGTGACTGAAGAATTTCACCTATTTCCTTAATCGGCTGAATCGTCCCAACTTCATTATTTCCGTACATGACGGTAACGAGAATCGTTTTATCCGTCAATGCATCCTGTACTTGTTGAGCAGTTACTGTTCCGTATCGGTCTGGTTCCAAGTAAGTAACGTTAAAGCCTTGTGACTCCAGTCGTTTACAAGGATTTAACACGGCATGGTGTTCAATTTGGGTTGTGATAATATGATTTCCGATATGCTTCATCGCCTGTGCTGTACCGAAAATGGCTAGGTTATCTGCTTCTGTTCCTCCTGAAGTCAAGATAATCTCTTTTGAGTCTGCACCAATTGAATTGGCAAGTATGCTGCGGGATTCTTCCAGCAGTTTTTTTGATTTTCTACCGAACTGATGTGTACTTGACGGATTGCCGAATGTTTCTGCAAGCGAAGCTGTGAATTTCTCGAGAACAGCCGGATGCATTGGCGTGGTGGCAGCATAGTCTAAATAAATAGCTTCTTTCATTCCGGTTAACTCCTTTAAATATAAAACATGTATTCATCTTTAGATGGTGAATCTTCGAACTCAATTAAATCTTTGATTGTTGTATAATCCAGTACGCCGCGAATGGCATCGCCGATCCGGCTCCATAATTCTCTTTGGGGAATATTGTCGTCGTCAAGACCTTCAACTAGCTGAATCGGCCCTTCCAGCAAACGAATAACATCTCCAGCTGTAATTTGGGAAGGATCTTTTGCAAGTTTATAGCCCCCGTATGCTCCGCGCACACTTTTAACGAGACCGCTATTGCGAAGCGGCGGTATCAACTGCTCCAAATAAGCTTCAGAAAGGCTTTGCTCTTCTGCGATTTTACGCAACGGCACAGGTCCTTCACCATATTTTCTTCCTAATTCTACAATGACTGTCAGTCCGTATCGACCTTTAGTGGAAATTTTCATTTTGGCATCGTCCTTTACTAAAATAGCTGAAATTAGTATAGCATAATTTTATCAGTGATTCTTTGAAATGACATCATTCTCCTATTACGTTATACTTAAGGAACAAACGTACGGAGGATTGATATAGATGCATAACGAACCTTTGGCCTTCCGCATGCGCCCTGAAACGATCGACGAAGTCATCGGACAGGAACATGTCATCGGCAAGGACACCCCTCTCTATCGGATGATCAAGAAGGGGCATGTCCCCTCTCTTTTATTATACGGAGAACCCGGAATCGGCAAGACTTCCCTTGCCTATGCAATTGCGGGGACCTCAAAACTTCCGTTCATTGCACTTAATGCGACAGTGGCCGGAAAGAAAGATGTTGAAGATGTAGTGAAAGAAGCAAGAATGACCGGAAAAGTCCTGCTGTTTCTGGATGAAATACACCGTTTCAATAAACTGCAGCAGGATACGCTTCTGCCTCACGTCGAGAGCGGATCCATCGTCCTTATTGGCGCGACAACTGAAAATCCATTTCATGACGTCAATCCGGCGATCCGTTCCCGATGCGGAGAGATCGTACAATTAAAGCGGCTGCAGCCTGAAGACTTATTGGATTTATTGGAACGGACATTGAAAGATTCGAAAAAAGGGCTCGGACAGGATAATATTGAAATTACAACTGAACAACTGGAGAAAATCGCAGAAGGTGTTAACGGAGATGCACGAAAATCCCTGACGTTCCTTGAGTCACTGCTCGCAGCAAGTGATGAGGAAGACGGCAAGATTATCGTGGAAGACGACTTATTAAACCAGTTACTGCAGCGCGTCAGTCTGCTCGGCGATAAAAAAGGATCTCATCATTATAATTTGCTGTCTGCGCTGCAAAAGAGCGTGCGCGGAAGTGATGTCAATGCAGCACTCTATTATTTAGCACAACTTCTAGAGATTGGCGATCTGACAGCCGTCACGCGCCGTCTGCTCGTCATGAGCTACGAAGATGTCGGACTGGCAGCGCCTGATGTCGGAGCGCATGTGACGGCAGCTGTGGATGCAGCCCTGCGTCTCGGCATGCCGGAAGCGCGGATACCCCTCTCAGTTGCTACGGTGGAAATGTGTCTCGCCTCTAAGTCAAATTCCGCTTATAAAGCGATTGACGCAGCGACGAGAAAACTTCATACACAGCAGACAGGTGAAATTCCGATGCATTTGCGTGACACGCATTATGGAGGCTCTGCTGAACTCGGACACGGCGGCTACGTCTATCCGCATGATACGCCTGTCGGTACATTCGGCGGCTGGACCGATCAGCAGTATCTGCCGGACAGTTTGGTGGGAACCGAATTTTATTCGCCCGTCGAAGCAGGAGACGAGACACGGATGGCTGCGATTTATAAACGATTGCTTTCTTTTAAAGGCAAAAAAAATCCACGATAGATTCGTGGATTTTTTGTTCACTACTAAAAGTACCTTTTATAAAAGTCTTGTCTTATTTTCCCGCTCAAATGGGCATAAATTCGCGTAGTTTCACTTTTCTCGTGCCCCAGTAAGCTTTGAATCATTTCGAGCGGTGCTCCGTTATCTACCAAATGAGTTGCATAACTATGACGCAATTGATGGGGATGTATAGTTTTACTTAATCCAACACGCTTCGAAATCCGTTTAATCGTATACCTCAGCGTATCAACGCTCATTCGTTTCTTAGGATGGCGCTCCGTCACAAATAAACAAGCTTCTTCATCTCCCCGCTCACCCAAATATCTTTTTAACCAAATCGAGCACTTGATATCAAAATAAACTTCTCTTTCCTTATCTCCTTTCCCCAGTACAATGACCGAGTTATCGATAAAATTAATATCACTGCGGTTTAATTTTGCAATTTCTCCAATACGGCAGCCTGTGGAATAAAAAAATTCAAATAATGCTTTCTCTAACGTAGTATGGCATCCTTCTCTCAGATACTCGATTTCTCGTTTTGTCAAGTATTTAGGAATTCTTTTACCAGACTTTGGTTCTTTCAGTTTTGAAGCTGGATTTTTCCGAATAAAGCCTTCTTCATGTGTCCATCTGAATAAAGATCTGATGAAACGAACCCGATGGCCAAGACTCGACGGTTTCAAGTGACTGCCTTCTTCGATAAGATATTGTTTCAGCTGATCTGTTGTCACATCGTCCATGTGAACTTCACCTAGATATCGAAGTAATAGCTGATGCTGAAATCCATATGTTTTCAGCGTGAGCGGGGAAAACCCCTCAATCGTTTTGTCCATCTGATATTTCTCCCAAGCTTGTGTTAATAACATCTGCTCACTCTCCTGTAATATATTCAAATTTCAATGAAAATATCATGTGACAGTACAGCAAAATCAATATTTATTTAATGATTAGTCGGAAATATCAAGTGGACATACCTCCCTCTATTACCTTTTATTTGATCATCTCCTGCTTCATTTACCCTCTTTATTCATGTGTAATACAAAATTCACAATTCTCTTATTACCTTTTTCAAATAAACTCCCAATTCTCGATTAATACTTATTTTGAAACTTCGTGCCACGAGTTTTGTATCTACAAAAAAAGCTGTTTTCAAAGCGATATAAATCACTTTAAAAACAGCTGCTTATGAAGACGGTTGGATGGTTTCCACAATTTTACTCATGAAGGTTTCTGCGGTTTTTTTGAAAACATTTAAATCTGGTTCAAAGATATTATGAGCAGAAGCTTCAAATACAATCAATTCAAGTTGACGAATCTGTTCTTGATATTCAGTTTTACTCTCTCGCGACAATGCCGATCCTTCTTTTCCTCCCTGTATTACTAAAACAGGGCAATCTATATGCGCTAACTGATCGCGAAAAGAGACTTGAGAAGATTCTTTTTGAATTCCATGGATCGCATGCGCTTTCATTCTTTCTGACAGTAACTTTTCTCTCCATGGCGGTAATGCAGTAAAATACTCTATCCATTCCAGAGGTAGTTTAGTATGCTGCGCAGGATAATCTCCTATTATCAAGCCTTTAATCGACCCCGTGTTTCTAAAATAATAGCCAATCGCGTACGAAACACCTCTTGAAAAACCCATAAGTACAAACGAATCCAATTCGAGATGTCTAATCACTGAGTCAATGTCACTGATATGATCTTCTAATGTATAGCCGGTAACAGGGGCAGCACTTCCACCTCTACCGCGTAATGAAATAGTAATACATCGGAAAGAGATGGAATTCATAAGTGGTATATAATCCTCTGCAGATTCAGAAAGGCCAGGAACTATAACCAAAGGTAGTTGATTGCATAAATTGTCAGTTTGACTATCGATAAATTCAATAGCCGTCCCTTGATTACTAATACGATTACTTTCCATTAACTGACAACCCTCTTCTGAGTTAGAGTTATTTGTTCATCCTCCTCAATCGCTCCCGTTACTTAGATAGCGGTTTAAAACCGTTGATCTGCGCTGCAGCCAAGCGAACAGCGCAGGGTTCGCTTTGTCGTATTTCTGAGTCTTTTTGCAGAAATTAAGGCAGGACTTTATGGTGCTTTCAAATCCAGTTCATCCTCCCAGAGTCGCCGGCTTCTGCTCCGCCCAACTAAGTATTTACCCAAAAAACTTGTTCAACAATAGCCCCCGATTGCAGTAACTTTTTTCTACTAGTTTATTATAAGTGTTTAGTGGAGTATTGCGTATTCACCCTGAATCACTTTCAACCTGACTTCCTGATGCAATACATCTTCAAACAATATCTTTCTAAACTTCTTCTCTATCTTCTTGTTTATTTCTAAGAGGTATACTTCAAGAACATT
>NZ_JARICI010000004.1 GCF_029257255.1 Sporosarcina sp. | reverse complement strand
ACTCAAGAAGTTCCCCCGCCATGACATTGTCGAGGCCATGAGCAAGTGCGATACCGTCACCTACACGGATTACAGTACCTACTTCACTTACTTCCATTTCAGACTGATAATTTTCGATCTGCTGTTTAATCAGACCGCTAATTTCCTCAGCTTTGATGCCCATGTATGTCACCCCTCTTAATTCAAATTAATTGATTAATTGACGCTCAAGACGCGCTAATTTAGCACTAATGCTGCTGTCGATAATCTGGTTGCCTATCTGAAGGCGAATGCCTCCGATAAGGCTTGGGTCAATTACGTTTTCGATATGCAGTGCCTGCTTCCCTACTTTGTGCGCAAAGGCAGTAGAGATGGCATTGCTTTCTTCAACCGTTAACGGACGAGTAGAGTAAACTTTCGCCTCGGCAACTCCGGAAGCTGCGTTTGCAATTTCCTGGTATTCCTCGATCACGTTTACTACTTCTCCAATACGTCCTGCATCGATCAGCACATATAGTGTGTTCAATACAAGCGGATTCGCACCGTTGAAAAATTGCCCAATTAATTCTTTTTTCTTTTGGATAGAGAATTTAGGAGTGCTAAGCATCTCACTTAATCCTTTCTCCTCTTTAAATACTTTGTGAAGCTCTTTTAAATCTGTTTGCACAGCCAGAGCCTGTTGCTTTCCTTGCGCAGCTTCAAACAATGCAACGGCATAGCGTCTTGCGACTACCGATTGGCTCATTGTCCTTCCCCTGCCTTCACAATCGTTTCTTCGATCAATGCGCGGTTATCTTCCTCAGAAATTTCTTTTCCAAGAACCTTAGACGCAGCCAAGATAGATAGAGATACGAATTCTTCGCGAACTGCTGCCACAGCTTTCTCTTTTTCTGTTGCGATTTCGAGAGTTGCTGCTTCTTTCATCCGGTTTACTTCAGCGCGTGCAGCCGTAATCAGCTCTTCACGTTGAGTGTCACCGGATTTCTTTGCGTTTTCGACGATAGCTTGTGCGTTGTCGCGTGCTTCTTTCAATAAAGCGCGTTGCTCTTCAAGAAGCTTTGCAGATTCTTGACGGCTTTTTTCAGCCTGCTCGATCTCCGTGGCGATTAATTGCGCCCGTTGATCCATTACACCCATTAACGGTCCCCATGCAAACTTCTTTAGAAGTACCATGAGAATCGTGAAAAATACGACAGTGACGATGATGTCACCTAAGTTGAGTCGCTGGTTCAAACTAGCTAAAAATCCTGCGTCAGCATTTGCTGATAAGAGGACGAAGGTATCCAACACGATTGTTTCACTCCCTTCAAGAGCTCATGACTCTTTCGTTTCTATCTTCTGCGTGTTTGGCAAAAGTATTCTATGTTCGGTGATTCATATGTTGTTCCACATAAAGCAATGGCGAAGACCCATACTACATGCTTCGCCATATGTTGCAAAAATTATTTGTTCATTACGATAAACGCAATAACAGTTGCGATGATTGGAAGTGCCTCAACCAATGCAACCCCGATGAACATTGTTGTTTGTAGAACGCCGCGTGCCTCTGGCTGACGAGCGATCCCTTCAACTGTCTTAGAAACGATCAAACCGTTACCGATACCTGCACCAAGTGCACCTAGACCAACTGCTAGTGCTGCTGCTAATAAACCCATAGTGTATTTCCTCCTAATATTTGTGTAGTTTTGGTTTCCCTAAAATAGGGTATTTCTATGTTTAGTGGTCTGTGCTGACTTTGTGAGCCATATAGACCATCGTTAACATAACAAAGATAAATGCTTGAATCGCTCCGATGAACACGGAGAAACCTAGCCAAGCGAGTGCTGGGATCACAGCTCCGACTAAGCCGAAGACGCTGGATGCACCAAGTGTTGCAAGCAAACCAATTAAGATTTCACCTGCGAAAATGTTTCCGTAAAGACGAAGACCGAGTGTCAGCGTATTTGCGAATTCCTCAATAACTTTCAATGGTGCCAAGAAAGGTATCGGCTGGAAGTATGTTTTGAAATAACCGCCAAGTCCAAGTTGTTTAATACCATAGAAATGCGTTAACGCAACAACTGTAGAAGCGAGGGTTAACGTGATAACTGGATCGGCTGTCGGTGATTTCCACCAAAGTTCGTGATCCCAACTGATTGAGAATGGAAGTCCGAGCATATTTGCCACGAAGACAAACATAATCAAGGTAATTCCGAGCACGTGGAAGCGGCCTCCCGTTTTCCAGTCCATGTTATTTTTAATGATGCCTTTGACGAAGTCCATAATCCACTCCATGAAGTTCTGCATACCCGTTGGTTTCATTTGAAGCCGGCGAGTAGATGCAACTGCAATCAGGAAGACGATCAGACACGTCACAAACAACATCAATATATTCGAAGGGTTAAACCCGATTCCGAATAAAACAAAATGTGGATTTTCATGATTCACGTTTTTGTTCACCTCCCCTTGCTAGTAAAGTGTTAATGCTCCCTATGGAACAGCAGTCGATCAGTGAACAGCAATACATAAGGTACCATTAACCCGATTACTGTGCTGATCAGATTGAACTCTTCCGGCAGAGATAGTGCAATGGCTGCCGCCGCTACACCCGATGCAAAACGTAAGCCCATGCCTAATGACTTCGCACGCTTTTCCTCCGTAATGGCCCGGTCAAACCGTTCCATTCGTCGAACTAAAATCCAAAAGTTGTACATTCCGAAAAGTGAACCTAAGATGAGTCCTGCGAAGATTGTCTGGTAGTCCAAGAAGAACCAGCCAAGTCCAAACAATGCAAGCAAAAAAAAGAAGCTCTTCTTCTGCCTCGTGAAAATTTCCTGCATACTTTGCATTGTTGGTGATTCTCCCATTTCGTATTTGGATTCTAGTGGCGATGTTGAAGTGTCAGGCAGATCTTCCGACTATTGTCGAAAGAAGCGAGACTTTGTCGTTTTCACCATTTTTGAACGACATAGATTCTTTGCATAAGAATCTGGAAATTGTAAGTGAAACGCCTTATTGTTCACCAGGTAGCGTTGCTTTGTGTAAAGCAGACAAAGAGGCTAACAAGCGTTCATATCAGTAAGAGTTGAAAGTATGAAAACAGTATTTCCATACTCAAGATATGTATGTGTCTCTTATCAATCTTACCCTTTGCTAGCATACAATAGGGTGTTTTTTATGTCAATTGATTCAAGTGATTTTCTTCACAATGTGTTCTCATTGTCAAACATTCGACATATTTGTTTTGTGCTTTTGGGGTTGCATTTTTGGGGTGTTTACCCCGTTGTGTTTTTGGTGATTTTTCTGACAGAAAGAGCTGACGGATCTAAATTAGTATATAGTTTAGGATTTGCGCTACAGCCGGGGACGCGTTCCGGAGTCGCCCCGGCTGTAGCACAAACCCTATATTGTAAGCAGATAATTCGAAGCTTGTTCACTGAAGTTATTTTCTACATACACATTTGCTCGTAATCCTTCAATTATATTGCACAACCGCGTGATTCACTTTTTCAGCAACTTACACCCCTGCTACGTAAAATACTAACTGTTACGATTTAACTTCACAAGTTCAATGATTACTATACTTCAAAAAGAGTCCAAAGTTCATAATGAGTATGATTCACTCTTTATAGATTAGAAAATGTGACATGCAATTTTATATACAATGAGATCATACCTATTTCTTAGACCTTAGAGAAGTATGGTGAACTTACCAACTATTTATACAAACTAAGTAGGATTGAAGCGGATGAAGGGGCCACTCCGAGAGCATCAGTGTGCGTCTTGAGACCCCACGGGTAGCGAAGCGAGAGCCATGACGAAGAACGGCTTTTGCGAGTAAAAGCGCAGCGTTAAGAACAAATCTTTGCTCTCAAATTCCAATCTCCACGTATAGTCACTGACTAATTTCAAACAGCAGACCACCTTAGTAATCGGCAGTCTGCTGTTTGCTTCTTATATGGAAGATAAGTATTTCAATAGCGACTCGACTATGCGCTCGGAAGCTCGTCCGTCGCCGTATGGATTGTAGGCTTGGGACATTTTTTTGTATTCGGCTTCATCGGACAGTAGCGTGTCGGTCAGGTTGAAGATTGTATCTTCATCTGTTCCCGCCAGTCGCAGCGTCCCGGCTTCGATGCCTTCCGGGCGTTCGGTTGTATCCCGCAGGACGATAACCGGTTTACCCAGCGAAGGTGCTTCTTCCTGGATGCCGCCGGAGTCTGTAAGAATAATATGCGAACGTGCTGCGAAGTTGTGGAAATCCAATACTTCGAGTGGTTCGATCAAATGCACACGGTTGTTGTTGCCGAGCAGTTCATCCGCCACTTCACGTACGGCTGGATTCATATGCACTGGGTAGATCACTTGAATATCATCGTATTTATCGAGCAGACGATTGATTGCACGGAACATATTGCGCATCGGCTCGCCAAGGTTTTCTCGACGATGTGCTGTCAGCAAAATCAGACGGTCATCACCCAATTGATCGAACATCGGATGGTGATAATCCGGATCCACTGTTGTCTGCAACGCGTCGATCGCTGTATTGCCTGTAATGAAAATGCGTTCTGCATTCTTGCCTTCATTCAGCAGATTCTGTGCTGATTTCTCTGTCGGCGAAAAATGCAGGTCTGCGATCACGCCTGTTAGCTGGCGGTTCATCTCTTCAGGGTACGGTGAATATTTATTCCACGTGCGAAGACCTGCTTCGACATGACCGACCGCGATTTGATTGTAAAATGCAGCCAGACTGCCAATGAAAGTCGTAGCGGTATCACCGTGTACAAGAACAATGTCAGGCTTGGCCTCTTTCATAATTTTATCAAGACCTTCCAATCCGCGTGTTGCCACGTCGATCAGTGTCTGGCGGTCTTTCATGATATTCAAATCAAAATCTGGTTTGATCTCGAACGTTTGGAGCACCTGATCAAGCATTTCGCGGTGCTGCGCCGTCACAGTCACAATCGATTCGATTTGATCCGGATGTTTTTCGAGTTCGAGCACAAGCGGCGCCATTTTGATTGCTTCCGGTCTTGTACCGAAAATCGTCATCACTTTCCACTTTTTAGTCAATGAATGGTCCCTCCATTATTTCGTGCCGAATAAACGGTCACCTGCGTCACCTAATCCAGGTACGATATAGCCCTGTTCGTTCAGCTTCTCGTCTAGTGCCGCAATATACACATCAACGTCAGGGTGCGCTTCTATCAGAGCTTCTACGCCTTCAGGTGCAGCAACTAAACACATGAATTTGATGTTTACCGCGCCGCGCTTTTTCATAGAATTGATGGCTTCGACTGCAGTCCCGCCCGTCGCAAGCATCGGATCCACTACGATAAATTCACGTTCAGATACATCAGAAGGCAATTTCACAAAGTATTCAACTGGTTTCAGTGTTTCAGGATCGCGGAATAATCCGACGTGCCCGACTTTTGCTGCTGGAATTAATTTAATAATGCCGTCTACCATGCCGATTCCTGCACGCAGGATTGGAACGATGCCTAGCTTTTTACCTTCAAGTATGTGAGATTTTGCTTCGCAGACTGGTGTTTGAATGGTAATTTCTTTTGTCGGCAGGTCTCTTGTAATTTCGAAAGCCATCAGTGTAGCCAGTTCGTTCACAAGTTCACGGAATTCTTTCGTTCCCGTATCTACCTTTCTTATATACGTTAATTTGTGCTGAATTAATGGATGATCAAATACATGTACTTTTGCCATTGGTATCGCTCCTTTTCGGAATATCTTGTACATTATAACAGAAATCATACGACAGGCGGAGAGAAGTCCTTTGTTTTTAGATTCAGATTATTGGAGCTTTGAAAAAAATACTGCAGATGCTCATACGAGGCGTGTTGGCGATCAAAGACCTTGGCGCTCCGATCAAACGACACCGCCAGCCGCTCATATCCCGTCGCTGAGTGATCATACACTTCATCGCCGCGATCATACACAGCCTTTCTAACTTGAAAAAGCGCCCGGCACAATGACCGGGCGCTTACCTATTACGCGTATAAAGGATGCTGATTCGTCAAAGCAGTTACCGCTTTGCGTGCTTCTTGTTTTGCGTTTTCATCTTCGTGATTCTTTAGAAGTTCCGCGATGATACGGCCGACTTCCTTCATATCTTCTTCTTTAAATCCACGCGTTGTTACGGCAGGTGTACCGATACGGATACCGGACGTTACGAACGGTCCTTCCTGATCGAAAGGTACAGTATTCTTGTTCACTGTAATACCCACTTCATCAAGAACATGCTCTGCTACTTTTCCTGTCAAGTTAAGGGACTGTAGCTTCACAAGCACTAAGTGGTTATCTGTGCCGCCAGAAACGACGTCGATTCCTTCTTCTTTTAACTTCTCAGCCAACGCTTTTGCGTTTTTCTTCACTTGCTGTGCATATGTTTTGAATTCAGGCTCCAACGCTTCTTTGAACGCTACCGCTTTTGCAGCGATGACGTGCATCAATGGACCACCTTGTACTCCAGGGAATACAGTCTTGTCGATTTTACGGCCAAATTCTTCTGCAGTTGCTTCGTTCAATAAAATGACTCCGCCACGTGGTCCGCGCAATGTTTTATGTGTTGTAGACGTCACGA
The DNA here is from genome assembly GCF_029257255.1 of Sporosarcina sp. Classification (GTDB taxonomy): domain Bacteria; phylum Bacillota; class Bacilli; order Bacillales_A; family Planococcaceae; genus Sporosarcina. Next base: position 168,320 of record NZ_JARICI010000004.1, on the reverse strand, counting down.
AATGTGCATGAGGCACTGGATTTGGATGCTCGCCTGTCGCAACTAAACCGGCGATGTGCGCCATATCCACCATCAAGTATGCACCGACTTCATCCGCAATTTCACGGAATTTCGCGAAGTCGATTTCGCGCGGGTATGCACTTGCACCAGCAACGATCATTTTCGGCTTATGCTCCAGCGCTTTTTGACGAACGTCTTCGTAGTCAATTACTTCTTCTTCTTTTGTCACACCGTACTCTACGAAATTGTACAGAATTCCAGAGAAGTTAACCGGAGATCCGTGAGTTAAGTGACCACCGTGGGATAAATTCATACCAAGAACCGTATCACCAGGCTCTAGTGCTGTGAAATAGACTGCCATATTCGCTTGTGCACCGGAGTGAGGCTGCACGTTAGCATACGCTGCACCGAATAATTCTTTTACGCGGTCGCGTGCGATATCTTCCACAACGTCAACATGTTCGCAGCCACCGTAGTAACGGCGACCAGGATAGCCTTCAGCATATTTATTCGTCAAATACGAGCCCTGTGCTTCCATAACTGCTTCTGTTACGAAGTTTTCTGATGCGATTAATTCGATGTTAGAATTCTGGCGGTTCTTTTCTGCCATGATTGCTTCGAAAATTGCTGCGTCATCACGCTGTACATTGCTTAAGTCCATTGGTTGATATCCCCTTTTTTCTGATAATTTCTATTCTTTTTTATTGTACACGTTTCATTCGTACTGCGCACGGCTTCCGCCAATCAATTTAGGACGTGTCGTTGCCAATGTAATGACAGCTTCGCCAATTTGCTTGATGGACGTCCGGATCGGTACGACAACCGGTTTCAATTGCATGCCGATCAACGTCTGGCCGATATCAATTCCGGCATTTGCCTGAACAGCTTCCACTACTACCGGATCGTTAAATTGCTTATATACATATGCGGACATCGAGCCTCCAGCTGTCACAACCGGCACGACCGAAACAGGCTCTAAATTAAACCGCTGAGCTGTCTTGCGTTCCAGCGTGACTGCGCGGTTAATGTGCTCGCAGCCCTGAAATGCTAAATGAATCTGATGTTTATTGGCGAATGCTTGCAGCGGTTCATACAGTGCTTCGCCGATTTCCAGCGCACCGTTTGTCCCGATGCGCGAACCCGCCACTTCAGACGTAGAACAACCGACCACAAAAATTGTATCCGCTGCTGGCGGCGCCTGTTCTGCAAACTCCGTCAATGCCTGTTCCAGCTGCAGTTTCCATAATTTAACGGCATCCACATCGTTCACCCGCTTTCTTTATTGCTTTTCTAAGTCCATCATTTTATCAATACGGCGCTCGTGACGGCCGCCTTCGAATTCTGTTCCAAGCCATGTGCTGACGATCTCGCGTGCAAGTCCCGGGCCTATAACGCGCTCGCCCATTGCCAAAACATTGGAGTCGTTGTGCTCGCGTGTTGCTTTTGCGCTGAATGTATCGTGAACGAGCGCACAGCGAATGCCTTTGACTTTATTGGCAGCAATCGACATGCCGATTCCTGTACCGCAAATCAAGATGCCACGGTCAGCTTTGCCTGCTGCTACATCGTTTGCTACCGGGACAGCATAGTCCGGATAGTCGACAGAAGCGTCGGAGTCCGGGCCGTAGTCGGTGTATTCGATGTTCATTTCTGTTAGCAGATTGATGATTTCATGACGGAGGTTGTTGCCTCCATGGTCTGAAGAAATTGCAATTTTCACTGCGCACCCTCATTTCTTATTTTTACTTATCGCTTATTCTACCATTGTTCAATAAAAAAATCATCGGTTTTACTGCAACGTTTTGGTTTTTTTCATTTTTATATTGTGTGGAATGCCAATAAAGGCGAACGTTATATGAATAAAACGTGTCCATCGTACGTGTTAGGAGTTAGATTTTAGTAAAGATACCGTTCCCCTGCGTTCCGGGCGGACGCGTTCCCGAGGGCGTGCGGTGAGCCGCTTCCCTCGCTTCGCTCAGTCCAGGGTCTCACCCTGCACGCTGATCCTCCGGGAGTCGCCGCCCTGCACTCCGGTACACTGGCTGGTGTTTCAATAATTTTTATGAAAGCGGCAGTATGTACTTACTATCTGAGACTATTATTACGAATTTTGGTCTTCATGCAATACCTATCATTCACCAAGGACTCAGATTCTTGTAATCAATACGTTTGTAAGGCAAGCAATTGAACAAAACCAAGACCATCCATATTTCGCAAATAACCGACTGACATACCTTCCACAAAACAGCGAAGGCGCAACTGCGGGGTTAGCCGATGCAATGAGACAACTGGCACGTTCTTCGCCAGCTGGCTCATTGCGTAAGGCAATCCCCCAGCGCCGAAGCGATATTTAAACTGCAAAACATACTTCATTCAAAATTCCGGAAAAGTCGAGGAACGGGTACCGTACAAACTATCTGACCAACAAAAAAACCTCCTGCTCGTCCATCAAAAATCTGACGACAGCAGGAGGCTTGTACATTCATTATTCAGGTGTTCTATCAAACTTCCGGATCACTTTATAAAGTTCTTCGGATTGTGCTTTGAGTTCGAGTGCTTTGGCATCGGTATGTTCGATGGAAGCTACTTGTTCTTCGGTAGCTGCCCGTACTTCTTCTGCGCCTGCTGAGGTTTCTTCAGCTATGGAGGCGACTTCCATGGATTGTTTGGCTGTACGTTCGATTGTCTGCAACTGACGGTTGACGATTTCAGTGATTTCGTCTACGGAGGCGGCCATGGTGTGAATGGTTTCAGTCATAGATTGGACGTTTTCATTCGTTTGCGTTGCCCGCTTCGCCTCCGTTGAAGCTGTATCGACTTGCTGATTCATTTCGGAGACGACTTTTTTGACGTCTGCCTGAATGCTTTGGACTAGTGTAGAAATCATATGAACAGCGTTGGCACTTTCGTCTGCGAGGTTACGTACTTCTTCCGCAACGACGGCGAAGCCTTTGCCGTGTTCACCGGCACGTGCTGCTTCAATGGAAGCGTTGAGTGCCAAAAGATTCGTCTGCCCGGCAATACTACCGACCACTTCAACGATTTCTCCAATTTTATGGGCGTTTTCATCCAATTCTTGAATCGTTTCTAATGATTTTTCACTTTGCTCGGTCATTTGATGAATGCCCGACAGTACGGATTGGAAGACATCCGTTGTCGTATGCAGCTCTTTCAACATCGCTTTTGAGTGCTCAGATGACTGACCCGCGCGGCTGTTTACTTCTTCTGCCAGCTGGCGTACATTTTCAATCGCATTGACCGTTTCTTGAATGGCGGCCGCGGTTGTTTCAGCGCCGTTTGAAATCTCGCCGATGGTACGGGCGATTGCGTCTGACTGGCCGGATGCCGCACTTGTTTCTTTCGTAAGCGCGTTAACTGATTGGACTGTAGCCTGGAAATTCGATTCGATCTGCTCGATAATACTGCGCAGATTGAACACAACTTGCTGGAATGCTTTTGATACCGAGTGGATTTCGTCGGTTGAATTAGGCAATTGAATATCGGTGCCAATTTTCCCGTCCGCCACTTTCATCGCAGCTGTCTCTAGTCTTTGTAACGGCTTCGTTAAAATCACGCTGAACAGTGCCGCTAAAATTCCAGACCATATAACCCCCATTGCATACGTCAGAATCTGAAAGACGAATGGCTGGATATTCGGGAAGAACGTCGGCTGCACCCAATTAATAAATACGGCACTCGTTGAATAGGTGATCACGGCAAGAATTACGACAAATAAGACCAGCTTTTTTCGCAGCCCTACTTTTTTCGTTCTAGTTTCGTTCATTGTTTTCCCTCCGAGAGCTGCCGCGCAACAGATTGAATGAGTTCCGTCAGTTCCATGTACGTCTTGCGATATGTCGCCAAATCGCCGCCGTATGGATCATGGACATTAAGTCCTCCGCTTGCACCTGCATACTCCTTTAATGTAAAAATCTTGTCTTTCATATCAGGAAAACTGCGACGCAGCGTATCCCGATGGCCCGCTGTCATCGTCAATACCAGATGGGCCCATTGCATGTCTGCTAGTTTGAGTTCATTAGAAAATCCGTCGAATGAGATACCGGCTTCATTCAGCAATTGCGCTGAATTCGCTGAAATTGGCATACCATCGACCGCATATATTCCCGCAGACCTTACTTCCACACCCGCTACATTTTCATTGTCCAACAGCGCTTCCGCCAGAGGACTTCTACATGTGTTGCCTGTACAAATAAAATAAATGTTCATTTTCTTCACCTACTATACAGAATAACGGATTTATGTGAAAAAAGAAACAGTAATTACTAAATAATGAAGGACAATACACCTATGGCAATGAAAACTATTCCAGTAATGCGTCGAATATACATGCCATTTATCAATCCAATGCGTCCTGTGGATAACAGTGCCACGATAGAAAAGACGAAAGAAAAGAATCCCGATACGAAGATAAATACCCATTTATTGAGCTGCATCATCCCAAATGTTACACTCACCGTGAATGCGTCCAGACTGACCAGTAGCGCTAAGAAAAACGGGGATATCTTATGGACCATCGAAGTCTGTTCCCCATCATCCAATAAAATATGCAAGCCGATTAACCCAAGCATGACTCCGGAAAGTACTTGGCTCCAACCTTCAAAATAGCGGAAAGTCCAATCTCCCATATAGAAGCCGACGAGCGGCAATAACATATTTAATAATGTTGTCCACAGCGCGATCATCAATCTTCCGCGTCGCAACTGCAAAACGGTGTAAACAATGAGTATATCTACTGTCGTAACGATCGCTGCTACCATTTCAATCAATGAGTAAGCCCCCTTGCAGTTCGCATAACTCTATCTTATGCGTCTACAGAAGGGGGCTATTCGTTGATTAAGAAAAACGTTTGCCGTTCGAGGCCTTATCAAGCCGATTCATGACGGCAGCACCGATGCCCGAGAGATCAGTTTCAATCGCCAGGATCATGTCAGCTTCTGTCGCGTCACACTGTCGGATCGCTTTATAGAGGTTCGCCGCCATCGCTTCGTGGTTGTGCATTGCACCTGTGGAAAAGTACCAGTCCGCGTTAGTTGTGTGTAATTCATCCGGGCCAATAATTGCAACCCGTTTTCCTTGCTGATGAATACTTTTCAGCGCACTTTCCAATTTGGCAGCATCCGGTTCGATAACGAATAAAGGAGCTTCCGGTGCATAATGCGTATATTTCATGCCGGGTGCTCGAGGAGTTGTCGCCTGGTCTTCAGGTTTAGCCGCCAATTGAACGGTGCCAATCAATTCTTCTAACTGTTCTTTGGAGATACCCCCAGGACGAAGAATGACCGGCGGAGTGACCGTAACGTCCAATACTGTGGATTCAACGCCAATACCCGTTGCACCGCCGTCTAGAATAAGCGGAATTTTTCCGAATAAATCATGATAGACATGCTCCGCTTCTGTCGGACTCGGCTTTCCACTTCGGTTTGCACTCGGTGCAGCTACAGGCAGTTGAAGTTTCTGCAGTAGCGCAAGTGCTACCGGATGGTCAGGCATACGGATCGCAAGTGTATGCATACCCGCAGTGACAGTATTCGCGATAACACCCGGTTTCATCTCCATCACTAGAGTCAAGGGGCCCGGCCAGAAAGCTTTCATTAGCCGCTCTGCTACTTCAGGTACTTCTGCTGCGTACTTCCCTACTTCTGATTGATTTCCAATATGTACGATGAGCGGGTTATCCGCAGGTCTACCTTTTGCTTCAAAAATCTTCTTTACCGCTTGCTCATCTGTGGCAATTGCTCCAAGGCCATAAACTGTTTCAGTCGGAAATGCGACAAGTCCTCCTGATTTCAAGATATCCACAGCGTGTTCATATGTTTCTTCGTTATCCACGAGGTTATCCACTGATTTCATTTCCGTTTCCATCTGTTCAACCCCCTTTTATACACATTTCACTGATTTTATCCACAAAATATGTGAATAGTTTTATGCGAAGAGCGACTTTATCCACTCCCAAACGAAAAACGTAACTGGTTCTTCCTCTGTTTCAACCGTTGCTGTTTCTTCTGGGTAGCAGACATTCGGGAATAACGCACACCACCAATTATCGCCTTTCCCATTGCCGATTTTCAAAATATAACTTTCATAGACATCCTGCTTTTGAATGGCAAAACCGATGCGTTTCGCCGGAATGAGTGCCGCCTTATGTTCGAATGTCACGGGCAGTCCGTTTGCCTGCAGAGTTGCCAGCTGCGTAATTTCTGCGCTTGCTGCTTCCATTCTGTTCTGCATCTGCTCCGGTGTTGAGGATTCATTGACTGCGGAAGCAATAATCGGTTCGATTTGTTGTTGAATCTTCTGTTTCACCTGCTGATCATCAACTGTATTGGAGTTTGCCAAAATCCGAAACTGCGGCATTTCACTAGTTTCTGCAGGTTGATAGAATAAAAATAACACACCCTGAATCGCGAGCAGCACCAGTATAAATTCTATAATAGCCATCCATTTAGAAGTTTTCGTCTGTGGTTTTTCAATCGTGTAATCTTGTAACATGTCATCCCCTCCTGCACTCTATCATGAGCCGCAGAAAGAGATTTTATTCATCGAATCTCACAAAATATCATTCGGTCTTTTTTATTGATGTCCTGAATGATCTCCACTTCCGCTTGCGGGAAGGCTTCCTGAAGGAAATTCTGTACTTTTTCTCCTTGTAAATAACCAATTTCGAAACCAATGAATGCCGGTTTATTCAGCATAGGTGAAAGACGTTCTGCGAGTCTGCGATAAAAGTACAGTCCCTCTTCTTCGGCAAATAAAGCAGAAGCCGGTTCGAAATCATAAACCGTCGGGGACATTTCCTCTTTTTCCTGTTCTGCGATATAGGGTGGATTGGAAAGAATGACATCCCACTTTTGCTGCGCGAGCGGTTCTTCCATATCCCCCTGCAAAAAGGTAATATCTGCTTCGTTACGCTCAGCATTGCGCTTGGCAACTTTTAGCGCTTCTTCGCTGAAATCAGTAGCGGTCACATCTGCAGACAGACGTTCTTTTTTGAACGCCACCGCAATCGCACCGCTGCCGGTACCAATGTCCGCAACTTGAATCAGACGGTCTCCAAATAATTTATTCGCACGTTCAAGTGCATGATAGACCAATTCCTCTGTTTCAGGGCGAGGAATCAACACGTGTTCGTTCACTTCGAATGAATAGCCGTAAAATGATTCTTCACCGAGAATATATTGAATAGGCTTGCCCTTCAGCAATTCTTGAATATAACTCCAAAATTGCGAGCAAGGTTCATGCGGCAGCTGTTCACGCAGGCTAGCAAGATAGTCGGCCTGACTTTTGCCGGTGACTGCACGAATCGCCAATTCCGCCGCATTTGTATCAAGCCCACGGGCATACAACAATTGCTGTGCACGCTGGACAGATTCCCAGATGGATTCAGTCATTTTGATCCAGACTTTCCAGACGATGTGCCTGCTCTTCAATAATGAGCGCATCAATCACTTCGTCTAATTTCCCTTCGATTACTTGGTCTAGCTTCTGTATTGTCAGGCCGATTCGATGATCAGTCACACGGTTTTGTGGGAAATTATACGTACGGATCCGTTCCGAACGGTCTCCCGAACCAACTGCTGATTTTCGCTTTTCATCATACTCCGCTTGAACTTCCTGCATGAATTTATCGTACACACGCGCACGCAGTACTTTCATCGCTTTTTCTTTGTTTTTAATTTGTGATTTTTCATCCTGGATTGATACCGTAATGCCTGTCGGTAAATGTGTCAGACGAACAGCTGACATCGTCGTATTGACCGATTGTCCGCCCGGTCCGGATGAAGCGAATGTATCAGTTCGGATATCTTTGTCGTGAATTTCAATCTCCACTTCTTCTGCTTCCGGAAGACAAGCAACAGTTGCAGTAGACGTATGGATCCGACCGCCCGATTCCGTTTCCGGCACACGCTGTACTCGATGCGCCCCGTTTTCGTATTTTAATTTGGAGTACGCGCCTTTGCCGTCGATCATGAATATGATTTCTTTAAAACCGCCGAGCTCTGTCGGTGACGAATCAATCACTTCCACTTTCCAATGATTCATTTCGGCAAATCTTGTGTACATGCGGTATAGGCTGCCTGCGAATAAAGCGGCCTCGTCGCCGCCTGCTGCACCGCGGATTTCCATGATGACACTTTTATTGTCATTCGGATCTTTCGGAACGAGCAGAATTTTCAACTGTTCTTCGAGCGATTCAACGCGGTCTTCCAGTTCATCAATTTCCATCTTCACGAGTTCTTTCATTTCGTCGTCAAGCGGTTCATCCAGCATTTCTTTGGCATTTTTGTATTGCGCCTGCACTTCTTTATATTCCCGGTATACTTCAACGGTTTCCTGCAAATCGGACTGTTCCTTCGAATACGTACGCAATTTATCCAAGTCATTGACGATTTCCGGATCACTCAGTAATTCATTGAGCCGATCGTAACGGTCTTCCACTGCCTGCAATCTATCGAACATAATGATTTCACCTCTTCTGGAGTATTTGGGTTATTTATGTATAGCAGAACCGCCTATCCTTACGTGCTTCTGGATAGACGGTACATGTGTTTATTTTGCCTGTTCTGTGCGGATACCGACAGGCACTTCATGGTGCTGACGGCAACGAGGTTCGTAAGCTTCAGAAGCTCCAACTAAAACGATCGGATCATTATAGCTTGCTGGACGTCCGTCAATTAATCGCTGTGTGCGGCTCGAAGGAGATCCACAAACTGTACAGACTGCCTGCAGTTTCGTGACCAGTTCAGCGACTGCCATCAAACGCGGCATCGGTCCGAACGGCTCTCCTCTGAAGTCTTGGTCGAGGCCTGCAATGATGACACGGAATCCACGATTGGCGAGTCCAATGGCTACTTCTACTATGTCTTCATCAAAAAATTGAGCTTCATCAATGGCGACCACATCGAAATCATCTGTCACGAGATTCGTAATTTCTCTCGCTTTGGAAATCGGATTGGCGATCATCGATGTGCCATCATGGCTGACAACCGCTTCTTCGCTGTAGCGATCATCGATTTCCGGCTTGAATACCGCGATTTTCTGTTTGGCAAATTCTGCACGGCGTATTCGGCGAATGAGCTCCTCCGATTTTCCTGAGAACATGCTGCCACAGATGACTTCCATCCAGCCGCCTTGCATTGAAACGTACATGGTCAATCTCCTTTCAGCTCGTTGCTTATGTATGATAAGTGAGGAATGTTGGTTTGTTTTTGGTGTGCCATTTGCGTGCTTGGTGCTGTATGAGCGCGAAGCAGATTTGTATGAGCGGTTGCAAACGGGATATGAGCACATGTCAAAATGGTATGAGCGTTTGCCGGGTTTCTATGAGCGCGAAGCCAGGCACTATGAGCGCTTGGGCAGCTTCTATGATCATTCCGCCTTACATTTCACACGTCTGACTATAAAAATACCCGTCTGGCACGACTGCACCTGACGGGTATCTGGCATTTGATTACTCTTGTTCTTGTTGTTCTGACTTGATGCCATATTTTTTGTTGAAACGATCGACACGGCCGTCCGCTGCAGCAAACTTTTGGCGTCCAGTGTAGAATGGGTGACATTCTGAGCATACTTCTACTCGAATATCCTCTTTTACAGAACCTGTGTCGAATGTATTGCCACATGAGCAAGTTACTTTTGCAAGTTTGTAATTTGGATGAATTCCTGCTTTCATCGGTCTCTCTCCTCTCGCCCTGAACCATCTGGAACAGAGTATAAATTTATAAGGCGTCCTATCGGCAGATGCCAATAAAACGGATCGATGCCGTACACGGCCCGTATTTGTCAGCCGCATATGCAGTGTACGAAAATACCGTACTCAAATAGTATAGCAAAATTGGACAGACTGCGCAATAGTTTGGTTTGGGTTTTTAATGGGTTATCTTAGAGCTACTTTGTATGCAGAAGGGGATTTCCGCTGCAGACGGGACGCTTTCCGCGGGCATGGCCTCAGCCGCTTCCCTCGCTAACGCTCAGTCCAGGGTCTTCGGCTCATGCTATTCCCGCAGGAGTCGCCCGTCTTCCGCTTCAATCCTTATTTAGCAGTTGCAAATACAGAGTAAGTACATTGTACTTTTCTAAAATCTGAGAAGTATGGATGATCTCATAGTATATAAAATTTCATGTCTCATCGCACCTGGTTTAAATCGTAAAGTAATATAGAACTTTGGGCTTTATTTGATAATCTATCGGCTTATGAATTTTAATGAGCTACACTTAGTAACTTGTTATACAGAGTCAGGATTGGAGCGGCGGGTGGCGACTCCCGGAGGATCAGCCCGACAGGTGAGACGACTTTGGGGAGCTTGCGACCAAGTCGGCTCACCGCGGGCCCTCGGGAAAGCGTCCACCCAGAGCGCAAATCCCTATACACAAGCTAATTTACGCTTACTATCTCAATACATAAATGCTTCAACCTATTAAATCAAACCCTTGCCCTTACGATGAGCCTTCATTTCTTCATTCAGCTTTTCAAAAAAGTCGTCGTTGCTATCTGACTGGCGCAGCTTCTTCATGAAGCGCTCGGTGAAGTCGTGTGAATCAGAAAAGGTCTTTCTGATTGCCCATAACTTTTCTAGCTTGTCTTCAGGAATTAGCAACTCTTCTTTACGTGTACCGGAGCGACGGATATCGAGCGCCGGAAAGATTCTACGTTCTGCCAGGCTGCGATCGAGGTGCAGTTCCATATTTCCGGTTCCTTTAAATTCTTCATAAATGACTTCATCCATGCGTGAGCCGGTTTCGATAAGGGCTGTAGCCAGAATTGTTAAGCTGCCGCCTTCTTCGATGTTGCGTGCGGCTCCAAAGAATCTTTTTGGGCGGTGGAATGCTGCCGGGTCAATTCCCCCCGATAGTGTTCTTCCGCTTGGTGGGATTACCAGGTTAAATGCGCGTGCAAGACGTGTGATTGAGTCCATCAGAATAATGACATCGCGCTTACTCTCGACAAGGCGCATGGCTCGTTCGAGTACCAGTTCTGCTACTTTGACATGGTTTTGCGGCTCTTCATCGAATGTCGAACTGACAACGTCGGCGTTTACGGAACGTTCGATGTCCGTTACTTCTTCCGGACGTTCATCGATCAGTAAGACGATTAATTCTGCTTCTGGATGGTTCGTTGTGATCGCATTAGCAATCTCTTTTAATAACATGGTCTTTCCTGCTTTTGGCGGAGCGACGATCAGACCGCGTTGGCCGAATCCAACCGGTGAAACTAGATCCATAATTCGTGTTGAAATATTATTTTTTGTCGTTTCCAATTGAATTTGACGTTCTGGATACAGAGGAGTTAGAGCAGGGAAATGTACACGTTCACGTGCAACTTCAGGGTTTTGACCGTTTACTGCTTCTACTTGCAACAGGCCGTAGTATCGCTCGTTTTCTTTCGGCGGGCGGACTTTTCCTGTTACTTTATCGCCGTTACGAAGATCGAAGCGGCGGATTTGTGATGCTGATATGTAAATATCTTCGGAGCTTGATGAATAGTTGATCGGACGTAGGAAACCGTAGCCTTCCGATTGAATAATTTCAAGTACACCTTCCATAAAGAAAAAGCCTTCTTCTTCTGCACGGGATTTCAGGATCGCAAATATCAATTCTTTCTTTGTCAGCTTGCTGTAGCTTGTAATCTTGTACTTTTTCGCAAGCGCGTACAGTTCCTTGAGCGTCATATTCTCAAGATCTGCTAGGGTAATCATTGTCATTAATGCGTACACCACTCTTCATTTATAATATAAGGATTTTTTGGCGTTATTAAATAGAAAGGAAGGCACTTCATGACCTTCCTTTCCTTACTAGCTATCATTATGGATCGTTTATAGTTTCAGGAAATAGAAACCCGGCAGAGCCGGGTGATGAGGGAGTTAGTCTTGCATAACGAGATGAGGTTTTTTCTCCATGCTGTGGCGACCTTCTACGAAACGAATTGTGCCTGATTTAGAACGCATGACAAGTGACTGAGTACGGCAATATGAACCTTTAAATTGTACGCCGTCCATTAATTCGCCGTCAGTTACACCGGTTGCAGCGAAAATACAGTCATCGCCTTTTACCAGGTCATCCATCATCAATACTTTATCGACGTCGATACCCATCTTGATACAACGTTCGCGTTCTTCATCATTTGAAGGAATAAGACGTCCTTGGATTTCTCCGCCTAAGCATTTCAGTCCGACTGCAGCAATTACACCTTCAGGAGCACCGCCCATGCCGAATAAAATATCCACGCCTGTGTCATCAAATGCTGTATTCAATGCCGCAGCCACGTCTCCGTCTTCGATCAGTTTGATTCGTGCGCCTGCTGCACGGATCTCTTCGATAATGTCTTTATGGCGCTCACGATTTAGAACAGAAGCAACTAAGTCGTTGATCGATTTGTTTTTCGCTTTCGCAACGGCTTTCAAATTGTCTGTAACCGATGCATCTATATCAATCTTGCCGACTGCTTCAGGGCCGACTGCAATTTTGTCCATGTACATATCAGGTGCATTCAAAAGATTGCCTTTATCGGCAACTGCAAGAACTGCCAAGGCATTCCATCCGCCTGATGCGACGATGTTCGTACCTTCTAGTGGGTCAACTGCTACGTCAACTGCCGGTCCGTGACCTGTTCCAAGTTTTTCACCGATATAAAGCATCGGTGCTTCGTCCATTTCCCCTTCCCCAATGACGACTACGCCTTCCATTGGGATGGTATCGAATACTGTTCTCATGGCTTCAGTTGCTGCATCATCCGCTTCATTCTTCAAACCGCGTCCCATCCAGCGGGCTGCCGAAACTGCTGCCGCCTCTGTCACACGCACTAATTCCATCGATAAACTACGTTCCATACTGTTTTGTTCCTCCTGTTTGCGGTAAGGCGCTCGTCGCGTTTTACCTTTCATTTGCCTACGTCCGCATCCATGATCACATGCTCGTCTGGATGTGTCGCTATGGTCTATTATACACGAAATTACAAATAACTGTCACTCCGAAATTGAAGCTGTCGTCAGACCTTCTACTTTTTGAATATCCGCACCGAGATTTTGCAGTTTGGAGATAATCTGGCTGTAGCCACGTTCGATATGTTCAATACCTTGAATTTCTGTTTCTCCTCTTGCGATCAATCCGGCAATCAGCAGCGCCGCACCTGCACGCAGGTCAGATGCCCGGACCGTCGCAGCCTGCAACTCGGTAGGTCCCGCGATGATGGCAGAACGTCCTTCCACCCGTCCGTCCGCATTCATTCGGCGAAGTTCGTCGATTTGCTTGAAACGCGCTGGATAGATGGTGTCAGTTAAAATCGAGGAGCCTTCCGCCTGAGTCGACAGCACGCAAAACGGTTGCTGAAGATCCGTCGGGAATCCCGGATAGACGAGTGTTTTGATATCCACCGCGTCCAACTTCTCCGTTTTCGGAATAAAAATCTGTTCTTCGCGGACTTCAATCTGAACGCCCATTTCACGAAGTTTCGCTGTAATCGCTTCGACGTGCAGAGGAATGACATTATCAATTGTAATGCCGTCTCCTACAGCCGCAGCCATAATCATATAAGTTCCTGTCTCAATACGGTCAGGGATAATAGTATGCTTCGTACCGTGCAGATTTTCCACACCTTCAATACGAATCACATTTGTGCCGGCTCCTTTGATGTTCGCACCCATATTGGACAAAAGAGTTGCGACATCAATGATTTCCGGTTCTTTTGCTGCGTTTTCAATCACCGTTTTTCCTTTTGCCATTACAGCAGCGAGCATGATATTGATCGTTGCACCGACACTGACGACGTCTAAATAAATTTTCGCGCCGCGCAGTTCATCTGCACGCAAATAAATCGCACCGTGTTCATTGGTTACTTTTGCGCCCAGTGCTTCGAATCCTTTAATATGCTGATCGATAGGCCGCGGTCCTAAATGGCAGCCGCCGGGCAGACCGATGACCGCGTGCTTAAACTTGCCGAGCAATGCGCCCATCATATAGGAAGATGCGCGAAGTTTCTTCACATTGCCGTTTGGCAGCGGCATAGACACAATTTCTGTAGGATCGATCGTCATTTTACCGTCTTCCACTTGCACTTTGCCGCCGATTTCTTCCACCAGCAACTGCAGTGTCTCTACATCAGAAATTTCCGGAAGACCTGCAATTGTCACAGGCGAATCAGCGAGAATAGCTGCAGGAATTAAAGCCACCGCACTATTCTTTGCACCGCTTACTCTCACAGTCCCTTGCAGCTGTTTTCCACCTCTAATTTTGTAAACGTCCATTTCGATCTCCTTTGTTTTGAAACAGGATTCAATCACGCCAAAGCATGATTGAATCCGTCACTTATTCGTTCTAGTTTCCCAGTCTTTCAAAAACTGATCAATGCCTTTTGCTGTCAGCGGGTGAGCGAATAAACTTTTCAATACATTAAATGGCGTTGTTGCAATATGAGCTCCTGCTAATGCTGCAGCGGTAATATGCTGAGGATGTCTGATCGAAGCCGCAATAATTTGCGTGTCCAGATCATGAATCGTGAAAATATCTGAAATTGTTTCGATTAATTCTGTTCCATTTTGACCAATATCATCTAAACGGCCAATAAATGGCGATACATAAGTTGCGCCTGCACGTGCAGCGAGCAACGCCTGATTCGCACTGAAGATCAGCGTTACATTCGTTTTGATGCCTTCTGCAGCAAATACAGAACATGCTTTCAAACCTTCAGGTGTCATCGGCAGCTTAACAGTAATGTTTTCCGCAAGCGCAGCAAGTTCACGTCCTTCTTTAATCATCCCTTCTGCATCCAGAGAGATGACTTCTGCACTGACTGATCCTGGAACAAGTGCAGTAATTTCTTTTAAACGGTCATGGAAAGAAATATCTTCTTTCGCAACAAGCGATGGATTCGTTGTGACACCTGAGATAATTCCCCAGCTGTGTGCTTCTTTTATTTCGTCAAAGTTTGCAGTATCTATAAAAAATTTCATGTGTAAAATCCTCCTAAGTTATACGATCTGAAATACAAAAGAAGGAGACGTATTGCGCTCCTCCTTTATTGTGGATATTCCTACTTTATGCTTTCTGAGAACTGCCGAACTCACGCATTTTGCCGATGACAGTTTCTTTAATCACTTCACGCATAGGTCCAAGATATTTACGAGGATCATAGACTTCTGAATCTGCATTCAATGCATCACGGACAGCCTTCGTACCTTGGATTTGGTTTTCTGTATTGACATTAATTTTTGACGTGCCCAATGAAATCGCACGCTGAAGATCTTTCAACGGGATTCCGGTTCCACCATGAAGTACAAGTGGAATATCCCCTTGATTCGAGATCTCTTCCATTTCTTTAAAGCCTAAGTTTGGCTCACCTTTATATGGTCCGTGTACGGATCCAAGGGCAGGTGCCAGGCAGTCGATGCCTGTCTTTTCTACAAGTTCCTGACATTCTGCAGGATCTGCGTAGATCACGCCTTCAGCAATAACATCATCTTCCTGACCACCGACCACTCCAAGTTCAGCCTCAACGGAGACATCATGCTGTTTTGCCAGCTCGACTACTTTTTTGGTAGTTTCGATATTTTCCGCAAGCGGCTTGGAAGATGCATCGATCATAACAGACGTGAATCCTGCTTCAATCGCTTCATTACATTTTTCAAAGCTGGAACCATGGTCTAAATGGATGGCGACAGGTACAGTTGTCCCGTAATCTTCCATCAGGCCTTTTACCATCATGACGACAGTTTTGAAACCGCCTATATAGCGTGCAGCACCTTCGGACACTCCTAAAATAACTGGGGATTTTTCTTCTTCCGCAGCCTGCAGGATTGCCTGTGTATATTCTAAATTATTTATATTAAATTGACCGATTGCATATCCTTCTTTTTTTCCTTTAATCATCATATCTTTCATCGAGACGAGCGGCATGCAAATTTCCTCCTTGGACTTCCGACGGTTTTTATATGGTTTCATTATTCTTTCTGCTCTCTAGCATATCAAATTCCATCGATTATTACTACTGTCAGACGTCTTGTGTTTCCAACCTTTTCAACACCGTATCGCGTACTTCAAATATATCAAAAGGTTTCGTGAAGTGGTGATCGATGCCAAGTCTCCCCGCTTCATCGGTCAGTTCGATTTCACTGTACGCCGTCATCATCATGACAAGTGCATTAGGTGTTTGGTTTCTGATTTCACGCAGAACTTCGACACCGTTCATGCCTGGCATTTTCATGTCCAGCAGAATACAGTCTGGCTCCATCTCACTCAGTATATGTAAGGCTTCTTTACCATTTGAGGCTAACGTTGGTTTGAGACCCGCTTGTTTGAATATTTCTTCCAGCAGCATACGTATGCCAGGCTGATCATCGATTATCAATATTTGCTTCAAAATAATTCCCCCTTAATACTATTTTGAAATAACTAATTCAAAAGTCACGGAATATTCAATAGTATATAGAACTCATTCCCCAATGAAAACTTATTATAACACCTGTTGCTATGTTGTTAATATGTTGTTTTTCCGAGAACTTTTTTTCGCGTGTATAATTTCGTCACATTTCCATCCCCCTGTATATTATTCGCAATAATGCCATTAATCCCTCTTTATTTCACACAATGTTTTTTGCACTTCTCGCTTTTGTTTCTTATACTAAACATTTGGAGGGATGAATTTGAAGATTTTAACGACACAGATTCGAGGTCTTTTGGAACGAATTTCTAATGGGCAAGAGGAGTCAATAGAGGAAACGGCTCGGTTGCTTGCACAGGCACTCATCGGAGAAGGACGAATTGTGATTGCCGGTTTTGATGAAATGGAGGCAGTAACTTCTACCGCTTTGTATGGTGCTGAACCCTTGCAGCGAGCTGTCCGATATACCGATGATTTGTCATTCACAGCAGCAGACCGCGTTTGGCTGCTTGCTCGAAAAGGAGATCATCCAGCTGCTCTTCAGTTGGCAAGACAACTGGCAGAAGAATTCATTCCTTTTGCCGTCTTGACAGCGGACCCGCATGACGATTCCAATGAACTCGCCGATCTTGCTTTTACGTATATTTCGACAGGCCTGAAAAAAGGTCTGATTCCAGGACCGAACGGCGAACGTATTGTACAGCCTCATGCACTTGCTGCGTTGTTTGTCTATGAAGCAGTAAAATTATCACTCGACGAAATGCTCGCCGACGATGACGAATTAGAATAAAAAAATGCCCGCAAAAGCTGAACTTTTGCGGGCATTTCTATTATTTACGGTTGTCCAATGCTGCGCGGATGAACTCACGGAACAATGGTTGTGGACGTGTCGGGCGTGATGCAAACTCCGGATGGAATTGGCAACCGACAAAGAATGGATGCTCTTGCAGCTCCATAATTTCAATCAGACGACCGTCCGGGCTAATTCCCGATACGATTAAGCCGGCTTCTTCAAGCTGTGCTTTGTACGCCAGGTTCATTTCATAACGGTGACGGTGACGCTCATATACCAATTCTTCGCCGTACGCATTATACGCTTTTGTATTCTCCGCCACTTTACATGGATAAGAACCAAGGCGTAATGTGCTGTCTGCTTCTTCAGCAGTGTGGCAGTCAGGGTGGAAAGTTGTTACATTATGTTCTGTTACTGTGTCAAATTCCAAGGAATGTGCTTTGTCGAGCCCGATGACATTGCGTGCAATTTCTGCAGCAGCTAACTGTAGACCTAAGCTGATACCGAAGAACGGCACTTTATGTTCACGCGCATACGTGATCGCTTCGATTTTACCGTCGATTCCACGATCTCCAAAACCACCTGGTACCAGGATACCATCAACGTCTCCAAGCAATTCTTCTACGTTTTCTGAAGTTACTTCTTCAGAATTAACCCATTTAATATCAATATCTGCACTGAATGCATATCCGGCATGGCGCATAGCTTCCACTGCGGAAATGTACGCATCTTGCAGTTCAACATATTTCCCGACCAGAGCGATTTTCACTTTTTCTTTCAGTGATTTTACGACTTTCACCAACTCTTCGATATCCTGAATCTCTGGCTGTGGTGTTTCAAGTCCAAGGAAATCAACAACAATCTGATCCATATGCTGTTCGTGAAGACGAAGCGGCACTTCATATAATGTTTCTGCGTCAAGTGCCTCAATGACTTCTTCCGGCTTGATATTACAGAATAACGCAATCTTATCTTTCATTTCCTGAGGAACAGGATACTCACTGCGCACAACAATCATATTCGGTTGAATTCCGAGACTGCGTAATTCCTTGACGCTGTGCTGTGTCGGTTTCGTCTTCATTTCGCCTGCTGCATGAAGGTAGGGAATCAAAGTGTTGTGTATATACATGACATCATCTTTGCCAAGATCGGTCTTCAATTGGCGAATAGCTTCAAGGTACGGCAATGATTCGATATCGCCGACACTTCCGCCGATTTCTGTAATCACGACGTCAGCATTCAATGTTTCGCCTGCACGTTTGATCAGCTCTTTGATTTCATTTGTGATATGCGGGATGACTTGAACAGTCGCTCCTTTATATTCACCGCTACGCTCTTTGCGAAGGACGAGGTCATACACTTTCCCCATCGTTACGTTTGAGTACTGGTTACATTTAATATCAATGAAACGCTCGTAATGACCGATATCCAGGTCAGTTTCCGCACCGTCTTCTGTAACAAATACTTCACCGTGCTGGTAAGGACTCATCATGCGTGGGTCAATATTAATATACGGATCAAATTTTTGATTTGTTACTTTCAAACCGCGGTTCTTGAGTAATCTGCCGAGGGATGCCGCATTGATTCCTTTGCCCAAAGACGATACGACGCCGCCGGTAATAAAAATATATTTTGTCATGTGTAGTTCCTCCATTTGTTCTATATTACATGCTCGAAGGCTGATGAATATCAATTAAAATAAAAAAAGCGCCCCAGTTGTAGCGTAACTACAATAAGGAGCGCGTATACACGAATTCATGTGTCCTTTTCAGGAGCCCATACAAATCTTATATTTTCAGGCGCTAAAAGTCAAGTCTTGTTATTTTTCTTCTTCGTCCTCTTCGTCTTCCTCTTCTTCGTCCTCATCCTCTTCATCAAGGTCGAGTTCTTCATCAGGAATGACTTCTAAATCGTCATCAGGATCAATGAGGTCTTCTTCGATTTCAACGACTTCTTCCTCATCATCATCATCTTCGTCATCAGCATCATCGTCTTCTTCACCGAGTTCAACGTATTCTTCGTCGAAGATTTCTTCGTCATCGTCATCTTCCACTTCTTCGTCTTCATCGTCAAAATCTTTTTTCTTCTTTTTCTTCTTGCGCACTTTTACAACTGGAGCCGTTTCTTCTTCGATCTGGTCGACCGGGTACCACTCGCGCAGACCCCAACGGTTGTCCTGAATCGCAAGAAAACGGCCGTCAATGTTCAGGTCTGTGTAGAATTGAAGTAGTTTATCTTTCATTTCTTTATCAGATACACCTGTTAGTTTTTGGATTTCATCCATCAGTTGCTGCAAAGTCAATGATTCGCGGCGTTCTGTTAGGATTTCGAAGGTAATATTAATGAACGACTCTTCTAAAAGCTGTTCTTTTGTCATTTCATGGATATTCAATTTATGGCACGTCCTTTCTTCAACACATAAGCATAGTTTACATTATATACAGTTTCGGTTCCAATATGCTACATTCTTTTACTTCTGTTTACGTTTCTATACTCTTTAACCGTCAGACATCCGAGGTAAACCGCAGCGAAAGCGAATGGAATAACACCCAGCCCACTGTTATAAAAGATGAATGTGAGAAGAAACAGAAGTGCAATTATAACCGTATGATGATACCATCTCACCTTCAACACATCCCTTTCTTTTCGTCTCTTACATTATACGGATAAACTTAGCAATTTATCCACTTTTGAGTTAAGGCTTTTTTTGCTAATGAGCGCGAACGGATGCGCTAATGAGCGCCAATGAAATCGGTACGAGCGTCCAGCGGCCCGCTATGAGCGTGGATCCGCTACGTATGAGCGCTGCGGGAAAACGTATGATCATCCGCAAATGAAATCCTAAAAAAGCTGCGCAATTTTACGCAGCTTCATAGATTACTCACATATTTCTACGGTACTGCCCACCCACTTCATACAATGCGTTCGTAATCTGACCGAGACTCGCCACTTTTACGGTTTCCATCAATTCAGCAAATACATTGCCGCCTGAAACGGCCGTTTGCTGCAGATTCCGCAAGGCCTGTTCCGCTTCATTAGAATGTTTGGACTGAAATGCTCGCAAGTTACGGATCTGTGCTTCTTTTTCTTCTTTTGTCGCACGTGCAATTTCCATATTGTCGATATCTTCTTCAGATGGCGGATTCGGATTCAGATACGTATTGACGCCGATGATCGGCAGCTCGCCTGAATGCTTTTTCATTTCGTAGTACATGGACTCTTCCTGAATCTTACCGCGCTGATACTGAGTTTCCATCGAACCAAGCACGCCGCCGCGGTCATTGAGACGGTCAAATTCCTGCAATACCGCTTCTTCCACAAGGCTCGTCATTTCTTCCACAATGAAAGCCCCCTGCATTGGATTTTCATTTTTCGACAGGCCGTGTTCTTTAGTAATGATCATTTGAATCGCCATCGCGCGTCGTACGGATTCTTCCGTCGGCGTCGTGATCGCTTCATCGTATGCATTGGTATGCAGCGAGTTACAGTTATCTTGCAGCGCCATCAATGCCTGCAATGTCGTACGGATATCATTGAAATCAATTTCCTGTGCATGCAGACTACGGCCTGATGTCTGGATATGATACTTCAGTTTCTGGCTGCGTTCATTGGCTCCGTATTTATCGCGCATCGTAACCGACCAGATTCTGCGCGCCACGCGGCCGATCACCGTATACTCCGGATCGAGTCCGTTCGAGAAGAAGAATGACAGGTTCGGCGCAAAATCGTCAATATTCATGCCGCGGCTCAAGTAGTATTCGACATATGTGAAGCCATTCGCCAATGTAAATGCTAGCTGTGAAATCGGATTCGAGCCCGCTTCCGCAATGTGATAGCCGGAAATCGATACAGAATAGTAGTTGCGTACTTTTTTATCAATGAAATACTGCTGGATATCACCCATCAGACGCAAGGCAAATTCTGTAGAGAAAATACAAGTGTTTTGCCCCTGATCTTCTTTTAGGATATCCGCCTGCACAGTTCCACGGACCGTCTGGAATGTCAGCTCACGCACTTCGGTAAATTCTTCGACTGTCAGTGTGCGGCCGAGTTCTTCCTCTTTTTTGCGCACTTGCTGATCAACGGCGGCATTCATGAACATTGCTAGAATAATAGGCGCTGGTCCATTGATCGTCATCGAAACAGATGTCGACGGTGCACAAAGATCAAAGCCGTCATAGAGCTTTTTCATATCTTCGAGCGTACAGATGCTGACTCCCGACTCACCGACTTTACCGTAAATATCGGGCCGTTCATCCGGATCTTCTCCATATAACGTGACCGAATCAAAAGCCGTCGACAGACGTTTCGCATCATCATCTTTTGATACATAGTGGAATCTGCGGTTCGTCCGTTCCGGCGTTCCTTCTCCGGCAAACTGACGCTTCGGATCTTCCCCTTCCCGTTTAAACGGGAAAACACCGCCTGTATATGGAAATGAACCCGGCACGTTTTCGCTGTATACCCAGCGCAAAATTTCGCCGTAGTCTTTATATTGTGGCAGAACTACTTTCGGAATCTTTACTCCTGATAAACTGACAGTATTTAGTTCCGTACGAATTTCTTTGTCACGAATTTTCACTACATATTCATCTTTTTTATATGATTCTTTCAAAGATTCCCAGTGTTCCAGCGTACGCTTTGATTCACTTGACAGCTGTTCCTCGACACCTTTTTTCAAACTTTCCAATGAATCTAGCAGAGCTTCATTGGAATCAGCTTCCTTCACGGCTTCGATTGCACCTTCGAGCTGGAAAAGTCGTCGCGCCAGTTCTTCCTGCTGTTTTGACTTCGCATGGTAATTGCGCACAGTCGATGCAATTTCGCGCAGATAATGACTGCGGTCAGGTGGGATAATAACTGTCTGCACTTGTTTCGTGACAGAATCGGCATAGCTCGTTGACCACTCTAAGCCACATGAAGTGTTCAGCTGTTCAACCAGTGCTGCAAACAGCGTATTCGTCCCTTTATCGTTAAACTGGCTCGCAATGGTTCCGTAAACCGGCATCTTCTCCAGTTCATCCTCAAAACGCATATGACTGCGCTGATACTGTTTGCGAACTTGGTTAAGTGCGTCTTCAGAACCTTTACGTTCAAATTTATTGATGACAATTAAATCCGCAAAGTCGATCATATCGATCTTCTCAAGCTGTGTCGGCGCACCGTACTCGCTCGTCATGACATACATCGAAACGTCCGAGATATCGGTGATCTGTGCGTCACCCTGCCCGATTCCGCTCGTCTCGACAATGATCAGGTCGTAGCCCGCTGCTTTTGTAACGTCGAGAACATCATGAATCGCAGTTGTCAGCTCGGAACGGGAGCCGCGTGTAGCCAGACTGCGCATGTAGACACGGTTATTGAAAATCGCATTCATCCGGATTCTGTCACCGAGCAATGCACCGCCAGTCTTTTGTTTAGTAGGATCGACGGAAAGAATGGCAACGCGTTTGTCAGGAAACTCCTGCAAGAAACGACGGATCAGTTCATCAGTCAAGGAACTTTTACCCGCGCCACCTGTACCTGTGATACCGAGTACCGGGGTCTTTTTAGAAAGTTTTCTTGCATGCTCCAGCAGTTCCTCAGAAGCTTCATCCTTTTTCAGATGTTTTTCTTCTACATAGGTAATCAAATTAGCCAATACACCCGGTGTTTCTGCCGTCAGCTTTTCAAGATTGGCTTCTTCATTTTCGGGAGTCGTGGAGAAATCAGATAGTTCCATGATACGGTTGATCATTCCCTGAAGACCCATTTTGCGACCGTCTTCAGGCGAGAAAATCCATTGAATGCCGTATTCATGCAATTCTTTGATTTCCTTCGGGATAATGACGCCTCCGCCACCTCCGAAGATTTTAATATGTGAGGCGCCCCGTTCCTTCAGCAAATCATACATGTATTTGAAATATTCCACGTGACCGCCTTGATAGGAAGAGATCGCGATGCCTTGTACGTCTTCCTGAATGGCAGCGTTTACAACTTCCTCAACAGAACGATTATGTCCGAGATGAATGACCTCTGCCCCTGTTGACTGTAAGATTCTGCGCATAATATTGATTGAAGCATCGTGCCCATCGAATAAGCTGGAAGCCGTCACGAAACGGATATGGTGCTTCGGCTTGTAAATTTCCTCAGTTGCCATTTGATTTCCGCCTTTCCATACAAAGAGACATACGCCACGGCAAACTGCCCTGGCGAAGTCACTTGTTTATTTTGCAAGACCTTGAATGATTTGATCCGTCTGTATCTGAATGTACTGCTCTAATGAGTAACTCTTGCGCAAAGCCCATCTGCGAAATGACCACATCTGTCCCTGCACTAGAATATGATGCGCCGCAAGCGACACTTCATTTGGACCTATCCGCAGATTGCCGGCTTCCATGCAACGCTTCAGAATTGTTTCGAATAACTCAACCATTTCGAGTTCTCTCGTCAGCACATATCGCAGCGCTTCACCTGGCAGAGATTTGGATTCCTGATACATGACTACGAACTCATCGGCCATATCATCAATCAGCTCATAGTACTTTGCAATCGCCACACGCAGTCCTTCCACCGTGTTATCACTGGTGTCTAATTCAGAAAGTCGAATTTTCACCTCGTGATAAATATGATCGCAGACAAGATATAAAACGTCTTCCTTCGTGCGAATATATTCGTAAAGCGTACCGATGCTGAAGCCTGCCTCCTTGGCGATTTCACGCGTCGTTGTCCGGTGGAACCCTTTGGCAATAAACAGCTTTACGGCTCCGCGGCTGATTTGTTCGCGCCGTTTCTGAATCAAGTCTTCGTCTTTCACGGTAGATTTCACTTCATGTTTCGGCATGGAGTTCCCTCCCTCTGTTATTTTGTCAGCATACGAGAGATAACGAGGCGCTGTACTTCTTGTGTTCCTTCGTAAATTTGCGTAATTTTTGCGTCACGCATATAGCGTTCCACTGGATAGTCTTTTGTATAGCCATAGCCGCCGAATACTTGAACCGCTTCTGTCGTAACTTTCATCGCTGTATCTCCAGCCATCAGTTTCGCCATGGCAGATGCTTTACCGTACGGCAGGTCATTTGATTCGAGCCAAGCTGCCTGGTGTGTCAACAAACGGGAAGCTTCGATTGACGTCGCCATATCTGCCAGTTTGAAGCTGACACCTTGATTGGCTACAATCGGCTTGCCGAACTGTACACGTTCTTTCGAGTAATCAACAGCTGCGTCAAGTGCCCCCTGTGCGATTCCGACTGCCTGCGCTGCGATACCATTACGTCCGCCGTCAAGCGTCTTCATTGCGATGATGAAGCCCCTGCCTTCTTCGCCGAGCATATTTTCTTTCGGCACACGGCAGTTATCCAACACGACTTCTGTGGTAGGTGAAGAACGAATCCCCATTTTCTTCTCTTTCTTGCCTACAGAGAAACCGTCAAATGTGCTTTCTACGATGAACGCGCTCGTACCTTTATGTTTGGATTCTGAATCTGTTACTGCAAAAACGATGTATGTGTCAGCAATTCCGCCGTTGGTGATGAAGATTTTCGAGCCGTTCAGCACGTAGTCATCGCCGTCGCGTTTCGCTGTAGTTTTCATTCCGCCTGCGTCAGATCCTGAACCTGCTTCTGTTAAACAGTATGCGCCAACTTTCTTGCCTTCTGCAAGGGGGCGTAAATATTTTTGTTTTTGTTCTTCATTGCCGTATTTGAACAGCGGCCATCCTGCGAGTGATGTGTGCGCGGATAATACGACGCCTGTGGATGCGCAGACTCTTGATAGTTCTTCTACTGCGATGACGTAGGCAAGGTAGTCGCTGCCGATGCCGCCGTATTCTTCTGGCCATGGAATGCCAGTGAGGCCGAGTTCAGCCATTTTGTTGAAGATGTTCATGTCGAAGCTTTCGTCTTCGTCACGCTGTGCTGCAGATGGTGCGACTTCCTTTTCTGCAAAGTCCCGTACCATTTTTCTGATCATTTCATGTTCTTCTGATAGTTTAAAATCCATTTTTTCTCCCACCCTTTGTGTTTGTTTGAAGTTTATAATTTAGTGTTGCTGATATAGGCTTGCAGTTTGTGGATCTCCGCTTCAGACGGTACGCTTTCTCGCAAGCTCCCCCAAGTTGTCATACCTGTCGGGCTGATCCTCCCGGAGTCGACCGTCTTACACTACAATCCCTATAAGTATGTGTGAAACATTGCTGTCTTAAATTATGTTGTTGCAATCAGTACGCAAGATTACGCAGTTCACCCCAGAACCAGCGTAAAATCATATGGTGACGAACCCATCTCGCCCTTAACCGAGCCAAACAGTTGCGGTGCCGCACCAAAAAGTATCGGCAGGGCGCCAAAGGGCTGTTCCAACGAACCAATCTTCGCCGCCAGCGAACCAAACCGGTACTTCAACGCACCAATCCCGCTGCTCAACGAACCAAACCGGTACTTCAACGAACTAATCACCGTCCTTACCGCACCAAACTCAACTGGTCAAATGCTTCGCGATGACTACGCGCTGGATTTCGCTGGTGCCTTCGTAGATTTGGCATACTTTGGCGTCGCGGAAGTAGCGTTCTACGGGATAGTCTTCGGTGTAGCCGTAGCCGCCAAAGATTTGGACGGCTTCTATGGAGTTGTCGACAGCTGCCTGGGAGGCGAAGAGTTTAGCCATGGAGGCTTCTTTGCCGCATGGTTTGTCTTGCGCTCTTAGCCAGGCTGCGCGGTAGACTAGCAGGCGTGCGGCTTCTGTGGCGGTTGCCATGTCTGCCAATTTGAATCCTACTCCTTGATTGGCAGCGATTGGTTTGCCGAACTGTTCGCGCTCTTGTGCGTAGGCAGTTGCTGCTTCGAGTGATGCTTCCGCAATTCCGAGCGCCTGGGCTGCGATGCCAATCCTGCCTACGTCGAGGTTCGCCATGGCAATTTTGAATCCGCCGCCTTCTTCGCCTAAGCGATTTTCTACGGGTACTTTCATATTATCGAAGCTGAGCGCCACAGTACGTGAACCATGAAGGCCCATTTTCCGTTCGTCTTTGCCGATTGAAAGTCCAGGGGTATCGCGGTCAACGATGAAAGCGGTGATGCCGTACGTGCCTTTTTCAGGTGCGGTATTCGCAAACACAATATAGACATCGGCTTCTCCGCCGTTTGTGATAAACATTTTGGAGCCGTTAATAAGATAGTGATCATCTACTCGCTTGGCTTTCGTTTTCAGTGAGCCTGCGTCCGAACCGGATGAAGCTTCTGTCAGACAGAAAGCGCCCAAGTATTCTCCGGATGCCATTTTCGGCAAGTAGCGGTTTTTCTGTTCTTCATTTCCGAAATAGAGGATGGGATTCATTCCCACTGAAGTATGGACAGACAGCACAACCCCCATGACCGCGCTTACTTTGGATAATTCGTGGATCGCGATAATGTATGATAGAAAATCCATTTCGGAACCTCCGTATTGTTCCGGAGCCGTAATGCCCATCAGACCGAGTTCCCCCATTCTTCCAAGCAGTTCACGTGGAAACTCTCCTGCTTCCATTCGCGGTATCCACGGTGCAATCTCCTTATTCGCGAAATCACGGACCATCTGGCGCATCATTTGTTGTTCTTCTGATAAGTTGTAATCCATCTTCTTCACCTCACGCTTTCGGCTTATTCAATTAATCAGTACGTATAGAAACCTCTGCCCGTCTTCTTGCCGAGCCATCCTGCTTTGACATATTTACGTAGCAGCGGACATGGACGGTATTTCGAATCTCCAAATCCTTCATACAGCGTCTCCATAATATAAAGACATGTATCGAGCCCAATGAAATCCGCCAATTGCAGCGGTCCCATCGGATGATTCATCCCCATCTTCATCACGTCATCGATCGCTTCTTTTGTCGCCACGCCTTCATACAACGTAAAGATTGCCTCGTTGATCATCGGCATTAATACGCGGTTAGCGACAAAGCCCGGATAGTCATTGACTTCTACAGGCGTTTTATTCAGCTTCTTTGTCATTTCTTCTACCGCTTCATACACTTCGTCGTCTGTCGCAAGTCCGCGGATAATTTCCACGAGCTGCATGACAGGTACCGGATTCATGAAGTGCATGCCGATGACTTTTTCAGGACGTTTCGTTGCTGCCCCGATTTCTGTGATTGGCAGTGAGGACGTGTTCGTCGCCAGAATTGTATGCTCAGGCGTGATTTCATCCAGCTGTGCAAATATAGAAGTTTTTATTTCCATGTTTTCTACAGCCGCTTCAATAACGAGATCAGCGTGTTTGGCATTTTGCAAATCAAGTGACTGCGTAAACCGGCCAAGTACTTCCTGCTTTTCTTCTTCCGTCATCCGTCCCTTTTCCACATTGCGTGACAGGTTTTTCGTAATAACTGCAAAACCCCGGTTATATGCTTCTTCATTTATATCGTGGAGTGTTACTTGGTAACCTGCCTGTGCGCAGACTTGAGCAATTCCGCCGCCCATCTGTCCAGCGCCTATGACAAATACATGTTCAATTGCCATCTGGTTTGCCTCCCCGTTAATTAGTTTTTAGGTACTTCAATCATGATGGCGTCGCCTTGCCCGCCGCCTGAACAGATGGCTGCAATACCGATTCCGCCGCCGCGGCGTTTCAGTTCATTGGCGAGTGTAAGGACAACTCGTGCTCCGCTTGCGCCGATCGGGTGTCCAAGTGCGACTGCTCCGCCGTTGACGTTCACTTTTTCTTCGTCAAGTCCCGCGATTTGAGAGCTGGCAAGTGCAACGACTGCGAATGCTTCATTGATTTCGAATAAATCGATTTCATCCAGTGACTTCCCTGTCTTAGCGAGGAGCGCTTTGATGACGTGTCCTGGTGTCTCCGGGAATCTTTCCGGCTCGATCGCGACTTCTGCGTGACCAAGGATCACAGCCAGTGGTTCTTTGCCCTGCTTCTTCGCTTCGTCTTCATTCATCAACACAACTGCACAAGCTCCGTCATTGACGCCCGGTGCGTTTCCAGCAGTGATCGTGCCGTCTTTATCGAAAGCTGGACGCAGTTTTGAAAGCGATTCCAAAGAACTGCCGCGTCTTGGTGCTTCATCTTCAGAAACTACCAATGCATCGCCTTTACGCTGCGGAATGCTGACTGAAACGATTTCTTCCGCAAATAAACCATTATCCATCGCTGCAAGAGCACGGTCATGGCTTCGTAATGCCCATTCGTCCTGTGTTTCACGACTCAATGAAAACTCATTGGCTGTGCTGTTGCCATATGTGCCCATATGCACGCGGTCTGGTGAAAACGCGCAAGTTAGGCCATCGTAAATCATGCCGTCGACAAGTGTCGTGTCACCCATCTTTAATCCTGAGCGTGCACCCGGTAAATAATAAGGTGCATTGGACATCGATTCCATGCCGCCTGCTACGATCACATTTTCTTCACCCAGACGGATCAACTGATCACCTAGTGTGATACTGCGCATTCCGGAAGCGCATACTTTATTGACGGTTTCTGTTTTAACACTGTACGGAATTCCACCTTTTGTTGCTGCCTGTCTTGATGGGATTTGCCCCTGTCCTGCCTGTAAAACGGTACCCATAATGACTTCATCTACTTGCTCGCCCTGAACGTCTGAACGCTCGAGTGCCGCCTTGATCGCCGTGCCCCCCAGATCACTGGCTGAATGCGCGGATAATGCGCCCCCTAATTTACCAAATGGTGTTCTTGCCCCATGTAAAATAACTGTTCTTGTCATTCCATTCCCTCCTACTTCTTTACTGACTGAACGCTCGCTCGCCTAATAAGCGATAAATTAGAGGGCACAAGGGCCCTCTGTTTTATCCACTTAACAGATTGTTAGCGTTTTAGATACTCTAATTGTACGTCACTACCATACAATTCGCAATAGTTTAATTCCGCTTTCCGTCCGGGTTATTAGGTGTTTCATCCGTGTTTTCCTCTGTTGCAGCCAGTTCGATTTCTGCGACTGGTTCTTCTGTAGGGGTTTCAGCAGATTCATCAGCTGGCGTTTCTACCGGTTCCTCGATCTTCACTTCCAAGGCTTCAACAAGCGGTTCTTCGACGACTACTTCTGTAGATTCTTCTACCACCGGTGTTTCTACTATAACTTCTTTAACCACTACTTCTTCAGCAACAACTTCTGCAGGCACTTCTTCTACTACAACTTCTTCTGGTTCTGGTGCAACCTGATCTTCTCCAAAAATAGAACGCTCTAGCAATTCTGCGATATCATATGTGCCTACTTGCTCTTCCACTTCAATCGCCTTTGTTCCGTCAGACAGCATCGTTAAGCAGTACGGACAACCGGATGAAATGATTCCAGGGCTGACTTCCATAGCTTGCTCTGTACGTGCTACGTTGACACGCTGACCTGTATCTTCCTCCATCCACATCATTCCGCCGCCCGCTCCACAGCACATGCCGTCTTGACGATTGCGTTTCATTTCGATTAATTCGACGCCAGGAATCGCTTTCAGTATTTCTCGCGGCTGGTCGTAGACATCGTTATAGCGGCCTAAGTAACAGGAATCATGGAATGTAATCTTTTCATTGATTGCGTGCTTCGGTACTAGCTTTCCTGCCATCACCAGTTCATACAATAACTCTGTATGGTGCTTGACGATTGCTTTAAAGCCAAAGTCCGGATATTCATTCTTGAAAATATTATATGCATGCGGATCGATTGTGACGATTTTTGATACGTCGGCTTTTTCGAATTCAGCGATGTTTGCAGTAGCGAGTTCCTGGAATAAGAATTCGTTACCGAGACGTCGCGGTGTATCCCCGGAATTCTTCTCTTTGTTACCGAGAATCGCGAAGCTCACGCCTGCTTCATTCAATAGATGCGCGAATGACAATGCGATCTTCTGAGAACGGTTGTCGAAAGCACCCATTGAACCTACCCACAGCAAGTATTCGAAGTCTTCCTTTGCTTTCTTCGCTTCTTTCACTGTTGGGATATGCAAGTCTGGACGTGCGTCTCTCCAGTTTTCCTTCTCTTTACGGTTCAAGCCCCAAGGATTACCCTGACGTTCGATGTTTGTCATCGCACGCTGAGCATCTGCATCCATTTTACCTTCTGTCATGACTAAGTAACGGCGAAGGTCAATAATCTTATCGACATGCTCGTTCATTACCGGACACTGATCTTCACAGTTACGGCAAGTTGTACAAGCCCAGATTTCTTCTTCTGTGATGACATCTCCAATTAATGAAGGATTGTACAACTCATCAATCGAAACACCTTCAGCTCCAGCAGCAAGTGCCAGCTGATTACCTTGCGTATTATTGAACATAAACTGAGGCACCCAAGGCTTTTGTTGTGTCATCACTGCGCCTGTAGCTGTCAGATGGTCACGCAGTTTCACGATCAAGTCCATCGGAGAAAGCATTTTCCCTGTGCCAGTTGCCGGACACATATTCGTACAGCGTCCACATTCCACACATGCGTAAAAGTCGATCATTTGCGCCTGCGTGAAATCCGTGATTTTCCCCACCCCTAGTGGAGGCATATCTGCTTCATCTTCTACTTCTTCCAATGCTTCAAAATCGATCGGCTTCAGAGTGCCCGCATTGTCGAGACGGTGAAAGTATACGTTGACAGGTCCGGCGATCAAGTGAGCGTGCTTGGACTGTGGTACGTAAACCAAGAAAGTCAGCAACGTCAGCAAGTGTACCCACCAGCCAATAAAGAATATTGCAACAGCAACGCCTTGAGGAATTCCGCTGAATACCATCGCGATCAGCGAAGCCATCGGTTCTGTCCAAGTCGTTCCTTCATTATGCCAAATCATGTTTGCGCCGTTGGCAACAAGTGTCGACACCATAAGTGTCCCAATGAAAATTAGGACTAAACCTGACTTCCATCCGCGCTTCAAACGGACAAGTTTTTCAACGTAGCGTCGGTAGAATGCCCATACGACTGCTACTAAAATTAGAAACACAACGATTTCCTGGAAGAATGTAAATGCAGGATACAATGGCCCGAGCGGCAAATGTGATCCCGGCTTCAACCCTTTCCAAATTAAATCAATTGCGCCAAATTGAACGAGCAGGAATCCGTAGAAAAATAGTACGTGAATTGCCCCGCTCTTTTTATCTTTTAATAGTTTCTTTTGTCCAAATACATATACCCAAATCTTCGTCAGACGTTCTTTGACGTTATTATCAAACTCTTCTTTTCTCCCCAGGCTGATAAATTGATAGCGCGTTTTCAGCAGGTATAGAAACAGCCCGAATCCGTAAACGGTAATCGCCAAAAATAATATCCAGTTTGCGATGAGTAACACATTCATCTTATTCTCCCCTTCCTCTGTTTTCACGCTAATATAATCACGATAAAGCGCTTACGAGTAGTTTAATATATGTACAGTGTAAATTATGAATGAGCATTCAGTCAACTGTTTTTTGAAAATTTATTTAAGTGATAATAAAAAGCGTAAAGGGGTATCTTTGTTTAACCCTTTCGAAAAATTGTAAACATTCATTAACAATGATTTTCCGGGGTTATCAGGTTGTAATCAATAGCTTTTGATACTAATTAGTGCACTTTCTTACGTTTTTAATTAGTTTGTGCACACTTATATAATATCAATATAGTAAATATTCTGATATCATAAAAGCGTATTGGGAGAAACAGTTAGATTCAGAAGAGAGGATGAGGACAATGAATCACATCTACGCGCGTACTTATCAACAAGTTTTCAAAGCCGCACTGGGTTTCCTTCCATGGCGGGAGCCCGAATTGCTGCAGGGACCGGCATGTTTGGAACAGCTGCCGGGTAAAGTACAGGAGCTCGGAATTAACAGTGTACTGATCGTCACAGACCAGGAAATTGCAAAGCTTCATTTGATGGACGTTCTGCTGATTGGTCTTGATTCATTGGGAATTAAGTATTTGGTTTACGACCGCACCGTGCCAAATCCGACAATCGCAAATATTGAAGAAGCCCGCGGTCTCTATCTGGCGAATAAATGTGAGGCACTCATTGCATTCGGCGGAGGTTCGCCTATCGATTGCGCAAAAGCTGTCGGCGCAAGAATTGCGAGACCAACACAAAGCATCGCACAGCTGAAAGGCTCATTGCGAGTTCGCAAAGCAATCCCTACTTTCTTTGCAGTGCCGACCACATCGGGCACAGGCAGCGAGGCGACACTTGCAGCCGTTGTGACAAATCCGGATACGCATGAAAAGTACGCCATTATGGACCCCTCACTGTTGCCGCATTACGCAGTTCTTGACCCGCTGTTGACTATAAAATTGCCACCTGCCATTACGGCCGCAACAGGGATGGACGCGCTGACGC
Organism: Sporosarcina sp.; assembly: GCF_029257255.1. Lineage (GTDB taxonomy): Bacteria > Bacillota > Bacilli > Bacillales_A > Planococcaceae > Sporosarcina. The sequence goes on along the minus strand of NZ_JARICI010000004.1, from coordinate 135,880 downwards.
ATGCCGTGGAGGCGTATATCGGCAGAAGCAATACGAAAGAGACGAGGCAGTGGAGCCGGGAAGTTGTCAGGTTGGTTTTCGGTAATGTATATGAAGCCTATTCCAACGGAGAGAACTTGGCAGCACGGACAAATATGCTGCAGGCCGCTTATTTGGGTGGCAAGGCGTTTACCCGAGCTTTTGTGGGCAATGTGCACGCAATCGCGCATACGCTCGGCGGTTTTTACAATGTGCCGCATGGTCTTGCGAACTCGATCATTATGCCGCATGTCTTAGAGTACTATGGCCAACATGTTTACGGGCCGTTGTCTGAGCTTGCTGATGTAGTTGGGATTGCGGCCCCAACTGATACGAATCAGGTGAAGGCTGAGAAGTTTATTGAGGCGATTCGCGCTTTAAATCGGTCGATGGATATTCCGGATAAGGTAAGCGGGATTCAGCCAGAGGATATTCCGCTGATGGTCGAGCGGGCGGATGCAGAAGCCAATCCGCTGTATCCCGTGCCACAGATTTTAAGCAAGAAGCAGTTTACGGAGCTTTATGATTTGATTAGGGAGTAGAAGTTATAAATTTGTATAGAAAAACAGAGACCATTTTGCGTCTCTGTTTTTACTTTGTTGTGGAGAACTTAGTATGCAGTTTGGGATTTGCGCTTCAGCCGGTACGCTTTCCGGAGGGCGTGGCTTGAGCCGCTTCCTTCGCTTCGCTCTGTCCAGGGTCTCAAGGCGCACGCTGATCCTCCCGGAGTCGACCGGCTTACGCTTCAATCCCTAAATTTTAAGCAGTGCTACTCTGTTTGTACATAGAAAATATTACGGTATCTGAATTTTGTCCAAGTACATTATTTAATTGTTGCAGAGACGTAATCTGGTGTAATACAAAAAGGGGTATAAAAACTTTTATAAAGCATTTGAAAAATAAACTCAGCCAAAAGCGAGGAATCCTCACCTTACGTCACAATACTTTTTGAAGAGTATCTAACTAGACAAGTATTAAAAACAAAGCTAGTGTACCGTCTTAATTTCTGTAAAGTGAACAGAAATACGGCAAAGCGAACCCTTCGCTGTTCGCTTGGCTCACCGCGATCCCTCCCGAACGAGTCCGCCTAGAACGCAGGGAAACGGTCTCCTCACTGCTTACCAGCTCCCCACACTACTTACTTATCCTTCTTCTCCCCAGTACGAAACACTTTAGCACTGCGGACATACTCGTTATCTTTGATGCCGAGTCGGGCGTTGACGATGCGTGCAGCGACGAATAGGTAGTCGGATAGGCGGTTGAGGTAGCGCTGGACTACTGGTGATACGTCGTCTGCTGCGTTCATTAAGGTGACTGTTACTCGCTCTGCGCGGCGCGTGACGGTGCGTGCGATGTGTAGAGTTGCAGCTGCCGGCGAGCCGCCTGGCAGGATGAATCGCTCGAGTTCTGGTGCTTCTTCCATCAGCTTGTCGATACGTTCTTCTAGTACTGAAACTGGCTCGTCGTCTAGTTTATAGTGACGCTCTTTCATCACGTTCGCCAGATCACCGCCACCGTCGAACAGTTCATTCTGGATGGTTTCTAGGTCCGTCAGAATATCTGCAAATGTTTCCTTATCCAGCTCCGTCATTGCTTTTCCTACAAAGGAATTTAGTTCATCGATGGTGCCGTATGCTTCTACGCGTAAATCATCTTTCGCCACGCGTCCGCCAATTAAACTTGTCGTTCCTTTATCGCCTGTTTTTGTATAAATCTTCATTCGTCTCCACTCCTTTTAATTGATTGGGGAATTCCGTACCAAATCCGTGTGACGTCTGATGCTTCTTTGTATAATTGCTGATAAAGCCGTCCGCAGCGGTCGCGCAGTTCACGCTGTTCTGCCTCGAGCGGCACTACGCCACGGCCTATTTCGGTCAAAATGAATATGGTGTCCGGCTTGTTTACGGCCTGCACTGCTTCATTCACCTGCTGTTCGATCAGCTCTGTATTCTTCAGCCATTCATGCACAGCAGAAATAACAAGACGTTCGCCGGACTTTGCATTTGCTGCTGTTTCCATTGTACAGAAACACGCCGGCTGATCGCCAATCCAGCGCCTTACGTACTCCGTTTTGCCGTTATAGGCACCTCCAATAAAGATGTGCATGGCTTCCCTTCCTTCCATTGCTGTTCATCCGCACATTCGAATTGCCAGATGGAACCGTTCTGTACATTCCACTCCCAGAATGAACGGGGTTCAGGCGAAAATAATTCGAGCAGCAGACGGATCACTCCGCCATGTGTTACAACGACAGCTTCATTTGGCAGTTCACAGAACGCTTCGAGGGCACGGGATTTCACCTGGCCCAACGTCTCCCCGTTTTTCGGTGACTGTTGCCAAGGGTTTTCCAGCCACTTCGTATAATCCACATTGCCCTTCAACTCTTCAAAAGTTTTCCCTTCAAAATCACCAAAATGACATTCACGCCAGCGTGCATCCTCCGTAAATTCTACACCGGGAAAATAGATGGCAGCAGTCTGACGGGTTCTTTTCAAATCACTGCCGGTTACGTGCTTCACTTCAACCGGAAATTCAATGGCATCGCCTTCTTCTAAAACCAGCCCGCTGTCCGTCCAGCCGCAATATTGCCGCTTTTCATTGGCCGTGGTTTTTAAATGCCTAACGAGATACACACGATGAGTACAAGCCATAATAACACCTCCATTCCTTCAATAAACGCGCCACACAGATCACCAGTGACACCACCGAAATGTTTGATGGTCCAGCGTTGGTACAGCCAAACCGCAAGCACGATTGTTATGAGTAAGACAAACACGATGGCAAATGAATGGTAAAGAACGACGAGCGCAAGCATGGTAATCAAGCTGATAAAGACCGCGGCCAGCTGGATTCTTCCCTGCAGAAAATGCTGCTGGAAGAAGTGCGCAATACCGCTTTGCTTCGCTGTTTTTGTCGTGGTGAAATACATGACCATAGCCGATCTCGAAAGAATTGGCACTGCCGCAAGTAGTGCCCAGCCGTGCACAAGCCCGATAATTTCAATGAACAGACCGATTTTCAAGCCGAGCAATAGTAGTAAAGACAGCGTACCAAATGCGCCGAGCCTCGGGTCTTCCATGATTGTCAGCCGCTTTTCCTGGTCCTGATAGGAGAAGAATGCGTCTCCAAGATCTGCAAATCCATCTGCATGCAGACCGCCCGTCGCAATCAAACCCGCCAGCAGAATGAGCACCGCAGCGAGAAAACTGTTCAAATCACTGACTAGATATGCGACGCCTGCAAGTAATAATCCAATTCCTCCGCCGACAAGCGGCAACGCCATGTACATGCCGGATACTTCTTTTTTCCCGAGCGGCAATTCTTTCCTGACAGGCAGCATGGTGAAAAATTGAAGCGCTAGTAAAATGCTATTCATCTTCTCACTCCTTTACGCCAAAATGGATTGAATCAGCGGCCAGTCGATATGCCGCTTGACGTGATCCGCCCACTGTTCGTAGACGTCTACTCCATCTGCAGCAAGCTGTGTTTCACGATCCATATCCTCTTCCGGTATTCCGTGATTTTCGAGAACAGGTATAACCCCTGCAACCTGAATCCCTGTATAATTTCCAATGAAATCGACGCCTTCTTGGAAGTATTCCAGGTCGCCATAAAATTTGTTAATGATAATTGCTTTAACACGCGCTCTTTGTTCAGGCGTCAGCAGCTGCAGTGTACCGACGATCGACGCAATCGCACCGCCTTTAGAAATATCCGCTACGAGCACGACCGGCACGTCCGCCAGTTCTGCAGCACGCATATTTGTCAGCTCGCGGTCCATCAAATTCACTTCCGCCGTGCTTCCTGCACCTTCCAGAATTACCGTATCATAGTGCTGTGATAGATGTGCGAGTGCCGACTTGATAGTCTCCAGACCTTGATCATAAAGCTCTTCACGAAATTCCTTACCTCCGATTGAAGTTAGCGGTTTACCTAAAAACAAAACCTCTGACTGCAAGCCTGGTTTCGGCTTCAATAAAATAGGATTCATCTCCGCGATCGCTTCTGTCTTTGCCGCTTCCGCTTGCTGGAACTGGGAGCGGCTGATCTCTCGTCCGTCCGGCAAAATTACGGAGAAACCCGACATGTTCTGTGATTTGAAAGGGGCAACGCGTACGCCTTCATTGGCAAGAATCCTGCAGAACGCGGTGCATATCATGGTTTTTCCTACGTCTGACGCGGTGCCGGCAACGAGTAATCCGTTCATCGCAATTCCCCTTTCCAGATTAGTGGCAGTCCATGGTCCATTTCGATTGCCGTGTCGCTGAATTGGACCAGTTGCTGATGAAGTTCGCCGATTGCGCGGCGGTAGACTTCCGTTTCTTCTTCATAATGCGGCCATTCGTCGAGTACTTCATTCGATACGATCACGAGGTGTGCAGCGATCTCACTTATCTCAGCCAGAGTTTTCATCAGCTGTTGCTGTTTCTGCGCGAGACAGCCGGAACGTTGCCAGCAGGGATTACCGTTTTCAAATCCTTCATACATTTCATTCGCAAGCCACGTCGTCATACAGTCCCAGAGTATGAGATCTCCTTCTTGCAACTGCGGTAGTGCGAGATGAAGGTTTGTCGGTTGCTCGATTGTTAGCCACTGTGCATCTTTTCGATCCTGCCGGTGTTTCGAGATGCGCTCTTGCATTTCCTGATCAAACGCTACACCTGATGCAATATAGATGAGGCGGCCGCGCTCTGAGACGAGCATTTTTTCTGCGTAAGCGCTTTTACCGCTGCGTGCACCACCACTTATGAACGTTATTGCCCCGCGAACCATACAGCCATCTCCTCCCGCAGTTGCTCCATCATCGCTGTCGATTTCATTCCGACTCGCAGCCATCTGCCATCCATTCCCCGAAAGTTCTCAGAATGACGTAAAACGAAACCTCTTGCCAATAAATAATGATAAAGCTTTCCGGCTTCCTGAGCTGGTTGAAATACTAGATAATTCGCTTCCGAATCTACTACTTGGCAACCGCGCAGGAGCAAGAACTCACTCATCTTCAGGCGCTCGATTTCTGCGTGGCGAACCGCCTGCTCGCGATACGCTTCTTCTTTCAAACAAAGTACTCCGATCTCAGCTGCGAGCCCGTTGATATGCCAGTGAGGAGCCTGCTGTTTGATGGAGGTAATAATATCAGGATTTGCAACCAGATAGCCGAGCCGGATTCCAGGAATCGTGTACATTTTCGTCATGGAACGTACGACGATGACATGCGGGTACTTTTGTAAATGTGAAATGAATGATTTTTCTTCATCTGCAAAATCAATGAATGCTTCGTCCAGCACCACTTCTGCACTGCATTTTTCTGCTGATTCAATGACAGTCAGTAACTCCTCAAACGTCGGCAACAGCCCCGTTGGATTGTTAGGTGTGCACAGATAGACGGCGTCTGCACCCGGCAAAGCCGTCAGTATCTTTTCAACCGGAAGCATAAAACCATCTGCTTCTTCTGCCTGCACAGACACGATTTCCGCTTCATTGGCTTCGAGTGTCGCGCGGTATTCCGAAAATGTCGGGTCAATCAGCACAACACGTTTCTTTCTATAACGCCGTGCGAGCAATGACAACAGCTCAGCTGCTCCGTTGCCGGCAAGCACTCGCTGCGGATCGACACCATGATAGGCGGCCGCCGCCGACTTAAACGGTTCGCCTTCAGGATCAGGGTAATTCATTAGTTTCGATATCAGATCTGGCCAAGCTGCTTCTATAGAACGCGGAAGTCCAGCCGGATTGCAGTTTTCACTGAAATCGAATACTTTCTCAGGAACTGGCAAGCCGATCGTATGATACAGTCGCGCACTGTTTGCACCATGTTCAGGCAATTGCATACATCATCACTCCAATCACGGTAAATAACAGCCAGAACGTCCAGGACACCCAGTGCATCTGTCGGATGGACGAGCGGATGTGTGCGGCAGTAATTTTCGATGAAGAGGGAGGCCCCATCTTCGCCCGTTGCGAAACTTTTCCTCGATATGTATTTTTACCGCCAAGTTGAATATCGAGCTGCCAGGCTGTCGCCGCTTCCAAGTAACCGCTGTTCGGACTCGGATGGCGCTTCGCATCACGCAGCCAGCCGCCGATCCGCTTACCTAAAGGACGTCCGCCTTCATTCGCGCTGAATAAAAGGAGCAGCAGTCCTGAAATCCGTGAAGGAATGACATTCAGCAGATCATCCATATGCGCGGATACTTTGCCAAACTGTTCATAGCGTTCATCTTTATAGCCCACCATCGAATCAAGCGTGTTGACCGCTTTGTACAGCCAGAGGCCCGGCGCACCAAGCAGAAAAGCCCAAAACAGCGGTGCCGTGATGCCGTCCGACGTATTTTCCGACACTGTTTCAATCGTTGCACGCGAGATTTCTGCACTGTTTAATTTGTCGGTATCTCTGCCGACGATCCAGCTCAGCTTTTCCCGCGCTTCTGGTAAATCTCCTGCTTCTAATGGTGTATAAACCGCAAGCGTTGCATCCTGCAGACTTTTTTGTGCTAAGCCGGCGGCAATCAGCAGCGCTTCCACCGTAATTCCAACGAATACATTAAGTCTATACGCAAAACTGACGAGCCAAAGGACAAGTGCAAATGTTACACCGACAATAATAAGCCACAGCAGTGCCCCCTTCATTGTGCGCAGCCTGCCTCTATTCAGCAGTTTCGTCAAATTACCGATGGATGTGCCGATCCATTTGACCGGATGCGGCCAAGATTGTGGATCTCCAATAAGGCGGTCAAGCACCATGCCGATTGCGATGGCAATAAAATGCGCAGGTATCATTCGTAATCACCTTTCGCTTTCCGGTACGAATGAATCGCGCGTACTGTGCATTCGTAGACTCCTTGTCCGATCAACTTTCCGAGCTGCGTAATTGGTCCGGCATATGGCAGCGAAGTGCCTTGCTGTGTTGACGCAATCAACAGGCTATCCGTCGAAGTCCCGGTCGCGATCGTGCCGGATTCAGGATCTCTCACTTCTTCATCCTGCAACGCTTTCGTTTTCGCTTCCGTGGCGGTAATCATTGCCTGGACAAACGCTTCTTCCGACAACTGACCGTTGATGAATACCCATGTATTGATCGTGCCGATATAAGGAATATCTTCACGCTGCCAGGATTTTGAGACATCCACCGCGTTGCCGATACCCGCTGTAACCGCCACAACAATCGAACCGAATTCTCCTTGGAACTCTTCTATTTCTACGTGTTTTGGACTGACCGCGGTCATCATCGCCACGGTATCGGTCAGATGATAGCCAAGGGAACATAAATAATCCGTGTTCTCCAGCTGCACATCATCCGTATTGTAATCAGCTTGTACGCCTCGATTGACAAACGTACGATACCAGCCAATTCCCGCATTGTGCACAGCAGATGAAATCGTTTTAAGCGGCTGTTTGGTCTGCAGGAAAACGTGATCTTTGCGAATCTCTAGTTCCCGCTTCGTCACACGGTAGGGCTGAATTTCTTCTTTCAGATTAGGCAGTAACGTCATCTGTGGCTTCGGTATTTCAGGGTGCGCCTGTGTTTTGACACGCGCCTCATAAACCGAACGTATTTCGCTCTCGAGCACAACATCCTGCGGCGTACCGATTGCCGCTACTTCCCCTTTTTTCAACAACAGCAACCGATCACAATAAAGCGCTGCCAAATTAATATCATGGAACACCGAAACGACGGTAATTCCTTTCTGATGTGCCTGATTGCGGATCGTATCGAGCAATTGCTGCTGATGCGCGATGTCCAGATGATTCGTCGGTTCATCGAGCAATAATATCGGTGCTTCCTGTGCGAGTGCCTGCGCGACAAATACCCGCTGCTGTTCGCCGCCTGATAGCAATTCAATCGGTGTTTCCGCATAGCGCGTGATGCCCGTATAACTCATTGCTTCCTGCACGGCGCGCTCGTCTTGATCAGACCAGCTCGAGAAAAGTCCTGACTGATGCGGATAACGACCGAGTCCCACCGTATCTTTCACCGTGTGGGAAAATGCATGGGCATGCAGCTGAGGCAGCACTGCTACTTTTCGTGCAAACTGCTTCTGCGTATAGGAAGCGGAATCCTGTCCATCAATCAACACTGTTCCATGCTGTTTCGGCAGAATACCCGAAATGATTTTTAGCAGTGTCGATTTCCCGCTGCCGTTTGGACCGAGTATGCCGAGGATTTCTCCCTTTTCCACATGGAATGAAACGCCCTTCACAATTGGTTCCTTGCCGTACCCTCCTGCTATTTCATTGACCTGCAGCATGTCACATCGCTCCTTTTCTGCGCTGTTTATAAAAGATATAAGCAAAAACCGGAGCACCGATGAATGCCGTAATGACACCTACAGGCAGTTCCGCCGGCGAAATAATCGTCCTTGCTACGAGATCACAAATAATTAATAACGTCGCGCCGTTGAATAGCGACAGCGGCAGCACATGACGGTGATCTGAACCCCATAAAAGACGCGTCATATGCGGGACGACCAAGCCGACAAAACCGATGGTCCCCGAAACTGCTACTGCGGAACCCGTCAGTACGGAGCCGCCGATTAAAATGAGCAGTTTTCGTCGTTTTACGTTAACGCCCAGATGATGCGCGCGCTCCTCACCAAAGAGCATCGCATTTAATTCCCGGCGATTGAGCCAGAGAATGAACGAGCCGATGATGAAAAACGGCAGCACCATCGTAATATACTTCCAGCCTCTCATGGAAACACTGCCAAGAAGCCAGCCGACAATCTGCCGCAGCTCTTCCTGCGTCAATGCGATCATGAGAGATAATACGGATCCTAGAAATGATCCAAAAATGATTCCTGTTAAAATGATAGTTTCCATTTTCATTGAACGATCGACCATGCGTGCAAAGCCAAGCACTAAGAACATCGTAACCGCTGCCCCCGCCATACTGAAGACAGGTAAAGTAAACGCGCCCAGGAACGGCAGCGAGATACCAAAAAAGAGTGTAATCACAGCGCCTACAGAGGCACCGGATGACACTCCGAGGGTGTATGGATCTGCTAATGGATTTTTCAGGAGCCCCTGGAAGGCTGCTCCCGATATGGCTAGTGATGCACCGACAATTCCTGCCAGGAGCACACGAGGCATGCGGATTTTCCACAAAATATTGCTTGCGGTGGCATCTGCATTATTCCATAGCGTCTCTATTGGTATTTTCACTGCACCGATCGATACACCAAGCCAAATTGCCACTAAAAATGTGGCAATCGACACGATGTAGGCGAGGGCTGTTTTATTCACCGAAAACCTCTGGATACACAGCTTTCGCAAATGCTTCCAGTCCTTCTGCTAAACGTGGACCTGTCCGGCTTGTGATGTTTTCATCCACTTGTACGATTTGATCTTCTTTGACTGCTGTCACGTTATTGAAACCGTCACGCTTTTTAATGCTTTCAATAATATCCGGCACATAGCTGTACATGACGACGATCGCATCTGGATTTTCATCGACGATTGTTTCCGGACTGATCATGACCCAGCCATCTTCAGTGACGATATTTTCAGCGTTGATCATATCCAAAAACTGCTGCGGGAATGTGCCTGCACCCGGTGAATAGATTTCAGGAGCGTCTGAGTTTTCCACAAAGACACGCTTTTTATCTGTAATCTCCTCTGCTTTTTCTTTGATTTCTTCTACTTTCGCCTGCATATCTTCCACAACTTTAGTAGCTTCTTCATTTTTGTTCATGATTTCGCCGAATACTTTGATGGATTCATATGTTTCATCGAAAGTCTCTGCAGTTGGCACGACGATAACCGGAATGCCGGCTTCGCGGATCTGGTTTAGTCCTTCCTCGCTTGAGCTCATCATCATTTCATGCGCGAATACAGCGTCAGGCTCCAAGGAAATGACCTTTTCGATGTTAACGGTAAAATCACCTACTGTATCCAACTTCGTTGCTTCTTCAGGATAATCATCGTTTTCCGTTACAGCGATTACTTTATCGCCAGCACCAATTCCGAATAAAATTTCTGTGTTGCTCGGGACCAGTGAGATTACTTTTTCAGGAGCTTTTTCAAACGTGATGTCTTCTCCTGCTGAATCATTTATTGTGTAAGGATACTTGGTTTCCTCTGCACCTTCCACTTCTTTCTGATCTGCGTTTGTTTCTTCTGCTGTTTTGTCAGAATCAGCCGGCGTTTCCTCTTTTTTTGTATCGTTACCGCATGCTGCAAGAAGCAGAACGGCAAGCATTGCTGTGAGTAACAGCTGCCAAATTTTCTTCATCTAATGTTTCCCCCTTTAGCGATTGTGTTCGATTACAGCTGCAAGCACGAAAAAAACCCTTCGAACATTTCGAAGGATTAGGCGGATGAAGTCCAAGAGAGGCTTCTCCACTTTACCTATCCTCGTAGGCTGTTGCGGAACTGAATTCCATTAAGGCAGGTACCTGGCTCGTGCTTAGCACTTACAGTGGCGGGACCGCATCGGCATTGAACCGATTTCCCTTTTCATCTCTATTTTGATTAGAGAACCTTATGAAATATATGTAATTTGTAATCGTGTTTCATTATACTACATAATACAGGGTTGTACAGTTGTAAAGTGATTATTTGGAGTTTTAGTTCAGTTGGGGATTTGTGCTTCACCCCCTACTTACTATGGGGAAGAAATCTATTGCAGCTCATTGAAGTAGGTATTAAAAGAATGACTCCTAAATAAGCTCCAACGAAAAAAGCCAAGTGAAAGTTTGCGGGCTTTCACTTGGCTTGGTTTGTGCAGTTTTATATTACATACGTTCCGGTGCTTCTACGCCAATTAGTTTAAGGGCATTCGCAATGGTCGTTTTGGTTGCGGTAATCAACGCCAGTCTAGCTTCAGACAGGTCTTTGTTTTCCGGATCCAATACTTTATTGGCGTTGTAGAAGCTATGGAATGTAGCAGCTAGTTCCTGGATGTACGTTGTGATTCTGTGCGGTGCGCGCAGGCGGGCTGCGTCACTTACTAGTTTCGGGAAGTCGCCTAGTTTCTTCAATAGTTCCAGTTCTTTTTCGTCTGTCAGCAATGTAACGTTAACAGTAGATGGCTGCATGTTCTGCTCTTTTGCCTGACGTAAGATCGAGCAGATGCGCGCATGTGCGTACTGTGCATAGTAGACAGGATTTTCATTGGACTTGGAAACTGCCAAGTCTAAGTCGAAGTCCATTTGTGCATCGCCTGAACGCATAGCGAAGAAATAACGTACCGCATCTAAGCCTACTTCTTCTACTAATTCACGCAGTGTGACAGCTTTTCCTGTGCGTTTGCTCATCTTGAACTTTTCGCCGTCTTTGTAGAGCTGCACCATTTGCGCGACTTCTACTTCCAACGTGTCCCGGTCATAGCCGAGCGCCTGGATTGCTGCTTTCATACGCGGAATATAGCCGTGATGGTCAGCGCCCCAAATGTTGATGAGCTTATCGAAACCGCGGCGTAGTTTATCTTCGTGATACGCGATATCCGGCGTTAAGTATGTGAATGATCCATCTTGTTTGATCAAAACACGGTCCTTATCATCGCCAAATGTTGTGGAACGGAACCAAGTTGCGCCGTCTTCTTCATAGACATGGCCGTTTTCACGCAATTTATCAAGTGCGACTTCAATCTTGCCGTTATTGTATAACGACGTTTCAGAGAACCAATTGTCAAAATGAACGCGGAAGTCCGCCAAGTCTTTCTTCAGCTTATCTAGTTCGATCTGCAGACCATGTTCGCGGAAAAACGCCAGACGTTCTTCTTCGGAAACTTTTGTATAACGATCGCCATGTTCATTGGCAAGTTCTTTCGCGATCCCAATGATGTCTGCGCCGCGATAACCGTCTTCCGGCATTTCCTTCTCCAAACCAAGCGCTTCGAAATAACGGACTTCGATTGATTTAGCGAGGTTATTAATTTGATTTCCAGCATCATTTATATAGTATTCGCGTGACACATCGTAACCCGCGAGATCAAGGATATTGCATAATGAATCACCTAAAGACGCACCGCGCGCATGTCCGAGGTGCAAGTCACCTGTAGGGTTCGCCGAGACGAATTCCACTTGTACTTTCTGATTCTGTCCGCTTTCTGAACGGCCATACTCGCTGCCCTGATCGAGCACGAATTTGACGACATCTGCCAAACTATCTGCTTTCACACGGATATTCAAGAAGCCCGGTCCTGCAATTTCGATTGATTCGATTGCTGTATCTGCTGTATCCAGATGCTCCAAAATCTCTTCCGCAATGGCACGCGGTGGTTTCTTCGCCAGTTTCGTCAACTGCATCGCGATGTTCGCTGCGTAATCCCCATTCTCTTTGTTTTTCGGTGATTCCAACTTAATTTCTGGCATATCTGCCTGTTCCACTAAGCCTGCTTTTTCAATTGCCTGCTGCAACGCTGTTTTTATTTCCTGCTGAATCTGTTCCACTGCATTCATTTTGGTACCTCCGAATAGGTTATTGTCAATTGATGTTTCCCGAGTAAATTGCCTTCTGCATGTAAATCATAAGCTACTGAAAACCGTCCCGGTGTCCAATGAAGCTCCTTCGTATTGACCAGCAAATCCATGACAGCCGGGCCATTTCCGTATGTGCCGAAACGTGCATCGTCTTGCCGGAAAGGCAGTCTCATCTGCACGCCGCCCTTTCGCATAATGAAGGCGTCTTCTGCATGCAGTTTCACTGTCGTGCGAACCGCCGGCATTCCTTCTGTCAATTCCTCAAACAACAGATAAGCCTGCCCCTTTTTTTCGATAACCCGGCCTTTTGCCTGCATTTCATGCGCTTCTGCCGACTGTCCAGGATGCTGAATTACAGAACGGAGCCGGACCTGCACCGTTTGCTGCTGATTTGGTGCTTCCATTCGATCACCGCCTTATGTAGATAGATTCACTCATTATACACTTCTTCAGCCGGTACTTTCAATGTTACCGCGCCTAAACTTTTTCCCACTTGCCGTTTAATCCGGCAAGAACCATACCATACTAACAAAAGATACTTGAATGGAACGGGATGGGATGTTCAATGAAACGTACCGACTATATTAAATCTACCAATAGAAAAAAGATCAGAAAACGATTTTTCTCGCTGACAATCATGATGACTACAGCCGCCGTCACCGTATTGATCGCGCTCCGGCTTTACGCACAGATACTTGGAGCACCTTCATTAAGCGTGCCGAAAGCCTCTCTTTTTCTGGATCATAGTGGAAACCAGATCGGCGACCACTTCTCACAGCAGCGCAGATATTGGATGAAGCTTTCCGATATTTCACCGTTTCTGTCAGACGCTTTTGTCGCGACAGAGGACCGGAAATTTTTCGAGCATAACGGATTTGATTATAAACGGATTGCAGGAGCCGTGCTGAAAGACGTCAAAACGATGAGTAAGGCGCAGGGAGCCAGTACGATTACCCAGCAATATGCACGAAACTTGTATCTGACACATGAAAAATCATGGACCAGAAAAATTAATGAAGCTTTATTTGCCTATCGTTTAGAAGTGTTCTACGACAAGGATACGATTTTAGAAGGCTATTTGAATACAGTCTATTTCGGCCACGGAATGTACGGAGTAGAGGCAGCGAGCCGTTTTTACTTTTCAAAGTCAGCGAAAGAACTGACACTTGAAGAAGCCGCTACGATTGCGGCAATTGCGAAAGGCCCTTCCCTTTATTCGCCGCTTGCAAATCCGGAGAACTCCCGCAATCGACAGTTGCTCGTGCTGAATCAGATGGAGGGCGGCGGTTATATTTCTGAGAGTCAAAAAAAGCGCGCAACAGATGAGCCTATCGTTTTGAAAACAGAAAGCTGGAAAGACGTGAAGCAAGTTGCTCCATACTTCTTAGACGCAGCCTGGCAGCAAGCGGAAGAACTGTTGATCGCAAAAGGCCGTGTGCCTGCTGAAGGCGGCTGGAGAATCCGTACTACACTTAATCAGCATCATCAAAAAACCGCAGAAGACGTCATTGGACAGTGGATGCCCGATAATGATTTGCAGGTTGGATTCGTTTCGATGGAGGCAGACACGGGATTTGTTACGTCAATGGTTGGCGGAGTGAATTTTGCGGATAGTTCATTCAATCGGGTTACACAGGCAAAACGGCAGCCCGGTTCCGCAATGAAGCCGATTTTATACGCGGCGGCTCTTGAAAATGGATTTAATCCGCTGACGTTCATGACTGCCGAGAAAACGATTTTCACCTATGATGAAGGCCGCTCGACGTATGAACCGAGCAATATTAACGGCAAGTTTGCGGGCAAGCCGATTTCATTGGCACAGGCGATGGCGATTTCCGATAATATTTATGCAGTGAAAACGCTCGAGCAAATCGGTTATAAACCCTATACCAAAATGGCGCAGCGCCTCGGGATTGATGTATCGTTTCAGGAATCACCCGCCGTTGCACTTGGAACATCCGATGTGACGCTGATGGAAATGACGAACGCTTATAACCGTATCGCGTCCAAAGGCGCTGAGGTTGAACCGCAGATGATCCTGTCCATTACGGATGCGACAGGAAAAGTTGTCTATGAGCACAAAGCTAAAAAGCCGAAGCAAATCATGTCGGTACAAGATGCTTTTGTATTATCACAAATGATGACCGGCATGTTCGACCCGGTCTTCAGCGACTATCTATCTTCCACTGGATTATCGATGCGGCCAAAACAATCGCGACCGTATGCAGCGAAGTCCGGCACAACGATTTCTGATCAGTACTTAATCGGTTTTTCCCCTTCATTGACAGCTGGAATTTGGACGGGGTTCGACCGGGGTAAACAACTTGAAAATCTGAATGACAAAGCTGCATCAAAGAAAATCTGGATCGATTTTATGGAAACCGTCCATGAAGGAAGCATACCTGAGCCATTCCTGCCTCCTACGGGCGTTCAAAGCGTGATTGTCGATATCGAGACAGGTGGCATCGCGGTGAATGAATGCCCAAAACAGCGGGTAGTGTATGTAAAAGACAAAGACGCACCAAAAAAACTGTGCACCGATCGTTCATTAAGAGAACAAAATTCAGATAAAAAGAAAGAATCAAAACTGGAGTTGTTTCCTTTTTCGTTTTTTGAATAAACATAATCATTCACGCCTCGGCCTGCTGAATCCAGATAAAAAAATCCTCACTCTCCGATCCGCGGAGAGTGAGGATTTTTTGACTAATACAAAGCTATTGGCTGAATTTGCCCGCTTGGGTTTTGTGGCATCTTCAAAAAATAGGAATCTGCACTAGCTGTCCTAGATTACAGCAGCAAAGCTGTATGTCCAGTTTACTTCCTTTACAGCTGACATTCAACCTCAAAGAGACGCCAAAATGAATTGTCACAGTTTTGACTTATTTAGAGTTTTAGCGATTTAGCACTTCTCATAGAAAGTGTTACTCCGTACGCAGTCCTTCATGCAATTCCGGTGTGCTGCGTTCCCATAATTCTATATTGTGTGAGCGTAAAAAGTCAGCCAGGATTTTCTTCGAGCGATCATCCATCTCATCCACAATAATCTGACGTTTCATGGACTTATCCATACGGTTGACGTGATCCGCCAGCAATTTGTAACCTCGGCGCTTCTCACGGTTGACGACCATTTCACAAGCTGTGACACCTGCGTAATAAGGGCCTTCTTCACGATAATCAATCGTTACCCAGACGAGCCAGTATGGTTTTCCACCTTCAGAGTCTTCGCGGTTGGTCGTAAATTTGATGCCCCGCTCTGTATCACTGCGCGCATGCATCGCACCCATTTCTACTTGTGCAGTGCCTTCTTCCACGTCAATGATGACAGGTGAGATATTTTCCAGTGACAACGAGCCGATACCGAATCCTTTATGGCCGTCTGTCGGGTCGTTTTTAATAATGGTAAAGCCTAGTTTCGGCTTGGAGTTTTGTTCACTCGCCATGTAAATCCCCCTCTATGTCTGTTATTATATGTACTATACCTGAATTTTCTGCTTAGGAGGAAGTAATATGCCAATCGTAACCGTAAAAATGTTCGAAGGACGCACGGATGACCAGAAGCGTGCGCTGTGTGAAAAAGTGACAGATGCTGTGGTTGAAACTACCGGCGCACCCGCTGCAAACGTAACTGTCATCATCGAAGAAATGTCCAAGAGTCACATGTCTAAGGGCGGCGTCAGAGAAAGCGATAAGTAAGCATTTGAAAGGATTCTCGGGTTGTGAGAGTCCTTTTTTGTTTGCACAGCTAAAAACGACTTAGTATGTAGGTTAGAATACCGTTTGTATATAACAAATAGTGGTTGTAGATCCAATACTTCTTTTTTTATCTGTTAAAATGACCAACAACTTGTGTAAGTTAAGGTACTCAGCATTGCTTGTTTATATAGGGATTGATGAAGTATTGTCGTATGGGAGAATTATATATATAAAATATGAAGCAGAAACAAAATGGCTCGTTCTTTAACCTACACTTCTTTTTGAAACACCACCCAGTGTACCGGAGTGCAGGGCGGCGACTCCCGGAGGATCAGCGGGACAGGTGAAACACCCAACGAGCGCAGCGAGGGTGTGGTTCACCGCACGCCCTCGGGAACGCGTCCGCCCGGAACGCAGGGGAACGGTATCCCAACTGCTTACTCACTTCACCGCAACAAATTAAAGGACCCTCAAAACTGAGAATCCTTTTTCATTTTGCTATTTAGCTGGCGGAGTAGGTTTGTAGTTCTTTGATGAAGGCGAAGGCCTGGTCCATTTCCTGATCTGTGAAGTTTAGTTTGTTTTTCACAATGCGTACTTTGGCGATTTGTTCTTCCTTGTCCAACTGGTCGAAAAACAGTAGCGTGGACACCAGTTCCAAGAAACGTGATGACTTGTCGTTGAGGCGTCCGATGCAGTCTGGCAGCTGTGTTTTCGGTTCATCCGCTGTGCCTAGAAACTTTGAGCCTTCAGCCGTCACTTGATAGCAATATTGCTTGTACGATCCCTTATCTTCAAAACGTTCCGCCAGAAAACCCATTTCGCATAATTCCTCTACCCGCAGCGTCAGTTCCTCCGAATAGGGCCCATACATATGGAGCTCGTACTTTTCAGCGAACGGGAAATCCATCTTCTTCAATATATAAATCATCTTCTGCATTTTCTTGCGGCCATTTACTTCATTCGCCAACGACACAAACTGAACGATTTTTGCGTGCTCTTGCAGCAATTCGCGCAACCCCTCTCTTATCTTCGTAACACTTCTAAAATTTTCTCATGCAATAAGTTCGATCCATCCATCAAAATATCTTCCGGATAATAAATTTTATGATCTGTACGGCGTTTGCCGGAAATTGCTTCTACTACGTCAGACATTCTGGACAGTTCGCGCAGGTCGCCGTTTTTCATTTGCAGATAAATCGGCACACGCTCATTCTCTTCTCCCGGACGGTAAAAATCATACGGCAGATCGGATGAAGAATCCGTTACTAAATAATATTCCGGATCAAGTCCTGCCTGTTCGAACAGTTTCATCAGCTCGCCTATTTTCATGTAGTGTGAAGCCGGGTCAAACTCGGCATACTGGAACAGTCGACGATTGACAAACCGGTCGCATAAATCTGCCAGGATCGCATCTTCTTCGTCCATCCACAACTGGAAATAGGTCAACAATACACCCTCATCGAGTGCTATGTATTCTTTCAGTCCAAACTCTTTTTTGAAAAACGACACAAAATGGAGAGGGTCTTGTTTAAACGCATACCCTGTTTCGAATAAATATCTTGCACGATGTAAAATTTTAATCAGAATAACTTCCGCACTCCGTGAAACCGGATGAAAGTAGACTTGCCAGTACATCTGGTACCGACTCATGATGTAATGCTCGACTGCATGCATACCGCTTTCTTTGATAACGACCTGCTCTTCTGTCGGCCGCATGACGCGTAAAATCCGCTCCATGTCAAAATGGCCGTACGACACACCAGTATAATACGCATCGCGCTGGAGATAATCCATACGATCCGCATCAATTTGGCTGGAAATCAAGCTGACGACTAGTTTATCAGGATAGGTCTTGTCGATAACATCTGCCACTTTCTGTGGAAAGTCAGGTGACACGCGGCTCAGTACTTCATGAACCTCTGTCTGCCCCAATAAAATTCGCTGGGTGAAATGCTCGTGATCCAAATTAAATACCTTTTCGAACGCATGTGAAAACGGTCCGTGACCAAGGTCATGAAGCAGTGCCGCACATAACGCTACAAGCCGCTGTCCTTCATCCCATTCCTTACGTCCACTGAAGCCGTCGTCGATAATACGTCGAACGATTTCATAGACCCCAAGCGAATGCTGAAACCGGCTGTGTTCAGCTCCGTGGAACACCAGATACGTCGTCCCAAGCTGGCGAATTCGGCGCAAGCGCTGGAATTCACGCGTGTTGATCACGTCCCAAATCACACGGTCACGCACATGGATATAGCGGTGAACCGGGTCTTTGAACACTTTCTCTTCAGGCAGTTTTTCATTTGCATATGGCATGTCGTCACCTCATCCTTCATTCTATCCAGTATAGCAAAAAACGACACAAGACAACATAGACTCTATGATGGATTTTTCTTTAAACGAACTCTAAACTTTTTCCGCAAGCTGAATAGTCAATTCAAATAGAGTTCTTGCTATTCGTTGTCCTTTTATTTGCAGTAGGAATGGGTAAGCTGCCGTATTTCTGTGTCTTTCAGAAATTATGGTACTTTGACGCGGCGTTCTTAGGTCGAGTGACGAAACCATACATATTCACTTAACGTTTTGAAGATTTGTAGCATGATCTGCTTTCTATGCTACAGCGAAGGCTCAACTGCGTAGTCAGCCATTGCTGTGAGAGACATCTGGCGCGCACTTCGCCAGCTGACTCTCAGCGTAAGGCAATCCCCCAGCGCCGAATCGGTGAAAAACACAACACTCTTGCCAACTTAATTCGAGGTAATACTAAACGCCTGTCGCTGCTGAACGGCGCTTTCCGCTTTTGTTTTCATCCAGCTCCAAGCGCCAGCTGTTCGGGTCGTTTCGGACTTTCCGAAAAGATGCAAACACCGCATCTTTGCCGGCAAGCCCTCCAACGCCTGTCACAGCTGAACGGCGCTTTCCGCTTTTGTTTTTTACCATCTTGATAGAATTTTACAAGTCTTTGAATAAAAGGTTTGGGAGCTGGCCATAATGGCAGTAGAAAGAGAGTACAAGACAGGAGGCATGGAGATGGTGAAAGTTAGACAGGATGCATGGTTAGAACAAGATGATGAGTTGTTGGCAGAGACGGTGTTGAGACATGTGAGAGAAGGTAGTACACAGCTGAGTGCGTTTGAGGAAGTAGGAGACGCGCTGAATAGAACCGCAGCAGCTTGCGGGTTCAGATGGAATGCGGTCGTTCGTAGAGAATACGAGGGCGAGCTGTCAGAAGCGAAGAAAGAGAGAAAGCAGACGCTGCGTGTGCTAGGTACAGATTTTAAAAGACGCAACCAGCAGATGTACAGCACGGAGCCGGGAGCAGAAGGCCAGGAGAAAATCCAAGTGCCGCTTTCCGCATTATCACTCGACACAGTGATTGCCTACTTAATTCGCATGCATCATAACGGCGGTGCCGATACCGATGCACTTCGCTGGAAACAGACTGCGAAAACGGCGACGGAACAGCTAAAAGCGATGGAAACTGAAATAGAGACACTAAAAAAAGAGAATCGCACGTTAAAAGACGATTACGAGCAATTCGTCCAGATCATGAATCGCGCACGCAGACTAATCGCACTCAACGAAGAGAGCGAACACGTTGCACCGCTTTTCACAATGGAACCTAACGGAAATTTAGTATCATCAAAAGAGCCACCAATCAATCATTGATTGGCAGCTCTTTTTTTCGTATCACGATAACATTTTCTGATTGCGATCAAAAACCCGTTGTAAATAAAAGCCGTAAAGATCCAATTCTTCATCAGTCAGTCCGCCATGCCGCACGTCATCTGTCAGTGAGCGCAGCAACAATTGCAGACGAATCACGACTTCATTGACAGTCAGCTGTATATCAAGAATCTCCGACAAAGAAGCCATTACTTCCGGCCGGATTTCAGGATAAGCAAATTTCGTCTCCGTTCCCTGCAGTCCTGTTTCATAGACATCCCGAATGAAAGCTGCACGTTCAGAGCCACTGCCCTCTATGCAAAGGTAGACTTGGACCGCCACACCTGAACGCAGTCTGCGCTGAGAAATACCTGCAAACTTCTTGCCGTCTACACTCAGATCATAAGAACCCGGGCAGTAGGAACCGACAATTTCATAGGCTTCAATCCGTTCTCCAAGTTCCGGGAACAGCAACTTGACGAAAGTCAGCATCGCTTCATAGCCTACCGGAATATCGATGGAAGACTTCTGTTCTGAGAAAATCAGAGAAATATTTAATACGCCTTCATCCAGAACGACCGCGAGACCGCCAGAATTACGGACGATTGATTGGTAGCCGTGCTGTTCGATGCGTTCTATCGCCTGCTGGATAAACGGCATGCGATGGTCTTGGATTCCGAGGACAATTGTTTTATCATGCACCCACGTTCTCATGACAGGTACACTTTTTTGCTGGCCAACTAATTGACAGAGCGTATCATCCATTGCGAACGATTCCAGTGCGGATCGATTGCGCGCAGTGATGGATTCATCAATAAATCGCCAGGCCGGCTGATTCAATAAATTTTTATGCTGTGACATGTCTAGCTCTCCCATTGCTGTTTCTCTAATATGTATGCAGACGCTTCACAATGTGCGGTTTACAGGCTTTGTGCTGCTGTGATCAATGAAAGTTTATACACATCTTCTGCAGAACAGCCACGTGACAAATCATTCACCGGTCCATTCAAACCTTGCAGAATCGGTCCGATGGCTTCGTAGCCGCCTAATCGTTCCGTCAATTTGTAGCCGATATTTCCTGCATCAAGCGTCGGGAAAATGAACACATTCGCATCACCTTTAATGACCGAATTAGGTGCTTTTTTCGCCGCGACAGCTGGAATATACGCTGCGTCAAACTGGAATTCTCCGTCGATCAGCAATTCTGGTGCCATTTCTTTGGCGATACTCGCTGCTTCCACTACTTTTTCCGTCTCTTCCGTTACGGCAGAGCCCTTTGTAGAGAATGAAAGCATCGCAACACGCGGATCAATTCCGAACGCTTTCGCTGTCTTCGTACTTTCCACTGCGATTTCCGCCAGTTCTTTTGCTGAGGGATTCACTGTGATCGCACAGTCTGCGAATATCAAACGCTCTTCTTCTTTCATCATAATGAAAGCGCCGCTCGTTTTCGAAATGCCGGGCTTCGTTTTGATGATTTGCAGAGCCGGTCGTACTGTATCTGCTGTAGAATGCGCAGCACCGCTCACTAAGCCGTCTACACGTCCTGTATAGATTAACATAGTTCCGAAATAGTTGACATCCTTCACTTGCTCGCGTGCCTGTTCAATTGTCGCCTTTCCCGCGCGGCGTTCTGTAAACTTTTCCGCAAGTTCTTCGCGATAGGAAGCGTTTGCAGGATCAATTAGCTCAATCTCGCTGATATCGTAACCGCCGTCTGCCGCTGCTTTTTTGACCGCCTCTTCATTACCGAGTAAAACAGGCGTTACGATGCCTTCTTTCTGCAAATGAACAGCCGCTTCCAAAATCCGTACATCTTCCCCCTCAGGCAATACAATCGTCTTCCCCTTACCTTCGAGCTGTGCTCTAATTCCATCAAAAAGATCTGCCATATCCAAGTCCCACCTTCTGTTATATTTTCCTATTCATCATACCTGAAATTACTAGTTAATTCACTATGGCTTTCGAACTTTTCAGACACTTTCTTCCTATAGGCACAATTTTGTCAAACATCATTTGTGTGCAACTCCTATATCATTATCGTCAGAAGAACGTTTATGATACACTTAAAACAGAACCTATTTTGAAGTAAAAGGAGACTGAATTCAAGTGAACGAAGCAGCGATTACATTAGATGGTTGGTACGTACTTCATGATTTCCGTACAATGGACTGGGCCTCTTGGAAACTGATTTCCAAAGAAGAACGTCAAGCAGCAGTCAATGAATTCCTAAACTACTTGGAACGCCTTCAAAAAGCAGATGAAGCGAAGACAGGTAGCCATGCATTTTATACAGTGGTTGGTCAAAAAGCAGACTTTATGCTGATGACTTTGCGTCCGACAATGGATGAATTACAGCAACTTGAAGCTGAATTCAATAAATTGACGATCGCAGACTACACAATTCCGGCATACTCTTACGTTTCCGTTGTGGAACTGTCCAATTACCTCGCAGGCGAATCCGACGAAGATCCATATCAGAACCCTTATGTACGCGGACGCCTGTACCCTGAACTTCCACGCAGCCAATATGTCTGTTTCTACCCGATGGACAAGAAGCGCGAAGGCGATGATAACTGGTACATGCTCAACATGGATGACCGCAAAAGCCTGATGCGCAGTCACGGCATGATCGGCCGCGGATACGCTGGAAAAGTAAAGCAAATCATTTCGGGATCTGTCGGTTTTGACGATTACGAATGGGGCGTTACGCTCTTCTCAGACGACATACTGCAATTCAAGAAGCTTGTTTATGAAATGCGTTTTGATGAAGTAAGCGCACGTTACGGCGTGTTCGGATCATTCTTCATTGGAACAATTTTGGAAGACGACAAACGTGGAGCATTCTTCGAAGTATAATAAATTCTCAGCCGCGATTCATTTCGCGGCTTTTTTGCGTTCATTTGTAAGATTTGCCGGGAACAATAGCACGAAGTCGAGTTTGGCCGCACCAAACAAGTGGCTGAACGCACCTTAACACAGCGATACCGAGCGTAAGTGGCTGTTGACCGCGCCAAAGCATACATTGCACGCGCTATTCCAAATCTTTCATTTGCCCCATATGATCATAAACCTCTCGCGAGCGCTCATAAGTACTCCGCCCTCGATCATAATCCTTCTAAAACTTCCTGTCATACCGTTGCCTGTCAGGACATAGAATACGAGCAAGGGGTTTTGCTTTGGCTGTTATGGCAGTAACCGCACTACTGCTTCTTCTCCCCGACGGAAAGAGACTGCCCACTTATCTAATGAAAGGATGTTGAAATGGTTCAATATTATTATCCAGGCTACGGCCAGCAGCAAATGGCGCCTCCGCAAACTTCATACTCGGGAGGTAATCCTAATGTGCTTCCAATCAGGGAGCAATCATACATCGAGAATATTTTACGGCTAAACAGAGGAAAGCCAGGGATTTTTCATTTTTCATTCGAACATGCGATTGAGGCCGGTAAGAATACTAAAGAGGTTGCTGGAATGGTAGAAGCGGCTGGACGCGATCACGTGATTCTCAGCGAAGCAAAAACTGGACGACGATACCTCTTCCCGATGATTTACTTCGATTACGCAGAGTTTGATGAAGAACTAAATTACTTCGATCAGACGCCATAATAGCTAAAAACGGGCTGCCGGGAATTTCCCAGGCAGCCCGTTTCACTATTTATAAAGCTTCCATAATTGTTCGAAAACGCGGCAGATCGTCTACGCGGATCGCAGCTGCACGGAAACTCTTCTCATGTCCCAGGAACAGCACAGCGGGGAGCGGACGATTAAAATGAATCACAGCCTGCGGAAATGATTCTTCAAAATCCCTCGCAATGAAATCGATCACTTCTTTATTTTTCAGATTGCAGGAAGCGGCGCTGTCTCCCCAGTCAATTCTCTGAATCGCGTCAAACGGGATTTCCATTCGCTTCCCCAGTCCCAACGAAATCTGAAGCCGGTCACTCTTAACTTGCAATGGGTTGAGACGCACGACTTGAATATCCGCCACAAAATACAAAACTGAATAAATATTCAGAAATAACAGCACGAGTGATAAGATCATTGACTTATCATGAAGCCACCAATGAATGCCTAATGTTTCGATGGCAATTGCATGAATCAGCATAACGTAAAAGGCGATGAAGCTCGTATTGTGGTGCATCGTGAAACTTTCAGCATTCTCGGGCGGCTTCTGTTTCCAAGATGCAAACGCATAGTAGAACATCAAAAACTCAGCGGCCAATATTCGAATGATTGGATAATCCGAGACTTTTTTCTTCACTAAGGCCGGGAAAGCAAAGAGACTGCTCGATTCAGTGGATTTCATTTGGCGCAGGATTGACGGCAGATGTTTGACCAGCAGGACAATCAGCCATATTTCTGTCAATATGATGAGCAGCTCGATGCCTAAAGCGACATATGGAATGAACTTGAACGGCTGGAAGTAAGCTGCAGGCACGATAAAACGGGAAGCGAACAGCCCGAGCACAACCCACGTAATGACCCGCTTGAACGTAAAGCCCTTGCGGCGTGTGATTGCCAGTATCAATAGCGGGGCTACAACGGCGAGGTCAATGATCGAACCCAGCACGACCCCCTTCGCTTCTGCTGGGCCGGGGATGACAGGCAAGCGGTAAATAAGAAAATTGCTGACAAGCACGAACAGCAGCAACACAGTAAAGAAAGTATTTCGTTTACTGGAAAATACCTGGCCCATGACGCACTTCCTTTCAAAAGTAAGTTATGAAAAAAGACAAAGGCTATAAAACCTTTGTCTTAGTTTCCGAACTTCACAGCTGCCACAATCAGCATGATCCAGCCGGCAATGAACGCCACGCCGCCGATCGGGGTAATGGCTCCGAGTATTCCAATTCCGGAAAGGCTGAGTACATATAAGCTTCCAGAGAAAGTAATGACTCCTGCAAGCAATAAATACCCTGACCATGATAATGCAGAAGATGGTCCGAGCAATGCACTGCTCATTAATATACCGACCGCAATTAATCCGATGGCATGAAACATTTGATACTGGACCGCGGTTTCCCAGACAGCCAAATAATGTTCAGACAGACGATCCTTCAGCGCGTGGGCTCCAAATGCACCGAACGCCACTGCAATAGCTGCGTTAATCGCTCCTGCTATAATAAAAAACGGCATGAATATTCCTTCTTTCTGACGACTGATCACGTACATACTGTTTCTAGTTTACCATATTCAAATCATCTGAATGGTGTAGTTTTCGAACGGTTTGTGGCAACGTTAAAAATCGAACAAGGACTCGCCGTTCGCATCTGCTTCCTGCAGCGGCTGTTCATTCAGTGATGTAACAGGCTGTTGGAGTTGGATTGCTCTCGGTGCGGACGGCGCAATTGCCGCTTTCGAATCACTCAGCATGACATTACACAGCGCACGCACTGCCGAAAGTGCTTCTCTTTTCACTTGTTCATTCGGCGCTCGTTTAGCCAAAGCGAGTTGCTGCTCTATTTCCTTCAATAATTGATCGGATGAAATCATCGTCTTCCCGTCTCCTTCTTTGATTCAAACTTTAAGCATTCTATTCCGGATGAACGCTTGACCACGATGGATGGCATCATCTTAGTCTTAAATCCATAAGCTTTACAACCACGCGGATTTTGGGGATCCCATGTCGTATAGAAATGAATACATTCGAAGCAGTTGACAGCCACTGTCCCACTCCCTTTCTAACTTTCCAGCTGATCCGCTGACGTTTTAGCCCAATCAACCGGCCCGCTGCCCCATTCACGCAAAAAATCATTTGTTCTGGAAAATGGACGGCTGCCGAAAAAACCACGGGCGGCACTGAATGGACTTGGGTGCGTTGACTCAATAATCGTATGTCTTCTCCGATTAATCAAAGCCGTCTTTTCTTGCGCATGGCGGCCCCATAGAATGAAGACGATCGGCTCTCGGCGCAGAGATAACTTGCGAATTACTTCATCCGTAAAGAGTTCCCAGCCCTGCCTTTTGTGAGAAGCCGCTGAACTTTCACGCACAGTAAGTACGGTATTCAATAATAATACACCTTGTTCCGCCCAACCTGTCAACGTACCGCTCGACGGTATCGGAACATCCAAATCTGAAGAAAGTTCCTTAAAGATGTTGCGCAGACTCGGCGGAATCTTGATGCCCGGCTTGACAGAAAAGCTCATCCCCTCTGCCTGATCCGGTCCGTGATAAGGATCCTGTCCCAAAATCACCACTTTTACGTCATGATACGGCGTTAATTCGAAAGCGGTCCACATATCCTGCATTTGTGGATAAATCACATGTGTCGCATATTCCGACTGCAGAAATTTTCGCAGTGTCTGATAGTATGGCTTTTCAAATTCCTCACTTAGTACAGTGTCCCAATCATTATGAAATTTCGGCTTCATCTGCATCACTCCTTGAATTCGACCTCTAGCTTATAGCCTGCTAATGAAAACATTTCCTTCAATGTCTTCTCCGCGTTACGCTCGGCCGTTTGCAGTACGCCTTGTTCAGACGCCTCTTCCACAATCAAAATCTTCGCTTCATTGGCAAGTTCGTACCCTTCTTCTATATCCGCTTTCGTGCGAAATAATCCTTCTAGTGAATAAACCTCCACTTGATCGAAGTAAATTTCTGCGCCTCCAAGGAATTCTGCCGAAGGTACACGTAGACGCACAGTCTTTTCTGTGTCGTCAATTGTCAGGTCATTTTCCGTGATATCGCTAAGATCGATGCCTGCTTTGACGGAGCCCGGGATGACGACCAAGAGATTACGTTTCGTGCCTGGCAAGTTGACGCCGATGCTCTGTCCAAATAATTCATTGTCCGTGCGTTCGACAAGGACTTTTGTATAGGCTTCAGCCGTGGTCAATTCCTGAAGTTCCTGGACATGCTCGACAAATGCGCCTTTTTGTTCCGAGAAGGTCGAGCCCATTTTAATGAGATAGAACCCCGCTACAGGCAGGATGATGATCGCTGCTACCAGCATCAGAATGAGCAGGATATAGGTTTTTCTCCAAGAAGACCAGAGAGTAAATCCTAGTTCCAAGAACCCCATTTTCCGCTTGCGCTTCTTTCTCGCCTTTGGTTTCCGCTTTATCATTTCATCGACGGTAACAGACGTCTCTTCATCCGCCCGTTCGATTTCACGTTTTCCTGATTCAGACGGATCATGCTTGCTCATGATTCACGACCTTTCTATATGAATAACCCGATAAAATATATCATACATCTCTATCTATCTGTACGTTCTGCAAGGTAATAAGTTTCACTTTTTCACAGCGTCAAAAATTGTAACTTATTAGAAGATACTAGAACTAGAGTCTATACAAAATAATTGTGTTCATTTGGATTGTTGTTTACTATTAGGTACAAGAAAACTTGCGAATGAAGGGGACGTTTAATGATGGGATTAAAGAAGACTTTGACGATTGCGGGTTCTGATACTTCAGGGGGCGCCGGAATTCAGGCGGATTTGAAAACGTTTCAAGAGCATGGAACTTACGGTATGACTGCGTTGACAGTTGTTGTGACTATGGATCCTGAAAGTAATTGGGCGCATAATGTCTACTCACTACCGATTGACGTCGTAAAAGCACAGCTGAAGACGGCGCTGTCAACTGGAATTGACGCGATCAAGACAGGAATGTTGAGCACAGAAGAAATCATTCGTACTGCCGGACAGGCGATTGATGAATCAGGCTTGGATCACGTGGTCATCGATCCTGTCATGGTCTGTAAAGGCGAAGATGAAGTATTAAATCCCGGTAACACCGACGCAATGATCAAATACTTGATACCTAAAGCTGAAATTGTCACGCCGAATTTATTTGAATCCGGACAATTAGCTGGAATGAAGACGCCTAAAACAATCGAAGAAATGAAACAAGCTGCAGAGAAAATTCATCAGCTCGGTGCACGCAATGTAGTGATCAAAGGCGGCAAACAGCTGGAACACGATACAGCGGTCGATCTGTTTTATGATGGACAGGCATTCACTTTATTGGAAGCTGAAAAAGCGGATACGTATTATAATCACGGCGCTGGCTGTACGTTTGCAGCCGCCATCACAGCGAACCTTGCGAACGGCATGACGATTAAAGATGCGGTCATTGAAGCAAAACAATTCGTGACAGCTGCAATTACGCATGGCTGGAAGCTCAATGAATATGTCGGACCTGTCATGCACGGTGCGAAAAATCAATTCGATACGCCGCACATCACATTACACGAAGTCTGACAGAAACTCAGCCGGGAATTGCTCCCGGCTTTTTTTGAGCCGTCTAATCGCAATCAAAGCGGACTTTCGATATACTGAGATTATATGGATTTCAGACAAATCATTGCACTGCACACGGCAGTCATTTGTCTGCTGTCCGTGAATTAACGCACTACATAGGAGGATAAGTATGCAAACTGTTGACGTAAATCATTTGCAGGAGTTACTGGACTCCTTTGCCAATAAAGATGTATATATTCATTTGGAAACAACGAATGGATCGTATGCTGCTCATTTTCAGGAAGGCTTCTTCAATGCCGGCGCGTTCATCCGGAATATAGTCATCCGCTATGAGCTCGGAAAAGTTGCGGGCGACTCCCCTCACCGTATCGGACTGAAACTGCCGAGCGGCTGGATTTATGCACAAGGTATCACGCATTATGAGATGGATGAGCACAACCGTCTGTTAATGGCGGGACTAGGACCTGACGGAAAATTGGCTGTGGCGCTAGAAATCAGCGAAACGCCATTCGCATATTAAGAAGGGAGATTTTTTTGATGATACGAAATGAAAGACATGTATTAGTCGTTTTCCCTCACCCCGACGACGAAACATTCGGGCTTGGCGCAACGATTTCTAAATATATCGAAATGGGCGTACCTGTAACCTATGCATGCTTAACACTTGGTGAAATGGGACGAAACTTAGGCAATCCACCTTTTGCAAACCGTGAAACATTGCCGCAGTTCCGTAAGCAAGAACTGCTTGATGCTTGTGAGGCAATGGGACTGACGGATTTGCGCATGATGGGCTTACGCGATAAAACGGTAGAATTCGAAGATCCTGAAAATCTCGTAAAAATGATGACTGATTTAATTGAAGAATTGAATCCTTCATTAGTAATTACGTTCCATCCGACGCTTGCTGTACACCCTGACCATAATGCGACAGGCGTGGCAGTGCTAGAAGCGGTTGGAAAAATTCCAGAAGCCAAGCGTCCACTGGTCTATTTGAAGGCATTCGATAATGACACGGTCAAGACAATCGGCAAGCCGGATGTTATTCACCATTTACCTGA
Source organism: Sporosarcina sp. (assembly GCF_029257255.1). Taxonomy (GTDB): domain Bacteria; phylum Bacillota; class Bacilli; order Bacillales_A; family Planococcaceae; genus Sporosarcina. Next base: position 106,811 of record NZ_JARICI010000004.1, on the reverse strand, counting down.
AGTTGCGGATAAGAAAATTGCTGCATTGCGGGCACATGCCTCTCAGACGATCTGGATGCTGCCTGATATGGAGAAGCGATGGGCTGATCACGATCAGGAAGCATTGAACTGGCTCCACTATGAAGACTTTTATATTCATAAATTCGACTAAAAACCGCAGAGTTGTCTGCGGTTTTTTTATTGATGGGCTATGACTATCCTGCTTAGAATTTTCTCTATGATCACGAACGTTGCGTGTATGATCAAGTTGGAGGCATGTATGAGCGCATGCGGAACCTCTATGAGCGGCTGGGGCTGCGGTATGATCGCATGAACAAAGTTTATGATCACGCGGCAATGTTCTATGATCATTCAGCAAGCAAAAATCAGTTCCTTAATTCCCATCCATTGATTTAATAAGTGCATACAGCGACTGCAGTTTCTTTTCAAATACTTCCACATTCAATGAGCGATCCATTTGCAAACGGGCGGTGTTTTGGGCTTTCATTGCTGTCTGCATGTAGCCTGAGGCGTCTGCGATTGCTTCTCGGTAACGATGTGCTATTTCTTTGATTTTTTCCTCTGCTCGTTGATCTTCGGCGCAAAGAGGTACGATGTCCACTAACTCATCACGTGGACCTTCAGGATCATAAACATGCGGTTGAGTCGAATCGAATAAACAAATGGAAAGTTCAGGGAAGAGGACTAGATCAATACTGGAAGGATCGAGTCCACACCAGCCGTACAGTACGTCAATCCCCCTTCGCTCTGCCTCTTCTCCAATCGCACGCATCATCGTGGATTTCCCTGTTCCCGGCAATCCTTTAATTAACATTCGCTTCCTCATTCGTTTAGTGATCGACGGAATAAAATCATGTGCACTGCCAGCGGACAACGAACCTATAATTCGATGAGAAATGTTCGCCGTTTTTGCCAATTCAATCGTCCCAAATATTTCTTCTTTCAATTTTTCTATCAAGGCAGTGTGCCTTTCCCAATCCATCCGTTGAATATTAACTACTTCCCATTCATCGTGAATTTCTTTAGCACTTTCTAAGGCAGACAGAGACTTTCTGAAGCTGTACTTCGCCTGCTTTAGCAAGTCGCCCACTTCTTCATGCTGCTGGTACAGATGTTCCTGATGATAGACATCGTAGAAACAAAACACCTTATGCCGTCCCCCTAAATCCATCGGTTCGAATGAAATCGGATGCGATGCCTGCAGGATAAAGAGCTTGAGTTCATTTACATAAATAGCATCTGTTTTATCCACATGTCCAGGATTCATGAAGCGGTCGACAGGGTGCCCTCTTTTGACGAAGTACACCGCCAAATCATTCAGCACCTGCGACAGTGAATGCGTAGGCAGACATTTGAGGAATATCGTCTTTCTTGACTCCTCCATCAGCTCCTCATATTTGTGCATGATTCCTTTACCTGTATAAGCCGTCCCCATGTATTCAGTAATATGACCGTATATGCCAACCATCCTTTCTATCGTCCTCTCATTCTATGTACAGGCAATTAAAAAAAGCACCGCTGATTCGTAGAGGAATCAGCGGTGCAAACTTGTAAATAGTATCAATGCACATCCTTATTCTGATGAAGAACTTTAATCAACTCGGTCAGTTTTTCATTTTTCACTCGATCCAATTCAATTTTATTATTCATAAATTTAATTACCTTCACTATAAAATAAATAGCAAAAATGATTAAAAGTAAATTAAGTATAAGCGGTATAAAGCTAAATAAAACGAACAGACCGCCTGTATCGAACTGTGTATGCATATCCATAAAAGCACCTCCTTAGTTCAGCAAATGAATATCATCAATAATTATCAATAACTCCGCCCAATGAAGATGCTTTCACAAACGGTTTCGTAATAATCTTTTCTATTTCCTCCATTGTACCATAAATTACTATGCCCAAAACCTCTACATCGTCCATGTTCATTTCTTTCATCGTGTCATAGGCAGTCTTGTGTTGCGGAAAAGTACTTGTTTGCAACAGCTTTAAAAATTCCTCATATTCATATTTCCATTCAGCAGTAGAATAAGTTGGTTCCCTCATAGAAAAGCCTAATGCTTCATTCTCCCGGACAAAGGTTGCAGGCCAATCGTTTTCTTTCGCCTCTTGTCGAATGGTTTTTAATTGCTCTTCACTGTATGCATTTAACCAAAACCAAGTCATCTCAGGGAAATCAAATAAAGGCAGTGCATCCCATTTATACGGTTGATCAAAAGACAATGCCACTTCGTATATTTTGTCGCCTTCCATCTCGTGAATCAGCTCTTGATCATCTTTATATTTTTTATACGTGACTTCAGGATGGAAAAACAGCATTTCCCGCCAGCCGTTTTCTTTATAGCCCATCTGCCAGTCATCTCCACCAACTCCGATACTGCCTCCACGGCCCCTTGAAATTAAAACAGACGGAATCAAACCAAATTGATATTGTTTCTGTTCAATGACGACCGGCTTTATTTTCATGTCCTTAGAAACTTTATAATGGCTCTGACCACCTAAAATCCCTGTTGAATCAACCGTTTCACTGATATAGCCGTTTGGCGTGCTAAGGCGGACATACGCATCCCACTGCTTAAATGCCTTTTCACTGAAGTAAGCAGAAATCGCAAAGTTGGCGATGGTAAGAACAACAAATACTACAATAGAAATGATAACAGTTCGGATGATCGTCTTTCTCTTGCCTCTTCTAATTGCTTGATTGATCTTCTTCTCATCAAAAAGATCTTCCGTAATTTCATCCATGTAAGTCCCTCCACTTCTTTTTAAATTTTTTTCTTGCCCGAAATAAATACGTTCTGACCGTTTCTTCCTTCATTCCAAGCAGGAGCGCGATTTCCTTGTAGCTCAGCTCAAGCTCGTATTTCAATACAAGCAACTCTCTGAAAGTTTCCTTCATCTGTGCCAGTGTTCGAGAGATTTCCTGATTCAATTCAATAGTGAGGACACTGGATTCCGTATCTTGCTCACTCGTGAAGTTAATCCAGAAATGCTGATCATCGATAGAGATGACACGCTCTTTCCCCTTCTTCTTCAGCACTTTTTTGAATTCATTCATAGAAACAGTGAAAATATAAGAGAGGGCTTTGTCGGTTGGAACACCGCTGCTGTAAGCGATATATTTCATATAACTTTCCTGCACAATATCTTCCGCATCTTCATGACTGCAGCCGTTCTTTTTCAAATAAAAATAGATCATTTTCGCCTGCTTATTATATATTTCCAACAAAAACTGAGAATCCATAGTTCCTCCCTTCCAATGCCCTATACTACTAAAGAGTCTTTCATATGGAAAAAGTGTACAACAAATCTTGAAGTATCTTTTGCTTCCCATTAAAACTGTGCTTGACTATGTAATCAGTACGCAGTTTGGGATTTGCGCTTCAGACGGTACGCTTCCGGAGGGCCCTCGGGGTCGACCGTCTTCCGCTCCAATCCTACCGAATAAGCTGAAAATGTTTACTTATCATAAACTATCTCTACACATTAAAAAACCGCTCTTCCCATCGAAGAGCAGCTCCTACTTATGATAACTTTTCGTTGATCTGACAAGTACGATATATAACAGGATCGTCACCCCAATAACAGCCGCGTAATAATACCAAATTTCGAAAAGTAACAGCTTGGTCATTATAATGCTGACGAGTACCGACACAACCATTCCTAATATATATCCAATTCTTCCAGAGGTTAAAAGTTGATTACATAATTGATGAAATAAAAATCCGACGACAGCACTGATTACAACTGAAAACACAAAAACAGCGATAAGTGTGAAATAGATAAACATAATTGTGCTCCTCTTGAAAGTAGTTTGTCCCTGCTAAACTATTTCATTTTACTCAGGCTTATAAAAATTAGGCAATTCCATATCATACAAAAGCTTTTGAAAACCATCGTAAATTAATCCACCCTCAACATTTGAGCTATCTAGAACTTCTCGCAGTCGTTTAAACAATTCGCCTTCAGGAAAGATTATACCAAATGACTCTCTATTGTCTAATTCAATCAAAAAGAGAATGATCATTCTATATAATCCCGGATAATCTGATTCAATGCCCTCTCGATTAGTTAAGAATGAATCAATATAATCAGGAAAGTAATAGTAAGCATCTGGATCAAACAACTGATCTTTTCGCAATTCTTCAACCGGCTGAAAGATAAAAGCAGATTTCCCGCGCCAATTTCCAAGCCCCGCCGCAAAAACCAGAAGCGAATATTTTCTGACCTCTTCATCTGAACTTGAAAAGTATTTAAAATAATACTCAAAGTCTCGGCTTTCCCATCCCTTAGAAGTAATAAACGCACCGTACTCTAAGCCTTCTACAATACTTTTAGCTTTTTGAACAATGATAGATGACATTGGTACCCCTCACTTTTTTCCTGTTTAGACTAGCGTTTTTCCGTAAATACGTAAAATCAGACCGAAGTGATTTCAGTTAACGACCGTTTTGAGCATTCTATTTTTTCAACCGAAATAGTAATCACCTTCATTGGAGCCGTCTCCATAATCCCCCCGTCATATCCTACACGCACCTGATCGCCCACTTGAAAGTTTTCATCCGAGTTTACTGCAAGATTAATCTCTATTTGTCCCAGAACTTTTCCATCCTCTTGCTCTGCATGAATTAGCGCATTATCTCCAATAATCTCTTGAATCGTGCCGACCAAAGTTGCTTTCACCTTTTTATCGGGATTCTCTGAACCGCAGGCAAATAACATCCCCGCAAATAAAGTCAGACAGATTAAAACAATCTTATTTCTCATTGCTTCGTTCCTCCTAAAGACAAACTTTTACATTGCGCTCACCTTATCAATAAAATCACCTGACATTTTACTTTTCCCTGTCTACATAAAATTCAATCTGCGCTTCGATCGTGTATTCCTTTTCCATCTCGTCTTCTACATAAAAGTTTGCACGTCCATCGACAATATAGTGACCGCTTGGATAGTTTGCTTTCATAACCTTTTTCATAAATTCTTTATATTCCTCTTTATCTTGATCTGAGTAGCTGCCACCGCCATTTAGTTCCTGCCGCATCGGCTCACCTTTCTTCAAAACTGTACGTTTACCTACCATAGTTACTGCGTATTCAATTTCATAATCCCTTGTTGTTTCAGTCATCGGAAATAAAAATGGTGAACTTCCGTGGCTTATTTCGACTTCGGCTTTTTGTCCTGCATATTCCAGCTCAGCGAAGATTTCCACGTTCTCCCCTTCATCGTAGTGCTCTTCTTCAGAAATAAGCCGATAAATCAAATCACCTTCAACCACTTCGGATATTGTATACAGTTCATCCGGCTTGGGCGACTGTTCTTCATCCTTCACTTGTTCCGTTTTCTGACAGCCATACAAAGCGATTGAGCTGAGTATTGTCAACGTGAAAATTATAAGTATTTTCTTCATTTGTTCCTCCTCTTTCATAAGTTAGACTTTACGTTTTGGGAAAAGTTACAATTTCCCGTTTAGCCCCCTAATGCACTTTTATTAACCACTCAGCATAAAATTAGTTGATTTTTCAGTAAATAAAGGCGATTGTTTAGATTTCGCCACCTCATTTATGTTAAAATGGTATGGTATCACTCATTAATTAGTAGATTCACGTTCTACTTCTGGAAAAGTACACTATGCTTTTATAAGGAGGAGGAATTGAAAATGGCTAACGATGACCGAAAGAAGATTATTAAAACGAATGAAATGCGCACGAAGGAAATTTCTAAGATGATAGGTGAAGGTGGAATTGGCGCTGATAAATACTATGATATTAAGAAAGTAGTGCCTGCAGAAGAAACAGCCGACGGTAAAATCGATAAAAAATAGCAGAAATCAATCAGCCGCTTTCCATATGGAAGGCGGCTGATTGATTTCTGCTTATGCTCCTTTATAGCGCAATAACACTTTCTCGTCGTCTTGATTTGTAATCCACAACAGCAGCTTTTTACATTGCGGCATGGCAATTTGAATGAACTGTCCGATGAACAGCACGACGAATAATGTCCCGATTCCCACCGGTCCGCCAAGTAAAAAACCGGCCAGTGTAACAATTGCTTCAATTGTTGTTCTTGCTGTCCGTAGGCTCCATCCAAGTTTATCTACGATCAAAAGCATCAAACTGTCCCGCGGTCCAGCACCAAGGTTAGGTGAAACATAAATCCCGACTCCATATGCCATCACCAATACACCGATTATAAAGCAAAGTCCCTGTGCCGCAAGTGATGTCACATCTGGTAGCAGCCAGTTAAAGAAGTCGATAAACAACCCGATTACCAGCATATTCAGCCACGTTCCCCATCTTGGCCATTCTTTCAGGGCCAAAGAGGAAACCGTAACAATTAAAAGTCCTGTGAGAATACTCCAGGAACCAATCGTCAATCCGATATTCTGGAACAGCCCGACGTGCAGAACGTCCCATGGCCCAATTCCGAATCGCTGCCCTTTAATTGTCAGGGAGATGCCGAGTGACATGATCATCATTCCGCCAACAAAAAAAATCCAGCGCCAAGCTAATAAATTACGCATATACATTCTTCTTTCTTCTTGTTGTCACTTGCTCATTCTTTCTATTGTAGCAGAAAACGAAGAGAATGTGAGACTATTCCTTCACAATATCTGCAAACTGAGCTTTCGTGACAGCAGCCAGGTCATGCGGGGTAAGTTTCATCTGCAAACCCACTTTCCCTGCACTGACAAAGAGATAGTCCAGCTGTTCAGCCTTCAGATCAATGAATGTCGGCAGTTCTTTCTTCATTCCAACCGGTGAACAGCCGCCTTTTATGTAGCCGGTTTCCTTCGTTAGTTCTTTCATAGGAAGCATGTCGACCTTTTTAACACCTGCTGCTCTGGCCGCCTTTTTCAGATCCAGCTCGTCTGCAACAGGGATGATGAACACAAGGAGGTCTGTTTTGCTCGCCATGGCTACAAGTGTTTTAAAGACGTTTTCGACAGGAGTATTGGTTTTATTCGCCACCGACACTCCGTCGTTTTGACCGTCATCCGTCTCGTAGCTGCGCATTTCATACTCAATACTTTCACTTTCAATAATACGGATCGCATTCGTCTTTACAGATTTTTGTTTTTTCGCCAATGGTATAACCTCTTCCCTATAGCTCGTAACGTAAAAAGTCCATTTCACTGAATTTCAGCAAAACGGACATAGTTAATTAGCTGTTTGGTTGCGAGAACACCTATCAACCCAATCAGACACTGACATTCATTTCAGGCCATTCTACCTGGTACTGATTATTTTTTGCCTGGCTTTGAATGTTGTAGACTACAAAGGCATTTTCATAGCGTTTCTGCATATGGTCTGCTGCCACTGCTTCATTATGTCCTGATACAGCTGACATCTGTTCTCGGATTGCTTTAGCACGGTTATGAAGAGACAGCTGCAATTCAGCTTCGGCTATTTTTGCTGATGCTTTGCTGCCAAGCTGATAGTCTGCAGTCGTCGGTTCCTGCACGGAATATGCGTCCCTGCGAACGTCACGCCACAAATCAATTGTTTCTTCCAAATTATTGCCGAGCGGAATCGCTATATTTTTTACTTGACCTGCGCCAAGTTTCTGGAATTCGGATTTTTCATTGGAAACCTGTTCAGCGTTTTTTTGCTCTCCCCGCAACAGTGCTTCAAGATCTTCTAAGGATTTATTCGTCTGTTCACGAAACTCCGTTTGTTTTTCATAGGCATTTTCCGCATTCCTTCTTCGGACTGCGTCATATCTCTGCAGTTGTTCAGCAGCACTCGCAAACCCCATTACAGCATTCATCGCATCCACCTCCTGCGGAACTTTGTATTGTTTTCTTTATATACCATTTTACCGAAAGTCAGTTAGTCAGCCAATCGGGCTAAAGACCACTTTCTTAATTGTCAACTATTTATGTTTACCTGTACATAGACTGTAAATTACATTTTTCTTCAGATTTGCAGGTGGAATCTACTATACTCTACTCGTAATATATGTCTAATGAATACCCTTATTCTTCAGCCTATAAACCTTAAAAAACGCATCAGACTTTATAAACTCGTCTGATACGTTAATTTCATTAGGATGTTATTCTGTTTTACTAATCTTTGGCGGAGCTTCTCCAGGAAGTTCTGGCTTTTCATTCGGCTGTTCTTCTAGAAATTTAGTTTCAATCATTTCTTTTTTTGCTGTGTTTTTGCTGTTTTTTCCTTCCAGACGGTCCATTGTACGTTCAATGGTTTTATTTGGTGTGGAGAGTGTGACAATGGTGTCTCCTGTCTGCGCATGCAGTTCTTTTTCGGCAGTATAGAATTCCATATCACCATTTGCCCGTAAAATATACAGCAAAATCGATTGATCATCTCGTTCGCGTAAATACTGCGTGTAGCTGTATTGATTCGTCAGCAAGGTTTTACGGAACACATAACCGGAAGTCATTCGTTCTTCCAATTCGTGTATGGACAGATTCGGTGTAAACAATAACTGTCCCGTCGATAAATTAATTTGCCTGTCTGCACTTCGCTTATGCGTCATCGTCTGGAACAGTAAGTCACGACCCAGATCCGGCGTGAAGTCGGCACATACATGCGAGTTATAGGTGTCCATTTTGGTCATTGCCAAAATATAACGGTATGGCGTCAGATCCAAGTGGTATCCTGTGTGCTCTGATAGAATATCACCCATATACGTCGGAATGCCAAGTTTCCGTGCATTAGACAGCCCACCCCATGATTCTTCCATGATGAGCACTTGGTGATCCGCTTCCTGGATGGACTTTGCAAGTTCCGCTGTAAAACGCGAGCTGCCAATCAAAACAACTCCATTTTCTGCTGGCGTCGTCAAATTAAGCTTTTTCGCAAGCCAGCCGATTGAGAAGCCGTGAACGACTACGGTGGAAAATACGAGCGCAAACGTCAATGCAGTCAGCAGCTCTGCATCTTTATAGCCATTTTCAAGCAAGATCGTCGCAAAGTAACCAGACACTGTCAGTGCCACGATGCCCCGGGGCGCAATCCAGCCGATCAACGTTTTTTCCCGTACCGTCAAGTCGGTGCCGATGGTCGATAGCCAGATCGATAGCGGGCGTACAACGAAAAGCATCGCCAGTACATACAGAACAATTTTCGGGTTCAATATCTCAATTAAAATATGGGGATCGAGCGACGCAGTCAACATGACGAAAATACCCGATATGAGCAGTACCGAAATATTTTCTTTAAAATGCCGGATATCCTGCAATGTCGTCAGCGGCATATTCGCCATCGTCATCCCCATCGCCGTGACAGCGAGTAAGCCTGTTTCATGCATGATTTCATCTGATAAAACAAATACGAATAATACCAATCCAAATAAAATCGGCGCTTTCAAATATTCCGGAATTCTTCCCTTTTCAAATGCTGATCCGAGAATACGGCTCGTTCCCCAGCCGAGCACAACAGAAAACACAGATGCCCCGACGAACAGCAGCATCGTTTTCATTGTCACTTCGTTATTAATAAATTTGATAGCTTCAAATGCGAAGACCGCAAGCAGTGCACCGAACGGATCAACGACAATGCCTTCCCACTTCAAAATTGCGGCGGGACGCGGTTTCAAACGTGCCTGCCGAAGCAGTGGTAAAATGACAGTCGGCCCCGTGACGATGAACAACCCGCCGATAATGAAAGCCACTTCCCAAGACAGTCCCGCGATATAGTGTGCCGCCAGCGAACCCGCAATCCATGCGATGAACGCACCGATAGTCACAATCCGTGCAACCGGCCGGCCAAATCCCTTAATCTCCTTGAAATCCAAATTTAAACTGCCTTCAAATAAAATAATAGCAACAGCAAATGTAATGATCGGACCGAATAGATCGCCCATCGATTGCTGCGGATTAATCAGACCGAAAATCGGGCCGACCAACAAACCAGCAATCGCCATCACGACAATCGCCGGCATTCTTGTACGCCATGCAATCCATTGTGACCCTACTCCAATTACTATGACGAACATTAAATCCATCAACAATGAATCAAACATTTTAGCATGGCCCCTTTCATTATGTTCCGGCAGTGAAACTACTCTGCTCGTGTTCATTGTAATAAAATATTATACATTTTCATAGGCTTAGAGGAACGCAGCAGGTTCAGAAAGGGTGGTTCCAATCGAACAACAAGTCCAAAAAAAAATAGTGATGTATCTTTCTATAACTGATGGAAAAGGAAGTTATCCTCTGCGACGTGCAGCAATACTTGCGAGTGCCTTGAAATCCGAAGCAGAAATAATTTTCCTGTACGACGCGGAAACAGTTCAGCCAGACACCGATTCCCCCTATTATTTAGTGGAAGGTCCTTCTTCCCTGCTGAAGCTCGTTGCCAATCTGCAGCCTGACCTTTTCATTCGGGACGGCGGTGTCAGCCACAAAGATGAAGTGGCCAAGCTTCAGGAGTTAGTGCCAAGTCTTCTGCATTTTGATGATTTTGGTGAAGGCGGTCATTTAGCCGATTTAGTCATCCAGACACTTTACGCGGAAACTCATGAGATGGTTCCCGATCATTACACCGTCGGTTATGAGACGTTCGCCGCGGATGCTTCACTGAAAAGAAATCGTGGCGCAGGACTGAAACGAAAAAAACCTGCCGATTCGCCCCACTTGGTCATTTCATTTGGAGACGAGGATCCTGGCAACTTGACGTACCGCGCACTGCGCCATATTAAGCAGCTGCAGATTCCATTAAATGTGTCCGTTTTAATTGGCTCAAATTATACTCATGACGTCAGTGAAATACAATTGATGGCGCTCAGCCGTCGAAATACGCGGGTCCTGCGCGCTCCGCTAGATCATGCGGACGTTTTTTCGAAGGCTGATATGATTTTATGTGATGCCGGTTATACACCTTATGAAGTCGCTGTCATTGGTGTGCCTTGTATAGTACTTGCCCAAAACGACTTCGAATCAAACCTCGGTTTTCCGACGGAGCACAACGGATTCATTCACCTGGGACTCGGCCGTAAAGTGACGCAGTCAAATCTGCTGAATGCGATTATGGAGCCATTGCTGCATGATGCTAGGAGGGAACGTGCAGTGAAGCGGCAGCTGCGGATGAATGTCGGAGATGGCGAGAAGAAGTTGCTGGAAGTCATCCGCTACTTGCTGGAGTTTCCGAAACGACAACGAGCTGGATATGTTACACTAAGGGAAAATCGATGATAGGAGTTTTCCCAATGAACAAAGAGCAGCTCACACAAGAAATCGCTATGCTGAAGATGGACTACATCGGCTTGCAGGGTGATATCGAGAAACTGGAGTCAACCGGCCATAACAAGATGATCGAAAACGCCGAACGTCGCTTGGCAGGCATGGAAGAACGTCTCGCAGACCTGAACAAGCAGCTTGCTGAAGCAACTGAATAAACATCGAACAGCCTCCTTCTGAGTATGAAGTGGGGCTGTTTTTTTGTATGTAGTATAGTAGTTTGAAGGAAGAAAGTATACCGTTTCCCTGCGTTTCAGGCGGACGCTTTCCGCGGGGCTCGCGGTGAGCCTCCTCGTCGCTTCGCTCCTGCGGGGTCTCACCTGTCGAGCTTGATCCCGCAGGAGTCGCCGCCTTGCACTCCGGTACACTGGCGTGGTTTTCAATAGTTTTTACATGGAATGTTAAGTTACATAGTTCGACTATGTAAACATACTGCAAATACTACTGACTAGAAATCCATTAGTATGTAATATATGCAGAGAATAAAACACGTTTCATGCCATACCTCCCTGAAAGCGTACGTGCTGGAATTTTAGTCTTATTTAGAAAGGTGGTGAAGTTAAAGTAGCCATTAAATGTACTTTTATATTTCATCTGATAGCTACATAACTTAAATAAGAGCGATTTCTTTATTATTCTACAAAGCGTTTTTAAAAGTATCACCCACATAAATAGTATTGAAAATCTAACCAGTGTACCGGAGTGGAAGGCGGCGACTCCCGGAGGATCAGCGTGTCAGGTGAGACCCTGGACTGAGCGAAGCGAAGGAAGCGGCTCACCGCACGCCCTCGGGAACGCGGTGAGCCTGAAACGCAGGGAAACGGTATCTCACTGCTTACAAATTCTCTACTACAGGAACAAACAAAAAAGCCCACAAAATGTGAGCTTAGGCAGTTACGTATTCTTGTGCTGCTTCGTCTGCTACGAGCAGTTCTTTCAAATACTTCTTCGCGCGGAACAGGCGGGACTTCACGGTACCAATCGAAACTTTCATCAGGTTCGCAATTTCCACTAGCGAATACTGATTTACGTAGAAATACTCGATCGTCTTGCGGTAAATGCCGTCCAGCTGACCGATCTTCTGCTGAACAAGCATCTGAATATCACTTTGTTCAATCAATTCCACAGGTGTTTTTGCATCACTGGGAACCAAATCTAGAATCGGAACGTCTAATGTATCAGGCTGGTTCATTACGTACTGGCTGTGACGTACATTTTTTCGGTAGCGGTCTCTGAATGTATTCATGCAAATCGTTGTAAGCCAAGCTTTCATTCGATTGACTTCACTCATCTCACCGCTGTATCGAACCACTTTCACCCATACGTCCTGCATAAGATCTTCTGCTTCTTCTTTATTACGAGTTAATTTAAGACATAGATGATATATATAACGGCCATATTCTTCATATAATGCGTTTAAATCTGATTTCATAAGTTAGTACCTCCGTTTGAACTGGTACCCTAATTATGTCAGACAGCAACCTGACAAACCATCGCTTTCTCTTTCAGCAACCTTACATTTGTGTAAGGTTGCTTGACATCGTCTATGCTTCAATGACCTCTTCCTCTTCCGGAAGCTTTGTAATCTGCAGCCGCAGAATCTTTGTGCGGTCCATTTCTTCCACTTCAAATCGTAAAGTGTTATATTGGAACGCTTCTCCTGCTTCAGGAATATGTCCAAGTTCTTGGAATACGAATCCACCAATTGTATCGTGGTCGGTCGGAATCTCTACATCCAACAGTTCAATTACGTCCTCAATATCCAGACGTCCCTGACAGATTAGACGATTTTCTTCCTTCTCGAAAACCATTGCTTCTTCCGCTACGTCCGTTTCATCTTCTATATCCTGACCGATCATTTCTTCAATAATATCTTCCTGCGTCACAATTCCGAGTGTTCCACCATATTCGTCGAGCACGATTGCCATATGCTTCTTCTGCGTCAGCATGCGCTTGAACACTAATTCCACACTTGCCGTCTGCACAACAAACAGCGGCTGACGGTCGATCATTTCAGAAAACTTACGCTTCGGAAACATGGACCACTCAATCAGCATTTTTGAATAAAAGATACCGACAACCCGATCGATACTCTCTTCATAAACTGGATAGCGTGTGTAAAAATACTGCAGCACGACATCCCGCACATCTTCATAGGTCGAATCCATCGACAATGAAATAATATCGGTCCGATGTGTTTCCATTACATCCATTACATCTTTTTCACGAAAATCTAACACACCTTTTAGACGAATCGATTCATCCTGGCCAAAGGTACCTTCAGTCGATGCGATGTCCACCATCGACCTCACATCTTCTTTCGTCAATGTAGCTTCCGTCACGGCACCCTTGGATATCAACCGCACAAAAAAATTTGTGAACAGCGCCAGAATAGCCGTCAATGGAATGAGTATTTTCACGAGCAGTGTAATCGGCGGTGCCACTACATATGCGATGCGGTCTGCAAATGTCGCCGCAATCGTTTTCGGCAGCACTTCACCAAATATAATCAGGACGACTGTCAAAATCCCTGTAAGCAATCCGACACTCAGCCCTTTATCAATCGCAATCATCGTCACGATTGTAGGCATTAAAATATTTGCGATATTATTCCCAATCAAGATGGCCGTAATCATACGGTCCGGCTTTGAGAGTAATTGGCGCAACTTAATCGATTTAATATCTCCCTGATCCGCACGCAGTTGAATTTTCATTCGGTTTACGGCTGTCAGAGCAGTTTCACTTCCTGATAAAAAAAAGGACATAAACAAACAAAGTCCCAGTGCAATAAACAATTGCGTCTCCCCCAGCTTTTCTCATTAAATAAACAAGCAATTCCCTGTCACGATACCACTTCTACATTTTTGTTATTCCGTTATTATACCATAGATAAAGAAAGAGTCGTTAATGTGAAATGACAGGCAGTCTGCAGTTTTATCCATTCATTCCCGTGTCAATAAGCGTCTAAACCTGATAAGCAGTGAAATTCTGCTATACTGTGTGTAGAAAAAGCATATGGAAAAGAGGTTTTTAGATGAGTAATTTTGAATCAGCCGATCAATATTTCACAGAAAATCGGGAGCGCCACATGGAAGAATTGAAAATATTCCTATCTATTCCCAGCATCAGCGCATTATCCGAACATCAGCCGGATATGCAGAAGGCGGCAGAGTGGCTTGCCCATGAGTTCAAGGAGACCGGCCTAGAAAATGTTTCTATAGAAGAAACTGCAGGACAACCTGTTGTCTATGCGGATTGGCTTCACGCAGAAAATCAGCCGACTATTTTGGTTTACGGCCATTATGATGTTCAGCCTGTCGACCCGCTTCATTTATGGGAAACGCCTCCGTTTGAACCGGCAATCCGTGATAATAAATTGTATGCGCGCGGAGCGAGTGATGACAAGGGCCAGGTGTTCATGCACATTAAAGCAATTGAAGCGCTTATGCAATTGGACGGCAAACTTCCTGTCAACGTCAAGCTGATTATTGAAGGTGAAGAGGAAATCGGCAGTCCAAGTCTGGAAGCTTATATTAAAGAGAATCAAGAAAAACTTGCTGCTGATCTGATCGTTATTTCTGACACAGGCATGTATGCACCTGGACAGCCGGCTATTTGTTACGGACTTCGAGGTCTGGCTGGCGTCCAAATCGATGTGAAGGGTCCTAAAGGCGATCTTCATTCGGGTCTATATGGTGGAGGTGTACAAAATCCAATTCATGCATTGACGGAGATTTTGGCTTCATTCCGCGATAAAGAAGGGACGATTGCGATTGACGGATTTTATGATGATGTCCGCGATTTGACGGAAGAAGAGCGTGCAGGCTGGGCGGCACTTGATTTTGATAAAGAGGCAATAATGAAGGAAGTCGGCGTCAAAGAATTGACTGGCGAACCTGGCTACTCGTATACCGAGCGCACATGGGCCCGTCCGACACTCGAAATCAACGGGGTATTCGGCGGTTTTTCAGGAGAAGGAATCAAAACGGTACTGCCTTCTGAAGCAGGCGCGAAAATTACATGCCGCTTAGTTCCCGATCAGGAACCTGACGATATTATTGCGAAACTGAAAGCGCATATTGCAGAAAACGAGCCTGTTGGATGTACAGTGACTGTGACAGAGTTCGATAAAGGAAAGCCGTATTTGACGCCTTATGACCACGAAGTGATTCAGGCTGCAGGCAGAGCGTATGAGAAAGTCTACGGCGTGCCGACGGTTTACACACGCGGCGGCGGATCCATTCCGATCGTGGCGGCTTTCGATGAGATTTTGCAATTGCCTGTGGTTTTGATGGGCTTCGGTCTCGACACCGAAAACTTCCACGCCCCAAATGAACATTTTCATTTGGAGAATTTCGATAAAGGTCTGCGTGTGATCAGCAGCTATTACGAAGAAGTAGAAAAATTGTCCTTATAATATGAAGAAAGGCTGTTCTCGATGAGGAGAACAGCCTTTTTGTGTTATTCTGCTTCGTCTTGTTCGTTGTGACCGAAGTAGGTAACGATTTCGTCTACTGGCTTGCGCGGTGTTGCTTTTGGTGCTGCATCGAAATGGCCGAGTTGCAGCATACTGATGATGCGCTCTCCCGCTTGCACACCCATACGCTCGCGGAATTTTGGGTTATCCAGGAACGGAGGTGTTTTCCAGCAAGTGCCGACTCCTCTATCCCATGCCAGCAGCTGAATGTTCTGGATCAGTGTACTCGCTGCTGCGAAATCTTCCAGACGTTCTTTTTGACGCGAATCTTCCGGAACAACTACGAAAATTGCTGCGCCGGCTGAAGTAAACTTTTTCATTTGCTTCTCCAGATCTTCGTCAGAAAGCTGCTTCCAGTTGGCAACGCCGAATTCCTTCAGCACTTCCAGAAGCTCGTCATACTGTTCTCCCGCTGCAGCTATTAAACGCCAAGGATTGCGGTTTCCATGATTCGGTGCCCATACGGCATCTTCTATAATTTCCGGTATGATTTCAGGTTCGATCGGCTGTCCGTTAAAGTTTTTAATCGAGCGGCGTGTCACAATGGCCTCTCGTACCGATAATGCTTGTTCATTCACACTCAACCTTCTCCTTTGCAAATAAGTTTCTGATTTTCAGTATACATCATCCAGACAGTCAGTTACCAGGGGCTAAACACTTGTTTCTATCCCGTGCTAATTAGGAGAAATAGTCATTGATTTTAAAGAAAATGTATTTAGCATTCGGTGAATACGCATAGGAATCTTTATAATCCCAAGTTCGCTGGTATGCGTTATACGTATGCGCATTGACCAGCGGCATTGTGCCGTCTTTCGCGGTCACAATTGTCGAGTGGTCAAACCTTCCGTCGCCTTGTAAATCATACGAAATCACATCGCCGAGATCCAATTCTTCTGCCGAACCTACTTGTCTTGCTGTCAGCCCTTTTTGTGAACTCCCCAAATACCAGCGCAATGAATGAGCGACAGTAAAACTGAAACTCCACGTACCGTTGCGCATCCACCAGCCTTTTTCCCTATTGGGATAGCCGTGCATTGGCGCCCCGCCGGCCAGTAAACATTGCGAAATAAAGTTTGTACAATCATCTGCAAAAATAGGAAAAGCGGGATTCCTGCCATCCCACCACTTGTCCGCATACTGAACCGCTGCTTGTCTGTCGTACAAAAAAACCCCTCCTTGCCCATGTATATGAAGAGGCAGAGGATTTCATCACCTCTGCTGGTTTTACTAAATGGCAAGTTAGGGTATTGAATAGGTAACGCTTTAGTTATCAGCGATTAGTCAATGTTTCGGCAAGATCACCTATCACCTGTTTCAACTCTTTGAAAGTTTCTCTCATGTTTTCGCTGACTGGTTTCCATTGGTCTGCGTACTCGACATCCTCTGGACCATTTGATCCTGGCGGTAAATGGTCAGCTCGTGCAGCCTGTTCTTGAAATATCTGCGTAGACAGATTCATGATTTTTGAAATCATTTCTGCCAACTCTTCATTTTCTGTTGCAGCTTGTTTAGGAATATCCGCAGAAATCTCGCGCGCTTTCAAAAAATACTCAAGACCTTCATCATTTTTTGCTTTTTGTAATTCCGCATCTTTCAAGGGTTTGGACAGCCATTCGTATCTAGCTGAAGCCCACTTCCCCAGGCGATGTACAGCTCCCGATACATCATCACCGTTTTCGACTTTAGCTGCGATTTGATGAACTTTTTCTTTGAAGTCTTTAGCGTGTTGATCATATTCAGTAGTGTCAATAGATTGTTCCGCTAAAACACCAAGCTCGTTTAGTTCTTCAAACTCCTGTTGAAGTCCCATTTCTTCAATTTCATAAGCGAAGTATTTACTGTATACTCTCACCGGATATGCCAAATCAGCTTCAGTGTACGTATGCGTTTGGCGATATTCAGATCCTTCTGTCAAATCGTCATTTATACTTCTTACAAATGCTTTGAACGATGAGTACTCTGAAATGATAAAGTCGAATGATTGAGCTGACTCCGTATTTCCTGGTCCTTCAGCGGCTTGAACGTCTTCCGCTTGGTCTTCGTTTTCTGTCGACTGTAATGCCTTCGCTTCTTCTTCGTTCGCATTGCAACCCGATAATAGTAATCCACCAACAAAAAGTGAACGTAACATTAAAGTAAACTTCATTAATTTAAAAACTCCTTCCGAATAAACGATTTAGCAGCAACAAACCATTAACTCACATAAACCGTTCCCAATAAAAAAAACGCTCGCTCCCGAATCAAATCATTCAGGATTGGACGTTTTTTAATTTTGTATGGAGCATAGGGGGCTCGAACCCCTGACCTTCGCACTGCCAGCGCGACGCTCTCCCAGCTGAGCTAATGCCCCTCGTTTCTGATACAATATAGAGTATATCAAGTGATACATAAAAAGACAATAGGCAGGAAAGGTGGTATGACAGATGCAGCACGAAGAAAGAGAATTCACAGAATCGTTACCACTATGCGATTCTAAGGGCCTTCTCAATCCGGAATCTATCGGATTTGCCCGCAGTCCTTTGGTGGTCAGTAACCTCAAAGGTCAGTTCATGAAAAAGAAGCGGTGGAATTATTGGTGCATCTATGGAGAAGACTTGTTGTTTTCTACATCAATCGTCCATCTTGATCATAAAGCCATTTGTCAAATTTATATATTAGATTATGAAACACAACGATTTTATGAAAAGCATTTGACCTTACCGCTTGGCAGACGCATAAAGATGCCAGAAGAACCATTGGACAGCATTAAATTCATTCACGATCAACTTACCGTCCAATTCATTCATCTGCAAGGAGAAACACATTTATCCGTGACGATTCCTGATTTCGATAACGAAGTGTTGCATGCCGATCTGCATATTATCCATCCTGATAAAGATGAATCACTGAATGTCGTCATTCCGAAAAGCCGTGATACGTTTCATTTCACATCAAAACATGCGATTTTGCCGACAGGCGGGTTTGTAAAGATCGGCGCGCGGCGATATGATTTCAATCCTTATTACAGCTTTGCGATCCATGATTTCGGCCGCGGTGTCTGGAGTTCCATGGGGGATTGGAAATGGGGCATGGCTTCTCAGCGGACAGGGGGCAAACGAGTCGGTCTGAATTTGGGAGGCGACTGGACAGACGGGACAGGGATTACAGAAAACGCCGTATTTGTGGAAGGTACGATGTATAAAATCCATGAAGACGTGCTCTTTACAGGTAATACTGAAAATCCGTTGAACCCCTGGCGGATTCGAACGAAGTTTTCAGAGGATGTGAGTCTTATATTCAAACCATTCTTCCAGCGTAAGACGCTCGATCAATATTTAATTCGTAAAATGTCTGTCAATCAGATGGTCGGATACTACCATGGAAAGATCAAGCTGCCTACTGGTCAAGTGCTGCCGATTAGACAGATGCTCGGCTCAATTTCGCAGCGTGTGGACCAATAGTAATAATTTAACATAACGTCTCTTCGCTTCTTAGGGCGAAGTAATGGTTTAGCCTGCACCTTTTACGGTCATAATATAAGTATTATAAACGTAGAAAGGATGTCGCTCATGTCAATTAAGCGAACGTTATCAATTGTAGGTTTTTCCTCCATGTTAATTTTGGGAGGCTGCTCTTCCAAGGAAAAGGCCCCTGACAATGATAATCCAACAATAGGCTATGAAGATGAAGACAAAGGAAGCTCTATGAATACTGGAGACGGCTATGGATTCACTGATTTTGATTTGACTATTAAGAAAGACGGTAAGAAAATTGAAACCGACTATGAGGACGTTAAGCCTTCAGATGCTGAATATGTCAATGAATTTCAGGATGTAACTGAAGAAGGCAACGAAGCCATCGACAGTATGCATAAAATGTTCATGGAGATTCTGCTGGACAGTGATACCTCAAAAGAAGAAGCCATCGACAAGATTCTTCAGTGGTACGGACTTGACGATTATGATGAATTTGAACTAGAAGTGAAGTATACGGACGATAAAACACTAAATATTAACGAAAAGAAATAACTAAAAGCCATTTATCCGATAATGCGGGATAAATGGCTTTTTTTCATTCAGTCTGCATTTTGAAGCATTCCGTAAAAAACGCCTTGCCGTTCGAGCAACTCTTTCTGGCTGCCTGATTCTATGATTTTACCTTCTGCCATGACATAAATTTTGTCCGCTTGGCGAATCGTATTCAGCCGGTGCGCAATGACAAAACTTGTGCGGCCTTCCATCAACCGCTCCAGCGCTTCCTGGATCGCAAGCTCTGTGACGGTATCAATACTGCTTGTTGCTTCATCGAGCAGCAGCAATGCCGGATCGGCAACCAGTGCGCGTGCAATGGACAACAACTGTTTTTGCCCCTGTGAGATCTCTTCGCCGCCCGCCGTCAGCACGGTGTCATAACCATTCGATAATTTGTTGATAAAGGTATGTGCATTAGCCTGCCTTGCAGCTTCTTCCACTTCTTCATCAGTCGCGTTCAATTGTCCATAACGGATATTTTCACGCACCGTCGCTTCGAATAAAAATGGATCCTGCAGCACGAAAGCCATTTGGCTGCGCACAGTTTTTCTCGGCAGACGGTCAATCGGCAATCCGTCAAGCAGAATCTGGCCGCTGTCTGCTTCATAAAATCTCGAGAGCAGCTGCATGATTGTCGTCTTCCCAGCCCCTGTAGCACCGACGAACGCCGCTGTTTCTCCGGGACTGACATGGAAACTGATGTTTTCGACGATGACTTCATCGTCGTAGCCGAATGTCACGTCTTTAAATTCCACGTCACCGTTCAGAAGAATTTCATTGGCAGCCGCCTCATCTTTTTCAACCGGCTCATCCATAATAGCGAAAACCCGCTCGGCTCCTGCGATTGCAGACAGCACCGTATTGAATTGATTGGCGAGGTCGTTAAGAGGACGCGTAAACTGCCGTGCATATTCACTGAAGATGACAATTGTTCCAACCGTGACGCCGCTTGTTCCGGTTACAGCCAGCAGTCCACCAACCCCCGCCACAATCGCGAACGACATATTGTTCAGCGTATTCATCACTTTCGGAATGAAGCCTGAATAAGTCTGTGCCCAGAATCCCGCAAGTTTCAGCCGGTCACTTTTCTCTGCGAATTCTTCCATTACCTTCTGTTCCTGCGAAAATGCTTTGACAACTCGCTGGCCCGATATCGTTTCTTCAATCATGCCGTTCAGCGCCCCGATGGCCTGCTGCTGTTCTTTAAAGAGAATGCTTGTCCGTCTAGTAATCCAGCGCATTGCAAAAAACATCAGCGGCACAATGATCATCGTCAGCAGAGTGAGTAAGGGGCTGAGATAGAGCATGATCGATACCGTGCCAACCAGTGTCAACACACTCGAAAAAACTTGAATCAGCGACGAGTTCAGTGTCTGGCTGACGTTTTCAATATCATTCGTCAAACGGCTCATCAATTCACCGTGCTGACGTTTATCGAAAAAGCGAATAGGCAGTTTTTGCAGGTGGCCGAATAATTGCGTACGCATGCGATAGACTGTCTGCTGCGCAATACCAACCATCCAGTAATTCTGCAAATACGTGGCGATGGAAAAACCGGCATAGATGGCAAGCAGGCCCCCGATCTGCGTTCCGAGTCCCTGCGCATTTTTTGGAATAATATAGTGATCAATGATATTTCCGATCATCAATGGTCCGAGCAAAGCAAGAATCGAACTGGTCAACACCAGTGCCATCACTACAATCAGTAGGCCGCGCTGCTGATCAATCAGCCGCCAGATACGAGTAAGAACGGACTTCCAGTTCCCTGCTTTCTGCACCTTTTTGCGACCACTTTTACTCAGATCACCTTTCTGGATGATCGGTTCATAGCCAAATGGTTTCATCACCGCATCACCCCTTCCGTCTGCTGAGACTCTGCAATTTCCCGGTAGAATGAAGAGGTTGCCATCAATTCATCATGCGTTCCGCGTCCGACAATCACACCATCGGACAGTAACAGAATGGAATCCGCAATCTGCGCAGTTTGAATTTTTTGCGTAACGATCAGCATCGTCGTATCTTCTTCCTCCAGAGCTTTCCATAACGCGCCTTCTGTCTTCACGTCCAACGCACTCGTACTGTCATCCAAAATTAAGACAGATGGTTTTCGAATGAGCGCACGGGCAATCGACAGCCGCTGCTTTTGGCCACCCGATAAATTGACACCCTTCTGGCCGACTCGCGTTTCATAACCTTCTGTAAAGCGCTGAATTGAATGATCAATCTGCGCTTTGACAGCAGCTTGTTTTATTTCATCAAGACTTGCACCTTGCTTGCCCCAAGAGATGTTGTCATAAATAGAGCCTGTAAACAGCATTGATTGCTGCGGTACATAACCGATCATCCCGCGCAATGTATCTAGAGGCCAGTCTTCCGCTCTCCGTCCGTCGAGCAGCACATTCCCTTCTGTCGCATGAAACATTTGCGGAATGAGCTGGAGCAGCGTGGACTTGCCTGAGCCAGTAGCGCCCATGATCACAAGTTTTTCTCCCCGTTTCACTTCAAACGACAAATGCTTCAGCACCTTCTCTTTCGTACCTGGATATCGGAATGAAACGTCGTCAAAGCGAATATCCACCGCGCCATGATAGGTATTGTCTGCTGCTTCCAGTGATTCAAGTTCATCTTCCGCAGACAGCACTTCTTCCATACGCTCAGAAGAAGCCTTCGCACGTGAAAAAATTACAATCAAGAATGAGAACATGGAAAAGGCACTTGTCATGCGCATTGCATAGTTAACAATTGCGACGACATCTCCGACCGGCATATCGGAATTTCTTACTTCCGACGCGCCGAACCACAGCACAGCCATGAAACTCGCATTCATGATGAACAGCAAGACCGGTAAAATAAGTTCCATTAACCGCATCGCGTGGACACTGTCCTTCTTCAATGCTTCTGCAGCCTTGGAGAATCGACTCGTCTCAAAAGTTCCGCGTAAGTAGGCCTTAATCAGCCGGACTGCCTGCAAGTTTTCCTGCACCAGCCGGTTGACTCCATCCAATCCGCGCTGGACGATGCCGAATAACTGCACGCCTTTCCTAGCCATGACGACTAAAAAGACTGCTAAAAAAGGAGCACCCGCCAATAAAAATACCGCAAGCTTCGGATTGACGACAAACGCCATAATCACACTTCCAAGTACCATCAACGGCGCCCGCGCCATAATACGTAAGCCCATGAACAGTGCATTTTGAGCCATTGTTACGTCACTTGTTAAGCGGGTAATCAAGCTAGATGTCGGAAAACGCAAAAAGGCCGAGAGCGATAACGTCTGGACCCTTTTAAACAGGGCCTGGCGCAGATCGTAGCCAAAACTCTGAGCAGCATGCGAGGCGAAGTAGGAGTTGATGACGCCGGTAATGAGCGCGACGAATGCCATACCAAGCATCGTAGCACCCCACACGGCAACCGTGCCAAGATCTTCTTTCATGATCCCGTCATCTATAATTTTACCGATCAGCAGCGGCTGGATCAGCTCGACCGACAATTCCAGCAGCATTAAAAGAATGGCGATCAGCATCGGCCATTTATAAGGTATTGCGTAGCGGAAAACTGTCTTCATTCGTTTCACCTCTGACTCCGTATGTTTGCTGTATTAATTATGTCACAACGCGATACGGAGTGTACAGATGAAGGTACTACAGCTCGAACGGGTCATGCTCGACAACCGGGTCAGGCGGCGCTACTGTCTTCTTTCGTTTACCGCCGACAGACAGCCACACGACCCCCAACAGCATGATCATCGCACCACTTATCTGCCATCCTCCCATCGTCTGACCGAGCCATAAGACCGAGATAACCATGGCCGTGAGCGGTTCAAAACTAGACAGCACACTCGTTTCGACAGGTGTAATGTAGGTCATACTTTGCAAGAACATAATGAAAGCTAATGTACCCATGATGATCACAAGCAGTAGCATGAACATTGCAGGACCATTCAGCAGCACCGATAGATTCGTGAAAAAGTACGGGATGTTAAGAATAAACAACATCAGTCCGCCGATGAACATTCCCCATCCAACGACTAATAACACGCCCCATTCCGCCATGAGCACAACAGGGTATAAGGTATAAAATGTAAACGCAATACCAACGAATATACCCCAAAAAACTGCGGTTGAACTCAATGAAATACTAGAGAAAGACCCATTTGTCAGTAAAAGAATCAAGCCAAATAATGCAACAATCATCCCAATCACCTGGTTGCAAGGCGGAAATGTCCGCTGTGTAACGGATAGCAAGATAATGATGTATACAGGAGCGACGAATTGGAAGAGGGTGGCTACGACTGCATCACTATTGGCGATTGTCTGAACAAAACCGAACTGAACACCGAGCATACCGAAGACGCCGAACAGCACCATTTTTCGCAACCAAAGCTTTTGTCTCATAGGAAGCGCCACTTGCACTCCCCTCGCTTTCAGCAATAAAAGGACGGCAGCGCCAGCAAGCGTAAGCCGCAGAATAAGCATCATAGAGACAGACATCTCACTGTGGTCGAGAATCCATTCCATCATAGGACCTGTTGCCCCCCATAACATTGAGCCTAAGACTATCATCACAATCCCTTTTATTTGCATCATAATTCATCACCCCTACCTAAAAATTCAAAATTTCTTGCATTTTTATAGTATAAAGTTCACACATAGTATCTAGACATAACGAATTTATCCTATATAATTGTTATATGGTAGATTCTGAAAGGAGCATTCTAATGAATAGTACAAGCTTCCCTGAAACTAAAGAATATCATTCACTAGTCAATAGTCTCGATAAATTTCGATTAGTTACTCATACCGATGGTGAGGGTCTAATAACCTATGCCAACCAAAATTACTTAGCAGTCAGCGGTTGGACTCCAAAACGAATCATCGGAAAATCTATTTGGCAAATGTTTTCCGATGCCCCCAATCATCAACAGACAGTAAATTCCATCTGGGATTGCTTAGTAAGCGGTAAATCCTGGTCCGGAAAAGTGGAAAAAATGACTCGCGCAGGCGAACCATTCTTTGTCAACATGTTGGCCGTCCCTACTTTGTCTGCGGACGGAGAACTGCAATCCGTCTTCTGTTTAGGGCTGGATATAACTGAAGATATCCGGACGCAGGAAAAATTGGGCGAAATCGCATTTATCGATGTGGAGACCGGCCTCATGAGCCGTCACAAACTAGAACAAGTGGTGAATGAATCCATTAAATTGGATCAGCACTTTTCATTCGTATATTTAACGATCGATCATTACTTCACTATGAAAGAGCTGCAATCTCCAGAATACGAGACGCAGCTGATCCAAGAATTTACTAACCGCCTGAAGCGCTACTTCCAGGATATGCCGATTGCGCGCATTGATACAAACAGTTTCGTCGTCCTGACCGCGTTCGGTGATTGGTATATTCAAGGTTTCTATGATTTCTTGAAACAGCAGCCGATCTATTTGAGCCATAACGCACAGACTCTTTCCATCAGCGGTGGGATTGTCCGTTTCCCTGAAGATCAGAAAACGTATACCCAGCTGTATAAAGTGGCATTGACTGCTGCAGATGAAGTAATCAGCCAAGGAGGCGGCCGAATTGCATCGCTTTCCGCCGAATCCCATAAAATCCTTAATCGCCGGTTGGTAATCGACCAAAAGATGTTGACTGCGCTTGACCGTAACTCTCTACATGTCGCGTATCAGCCGCAGTTTGATATCGCCAGCAACGGCATTAATTGCTATGAAGCGCTCGTTCGCTGGGAAGATGAAGACCTTGGCGTGATCAGTCCGGATGAGTTAATTCCCATCGCCGAAGAAAACGGTTTGATTGAGGAAATCGGCGCATATGTGGCGGAAGAAGCGATGACATTTGCAACCAAATGGCATCGTGCCGGCACGGAAATGACCGTCTCCATTAACTCTTCAATCCGTGAATCACTGAATCCAGAGTGGAAAGACCGGTTAATCTCGATCTTAAACGAGACGGGCTGTCCAGCAAATAAAGTGCACATTGAGTTCACCGAAAAGTTTGCACTGAAGGCAGAAGAGGAGCAATCCATCATTACGCAAATGTCAGAACTGCAAAATGTCGGCCTACAGTTTACGCTCGATGATTTCGGCTCCGGCTACGCATCATTGCGCTATCTGCAGCACTTGCCGATTACCAGCATCAAAATCGACCGCGTCTTTATCGAAGCGCTGCTGAGCAACCCGAAAACGCAAAAACTGGTCGAAGGCATAATCCGTTTTTCTAAATCACTAGACTTGTATACAGTCGCAGAAGGCGTTAGCAACGAGCAGCAGTTTGAAATGCTGAAAAATATGGGTATTGACGCTGTGCAGGGGCACTATATCGGTATTCCGGTGCCAGCCGAGCAGATCCAAATTTCATAAATTACTTTTACACAAATTAGATGGAGCTCCTTTCATATAAGAAAGGGCTCCATTTTTGTCGTGCTCATTCAAATTGGTACTTTTCTTTACAGCTTAATGGACGATTCGCAAAAAGACAACCTTTCATTGCTTTTCTATTTGATCGATTAACGAAAAGTCGTCCAAAGAATAGCTGGTCACTTCATTGGCAGCGATGGTGTAGATGTTATTTCCGCTGTACAGCAGGCGCTGTACTTCCCGTTCCCAATCCATATAGTCGAGTGTCATTTTTTCTGTCAGGTCGGCTTTTGCCGTGATCCCGTTTTCTGCTGTAATTTCATAGATCATCGCGCCGGAACTCTCAAAGTTCAGCATATTACCTTTGCCCTCTTGGTAGATGGAGATAGGAAAACCGTACAGATTGCGATCCTTATGCATAAACAGCGCGTGATGATCATGCTGGACCGACGAATAAGTACCCTGTCCGCCAATAATTTCCGTGTCTGCCTCTTTCGGATTGGCGAAATCCGTTACATCAAATAATGAAATTTTCATACCTTGCGTCTGGATAATCGGTTCGCCGCCAGCCTGGCCTTTCTTCGCTACCGTGTCATAGCCGAAGCCGATCAAATGATTTTCATCAATTGGATGAAGGTAGTTACTGAACCCCGGAATCTTCAATTCACCGAGCACTGATGGATTTTGCGGATCTGCGACGTCCAAAACAAACAAAGGATCAGTTTCGCGGAACGTCACCATATACGCTTTATCCCCCATGAAACGCGCAGAATAGATGCGTTCGTTTTTCGCCAAGTTTTCCACGGAGCCTACTTGCTTCATATCAGGCCCTAGGATGAATAAATGGTTTTTCGCAACATTCTTTTCATCCCACAGATTACCTTCCGTCGTGACAGCACGAAAATTGCCGTTATGCTCATCCATTGAAAACTGGTTGAGGATCGTTCCTTTTAGCCGGGCAGCGTGGAGGAAATGTACGTCCGCGCCGTCCAGCCCAAACTTGAACACCTCACTGTCCCCCTGCATACCTGTATTTCCGTACAAAGTAGATGTCAGATAGAGATGGTCTTGTGACATATAAAGCTGTTCGCCGCTGCCAAGATACGCTTTCGTTTCGACACCTCCTGTTTCGCCGGAGTGGATATCAAGCGTGGTGATGACCGAATAAGCCGGATCCATCGCACCAGGAAGAATGGATATTTGATCTGTCTGGATTGGCCGCACCGTCTTTCCATTCTCCGAATCAAACACTTTCGGCAGCAGATGATCTTCTATGGCAGGAACATCCTCCAGCCAGTACATCGGTCGGTTATTCGTCACCATGTAGACGTGCGGACCGATTTTTCTCGTAGCGATGATATAACCTTCCGCTCCTGTTTCGCGGATTAAAACTGGCTTCGCACGGTTGCCCACATCATAGACCCTGATAGCTGATAGCTCCTGCATATACGGCATGATCCGCATTTCTTCTTCCGTCTGCGGATAGTTCGGCTTCCCGCCGATGACTACGAGCAAATCACCGTCTATATAGAGTTCATTCGGAAAGAATTGGTTTTTGAAGTTTGTTTTGCTGATGACCGCAAGTTTTTCGGGATCGTGGATGTCGGTGATAGTCAGATGAGTCTGGTTCGTGACATCATAAATGAAATCCCCGTCCGTTTTGACAATGTCTGATTCATCGACACCTTCGACCTGCTGGTTGGTCGTGGAATGTTCATTGCCGCCGCCAGACGACGCTTTATCTTCTGAGGAAGATTCCATGGTGACACCTTTGTCAGTGCTTACAGCGTACTGATCGTACTGCTCTGCCCTTTTGAAGAACTTGTTAATTTCCTCAATGGATGCAACAGGCTTCACTGATTCCATAACCGCGAATGAAACGGCCG
This sequence comes from Sporosarcina sp., assembly GCF_029257255.1. Lineage (GTDB taxonomy): Bacteria > Bacillota > Bacilli > Bacillales_A > Planococcaceae > Sporosarcina. The sequence continues at coordinate 78,864 of NZ_JARICI010000004.1, read as the reverse complement.
AATCCGCCGCCCTGTTCCACCCTCTGAAACTGTTTTTCGGTACATACATTTCATAGTCTCCCGGCGGTAATGCGCTGACAGTCATGGACATCCGATCTTCTGCCAGAGTCATTTCGGCGGGCACTTTTTCTTTCGTCTGATTATTAATCACAAAATCCTGGGGCTGTACCCCCGCCTTAACTGGTGCCGTAAAATACACTTTCATCGGCTGTTCGGCAAGTACCGAATGCGAGGACGTGATATGCACGGGCGGCCAGAAAAAGAAACTCGCCAGCATGACAATGCCTAGAGTGCCGGTCACAATTACAGCCAAAATCCATCTGCTTTTATTCATTTCGTTCATCCTCTCTCTTTATCTTGTTATGAGAGTAGACTGAATTTTCCTGATTTAGTTACAAGGGAAATGAAATAAATAGTTATGTATTGTGACGCAATGAATAGCTATATGACCAACTAAATTTAATTATTTCACAGCTGTAGAATGATCGTTGAAAAGTCCCTGATATCCGAGAATCGCACACTTTTTGTGGAATTAGACTTACACAGCAATTGCACATAATGGTCGGAATGTTAATTAACAAAGACCTGGTTTACTTCATACAATATTTAAGAAAGGGGTTGATCTACTTGGTCAAATGGATTGACGTATCTACATCAAAACATCAATTAAAACTTTTTAATGGACATAGACTTTTAAAATCTTACCCCATTGGAGTTGGAAAAATATTGACACCTACACCTTCAGGGATATACACCATCATCAATAAGCAATTTAATCCCGGCGGACCATTCGGATTGCTTTGGATGGGATTATCAAAACCTCATTACGGTATACACGGCACAAATAACCCAGCTTCAATTGGTAAGAATGTCTCACATGGATGTATTAGAATGTTTAATCATGATGTTCTAGAATTATCATCTAGAGTTCCAATTGGTACTAGGGTTGCTATTCATAAATGACTACGTTAACCTCTCATCCTGTACTGCACAGTTTGTGTCAATTGCAAAATAAAAACTTTATCTCACTTTATAAACTTTCCCTATTATAGAAAAGGGTGCAAATTCTTTTTCCGGAATCGCCCCCGATAGTTTGATAGCGGTTTGAAACCGTTGATCTGCGCTGCAGCCAAGCGAACAGCGCAGGGTTCGCTTTGTCGTATTTCTGCGTCTTTTTGCAGAAATTAAGGCAGGACTTTATGGTGCTTTCAAATCCAGTTCATCCTCCCAGAGTCGACGGCTTCCGCTCCGATCAACTAAGTATCTGCAAAAAAGTTTGTTCTACAAACACCCACGATTGTAGAAATAAAAATGTTATTTACTCTTTTCCATAACTGCAAAATAATTTTGTTCAACGTCAGCAAAGTTAAATACTCTACCAGTCGGCATTTCCATAATCTTCCCAACAGTAACGCCCTGACTTGTTAAATCGTTATATAATTTATTGAGATTTTCAGTTGTGAACATTAAAGATGGAGTACCCAGATTTAATTCTGGAGACATCTTAGCGATTGCTTCTTTATCGTGTAAAATGATACTTGTTTCTGAATCCTTCGATGGAGCAATTTCAATCCATCTCATTCCTTGGCCATTTTCTTCAGAAACGATACGGAAACCCACTTTTTTCGTCCAGAAATCAACTGCCTGTTCTTGATCATTTACATAAAGCATAATTTGACCAATTTTATTAATCATTAATTTTTCTCCTTTTTCAACTTTTACTTTTTACCACTTACAATTATCAGTTCAACGTGCGCCTTGAGATCGCGCTGGGCGGCGACCGAGGAGGATCACGGAAAGCGTGCTGACTGAAGTGAAAAGCAACATTTTGTATACTGCATAGTAGCCAGACTGCGATAAAGACGTAATCACCCCTAAGCAACTGCCCCCAATAGTTACGTACTTATTTTGTCTTGGAGCTGTACAATTGCCAAACAAGCTACACCAATTGATAGCAATGTGATTGCAGTTTCTACAGATAAACTACCCAAAATACTTAATACAAGTGTGCTTACACCCATTCCTAATGCAACTGCTTTGAAAATTATTATGACGTTTTTCATAAGAGTCTCCTCCAATCTGGCCGGTAGCGGCAACTATTTTAGTCCCCTGCCACCGTCACGATAGTCCCTTGCGCAGTCGCACACATTTTCTCTTCAGTGCCGTTTCTAATGAAGACGTCACAGCGGCATACAGCTTGTCTTTTGCCTGCTGATATAACAGACCCGCGTGCAATCAACAAGTCACCGACAGCTGGTTTTAAATAATTGATTTTATATTCAGAAGTCAATACATTCGGGCCTAACACGGATCCTCCTGCAAACGTCAGCGCATTATCCGCTGCGTAGCTAATGACGCCTCCATGCACGAAACCATTTTGTTGCAGCAAGTCTTCTGTGATCGGGACTTCCAGCACCACTTCACTTTGATTAAAATCCGTTAATTGTGCACCAAGCAGCCGACTGAATGGCTGCGATTCTACAGCCTGTTTTCCCATTTCCAAAATTTCATTACTCATTAGATTCACCCTCCTTTTCATATTCTGGTATATGATCAATCATACGTAACTTATCCATTTTATTCAAATTATTCTGTGTTTAATCCAAAATAAAAAAAGACTGCTCAAGAAAATCATGTATCATGACTTCTTGAGCAATCCGCATATGGTTTTATAAATTTTTATGCTTCTACCGTAGCTGCTTTAGCTGAATAACGCTTCTTAAATACTAATGCGAAATAGCCGAATGTTAAGGCCAGACACGCGACCATGAAGCCGATCAGTACGCCATTGTTTGCCCATAAATGCGACATATCGCCAGTAGAAATGGATGCTTTAAATGCCTGGACAGAGTATGTCATCGGCAGCAATGTATTAAAAATCTTTAATTGGCTCGGAATTAATTCGAGCGGGAATGTTCCTGCACTTGTTGTCAATTGCAGAATCAAGATCAGAATCGCCATGAAACGTCCCGGGTCTCCGAAAATAGAAACGAGCATTTGAACGATTGCGATGAATGTGTAGCTGGTGATGATTGCTGTCAATATGAACAGCGGTGTATTGATTGTTTCCATGCCGAGAGCATACTTGACGACCACGACCGCAAGCAATGCCTGAATTAATCCGACAACTGCCAGCACGGATACTTTACTGGTGAACCAGCGGAATGCGCCGGTTGGTGTTGTCGCCGGTTCCATCATAGGGAAGACGATGGACAACAGCAATGCGCCGACGAATAATCCTAATGAAAGGAAATACGGTGCGAATCCTGTTCCGTAGTTCGGCACTTTGTTGATGCTTTCCTGTTGTACCTCTACTGGTGAAGCCGCCATTTCATATGTCTTGTCTGTCGGTTTCACTTCAGAAGCTGTTTCTTTCGCTTCTGCCAGCTTTTCCTGCAGTGTAGCTGTTCCTTCATTTAATTCAGTTGCACCTGAAGCGAGTTTTTCAGAACCTGCCGCCAAGTCTTTCGATTTGGAAACGAGTGTCCCGGTTCCCTGCTTCATCGTGCCTGCGCCTGCAGTCAGTTCATTCAGACCGTTTGCCAAGTCTTTAGAGCCTGCCGCTGCAGTTTGCACCCCACCGACTAATTGCTTGGAACCTGCTGCCAATTGGCTGTTTCCGCTTGCCAGCGCATTGGATCCTTCAACCAGTTTTACAGAGTTTCCTTGAAGCTTTTTCAATCCGGCAAGTGCTTCTGCGTGTGCGCCCTGCAATTGACCGGCAGCACCATTCAACTGAGCTGCCCCTTGCTGAAGTGCACCCGCTCCTGAAGATAACTCGCCAAGACCGCCTGCTACTTGCGCGCTGCCTTGTTTCAACTCGCCTAATGCCGCCTGCAAAGCACCTTTTTGCTCATCAGGCAATTGTGCAAGAATCGGACCCAGCTGTTCAGACAGCTTATTGATACCCGCGTTCACACCTTGTGAGCCTGCTGCTAATTGATCAGCTGCATTTTTCAAGCCACCGGATTTCTCCGCCAAATTGCCGATACCGCCTGCGAATTCCTGCTCTTTCGCACCGATTTGCGCATAACTCGATGCCAGTTTATCGACACCTGCAGTGTACTCACTGATACCTGCTTGTAAGCTCGCGGAACCTGCTGCCGCTTGATCGGCACCTGTTTGCAGATCATTTGCACCTGCGGATAATGTGCCAAGTCCTTTTGAAAGATCATTTGCACCTTTTGCCGCTTTATTAGCACCTTCTGCAAGCTTTGTGGAACCGTCAGATAACGCTACGCTGCTAGAAGCAAGTTGAGCCAGGTACCCTTTCAGATCGCCGGTTCCATCTGCCAGTTTTATTGCGCCGTCATGCAGTTTCCCAGCACCGTCCGCTGCGTCACCGAAGCCTTCGCCCATTTCTGTGATGGAATCAAATAGTTGCTCCGCGTAAGTGGAAGCGATTTGTTCATTGACTTCCGCTTTGATGCGGTCCATCGCTGTTTCACCGATTTGACCTGACAGGAAGTTGAAGCCTTCATTCGGTTTGTAAAGGAGATTCAGTTTCTGCGGATTTTCATCCAACAACGTCGTTGCATGTTCTGAGAAGTTTTCAGGGATTTCGATTGTGATGTAATAATCCTGCCCTTTTAATCCTTCATCCGCCCGTTCTTTTGTGACATTTTGGAAATCAAACTGCTTACTTTCTACTAGTTTATCGGCCAGTTCGTCTCCGAGGGTCAATTTCTCCTCATTGAAGTCCGCGCCTTCATCTAAATTTACAACGGCAACAGGCAATTGGTCCATATGATCATACGGATCCCAGAACGCCCATAGGAACATGCCTGCATAGAGTACAGGAATAAATAATATTGCGATCATCGGAACGATCATCTTGCGCGTGCGTAATAATTGTTTCCATTCCGCAAACGTCATGGTATTCTTCATTAGTTTTCCTCCATTTTCATTTCAGACCGATTGACCAAAATGTTCAAACAGTCATACTATTTCAAAAGAAAAAGTCTCAGACTAAGAGACTGGAAAAAATCGTATCGCTTAATAATTGAGCGATTTCTTCTTCTGTCAGCTGCCGGTCATGTGTCTTCGACCAGTCAACGACAAGTGCCAGATAGGATTTAAATAATAGATAAGCAACGAGTTCGCTGTCGCACTGTTTGAGCTCACCTTTTGCAATGCCCCGCTCAATTTTCTGCCGGATAAATCCGATGATTTCCTGCTCGATTGATGCCAGCACTTCACTGACCATCGGTGTCCGAAGTTCTTTTTCTTCTTCGATCAGTTTGATGTTCAGCTGGTGTGTCTCACGGAATTTCAACAGCTGCATGAGCCTTGCATGTGCGTTGACTTCGAATGAAGCCCCCTCTATCGTACATTCTTCGGATACACGCCGCATTTCTTCGATCATCTGTCGAACAATCGCGTGAAACAGTTCTTCTTTATTTGAGAAGAATGTATAGATTGTTCCTTTTCCGACATTGGCGATTTTAGCGACTTGATCCATCGTAGTGGCTTTGTAGCCGAATAAAGAGAATGATTTTTCTGCTGCCAGCAAAATTTCTTGTCTGCGATCCACTTCTTCACCTCGCCTTGTCCATTGACTGAAAAACGTTTTCGGTCACTAGGTCATTATATTACACCGGAAGTGAGGAAGTTGCAAGTGTTTCTGCTCAAAAATAGTTGGACAGCTTAATCTGTTGAGTTGACTGAAGTTAAAGTTATTTGACCTGCTAATCATTTGTTTGCAAATAAAAAAGAAGAACAGACTCGCTGCTCTTCCATATATTTACGTAGGATTTGACTGTGTCCCATAAATGCTACCCCACAGCCACGGCCAGTCCTCTACTAATGACAGGCGTAGAATCCAGACTGCCGGAGCAGTGAGCGGAATAAATGACCCAATCTTCGCGATGAGGAGGGGGCGGCAATGGTGCGCGAATCATTCAGTTTGGCGCGCGGGACAAGGTTTTTGGTTCGGTGTAGCTCTGTAAATGTGCGGCACTTGCTGTTTTTGGCTTGGATCCGGGGCTTTTTGGTGCGGCAGGACACGTTTTTGGTGCGTTGCGATACGTACTATAGGAATTTATTCAAAAAAGCTGCACGAGATGTCAGGAGAATGACGTTTCGTACAGCTTTTTCACTTTTTTACGCTTCCACAACTGACATTTTCCCCAGCTGTTCAACCGCCTGATCGATTAGCTCCACTTTCTGCACAAGAGCGAGTCGTACATAGCCTTTTCCCGCAGTTCCGAAAATGCTGCCCGGCACCATGACAACGCCGGCTTGTTTGATGGCTTCAAAGACGAATTGTTTGTCGTCCATGTCGAACGGATATTTTGCCCAGACGAACATTCCGCCTTCAGACGGCGTCGTTTCCCATCCAATTTTGGCTAGGCCGCTCATTAACGCATGGTGACGTTTTGAAAATTCAGCGCGCAGACGGTCTGTAATTTCTTCGCCGTGGTCAAGTGCAACGGCTGCCGCTTCTTGAATCGGACCGAATGTGCCGTAGTCGAGATTGGACTTCAGTTCTTGGAGTACTTTGATCATCTGTGCGTTGCCTACGAAATACGCGATTCGCGCGCCTGCAAGACTGAAGCTTTTTGATAAAGAATTGATTTCCATGCCGACTTCTTTTGCTCCCGGTGTTGTTAGGAAGCTTGCCGGACGGTCGCCTGTGAAATAGTATTCGGAATAGGCAGCGTCATGCAGAACGATAATTTCGTATTTCTTTGCAAACGCCACGACTTCTTTGAAAAACTCTTCATTCGGCATGGCCGGCACTGGATTGCCCGGCAAGTTCAAGATGATCAGTTTCGCTTTTTTTGCAATGTCTTCAGGCACTTCATTCAGATCGGGAAGGAAGCCGTTTTCTGCGAGCAGCGGCATGTAGTACGGAACCGCCCCTGCTAATTTGATTCCGGCATCATACGCGACATACGCGGGATTCGTCGTTAAGACATAATCGCCTTCATTGCAAAACGCAAGCGGCAAATGAACGAGGCCTTCCTGCGAACCCATTGTCTGTAAGATTTCTGTTTTTGGGTCTACAATGACGCCAGTGCGTCGTTTATAGTAATCAGCGACTGCTTCATGGAAACGGTTCGTCCCTCCCAATGTATAGCCGTATGAGGACGCCAGTGCACTTTGTTCGGATAGCGCTTGACGGACTTTTTCATCGGGCGGAAGATCTGGACTGCCTAGACTCAAATCAATGATCTGATCTCCAGTCGCTTGTTTCGCCGCCGCGGCTGCTTTCAGCTCACCGAAGATGGCAGGCGGAAATATGGACATTTTTTTGGAAGGTTGGAAATTCATGAAGAAGCACTCCTTAGCTGTTATGTAATAGTTGATTGCTATATTGTAACACGCACCGCCGTCCTTGGAAAAATTTATTGGCGTAACGCCATGTTTGTGTAAAAACTTTACGGGAATACTTGTAATAAAATGCATTGGAGGAGATTTTGTGTCAAAAGATAAATTCGAGAAAATCGATGAACAAGTACCCGGACAAACACAGCCTGAACAGCCGGGTGTGGAAGAAGACATGCATCCCGCGCCAATCTATGATGACCCCAATTTCAGAGGGGCTGATAAACTGAAAGGCAAAACGGCACTGATTACCGGCGGTGACAGCGGAATCGGACGGGCAGTTGCAGTGGCGTTTGCCAAAGAAGGTGCGGATGTCGCAATCGCCTACTTAGCCGATCAGGAAGATGAAGACGCGAATAAAACGGTTGAATTGATTGAAAGTTACGGTGGAAAAGCGAAGAAATATCAGATGGATATCAGTCAAGAAGAAAATTGCCGGCAGCTGATTGAGCATGTCATCGGTGAGTTTGGAGGGCTGAATATTTTGGTCAACAACGCCGGCAAACAGTTCCCTCAAAACTCTATCTCGGACATTACGGCGGATCAGCTGAAGGAAACGTTCGAGACAAATTTCTTCGGACTGTTCTATCTGTCTAAACTTGCAGTTACTTATATGAAGAAAGGCGATTGCATCATTAATACGTCTTCGATCACTGCCTATAACGGCTCGCCCGGCCTGCTGGATTATTCCGCAACGAAAGGCGCAATCACCAGCTTTACGCGTTCATTGGCATTGAATCTGTCGGCGCAAGGCATCCGGGTGAATGCTGTAGCGCCGGGACCGATTTGGACACCGCTCATCCCAGCCACTTTTGATGCGAAGACGGTCGCTGAGCATGGTGCAGATACGCCGATGAAGCGCCGCGGTCAGCCTGCTGAAAATGCGCCGGCTTATGTATTTTTGGCGTCACAGGATTCTAGTTATATGACGGGGCAGACGATTCATGTGGATGGTGGAGATTATGTGGGATCTTAATGTTTGAATGAAACCAGCATAGCCTTATGCGGCTGTGCTGGTTTTTGTATTTCATTACAATCGGTGGCATCGCCTGCTCGGATGATCATACTTTTACCTCAAGCGCTCATTGGACTGCGCCAGGCGCTCATACCCACAGGATTCGTGATCATACCAGGCGGCCAGATGATCATACTGCCGGCCTTCGTGATCATACCGCCTGCTTCCGCGCTCATAGCAGGGGTTTTTCATCGTGGGAACAGCGGGAATGGTGCGTCTGTGCGGCGGTTTGGTTCGCTGAAGGAGCGGTTTGGTGCGTTGGAATTTGCGAAAGGTGCGGCGGCGCGTGGTTTTGGTTCGCTTCGGGACGTTTTTCGCGCGGAAACGCTGCTTTTTCGCGCGCATTCGCCACATTTTCATGCCGGAACTCGCTACACACAGCAAACAGGCTGCCGCAGAAATAATCCGCGACAGCCTGTTTCATTATTCCTCAAACGGCCACTTCGGCAGCATGCGGTTCAACTGTTTATCCGCACGTTTGCCAAGTACATATTCCGCTTGCATGATCGTATGGATTTCGCGTGTACCTTCGTAGATGACCGGCGCTTTCGAGTTCCGCAAGTAGCGGGCGACAGGGTATTCATCGGAATAGCCGTACGCCCCGTGAATCTGTACCGCATCATCCGCGGCTTGATTGGCAAAATCGCAGGCCTGCCATTTAGCAAGTGACGTCTCACGGGTATTGCGGATGCCCCGATTCTTCAACTCGCCGGCACGATAGACGAGGAGACGACTCATCTGATAGCCCGCTTCCATTTTCGCGATCATCTGCTGGACGAGCTGATGTTCACCGATCTTCTTGCCGAAGGTTTCACGGGTTGTCGCGTACTGAATACTTGCTTCGAGACACGCTTTCAACAGGCCGACTGCGCCAGCCGCCACTGTGAAGCGTCCGTTATCAAGCGCCGCCATCGCAATCTTGAATCCTTCTCCTTCTTCACCGACCAAGTTCGCAGCAGGTACGCGGACATCTTCAAAGAACAATTCCCCCGTATTGCCTGCGCGGATTCCATACTTTCCTTTAATGGCTTTAGATGAAAATCCCGGCATCGTCCGCTCCACAATGAACGCGCTGATCCCGTGATGTTTCTTTGATTTATCTGTATAGGCGAAGACCAGGAAATGATCTGCAGAGTCGCAGAGCGAGATCCATGTTTTTTGCCCGTTTAAGATATAGCTGTCTTCGTCACGTACAGCAGCCGTCTGAATGGCCGATACGTCCGAGCCTGCACCCGGTTCTGTCAGTCCGAACGCGCCGATTTTCTCACCTTTCGCTTGCGGAACGAGATATTTCTGTTTTTGCTCTTCCGTCCCCCACTGCATCAGCGTCATGCAATTCAAGCCGATATGCACGGACACCGCTGTACGAAATGCCGTATCCCCGCGTTCGAGTTCCTCGCATAAAATGGCCAATGAATTATAATCCATGCCGCTGCCGCCGTATTTTTCGGGAATACAGACACCTAGGAAACCGAGATCCGCAAGCTTCTTCCAAATGGCCGGATCAAAGCTTCCTTCTGCATCCCATTTTGCGATGTGCGGCATGATTTCCGCATCCGTAAACTGCCTGGCCGTCTGCCGCAGCATTTTCTGTTCATCTGTAAATGTAAAGTCCATATCTATGTCCTCCTTTACAATGAAATTCAGCTTTCTTCGATGACGACACCGCGTTTCTTCATTTCTTCAATATACAATTCTCCCGGCACAATTTGCTCTGGCGGATAGGCACCGCGCTTCGTGATGACGCCGTTGCCGATCATCTGCGCCACGACTGAAATCGTGTTGGCTGTCGCGCGCGCCATGGCGGTTTCATTCGTCGTCTGATCTTTTTCGGTAATCAAATTAAACGTGACGGTTTTGGCTGCGCCGTCCTTTTTGCCGCTTACAAGCGCGCGCAGCAAGACGGCATCCGATTTGTCACCCAGACGCAATTGCGGAGTCAGATGCGCCATCATGACATCGCGCACACGAAGCGGTTTACCGTCGACGTAAATAGACGATTCCCGGTTCAACAATCCGAGGTCCGCGAGCAGTTTCGCTTTTTCCGCGTGGCCTGGATAGCGAATCGTCTTGTACTCAAGCGTCTCCACGTAGGGAAATGATTCCAACATCGTCGAAGTCCCGCCTGACGTGTGGAAAGCTTCCATTGCGCCATAGCCGTCGAACTCCAGCGCCTCCACTTCAGATAACGATGGCAGTTCCGTGATGTTGCCGTTTCGCATCACACGCGACGGATCGGTATAATGGTCGAATAATCCTTCCAATGAAAAAACCACATTGTAGTCAAGCGGAGGTTTCGGTTTAACCGGCACACCGCCGACATAGAGCTTGATTTCATTGGCCTCATCGAGCTTCGACGCGCCATATCCTGCGAGAATATTGATCATTCCGGGAGCCACGCCTAGATCTGGAATGAGTGTCACGCCTTTTGCAGCAGCCTGCTCGTTCAAAGCGAGCACTTTCTCCGTCGCTCCGCCTATATGACCGCCGAGATCTACAACGTGTACTCCCCGTTCCACCGCACACTTTGCGACCCGTTCATTAAACGTATAAAACAGCGCATTGACGACGATATGCCCAAGCGCAATGACATCACTCAACTGCACCTCGTTATTCGCATCCAGCAATAAAATATCGAGTTTTTCCGACATCAGCTCTTCTGCAAAATCCTCTGCCTGCCGAATTGCCCGATCCGCCAGATACACTTTCTTGACCTCATCCTGTTTCACAAGGTCCCTCACGACTTCTTTCCCCATTAATCCAGCACCCAATACTACGACTCTCATTTGCTCATCCCTTCTTCCTGTTGATTAGTCCGTATCGATCTGTGCACGCTGCAGTTTTCCGCTGTAATCGATATAGATACTCTTCCATTCCGTAAAGACGTCGAGCGCCGCCACCCCTGAATCGCGGTGGCCGTTGCCAGTTCCCTTCGTGCCGCCGAACGGCAAATGAATTTCCGCACCCGTCGTGCCGGCGTTTATATAAACGATTCCCGTATCCAGATCACGCTGCGCCTGGAACACTTTATTGACGTCCTGCGAGAAAATCGAACTCGACAAGCCGTACGCCACGCTGTTGTTTACTTCAATCGCTTCTTCCAAACTGCTCACGGTAATCAGCGAAACGACAGGTCCGAAAATCTCTTCCTGAGCCAAGCGGCTGTCCCAAGCCACATCTGCGAATAAAGTTGGTTCGAAATAATGACCATTGGCGTATTCTCCTTCATTCAGCACATTGCCGCCTGCAATCAAATTCGCGCCTTCCTGCTTACCGATTTCAATATAGCTGCTGATTTTTTCGAGCGCCTTTTCATTGATGACAGGTCCGACTTTTACCGATTCATCCAGCCCGTCACCCATCGTCAGCTTTTTCATACTTTCAACGAGACGTTTCTGCAAATCTTCTTTCACATCTTCATGTACAATCACCCGGCTGCATGCCGTACAGCGCTGTCCCGCCGTCCCGAACGCACTCCACAGGATCCCTTCAACCGCGAGCTCCAGATCTGCATCATCCAGTACGATTACTGCATTCTTACCGCCCATTTCGAGTGATACTTTTTTCAAGTGACGTCCGCCAAGTTCTGCGACATGACGACCTGTTTCCGTGGAACCTGTGAATGAAATCACCCGGATATCCGGATGCTCAATCATCGCAGTTCCTACATCTGATCCTGCACCAAACACGATATTTGCAACACCATGCGGCAGGCCAACTTCTTCAAAAATCAGCGACATTTCATAAGCCATCAACGGCGTTTCCGTGGCGGGTTTCCAAATGAATGTATTGCCGGCGACAATGGCCGGGAACGATTTCCACGTGGCAATGGCAATCGGGAAATTCCACGGGGTGATCAGTCCTACAACCCCGATAGGCGCACGGACGCTCATCGCGAATTTATCCTGTAGCTCGGACGGCACCGTTTCACCAAACATTCTGCGCCCTTCCCCTGCCATATAATAGGCCATGTCAATCCCTTCCTGCACTTCACCGCGCGCTTCTTCGATGACTTTGCCCATTTCTTTCGTCAGAACTTGCGCGAGATGCTCTTTCCGTTCTTTCATCAGATGCCCGATTTCATACAAATAATCGGCACGTTTCGGTGCAGGAACCAGCGCCCACTTCTTCTGTGCTTTTTTAGCCGCAGCCGTTGCTTTCTCTACGTCTTCTGTTGTAGATAGAGGAACTTGAGCCAATTCTTCTCCGTTCGCCGGATTAATGACTGCGGTATAAGTCGCGCCCTCTTTTTGCCACACTCCGTCGATATAGTTTGTCAGTTTCATTTGTTTGTCTCCCTTCCTGGTTCGCATAGTTTTCGATTCAGTTCCTTATATAGAATTGTTCGACAATATACTATGCTATTCCTTTAAAGAGATATGTATTCCAAACTTTTGATGCACTGGTTTGCAGCAGTATGTAACTTATACCGCAAATCAAAGGAGACCTAATTCGCTTATGAATTAGGTCTCTATATTTTACCTATATGACGCTTCATTACTTCTTTACACTATCTAGCAAGACAAAACCAAACACAACCCCAGCTATTATTTGGACTGTTGAATTACCAAGAAAAATCTCTTGTGATATAAACGGCAGTATGCTTTCAGGTACATAAAATAGTAGTACATACATGGATAAAACACACAAAGACGGCAACCCAATCCCAATGAATTTGGCCCAATCAAATGTCCATTGTCCGTTCTCCTTCATTTCATTTATAAGGTTTGGTAATCTGAGCAGTATTCCAATAACAATAGGAAATATAGATGAAAACAAAACAAATGACATGGCGTCAATATTTTTCATATAATCTTGTTTCAACGAGAGCTGATATTGATTACCGGTAAAAATAATAATTCCTAAAACGATTGTCCATCCTACATAATAAAAGAACCTTCTCATAAAAATCCCCCTTTATCAAAATCACACTTCTTACATCTTATGTGGGTTACTGAAAATGGTCACGATAGTCTATGGTATGACTAATGTTATTTTCTTATTAGTTGGTTATTAGCCATTAACGAGTCAAAAATAACTCCATCTGTCATTTAAACTAGCCGAACTTTTTCTAAAGAATTCTCCAAAAAAATAATCGTCCGAATTAAGGACGATTGCACAATTACATTTAAACATTCCATTCCATGAAACTAGCCCATTTGTTGACCTTGTAATAACTACTTCCCCTACTGCTATTATACCGAGCTTATTCAGAAAGTCCTTTTAAAAAACCGTCGTGGCCCGTCTAATTACATGACTGGCCACGACGGTTGAAATTACTTACATAAGAAACCAAATATACTGTGCTTCTTCTGGTGTACCAGGCTTCACTTCGGCAGCTCTCGGGTACTTCATCTTTTCAGCAGACGTATGAATCAGCGCGCCGACATAAGGATTCGCCTGCTCCGCTCTCACAAACAGCTCTGCACTCTTCTCACTGGCACCCTGAGATTTCTCCATCTCAATCAGCCAAGATAAATACAAATACGCTGCATCATGCTCTGAAATTTCTGTGCAAGCGTTCAACACCTGCTCAGCCTGCTTGATTTCATTCTGATAAATCAGCGACGAAATAGCCAGATAGCGTATGCCTTGATAGTCATGCAGATCACTCGTCAGCGCAATCAAGAACATTTCGCTTGATTCGCCGTAGCGTTCCTGACCGTACAGCCAAACGCCATATGTCAATAAAGCGCGTAGATACGGGCGGTTTGTGACAAATGCCCATGTATCTTCCGCACGGTCGTCAAATTGCTTCTCACCTGAGAATACAGCCTGTTTCAGCAACTTGCCCTTTTCCTCTTTAGAATCCGTCATCTCTGCACGCAGCAATAAGGCATCAACATTCGTCGGATCCGCACCATACGCCATTTCTGCAAAATCATTGCGCTGTTCAGGTGTCTCCGCATGATAGGCCATATAGCAAAGCATCTGAGATTCCTGCTGGCGATTTTCCGGTTCAAACGGCTTCTGCATCGCTTGCTGGATATAGGCTTGCGCTTCTTCCATCGAATCAAAATCTTGATTTGCTGACAGCATATGTATTTGCCAATGCGTCTGCTCGTCCGGACGTGGATCCGTTCCGATATAATACGGCGCACCTGAGCCATTGCCTTCCGCCATCACTTCTTCCAGTTCACCAATCTTTTCATACAGGGCATCCGTATGTTTTTTGAATGAGGAAACTGAAACTCCAAATAGTTTAGCCACTTCTGCCTGTGTATAGATTTCCGGCATCATGCGGACATCGGAAGCAAGCTGGAATGCAGCAGCAGCCAGCACTTCAGGCTTGCGGAACTTCGGCTGTTTTTCTACGAAATAATAGGCCATCAAGGAAAGCAGCATCTCATAGGCACCTGGTAATAATTCCATGTCTTCGAGCTTTGCATCCAAAATCTCGACCACTTCCTGCTGAAGCGGCGTGAAGTTCTGCTCCACAACATCCGACAATGTCTGTGCATCCAGCTTGCAGACAAACTCGTAAATATCGAGCAAATAGTCTTTAAAGAAGTCAAAACTATTTTGTTCATCGCTGCTTTCTGCAAGTTTGCGGACTTGTTCCACCAGTTCATCGCTCATATGTTTATTGACAGCAACCGCTGAAATCGGCATGACCCAGCGCTCGTCATTGCGCCATTCCTCCAACACAATCGCGAGAACCACACGGACATCTTCCGGCTCTCCCTCTTCCCTCGCCAACATATATTCCCCTTCGCCGAGGATTTCCTTCATATGATAGACCTGTTCGTCAGATGAAGTCACTTCAGCAAATGTGACGAATGAATTCTGCCAGTTTTTCAGGATACCGCGCACGGCTTTATTCTGCGTTCGGTTCAATGCTTTGACTAAATGACGACGCCAAAGATCTTTGCGGACTACGAAGAAATAATAATCGCTGACATTCGACATTAATTCTTCCTCTTCCATCCATCCACCAAGACGCTGATTCCAAGCTCCCAGCATTTCCTGCAGACGCTGAACATCTCCAGGCGGCAAAGCCGTTTCATAATAGGAGTTAAGTATATTTATCAATTCCAGCTGAATTTGATTGGTGCCCGGTTCAGTTGTCCTGCCGCAGCAATCCTGTACCATTTTTCCGCTGCCGCATGGACAATTCTCTTTATTTCCTATCACATCGAACACAACCTTTTTCTTTTTATCATAACATATCAATCATACCCTAGCGTGATTGTGTCTGGATTTTGAATTGCATTTGCGCAATTCAAAATCCATGACATCCGCCAGAGGCTTTATTTGGATTCAGCGGGTGTTTGATAATTGCTGAGTGCATACCCTCATCAGCGTTAACTACTTATTGAGGTCGCAGTCTGCTGCTGAATTCAAAAAAAGTCCCGCATGCCCGTAAGCATACGAAACTTTATCTTTATGACTTAAATTTCCCCACATTTTCTTCCGAAGGCTCAAATTTCGGCGGAACGACTCGTTTAATGAAGAGTGCCAGTATCAAAGCACCGACCGTAATGATCGTAGAGATGAAGAACGCGTGATTGATTCCGTCGAGCATTGCAGTACGCTCGATCTCTTCTTTCATTGAAGAAATATCTACTCCCGATGCCGTCAAGTCCTGCACCTGAGCAGCAGCCGATTTATCCAGCCGGTTGGTCATGATCGTCAGCAATAAAGCAGAGCCGATCGCACCAGACACTTGTTGCAGCGTATTGTTCACTGCAGTACCATGCGGATTGGATTTCATTGGCAGTGAATTCATACCGTTCGTCATGATCGGCATCATTACCATAGAAAGTCCGAACATCCGGACAGTGTAGAGCATCATCAAGTAGTAATAACCGGAATCAAGCTCGAGACGACTTAGGAAATAAGTCGTGACAGCCGCGATTGTCAGCCCGGTATAAGCAAGCGCGCGCGGTCCGTATTTATCGAACAGTTTACCGGTGATGGGCGACATAATTCCCATCAAAACAGCCCCCGGCAGCATGAGAATCCCTGCATGGAATGGTGAAATGCCACGGACGTTCTGTACGTAAAGCGGCGTAAGAATCATTCCCGAGAACATCGCGATTGACAGAACAATTGAAATGACAGAAGCCAGGGCGAACATCGGATATTTATAAATACGGATATCCAGCAGCGGCTCTTCCATCTTCAACTGTTTCAAAACAAAAATTACGAGCGATACTGTACCGAGAGCTATCATTCCGTACACTTCTAGTGCATCCCAGCCCTTATCACCGGCAGAACTGAAGCCGTAGAGCAGACTGCCGAATCCGACACTCGATAGGATGAGAGAAGATACATCCAATTTGACATCGCGGTTCGGCGTGATGTTTTTCATTTTAAACAGTGCAAATACGATTGTGATCAACGCAATTGGCAGGACGATGATGAACAGCATTCGCCAAGAATAGTGCTCGACTACCCAGCCTGAAAGTGTCGGCCCGATTGCCGGCGCCGTGAACATGACAAGGCCGAACATTCCGAGTGCTGTTCCCCGTTTCTCAATCGGAAACGCTGTAAGCATGACGTTCATCAAGAGCGGCATCATCAATGCTGAACCTGAAGCCTGGATCATGCGCGCAACAATCAGAAGGCTGAATGTTGGTGCAACAATCGCTAAAAATGTACCTAGAGAAAACAGCACCATCGCTGTCAGGAATATCTTCTTATTCGTGAACTTCGTTATAAAATAAGCACTTGCCGGAATCATAATCCCATTCACAAGCATAAATCCCGTTGTCAGCCATTGAACATCTGACGGACGAATCGAAAATTCATTCATAATGACAGGCAGCGCAATATTGAGCAGTGTATTATTCAGGATGGCGACAAAGGCCCCAATGAACAGAATTGCAATGACCCCATAAGGAGGGTTTTCATGCATTTTCTTAATATCTAATGTCTCTTCCATTTCTTCCTCCTATTTTTCACCTATAAAATTAAACCAGAAACTCATTTTATACCGCTAGTTCATTTTTTTCAACTAAAAACTTTCAAGTATTGATAATCATTGATATTATAAGGTTATTTGATTACTATATGGATTATACTATATGTATAAAACTTCATACAGATGCAGGTGGGAGATCATGAACGACCGAAAAAAACATGTGTTACAAGCCGCTAAACAGCTATTTATTAAGAGTGGTTTTCAGGCGACATCCATTCAAGATATTTTGGATGAAGCCCATATATCAAAAGGAACTTTCTATAACTACTTTTCTTCTAAAAATGAATGCCTAATGGCTATTTTGCGCGACGCCTACTACTTATCATTCCTGCGTCGAAATGAACTCGCAATCGGCAGAGACTTATCTGACCCGCAGCTTCTTTCGGATCAGATTTATATTCGGCTGACGATGAATCGGGAGCAGAACTTATTGCCGTTATTAGAAACGATCGTTCATTCGCCAGATGATGAATTGCGGCAATTCGTTAAACAAATGCATTACCGGGAACTCACGTGGATAGCGAAACGACTTACCGATATCTACGGAGAAAAAGCGAAACGGTATGCGTATGACTGTGCTTCGCTGATTTTTGGATTCATTCAGCATTCATTGAACGTATGGAAGAGCTCAACGTCTGAGCAACTGGATACAAAGCAGCTCATCGAATTCGTCATGCAACGGATGGAAGTCGTCGTGCCGGATATTATAGAGCGGGATGACCATTTTCTATCACATAATTTAATCGAGAATATTTTGAAAGGCGTAGAACTTCAGCCGATGACACAGGAAGTATTGGTCGGAAAACTGCGAGAATTTATCGGACAACTATCTGATAAAGAAGATGCAGGAAAGTTATATGCACAGTTCTTGCTTGATGAACTGTCGACAGAGGCGCCGAGGATCTATTTGCTGAAATCAGTCGCCCGTTCTTTCAGGCAATCGTTTGAAGATACTGATTTGCAGTTGCAGGTGGTGGAGCTGTCTGCTGCTGTCTGGCTGTTTATTGATAAGACTGAATGCTAATCACCAAACAGACCCCTGATTCGTAGATGAATTGGGGGTCTGTTTATGTGCCGACGTTTAAGAGGAAAACACTTAGTAAAAACTATAATAAGGAACAGGATTAAGGAGTAGATTACAGGCAGAGTAGGTTGTCTCCTTCATGTATATGACTAATCTCTGTGTTATGATAGTCGGATAAACTAAAACTTGTCAGCGGAAGGGGAAAACTAGTCTCCAAACCGCAAATAACTATAAAAAAGAGGAGGAATCATAAGGTGCTTATTCATCCAATCAAAGCCTTTTCTGATAATTATATATGGTACATTCAAGAAGAAACTGAGGCAGTTGTGGTTGATCCAGGAGAAGCGAGCGTTGTTCTGGATTATCTTGAAGAAAAACAGCATCGTTTGGCGGCCATTCTTTTAACTCATATGCATGAAGATCATACCGGTGGGGTACAAGAGATTCTAGCGAGTCATCCGGAATGTCTTGTTTATGGACCGAAAGAAACAGAGGACTTAGTAAATCGTGTTGTAAAGGAAGGAGACTCCTTTGACTTGTTGGGCCAAACTTTCCAAGTCTACGAATCAGGAGGTCATACGCATGGCCATATCAGTTTTTTAATGGGAGATCACCTCTTTTGCGGGGATGCTTTGTTTTCAGCTGGATGCGGTCGGGTTTTTACCGGCGATTACGAAGCTCAATATGAAACTTTGCAGAAATTTAAGCGCTTGGATGATGATATAAATGTTTACCCCGGTCACGAGTATACCGAAATTAATTTACGTTTTGCATACGACATGCATCCGGAAAATAAAAAAATCTCCCATTCATTGGAGGAGGTCCGGGAATTGCGTGCTAAAGGACAGCCAACACTCCCGACAACGATCGGCATGGAGAAGGAAATTAACCTCTTTCTGCAAGCGGAAACATTGGAGGACTTTATCGAATTGCGTAACGCCCGTGATGATTTCTAGAACAATTACTGGTTATAACAATTAACTTTATTCAATCGCATCAAGTGCACTTATATAGTATCTAAGATAAGATTAGATTGATCAATGAAAATACGGAGGATGATATTATGGACCAAGTACTCGTTGAAATTTGTTTACGTGTTAGAGACATTGAGGCTACATTAGATTTTTATACTGAGCTTTTTGATTTTGAAGTAGCCAGTCGCAGAGAATTCCCTGAAGATAAATTTGATTTAATTTATCTAAATTCGCCAGGCTCTTCAGTACAAATAGAACTTACTTATAATTATGATGCAGATCCATATGTTATAGGAAATGGTTTCAGTCATTTAGGTGTAACAGTAAATGATTTAGAAAAGATGCATGAAATTTGTAAAGCTTCCTCTTATGAAACAGGCGAATTGAGAGGACTTTCAGGTGAAGCACCTTCTTACTTCTTTGTTACTGACCCTGACGGCTATAGAATCGAAGTAAAGCGTAAGCACTAAAACGTTCTAAATACAAAAATGATTGTAAAAAGCCTACCCCTCGACCCTCTATTTACAAAACAGAGAAACGAGATTTAGGCTTTTATTTTACTGTCATGTCATTTCTAGTTAGGCGAGTGCCTGTCGTTAACTGAATAAGCATTTTAGGAAATGGATGGATTAATTAACACTTCGTAACTGTCCGTTACTACTACTCTGTCATTCGTATCGAATACAATTTCTAATGGATGAATAGCCGAGAGCTTATTAGAGAAAATCCATCTCCGTCCAGGTTGAGTTAATAATAGGAATGGACCGATTGCACTTTTCCCCATGAAATTAAGTGATGAATCACTAATTGGATCACCATCACGCTCATTGATTCCTAAGTTTAAAAGTTTTTCCTGAGTCTTACTGGCATCCACTACCGTTAAACTCATTTCGCTTATATTTAAAATACTCTTTTGTGAAAAGGCTTCTTCGCTCTCTTCTGCTGTACCGTGACGAGAAATAAATTCAACTATATTACCGGCAGGGTCATAAAAATATAGAGAATGAGCAGGAATATGTGAAAAATCAGCTTCATCCTCACCGTCTTCCAAATTTAACTTTACTTTAGATTCCACCCACTTTTTAGCTTCTCCAAACTTGTTTGAGGGAATATCAAAAGCAAATATCTCTGGTCCTTAAAATTGCCTCTTTAATTTCCACTGAAATCCTCCATCCTATCTGTTATTAGAATCGATAATTTTATTGCTAATACTATTTCATTTTCATGATTTGAATTCTTCTAGATAATGGCCCGATTTTTGAAGCTCATAAGTGTAACGATTACTTTTCCTTTTCAATAATCATTAAACTTTCTACTTTCTTTTCTAGTTCTTCAATTTTAATTGACATCTTCACTAAAACCGTAATGAAAGCTGACAACAGAAATGCGATTATAAGAAAAGTTCCCCAAAAGTTATCTAGGATATACCCGGCTAAGAAAAATGTGAAAGCTCCACCAAAAACGAGACAAGTGATAAAGACAGTAATGAACTCTTTCAAATTTCTTCCTCCCACTCTTTTATTAATTACTAGTATTGTTATTATCACTCTGATTTTACATGCTACTTTCTTGACTCATTTAGTCCTATCACTGAAAAAAGGATGCAATTCTTATTCCTGAATCGTACCCGTTAGTTAGATAGCGGTTTAAAACCGTTGTTCTACAATATGCACCCGTTACTTGAACAGTAAAATAGGATACTTAGTTTAATGGTCCATTTATATCAATAAGTTTACCCGTATAAGCATCTATAACAACTGTTGGCTCTGAGCCGTTATTTTTTATCGTGACTTCCCAATTCATTCTATTTGTTAAGTTGTTCCAGAAACCATTCTTTTGATTTAGTGAAACAACAACGTTTTCTAATGTAGTATCATTCCAATCATAGTCTGAAAATGTTTTTCCCCACTCCTTTGGTGGATTTTGCAAGTGTTTTTGTGCACTATCTATCGCTTCCCCTGTACTCATAATTGGTAACTGATATGAGTATAAAAAAAACATCACAATAATCATAACTAAAACAAGTAACAGTTTTTTCAATTGATCGCTCTCCCTCGTCAATTACCTGGTCGTGATGTAAATCGAAGGCAAACTCCACGATTTGGCCAGTTTGCGATATTGTGTCCCGAAATATTTATGAAACCTCCGGCTATCATTGCAACAATAAAGGTAATTCTAATTGTCCAATCAATTTTCTTGTGCAAGGGATTCAAATGATTATTTGAGAATGGTTTCCTTTTTTCAACTTTAAGAATCCTTCTCATAATTGCGCTAAACGAAAAGAACAATAACCCAATGATGACTAATAATAAAATAAGTTTTAGCCAAAAATAGGATTCAACTCCATAATAAATCATTCCTTCAATCTCACCCACTATCTTAGAATAAACACTTAGTCAACTTTAATATAATGCCCCATTTACTGAACAACAATATTCTTCTCCATTCCATAGCCCAATACCATTATACCAAAGATATCCAAAAGTAATTTAAAAAATGAAAAAGCACCGCTAGATACGGTGCTGGTTGATGTGCAAATTCTATATTAATCTATTTGTCATTTCAGCTTTTGTACCACTCAATTATACGCATTCTTCACGTCATCCTGTACACTTTCGCTAGGATTACCAGACTCTGTGATTTGGTTCTTCATCTCTTGCCCATGCCAGCAAAGCCTGCTGATTCAGCTTCATCATCGCTAAACGCGTAGGTAAGCTCGCACTGCCAATATGAGGTAATACGGTTACATTCGGCAGAGTCAGTAAGGGGCTATCGAGCGGAACGGGTTCTGTTTCGAATACGTCTAGGCCCGCCGCATGAATTCGTTTTTTCTGCAACGCTTCGAACAGTGCCTCTTCATCCACAATGCCGCCGCGCGCGACGTTAATTAGAATACCGGTCTTTTTCATTTGTTCGAGTTGTTCCTTGCCGATCATTCCTCTAGTTTCCTCACTGAACGGCACGAGTATAAGCACGAAATCAGACTGAGCCAGTAAATCAGGTAGCACTGCATAGCGGCAGCCATACATATCTTCCATTTCCGATTTCCTGTTGCGGTTATGGTACAAGACATTCATGTCGAAACCCTTGGCCCGCCGCAGCACCGCTTCACCGATCCGGCCCATGCCGATGATGCCGAGCGTCGCGCCATAGACATCCATTCCCGTGAAACCAAGCGGCTCCCACGATGTCCATTTGCCGTCACGCAATGCATGCTCGGCCCCCATCAAATTGCGAGCTGTCGCCATCAATAGAGCAAACGCCAGATCTGCCGTCGTTTCCGTCAGCACATCCGGCGTATTGGTAACGATGACTCCTCTTTCCTGGGCTGCTTTTACATCAATATTATTATAGCCGACCGCCATATTCGTAATTATTTTCAGGTTGGGCGAGGCATCGAGCACTTCTTCGTCGATTTGGTCGGAAATCATTGTCCATAATGCATGTGCAGAAGCAGCTTTTTCAAGTAGCACCTCACGCGGCACCGCACCACTTGCAGAAGGCCACATGTCCACTTCATAGACTTCACGAAGCGGCGCAACCATTTCTTCCGGCATATTCCGGTTAATAAACAATACAGGTTTCACAGACTCCAATCCATCAGCCCCCAATATAGTTCATATTGATTTTCTTGCGGTTCTTCACGGTCTGTTCGGAACGTTCATCCGAATAGCGATCTTTTCTGTCTCTCCATACGTTCGCAATCGCTTCAAATAACTCTTCATCCGTCTTACCGGAGCGAATTAATTCGCGAATATCGAATCCGTCCGATGCAAATAGACACGTATACAGTCTGCCTTCAGAAGACAATCGGGAACGCGTGCACGTCGAGCAGAAAGATTCCGAAACGGACGTGATGAAACCGACTTGCGCACCTTTATCCGAATCTAGATAGCGATAACGTTTGGCGACTTCTCCGTAATACTCCTCTTCTGCCGGTTCCATGTCGTAGACGGCAGCCAGCATGTCGTAGATTTCTTTCTTCGTCACTACTTTATCGAAACTCCAGCCGTTATCATTACCGACATCCATGAACTCGATATAGCGCAGCGTAATGCCCAACTCCTTGAAATACGCCGCCATCGGAAGAATTTCACTTTCATTGACCCCTTTTTGCACGACCATATTCACTTTAATCGTAAAACCGATGTCCTTAGCCATTTTAATGTTTTCCAGAACGAGATCAGGCGAGATGCCGCGTCCGTTGATCCGGCCGAACAATTCTGGATCGAGTGCGTCCAAACTGATATTCAGACGCCGCAGCCCTGCATCATAGAGCGGCTGCGCATATTTTCCAAGCAGCACCGCGTTGGTCGTCAGTCCGATGTCTTCAATTCCCTCGATGTCTTGAAGCTTCTGGATCAGCTCCGGCAAATCCCGGCGCATCAGCGGTTCCCCACCCGTCAGCCGAAGTTTCTTCACACCCAACTTCGCAAAGACACGTGCCAGACGTTCCAATTCTTCAAATGAAAGCAGCTGATCCTTCGCCAAAAATAAATAATCATCTCCAAAAATTTCTTTTGGCATGCAATACGTACAGCGGAAATTACAACGGTCTGTGACCGAAATCCGCAAATCCCTAATCGGTCGCCCAAGCTGATCAACGACAGCATCCATCTTCCTCATCTCCTTTCAAGCTCACATGGCGTGTTGACATTTTTAAATACGATTTCCGGCTTGTCAGTCAGCAGATCACCTTCAATCCATAATCCATTATGCTGAGCCTGAACGTGCATGACGCGGCGATTTCCTTCATCAAGTGCCTGACGGATGGTCGGTTTTACTGAATTTTTCCAAATTGAGACAAGCGGATGAAGCTTGCCGTCCACAGTCACTGCCGACACATCTTCCCGGTGCCTGTCAAGCAGCTTCCCGATTACCCGTTCTTCGATAAACGGCATATCGCAAGGCAGTACAACGTAACGTTCCGCCTCGACCGCTTCCATTCCCGACAGAATGCCGGCAAGGGGTCCCATTCCCGCATACATTTCTAAATCCGTCGTCAAATGAAGTTCTTCTGGCAGTTTCTCCAGAAATTCAGGACGTGCTACGATTACGATTTCCTCGCAGTAAGGACGCAATGCCTCTAGCGAATAGTGATAAAAAGGATGTCCTTGAAATTCCGCAAACGCTTTCGGAAAACCGAATCTGCGCGACTGGCCGCCAGCGAGTAAAATGCCAACGGTCTGCTTCATCCCCCGCTCACCGGCGGAATGAACGCACACACGTCACCTGCTTGAATGACATCTTCTTTTCTCGCGTATTCTTCATTCACCGCAACGTGAATCGTATCTTTTCCGAAACCTGGATACGTCGTTTCTGCCCAATCCAAGAGTTCTTGCACCGTCAAAGGAGCGCGATCCAAAGATTCCTCTCCTTTACCCGTCAACTCTCGCAGTCTTGCAAAGTAATGAACTGTAATCACTGTAACCCGCTCCCTTTCTCTGGATATTTCTTCTGTGCGCCGATCCACTCTTCGCCGTCTTCCCAAATTTCCTTCTTCCAGATGGGCACGACTTCCTTGATACGTTCAATCGCATATTCATTCGCTTCATAGGCCTGCTTGCGATGCGGGAAAGAGACTGCAATGACGACTGCGATATCGGAAATCTTCAATTCACCGATTCTGTGTGCCATGGAAACCTTTACTCCAGGCCATTTTTCTTCCATTTCCGCCCCGATTTCTGCCAGCTTCTTCTCCGCCATCGGCACATACGCTTCATACGCCAAATACAGCGTCCGAACACCGTGCGTCCACTCGCGCACATGTCCGGTGAAGACCGTCACCGCACCGGCAGCGGGATGCAAAACAAATTCACTGTATACTTGCGGATCAATCGGCTGATCCGTAATCTCATATTGCTTCATTTGTCTCCGCCTTCCTGCACCCATTTTTGTAACCACTCATCCAATGAAGAGATATCTGCGAAAATATCTTCTGTACATGCTTTGTGAATGATGCCCTGCAGCTGTTTCAAGTCTTCCCAATCGCCTTCATTGCGGAGGAGAGCAATCTTTTCTCCCACTTCTTGTTTATAGCCTTCTATTAATAAAACATCTGGTTGATTTGATGCTGCCAGTGATTTTAGTTCCTCAAATGACTGCCATTTCTGTTGAATCAATTGTATCATATTTCCACCTGCCACTAGAGTCGACACAGCTCCTGCTTCAAGGAACTGCACGGTATCTGTGTGAGCCGGCGGCAGTTCCGGCGCGCCGCCGTGACCATGATGTTTCAGCACCGCGACTTCAAGCCCCATGCTCCGCAGCACCGTGATCCAATGAGAAACAAGCGCTGTCTTGCCGCTATTCTTGAAACCTGTAACATGCAGCGTTTTCATAATTCCCAGCGCTCCACACCCTGCTCAGCACCCAACAGCAACACATCGACCTGACTACCTTTTTCATAACCTCTCGTCCCGCTCGGCAAGGCGATGATACAGTTCCCGCGCGCAATCGAAGAGACAGCATTCGATTTATTGAAGCCGGCAGGTGTCGCTGTAATACCTTGCGACGTCATCTCCCATGATGCCCGAATGAAACGGGTGAAAGGATTCGGCTTTTTGAAATCATCACCGAGTATTGCTTGGATCCGTGGCAAATATGGCGTCGTGCAGCCCATCATCGATAGGATCGCCGGACGCGTGAACAATTCGAAACCGCTGAAGCACGCAGATGGATTGCCTGAAAGTCCGAACAGCAGCTTATTACCAAGCACCGCAACGGTCGTGACACTGCCGGGGCGCATGGCAACTTTATTGAATAAAACTTTCGCTCCGAGTCGTTCGTAAATTACCGGTAAATAATCATAATCACCAACCGAAACCCCGCCTGTCGTAATGAGCAGATCCGTTTCCTGCAGCGCACGTTCCACAATTTCCGTGCAGGCATCAAGATCGTCTTCCATCATCCCGTACGATTTGTATTCAATCCCCATCCGCGTCAACTGCGCTTTGATCATGGGTCCGTTCGAGTTACGAATCTTGCCGGGCACCAGTTCATCCGATACATCGAGCAATTCTGTACCCGTCGACAGTACTCCCGCGACCGGCCGTTTAGCGACTTTTACTTGCGAATAACCAAATGTCGCCAGCAAAGCGATCGTGCCCGGATGAATGACCGTGCCCGCCTCTATTAGTTGCTCGCCTTTTTTGGCATCTTCCCCTTGACGCGAGATATTCTCTCCCGCCTCAAACGGCTTTCGCAGGGTGAAGCCCGTTTCATTCTCCACGGTCTGCTCGAGCATAACGACCGCATCCGCTTGTTCCGGAATCAGCGCACCCGTCATGATGCGGTACGATTCTCCTTCTTCGACAGCACGATCCGCCACATATCCCGCGCCAATATCACCAATCACTTGAAAAGATTTGCGGTCTTCACCCGAAGCACCGGCCGAGTCAGCTGCACGAATCGCAAAGCCATCATACGGCGAACGGTCAAACGGCGGCACGTCATGCTTTGCGATAATCGGCTCCGCAAGAACGCGGCCATATGTTTGTTCTAACGGAAGGATTTCCGTTTCCAGTTTATGTACGTGAGCCATGACGCGTTCCACAGCTTCTGCCACTTGAATAGGCTTTCGAATTTCTACCACTTACATCTCCTCTTTCTTTTGTTATACTTACGAGTACAATGAATGAAACGAAAGGATGAATTATATGTCCGAGCTTACTCACTTTAACGAACAGGGCCGCGCCAAGATGGTCGACGTTTCCGATAAATCCGTGACATTGCGCACTGCAGTCGCCAAATCTTCCATTATCGTCAATGAATCGATCCACGAACAGATCACACACGGCACCAATAAAAAAGGAGACGTCTTCGCAGTCGCCCAAGTTGCCGCCATCATGGCAGCGAAGAATACTGCAACGATCATTCCGATGTGTCATCCATTGCCACTTACAGGCGTCGACGTCCGTTTCGAATGGAAAATTGATGAAGCACAGTCACATTACGAAGTGCTGATTGAAGCAGAAGTGAAAACGAAGGGCGTCACAGGCGTTGAAATGGAAGCCCTGACAGCCGCTTCAGCCGCTGCGCTGACAATCTACGATATGTGCAAGGCCGCTGGTAAAGAGATGGTCATCGGTCCAACGATGCTGCAGACGAAAACCGGTGGAAAAAATGGAGATTACGAACGCGCAGACTGAGTGCTGTGCGTTTTTTTATTTATTTGGAGTGGCTTAACCGTGTGCCAGCGCGAAAACACTGCCGATGCGAACCAAAGTGGCTTGCAGCCGCACTAAAAGCATGCGCCAACGAACCAAACCAGATGGCTCCCGCACCAAACTTGCTGTCGGCCGCGCCAATCAGCCGTCCCAACGAACCAAACTCTGCTGGAACCGCGCCAAACTCATGATTGAACGCGCGTAACTCACTGTCGAACGCACCAAACTCTAGCTCCAGCGCACCAAACTCCCAGTCGGCCACGCCAATAAAGTCCGCCCACGATCATAAGCCTCGCTCAACCGCTCATAGCAAACTGCCAGCCGCTCATACGCCCCGGAAACTCGATCATACCCGCCCCGCCCACGCTCATAAGCAACATCTCACTCGCCCAAATGCTTCGTCAACTCATGCACAATATGCGGCAGTTCCGGCAAAATTAGCTTATCCATCGCGAGCGACACTGCTTTTGACGAACCTGGTAGCAAAAACACCACTTGTTCACCAATAGCTCCAGCCGCCGCGCGACTCAGCATTGCTTTTGAACCAACATCTTCCGTATAACTCAGGAAACGAAACAGCTCACCAAAACCGTCCAGCGGCTTTGTGAAATAAGGCGTCACCATTTCCACTGTTACGTCACGCGCACCAATGCCCGTGCCGCCTGTAAAAATCATGGCTTGAATTGCTGAATCCGACAGCCAGTCTGACAGCTGACGCACGATATGCTCGCCTTCATCCAGACAAATTCCGTATTCCTGCACATGATGGCCGGCGTCTTCCAGCTTTCCCCTAATAATCTTTCCGCTCTTATCGTCCGCTTCCGTCCGCGTGTCGCTGATCGTCAGTACTGCCACCGCAATCGACTTCTTACGCGCTTGCTGTGGTAAATGAGACTCTTCCATTTTCTGTGCCCCCTAGCCGAATAATGAATGATAGATTTTACGTCCTGTCTGCATATTTTTCAGTCCGTGTATAAGCAGCCGTCCGTTGCCGAACAAAATACAGCGGTAGCCTTCTGAATGAAACTCGACGAAAAACGGTGTCTCGCGATATGGAGTCTGCAACTGCTGTGCCACCCATACCCCGTCCGCCACTGTCAGTTCCCTGCCCGCGTCCGGTATGATCTGCACCGTATCGCGTCCGCACAGCACTGCGTATTGCGTGCCGGATTGCTGATGCAACGCCGGATACACCGGATGACTGCCACATGTTTCGCAGTCCGTATTTTTCATCCGGCTGATTCCCGCTTCGACGGATGTATTGTTCCACACATCAAAATGCAGGAGCTTCGTGCGCATGGCTGCTTCATTTCCAGTCAGCCATTTTAACGCTTCTGCACTTTGATGCGCCGAAGAAATCTGAACGGCAGGCGCAATCACCCCTACTGTATCACATGTTTCATTGACCGATGGTAGTACCGGCAACAAACAGCGGAAACAAGGCGTTTTGCCCGGAATGAAAGGAAAGACGCTGCCGGAACTTCCGACAACGGCTCCATAAATCCATGGAATATTCAGTTTCCAGGAAACATCGTTGATCAGCAGACGCGTTTCAAAATTATCAGTCGCATCGATCAGCAAATTAGTGCCCTGCGCCAGCTCTTCTAACAACGGTCCATCCACGTGATCAAGCACGGTACGAATTTCCACATCTTCACGAATCGAAAGCAGGCGCTGTTTTCCTGCGACGACTTTCGGAACACTGTTGTTGGCATCTGCTTCTGTAAATAATTGCTGGCGCTGCAGATTGGATGCTTCGACATAATCGCGGTCCGCAAGTGTGATTTTGCCGATTCCTCCGCGCACAAGCGTTTCAGAAATTGCCGAACCCAGCGCGCCGCAGCCGATGATGACAGCGTGCGATTCAGCAAGTCGTTGCTGACCTGATAAACCGATCGGCTGAAATAACGTCTGTCTAGAATAACGATTGTCCACTTCATCTACTTCCTTTCATTCAACCAGAAACGAAGGCATCGGTTATGGTAACCGATTGCCTTCTGCTGATACTGGACTGATGTCGCTGAATGATCCAACATAGCGGACCACATCGCCTGTTCCATCCTTCACGGCGCTGATGGATAAGAACTCCAAATACTCTTCGCCGTTTTTCTTCTTATTCCAAATTTCTCCCTGCCATTCACCATGTTCAGAGATTTGTCTCCACATCTCATCGTAATAAGCTTTATCATGGCGGCCGGAACTGAGGATACTTGGACTTTTACCAAGCACTTCTTCCTCACTATAACCCGTCAAGCTCGTAAATGCCGGATTAACAGTGACGATTTCATCATTTTTATTCGTTACAAGAATTCCCTGTCCTGTCGAATCAAATACTTCTTTTGACAGACTGACCCGGTCCATATAATAGAGCCAGACAACCAATACCAGACTCACAAGCGACACTTGAGAGAACGCCATAAAGCCGATAGAGTACGAACCTGTCATCGAGAAGATTGTTGCGAGTAATAATGGAGGGAAGAATCCGCCCAAACCGCCCATCATCGAAACAATCCCGTTCACTGTTCCCGCCTGCTTACTGAAATACAGAGGAACCAGTTTAAAGATGACACCATTTCCAATACCCGCTGCTGCGGCAATGATAATACTGCCTATTGTATACAGCGCAATGTCCGGTGAAAACGCCAGAATAATAGAGGCAAATGTCAAACCGGCAAAACAGCCCATCAACAAGAACAACGGTTGGAATTTATCGCCCAGCCATCCGCCTACAGGTCTCAATAACGTAGCCACGACGATGAAGCCCGCAGTTCGTAAACCTGCATCCACTTTCTCCAGTCCAAAGTAATTGACCAGGAAGTTCGGCAGGAATATGGTGAACGCTACGAATGAACCGAACGTAATGAAATAGAATAAGGAGAAAAACCAAAGTTTTTCATTCTTGTAGACACCTTTAATCTGCTCAACTATCGGCGCCTTCACTTTTTTCTCCTGGCGGTCACCGAAGAAGAAATTCAGTGCGATAAATACCAGAAGTAAAATCAAATACAGTTTAACTGTCAGCGACCAGCCAAATTTCATGGCCAGTACCGGTGCAGAAAACGTCGTAATCGCTGTACCGATATTTCCCATCCCGTAAATCCCGTTGACTAGCCCATGCTTTTCTTTCGGATAGTATTTCGGCAGCGATGTAACACCTACTGAGAAAATCGCTCCGCCCACCCCAAGCAATGTACCGCCAATCAACAACCCTGTCACTGTCGATGTTTCACTTATGTAGTAGACAGGAAACAGCAGCACAATAAAACTGACGAAGAACATGACGCGCGCGCCATAGACATTCGCATAGTAACCGAGCGGAATACGTAAAATCGAACCAAGTACTACTGGAATTGCTGTAATGATGGCCACACGTTCAGGCGGGATCGAGATGTCTTCACTGATAAACGGCAGCAATGAAGAAATAAGCACCCAAACCATGAAACCGACAACTAGATTCGCCGTCTGTAACGGCAACTGGATCTTTTGTGTCATAGTAATCCATCCAATCTGAAGTTAGTTTTCATCTGAATTCAAATGAACAACACAATCATTGTTTCTATATAAGTTGAATTTATAAACCTGGATTCTATAAGCTATCTAGTACGTTTGCTGGACATAGTATCCCTTACCATGTAAAAAGTTTTTTCAACTTATATATTATTTACTCACTCCGGCAAAATCGACGTATACAGCTGATCGAACAAGTCATCCTGCTCTTTCGCCCGCAGCACGTTTATAACCATCGGGAAAATCACATTCTCTTCTTTAACGAAATGAATCATAATGACCTCGAACGCTTCGCCCGCGTCTTTTACGACATCCTGCATCATCTCTAGGCTGAATGACGAAAGGTCGCCTCTTGTATGATGGAGGAAATGTCCGATATACGCATCGATTTCGTCGTGTTCTTCCTGCACCGCTTGAACCGGCCCCTGATCGTTGCCGACGTATAGCGATAACATCGGAAATAAGTACTTTTCTTCTTTTTCCGTATGGTTCTTTAACGGCTCAATGAACGCAACGATCATCTTGCGTAATTGCTTCAGCGCAACCAGTCCTTCTTCGCGGGAATAGAGTCCCTTTTCAAAGTCCAGCACAATCGCATGCCATTGACTCATTTCGTGCATCAGGAATTGATGTTCATTTTCCAGAACACGCAAGACCGGCAATGTATGGGTAAACCCCGAATTGACCATCTCACTCTGCCTCCTGTCAAAAATTCAAGAACTTCTTGCGCAGTGCATATTCGACTAGTTCAGGACGGCTCTTCAATTGCAGTTTGTCCATCATCTTCGCTTTATGCGCTTCTACTGTCTTGACTGAAATATACAGCATTTCTGCGATTTCTTTATTACCGTACCCTTTAGCGACGAGCGGCAAAATTTCGATTTCCCGTTTGGATAAAATCTTGAACGGATCATCCTCATCTTTGGGTCTCGGTTCTTTTTGCACAAACTCCCGAATAAGCGATGTCGCCATGGAAGGATGTACATAGGTGCCGCCTTCATACACTTCACGAAGTGCACTGATTAGCTCTTCATCGGGTGCATTTTTTAAAATATACCCCGACGCGCCATTTTTCAAAACATGGAACATATACTCTTCATCATCATACATCGTCAAGATAACAATCTTGGTGTCCGGAAAATCTTCATGGATCTTGCCTGTCGCGATCAGTCCACTCTGACCCGGCGGCATACTTAAATCCAGCAAAATGATGTCAGGTCGGTGCTTAGCAACCAGCTCATATGCTTCCAATCCATCTGCAGCAGTCGCTACAACCTCCATATCTTCTTGATAATTCAAGATATGCATGAATCCGGTACGGACGACCGCATGATCATCAGCTATTATGATTTTCACTCGTTGCCCGCTCCTTCCCAACTGGAATTTCCACTTGAATTTTGGTTCCTTCATCTGCGCTGGAGGAAATCGCTAAATTTCCGCCTACCAGTTCCACACGTTCTTTCATCCCGTATAGACCAAGGCCTGTTCCTTGAGGGGTAAAGTCATTGACGTCGAAGCCTATCCCTTCGTCCTCTACCTCCAAGCTCAAAATCTCTTGTTCTTCTTTCAAAGTCAGAAACACTTCTTCCACTTCCGCATATTTCATGGCATTCAGTATCGCTTCCTGCCCAATCCGGTACATGACAGTTTCGATTTCTCCTTCATAGCGCTTTTTCTTCAGCTCGGAATTAAAATGTACGATGAGACCGTAATTTTTCTCCAGCCCTTTGATATGAGTACGAAAAGCTGCTTCGAGGCCGAAATCGTCTAAAACAGCCGGACGCAATTCAACTGATAAATGACGGATTTCATCCAATAAACGCATTAAGGAACCTTCCGTCTGACGCAATTTCTCTAGCGCTTTATCATTGACGTCCATATATTTCAGGACCCGCAAGTCAACAAGCGAACTGAGCATTTCCTGCGCGAAACCGTCATGTAGTTCCCGCGAGATGCGCTTACGCTCATTTTCCTGTGCCTGAATCACTTGCTTCACACGCATTTTTTGATTTAGG
Source organism: Sporosarcina sp. (assembly GCF_029257255.1). Lineage (GTDB taxonomy): Bacteria > Bacillota > Bacilli > Bacillales_A > Planococcaceae > Sporosarcina. Next base: position 45,906 of record NZ_JARICI010000004.1, on the reverse strand, counting down.
ACTTCTGCCGTCTGCGTCTGGCGCGTTAAGTTGCGTAGCATCAACGCCGATATCCCTTGTTCTTCATCAATCACCTGATACGTTGCGCTATAAGGTTGCACGCCCAGATCCTTCGTCTCCAAAAACAGCTGAAAGGAGGACAGTGTCTGCTGCGGTTTGGACATAAAGCAGGAAACACACGTCATCTGCTCATCTTCACTTGTGAAGCCACGGCAGGTAAAACACATGGAATCCGCTTCACCTTCCAGCATCTTTTCATAAACTTTTGGTTCGATAATTTGCTTTGCCGCTTCATTCATCGAAAGGATCTGCCCATTTGCCGCAAAAAAGAACATCGCTTCAGTCGTACGATCATATAATTTCTGCAACAAATCTGTTAGGTTTTCACTGTTCGATAATGTCATCTTTCATTCGCTCCTTATGATAAAACGGTCCAAATTGCGAGCCGACTGTCGATTTGACTTGTTCAAATACTTCCGAAGTCATTTTTTTTGATTCGCGATATCCGACCAGCAGCACGCCTTGTACATGATCATCCTGGAATAAGGGTATGGCACCAAAACTTTTCAGCTTTTCGAAGATGAGGATTGGATAATTGTACAGATCTTGCGACTCTACATGATGATCCACATCATACACCAGCATCGGCTTCCCTGTTTTGAAAACCAATCCGGCTACCCCTTTTCCTGAGCTAAGGACAATTCTCCGGTAACGCATATTTAAGTTTCCAGTGACATACCGCCATTTCAGTTCGTGGTGGTATTTACTAAAATCCACAATGGCTAACCCGATGAAATCAACTTGCAACGTATCTTTAAGTTGCTCAATCGCTAACTGGAAATTAAAACTTTGTTGTCCCCTCATAGCATGCTCTCCTAATATTCATCATTCGCTCATCTTGGCGTGTGTTTCGTCGGCTGATGTTTTCTATATAGAATATAACTTCTACCTACATAATTCAACGGTACACTCCAGACGTGCACCAGACGCGTGAACGGCCACATCGCGAAAATAAGGAAACCTGTCAGAATATGCAGTTTGAATGCAATCGGCACCGCCGACATGAAGGCAGCTTCCGGCTGTAAGATCAGCAGCGAGCGGAACCAGACAGAAATCGTATCCCGATAGTCAAATCCCGGCGTCATCGTATTCGTAATCAGTGAACTGTAGACGCCAATGAAAACGATAAACAGCAGCAACGAATTGACGACCAAGTCCGAAGTGGATGACAGCTTACGGACATTTGATTTCGTGAAACGGCGCGCCGTCAGGATTATCATTCCGACCAGCGTAACAACTCCAAAAAAACCACCGCCCCACACTGCACCGATATGGTACATATGGTCACTGACCCCCATTGCCCGCGTCCACTCTTTCGGAATCCCCAAGCCTGCCACGTGACCTAAAATAACAGGGAATATTCCGATGTGAAACAGCAGGCTGCCAATCATTAATTGCTTTTTCTCAATGAACTCACTGGATTTGGCTGTCCAGCCGAACTGATCGTTTCGATAACGGAAAATGTGACCGACAATAAATACTGCGATACAGATGTAAGGAAAAATGACCCAAAGAAATTGACTAGTCATTGGTTGAAACCTCCCGTTGAATGCACGATTTACAAGTTTCCCGCAGTGCCCGGACTAAATGGAAATACGGGCTTTCATACTTTTCTAACGCTTTCATCAAAGAATAGCTACCGTCTTCCATCACCGCCAGCAGCATCGAAAAACTTTGCTGCGCCCGCGGGTCTCCCTTCCATTCAGCTGCATAAATGAATTCGCACATCAACGGAAGCAAATCGGATAGCTCTTCATCCGGCATCTCTAATCCGAACATTTCATACAGTACCTTCAAACGTGCGAGCATTTGCCCGCGTTCCTTAGAGTCTTCAAACTTCACGAAGGTCATAAAAAGTGTAGCGTCCTTCTGGAAATCGAATGTATAGGTGTACAGTTCCTGAATGTCTTGAAGACTGTACGTATGCATTGCTGCCCAATACGTTTGAAGATCTTCGTAGCCCGCTGCATCAGCGGGTACGAATTCTTCCCAAACTGACGGATGGAATGTCAGTTTTTCAGGATAGTTTAATTGATTGGAGAAAAATCCGAAGATATTTTTCTTTTCATATAAGAGATCAAGATTAATCACGCCAGATCCCCCCATAGAAATTTTCTTCGTAAATTTCCTTACCTGTCTTCACAGGAGCTCCCGGAGTTACAGGTCCGCAGCCGTCACAACCTCCATCCGAGCCCATTACGGAATAAGAATACGGATTTGATGCAGGTGCCTGTTCGCCGTACGTGCCCATGCCGTCATAACCAGCTGAGCCCTGCGAACGATAGACGTTCATCTGGCCTTCCTTATGGGACGTCGGAATAACAAAACGGTCTTCGTATTTGGCAATTGCAAGCAGGCGGTACATCGCTTTCGTCTGCGAGGCGTTCAAGCCGACCCGCTCCAGTTTTGATTCATCGAATTCTTTACCGGAAGAAACGGCACGCATGTAAGAACGCATCATTGCCATACGTTGCAAGCCTCCTTTCACTGTTTCCACATCTCCTGCTGTCAGCATATTCGCTAAGTACTGAAGCGGGATCCGCATTTCTTCAATTGCCGGGAAAATCATATCCGGGTTCTTGATGGAGTCTTTACCTTCGAAATAGTTCATGATCGGGCTAAGCGGCGGTACATACCAAACCATCGGCAATGTACGGTATTCCGGGTGTAATGGGAATGCCAGCTTATATTCGACCGCCAGTTTGTAGACCGGTGAGTTTTGTGCAGCTTGAATCCAGTCTTCCGAAATACCATCTTTGAGTGCCTGCTCCATAACTTCCGGATCGTTCGGATCGAGGAACAGATCCAGCTGTGCTTGATACAGGTCTTTCGGATCCGGTGTAGATGCCGCTTCCTGCACGCGATCTGCATCGTATAGCAAGACGCCGAGATAGCGGATTCGTCCTGTACATGTTTCAGAACAAACAGTAGGAAGTCCGGACTCAACACGCGGGAAACAGAACGTACACTTCTCCGCTTTATTCGTCTTCCAGTTGAAGTACACTTTCTTATACGGACAGCCCGTCATGCAGTAACGCCAGCCGCGGCACGCTTCCTGGTCAACGAGGACGATGCCGTCTTCGTCACGCTTATACATCGCGCCCGAAGGACAAGATGCTACACAGCTAGGGTTTAGGCAGTGTTCGCAAAGTCTAGGCAAGTACATCATGAATGCCTGCTCAAAATTAAATTTGATTTCTTCCTCGATTTTTTCGATGTTCGGATCAGTCGGGCCTGTAATGTGAGCACCCGCCAGCTGATCTTCCCAGTTCGGACCCCATTCCGGATCCATATATTCGCCTGTTACAACAGATTTCGCACGTGCAACCGGCGTATGCTTCTGATCCGGTGCAGCTGTTAATTTCTCGTAATCATACGTCCAAGGCTCATAGTAATCTTTCATTTCCGGCATGTCCGGATTGTAAAAGATCTTACCGAGTGCGATTTTCGAAAGCTTAGAACCAGATTTCAGTTCTAGCTTTCCTTTGCGTAATTGCCATCCGCCTTTATAAACTTCCTGGTCTTCCCAGCGTTTCGGATAACCGATTCCCGGCTTTGTCTCTACGTTGTTGAACCACATATACTCCGCACCTTCACGGTTCGTCCACGTCGTTTTACACGTAACACTACACGTATGACACCCAATACACTTGTCTAAGTTCATCACCATTGCAACCTGCGCTTTAATTTTCAAGCCAGTTGACCTCCTTCATCTTGCGGACCGCGACATACACATCTCGCTGATTTCCGATAGGTCCGTAATAGTTGAATCCATAACTGAGCTGAGCATAGCCGCCTACCATTTGAGTCGGCTTCATATGAATACGCGTCGGTGCATTGTGACTACCTCCGCGCTGCTCGGTAATTTCCGAGCCCGGCATCTGAATGTGCTTATCCTGTGCGTGATACATGAACATCGTGCCTTTAGGCATCCGGTGACTAACGACGGCGCGCGCATTGACGACACCGTTGCGGTTATAGACTTCAAGCCAGGCATTATCTTCAATCCCGTGCTCTTCTGCGTCCAGATTCGACAGCCAGACAGTCGGACCTCCGCGGAACAATGTCAGCATATGCTGATTGTCCTGATACGTTGAGTGGATATTCCACTTACCGTGCGGTGTCAGGTAACGCAGTACGAGCGCGTCCTGTCCTCCAACAATTTCCTTGTCACGATCCGCGAATACCATTGGCGGCAGTGTCGGTTTGTAGACAGGCAGTGCCTCACCGAATCCAAGGAAGAATTCATGATCCACATAAAAATGCTGTCTGCCCGTCAATGTCCGGAATGGAACGAGTCTTTCGATATTCGTCGTAAACGGTGAGTAGCGTCGTCCGAGTTTATTCGATCCGCTAAATACAGGTGTTGGAATCACTTCTCGCGGCTGCGCGGTAATGTTCGCGAATGTGAAACGCTCGGCTGCACGGTCTGCTGAAATGTCCTTCAGCTCTACCCCCGTATCTGCTTCTGCCGCTTCAAATGCCTTTTGCGAGACCCTTCCGTTTGTAGCAGAAGACAGTGTCAACATGGTTTCCGCTGCATGCTTTGCCGTATACAGTTTCGGCAGGCCATTTTTAATCGTATCGTCTTCATAGACACCATTGATGCCTTTCATCATTTCGTACTCTTCGGCAACGGAGAAACTGACTCCGTGCGCGCCGGTCTTCCCTGTCGACAATAAAGGGCCGAGCGTAATGTACTTATCATAGATTTTCGTGAAATCACGCTCTACAATTGTCATACCCGGCATCGTCTTGCCCGGGATGGCTTCGATTTCACCTTTACTCCAATCCTTCACTTCACCGAACGGCTGGGCAATCTCCTGGATCGAATCATGCGCAAGCGGTGATGTCACGAGATCTTTGTAGACACCCGGCAAATGAATCTTCGCAAGTTCAGAGAATGTCTGCGCAATCGTGCGGTAGATATCCCAGTCAGAACGTGATTCCCACAGCGGATTAACCGCCGGATTGAATGGGTGAACGAACGGGTGCATATCCGTAGACGATAGGTCTACTTTTTCATACCAGGTAGCCGCCGGCAAGACGATATCCGCGTAAAGCGGTGTGGCAGTCATACGGAAATCGAGTGCGACCAGCAAATCCAGCTTGCCTTCGACTTCATCACGCCAGACCATCTCTTCCGGTTTCATGTCTTCATTCGGACTGGCCAGCAAACCGCTCGATGCGCCGAGCAGATGCTTCATGAAATATTCCTGACCTTTTGCCGAACTGGAAATCAGGTTCGAACGCCAGACGAACAGCGAACGCGGGAAGTTTTCCGGTGCTCCCGGATCTTCTGCCGCAAAGTTCAACTCGCCGGAAGTCAACTGATCGACGACATGGCTGACGATTTCATTGGTTTCCGTTTTGCCTTGCTTTGCTGCTTCTTCCACGAGTTGCAGACTGTTTTTGTTGAATTGCGGGTACGACGGCAGCCAGCCAAGTCTTGCTGCCAGTACGTTATAATCCGCAGGGTGCTGGTATCTTGCTTCTCCGCCAAGCGGGGACATGAGTGTATCTGCGCCTGCCTCTTCATATTTCCACTGATCCGTTGCGAAGTAGAAGAATGACGTCGCGTTTTGCAGACGCGGCGGACCTTGCCAGTCTTTCGCGAAAGCAATCGTGCTCCAGCCTTCAATCGGGCGGCATTTTTCCTGACCGACATAATGCGCCCAGCCTCCGCCGTTGACTCCTTGCGATGCAGTCAATGTAACTAAGTTCAGAATCGCTCGGTAAATCGTGTCACTGTTGAACCAGTGGTTGATACCTGCGCCCATGATGATCATCGAACGTCCGCCTGTATCGATCGCGTTCTGTGCGAATTCCATTGCAATTTGTGTAACCAGTTCAGGTTTTACATTCGTAATTGCTTCCTGCCATGCTGGAGTATATATAGAAGAAACATCATCATATCCAGTCGCCTCCAGCTCACTGCCGATCCGGTTGACACCGTATTGACTCATCATGACATCATATGTCGTCGTCACCAGACGTTCGGTTCCGTCCGCAAACTGCACTTTCATTGCTGGGATTGGACGTTTGAATGTACCGTTGCCTCGCTGATCAAAATAAGGGAAGTGGATTTCCTTCCATTCAGCTGCATGATTTTCGACAGACAGAGCAGGTTCGACACGTGTGCCGTCTTCATTATCCAGCTTCAAATTCCACTTAACATCCTTCTCCCAGCGCTGACCCATCGTCCCGTTTGGCACAATGATTTCGTCTTTCGCTTCATCAAACAGTACCGGTTTCCAGTCTGCATGTTCCGACTGCTGTCCCAGGTCGCTCGCTCTTAGGAAACGTCCAGCCTTATAGGAATCTTCATGCGGGTCTAATAGAATCAAAAACGGCATATCTGTATACTGTTTCGCATAGTTTAGGAATGTTGGCTCTTTGCGTTTCTCATAGAACTCGTCCAAGATCACGTGCGTCATGGCCTGCGCAACTGCCGCGTCTGTTCCCGGGTTTGCCGCGATCCAGTCATCTGCGTGCGTCACGCTTTCCGCATAGTCCGGTGCAACAGAAACCACTTTCGTTCCTTTATAACGAACTTCCGTCATAAAGTGTGCATCCGGCGTCCGCGTCAACGGCACGTTGGAACCCCACATGATGATATAGCCGGCGTTGAACCAGTCGCTGGATTCAGGGACATCCGTCTGCTCGCCCCAAATTTGTGGGGAGGATGGCGGAAGATCTGCGTACCAGTCATAGAAGCTCAGCATCTCGCCGCCTAATAATGAAATGAAACGCGCGCCTGATGCGTAACTGACCATCGACATGGCGGGAATCGGGGTAAACCCTGCCACACGGTCCGGACCATATTTCTGCACAGTATAGATCAGCTGCGCTGCAATCAGCATCGTGGCATCGCGCCAATGAATGCGGACATGCCCGCCTTTCCCGCGTGCTTTTTTGTATTCATTGGATTTAGCAGGATCTTCGACGATGGAAGTCCAGGCAGCCACAGGATCTTTCGTTTCCTGAAGTGCTTCATTCCACATGCGCCACAGTTTTCCTCGTATATAAGGATACTTTACGCGCAGCGGGCTGTATTCGTACCATGAAAACGATGCACCGCGCGGACAGCCGCGTGGTTCGAACTCCGGCATATCGGGCCCGCAGGACGGATAATCGATTTGCTGATTTTCCCATGTGATGATGCCGTTCTTGACAAACACTTTCCAGCTGCATGAGCCTGTACAGTTTACGCCGTGCGTTGTACGCACCACTTTGTCATGCGACCAGCGCTGACGGTACATGTTTTCCCAATCACGATTCTTTTCCTCAAGCACCGACCAATTTCCAGAATAACTTTCGACAGGTTTAAAATAATTCAGTCCAAATCTCTTTTTCATCGAACATTTCCACTCCTTCTCAGAATGTCGCTTCAAATGAACACAGACATATTCTTCAACTTACCCTAAAATAAACTTATTAATCAGAATTATAATAAGGGAATTCCCTAGTTATGTTTTCGCAACGTAAGTCTAACGTCCTGAAATCTAGTAATCTGCTATCTATTTCTTAATTATACGTCGTTTTCCAACAATCACTAGTAGGGAATTCCCTTTTCCCTCGTCCGAGTACCCTACTTTTGACTGCTTCATTTAGGGTAAACACTTACACGTTCTCTTCAGTAGAATAATAATTTCAACACCTTTTATTCATTCTTCAGAAAACATCTAAAGCTGTCTGACGTTCACTCGCTGGGTTTTAGAAGGGAAATCTCAATTCATGACAATTTAACAACATTTCTCATAACATTATGTTGATTTTATTTAGATAGCTGATAGAATTAAATATAAAATGAAAGGTAAGGTGGATGATACCGTGTCAAACGAATTAAACAAAGTACTTCGTTGTGAAGCACTAAAAGATAAAATTGTTACTGCTGAAGAAGCAGCATCTTGGATCGAGGACGGCATGTCTTTAGGTTTAAGTGGTTTTACTTTGTCAGGAGATGCGAAAGCGGTTCCATTAGCATTAGCTGAAAGAGGCAAGAAAGAAAAGTTTAAGGTAAACGTTTTCACAGGGGCATCTCTCGGACCGAACGTTGATGAGTTGATGGCTGAAGCAGGCTTAATCAACTTGCGTATTCCTTATCAGGGCAACCCGGCAATGCGTGGAAAAATCAACACTGGTGAATCTTTCTATATTGACCAACACCTTTCTCACACGGCTGAGTGGATTCGCCAAGGCGTAATCGGCCCGGTTGACTATGCAATCATTGAAGCGGCTGCAATCACTGAAGACGGCCAGATCATTCCGACTGGTTCAGTAGGTAACTCACCTATTTTCGTTCAGAATGCAAAGCATGTCATCATTGAATTAAACGTCAACGTACCAGCTGAATATGAAGGCTTGCACGATATTTATGTTCCTGAGAACCAAGGCGACAGAAAAGAAATTCCTGTCTATAGCGTGACAGATAAAATCGGTACTCCGGGAATCAAAGTGGATCCTGCTAAAGTACGCGGAATCGTTATTACAGAGAAGATGGACATTCCATCCCCTATCGTTCCTCCGGATGAAGAGACACAGGAAATTGCTAACAATTTACTCGACTTCTTCCGTGACGAAATCAAAAAGGGCCGCATGGACGAAACGTTAATGCCTCTTCAATCAGGTGTTGGTTCAGTAGCGAACGCAGTACTTGACGGCATGAGAACTTCTGAGTTTAAAGACATCGAAGTATATTCCGAAGTACTTCAGGACGCAATCTTCGACTTGATCGACGACGGCGTAGTGAAATTCGCTTCCGCTACTTCATTGACTCTTTCTAAGAAACGTTTGGACAGCCTGAAAGAAGATATCGGTAAGTACCGTGATAAGTTAGTATTCCGTCCACAGGAAATCTCTAACCACCCGGAAGTGATCCGTCGTCTGGGCATCATTTCATTCAACACAGCACTTGAGCTGGACATCTACGGAAACGTGAACTCTACACATGTTAGTGGTACACGCATGATGAACGGTATCGGTGGTTCTGGTGACTTCGCTCGTAACGCGCGTATTGCGATCTTCGTTACGAAGTCGTATGCAAAAGGCGGCGATGTTTCATCTATCGTACCTTTCTGTTCACACGTAGACCACACAGAGCATGATGTGGATGTAATTGTTACGGAACAAGGATATGCGGATCTACGCGGCCTCGCTCCAAGACAAAAAGCAGAAGCATTGATTGAACACTGTGCACACCCTGATTTCAAAGAAGAGCTGCGTGATTACTACAACCGTGCGAAAGAACAAGTTGGCGGACAAACTCCACACATCTTGGAAGAAGCACTGTCATGGCACGTAAATCTTGCGAAAAACAAGACAATGCACAAAACAGCTGAAGCACAGAAGTAATAAGTATATAGAGAAAACGAGCGGATTCATTTCCGCTCGTTTTTTTGTATGGTTAAGGGTGTTGGCAGCTGCGCGGTGGTGCTCTGAGCGCTGGCAGGGCTGGTATGATCCACTCGCACATCATGTATGAGCGCCGCCGAGGCGGCAATGATCACTGGCGATATGGATATGAGCGCTGGTGCGTATTCAATGAGCGCAGACCTTCCTATCCATATTTAGCAGTCATTCCGCGCAGCATCTATATATATTGACTGCCAGTATTTTTGTTGTGTTAGAACCGACAAGAACACCCTCTGATACCTTGCCATCAAAGGATGTTCTTGTCTTGTGCTGTAATAAATTTTAGTTCTCGGAATCAGTCCGCCGGTCGATTTCAGGTTCTCGCATGAACCAGGATATATAGGTACATCGCTGACAGGTTAAAATCACCGCATCCTTGTTCGCCCAGTCAAAATTAAAGAGAGTCGCAGCTTTCGTGTTCAACTGCCGGTAATCTTTATCGAACGAATCATTCTGACAGCAGGGACAGACGATACTGTGGTTTCCCGTTCTAAATCTCATCATTTCTCCTCCTTTTAGTGTCTTGCAAAAGGAAAAAATGACAACCATTTACCCCAACAATTTCAGGTATACTATTATTCTACCAAATATAACTAAAAAGAGACGGTCTATTACTTCTTTTTCAGCACAAAATCCATTACTCTCTTTTTAAAATAGACAATAATAACAAGGACACCATTTCATACGAGAATAGTGTCCTTACATACTGCTTCTCACTGTGTTCTACCCTTTATTTTGATTTAATACCTGCACCACAAAGAGGTATAACAATTTTCTCTTCCGTTGTCCTTACATACTTGAGGTAGCCTGCATAATTTACCGCCGATGTTACTTCCACATAGAATCCTTTTTCACTAAGTTTAGCGCGCGCATTCAAAATCTCACTTTCTTCAATCTCGATAAACGTACCATTGGTAGTACGTACAGCTTCTAAAATCTGTTCGGAACGCGCCGGAGCAGCAATAGCGATCCCTTCTGCTACAGTACCTTTATTCTTAATAGGTTGGGCCGAAACCTTTCCTGCTTTGAAAGCTTCGGCAAGAGGTGAACAGTTCTTTGCTTGAATGGCAACGATTTTCGGCATTTTATCAATGAATCCGTTTTCGAATAACTCGTTAAAACCATAATAGGCACCTAGAAGAAGCGTACCATTTCCAACTGGAATCATTATTGTATCGGGCGCTCCATTTAATTGTTCATAAATTTCATAGGCATATGTTTTAGTTCCTTCATAGAAGTAAGGGTTATACACATGACTGGCGTAAAATGCGTTTTCTTCCCTGACTGCTTGCTGTGCCGCAGCTGCAATCTCTTCCCGTGTACCATGAATTTCCTTAACCGTTGCGCCATGGGCTTTTATTTGAGCTGTCTTGTTCGGTGAAGTTTCATCACTCAAATAAATATCACAAGCAATATGACAGCGGGCTGCATAAGCTGCGATCGCCGTTCCTGCATTTCCACTGCTGTCCGCAATAACTTTTGATACCCCTAATTCTTTTGCCTTCGTCATCAAAACAGCTGCTCCCCGATCTTTAAAGGACAAAGTAGGCATCATATACTCAACTTTTACATACGTATTGGGCTCCATCTGATCCAGTACAAGTAAAGGGGATTGACCTTCCCCCATTGTTACGGATTCCCATGTCGTAGAACCTTTTGCGAAGGGCATCGTTTCAACATAACGCCATAAGGAGTTTGGGTAGTTGCCCCAAGCGGCAATATCAATCTTCGGTGTTTCTTTTACGATGTTGAATACTCCGCCACATTCACATTTCCATAGGGTTGGCGTAATATCATATTTCTTGCCGCAACTGTTACAAATAAATTCTTTCATTGCTTATCACAACCCTCTCATCGCACGATCATTGAATAAAGTATAACGCGTTCAAAAGATGTTCTCTACAGGAATATAGCTATAGAGTTTCATTTATCTAGGTAACTCTTTTGTCATTAATACATGCGGAATACCATCTTCCATAAAAACCGGCGATGAAGTCGTATAGCCCAGCTTTATATAGAAGCCTTCAGCATGTGTCTGACCATGTAATTTCACACGAGTGATCCCTTTTTCTTCTGTGATTTCTTCCAGTGCTTTTATGATTACTTTTCCCAGACCGAATGAACGGAAAGATTCTAGAACACAAACTCGCTCTACCTTTCCGACACCATCAACCAAGCGTACTCGACCAGTTCCAGCCGGTTGGCCATTGTAATAAACTAAAATATGCTCGCAAAGCCCGTCAAGTGTGTCAAATTCATCAAACTCATCTTCCAAAGGAACGTGCTGTTCTTTGACAAATACTTCTTTTCGAATCTCAAAGGCCGTTTTTAAGTCTTCATCAGAGGTAATTCTTTTTGTTTTCAATAGTATTCACCTTTTCCCAAGTACTTTTAATCATCTACTATACCTCTACTGAATATAACACAAAAAAGGAAGCGCAAAAGCACTTCCCTCTGCTATCTATATCACGGGCATTTCAAAAAAATTCATTTTGTACTAGTGGACAGAAACATGGAGGCATCTTGATTCGCAAAAATCTGTTCCCCCTGATAGAAGGTCTTAATTTCAATAGATTTAAATCCAACTTCAGATAATATGTTTTTTAATTGATTATGGGAAAAACCACTGTGAATTTTCGGATGATGTACGTGATCACTTTTGTCAAAGTCAATAATAATCAGCCTACCGTTAGTATTCAAAATGCTGAACAACTTTTGTAAAATTAATTTCGTATCCGGAATATGGAGAAGAACTAAAGACAACAGGACGATATCTGCCTTGATTTCAGGAGGGGTATATTGTGTAAAATCTGAATATAATACTTTTGAATTCGTAATTCCTTTTTCACTGATTTTATCTTGGGCTCCCTGTAACGCTTGTTTAGAAGAGTCCACCAACAATATGGAGTGTACTAAGTCAGATAGTTCCAAACTTACTAAACCGGTACCGCCTCCATAATCCACTAAACTTTTTGATTCGCTGTCCTGTAATCGCGGTCTGACTTCTTCAACAATAGCCTTCACTAATTCCATTCGTTTTTCCGTTTCCATTCTTCATCCTCACCTTTCATTTGATTCATTTTCGCTGCAATGCTTCCAACACAACTGTTTGTTTCATTTTAACGGCAAGTCAACATTACAGATGCAGAGAGAAAGCCAATCCAATTCTACACCGGCGTTTCGGTTGATTGCATACTATGAGGACCCTGAATATCTGTAATTGACTTAAAAAATTGATTAGCTTATTATCCAGACAACGAGCGTATACAATGATTCTGCCGGGAAAAATTACTCTGTAAACTTCCTAACGACTCATTTAAGCCATGCGGTTATTTCTCGTTAAATTTCTCTTCAATTAAAGCTGCGTTTACGGCTATGGCAGCCATCGATCCTTCTGCTGCCGCGATGATCAATTGAGAAGGACCGGCAATCCTCGTGTCTCCGCAGGCATATATGCCGTGAATGTTCGTCTGCTGCCAGCTGTCAGTGATGATTCCGCCAAGTTCGTTCATTGCATAGCCAAGTGTTGAATCAAAAGCAGCTGCCTGCTTCCATTCTGCTGTTACGAATCCGCCTGCACAAGATACTGTTGTTCCATCTTCAAGCCCGACCTTTTCCAGTTTACCTGCTTGACCGATAAGTGTCTCGATCTTCTTTTCATTAACTGAGATGCCTTTGCTCTTGAGTAATTCCTGCTTTTTCGCTGAAAGCACTTTGTTTCCGTTCGTGAATACAGTCAGATCATCTGTCCAGTTTGAGACTACTTTTGCCAGATGAAATGCCTTCTCGTCATCTGCAATTACGGCAAGCGACTGATCTTTCATTTCCCACCCATCACAGAAAGGACAGCTAAATAGGCTATGACCATAGAACTCTTTCAATCGAGGGATGTCCGGAAGTAGTTCCTTGAAGCCCATTGCAAGAATAATTTTCTTCGCGTAATGCACTTCTCCACTTTCCGTCTCCAATTTAAACAGAGCATCTTCTTTATAAATACAGTGAACCCGCTGTTTTTCAATTCTCACATTTGGATACTTGCTTAATTCTACTTGGCCAATCCTTTTAAGTTCCTGTGGATGTATGCCGTCACGTGTAATGAAACCATGGGATTCGGAAGTTACAGCATTTCTCGGCTTATTGTCATCAAACAGGATCGTTTCACGTCGAGATCTGCCAAGCACGAGCGCAGCATTCAGTCCAGCCGGCCCGCCTCCAATTACCGCGCAGTCTAATATCATTGCGTCATCCCCTTTCCATTTGCATGCCTGGCTTCCGCCTCTTTTGCAATATCTATCAGAAGCCTCGATGACAGTTCATTTCTCATGTGATCTTCGGCATCTCTCATGATATTTTCAATCAGGCAGCCTTCGTGATGTATCGAGCAGTCAAAAAATCTGGCATCACCTTCAATGGCATTGATGACATCCAAAAAAGATATTTCATGCTCGGTTCGGGCTATTTTATATCCACCCTTCGCTCCCGGCGTCGAAAGGATCAGACCAGCTTTCGTCAGTTTCGTCATGATTTTAGACAAATACGTCGGGGACAGGTGCTGCATTTCAGCTAGTTCTTGCACACCGACAGAACTTCCCTCGGGCTGCAACATAATATGGACAATCGTATGCAATGCATAACCAGTCGCTTTTGAATATCTCATTATGTTTTCTCCTTTCAATTAAAGGGATATTACAGATACTTAATGTCCTTAATATATTTTATTATATCGAGGAATAAAAGTCAATAAAAAAAGGAAGCGCATATGCACTTCCCCCTACTATCTATATCACTTGCTTACAAATCATCGAAGCCATTCAAGTCGCTCGTCTTCACGTACTGGCGGCTTGTCTGCTCGAAAAAGTCCGTCTTTGTATCGTCAAAATTATCGACATAGGCACGGATCCACTTCATTGGATTGTCCGTGAACTCTGGATAAATTTCGCCCAGGCCAAGCATGCGCAGCATTTTGTTCGCGCGGTACTTGATGTAGCCTTCCATCTCATCCAGTTCCAGCCCGTCGATTTCGCCCAATACATACCGGCTCCAGATCACTTCCTGCTCGACGGAGTGACGGAACTGATCATAGATCCACTCTGTGAACTCATCCGTATTGTACTCTGGATTTTCAGCCAGTGCTGCGCGGAAGATATCGCTGATTGCTTTTCCGTGCTGGAGTTCATCGCGATTTATATAAGAAATCATCGTCGAAGTACCAACCATTTTCTGATGACGCGCCAAGTTATAGAAGAATGCGAATCCGCTGTAGAAGAACAGGCCTTCAAGCAGCGTCGTATAGACCATCGCTTTCAATACTGTTTCGATCGTCGGGTTCTCCGCAAACTCATTATACACTTCCACAATTCGTTCATTACGCTTCATCAATACCTCATCTGTGCGTCCCATTTCGAAAGCAGCCATCTGCTTGTCAAGATTCGTGACAGATGAAAGAACATACGCATAGCTATGGTTATGCTCGCTTTCCTGATCGGCAATGGTTGCCATGATCGACTTGACGGAAGGATCTGTCGTGAAGTCTGCAATCTTCATGGCGATGACCGTTTGCGGACCGTCAAGTGTTGCCAGCAATCCGATAATTTTCAAAAATGCGGATTGCTCTTCTTTTGTAAGACGCGAGAATTGCTTGACGTCCTGTGTCATATCCACTTCATTTGCCGTCCAGAAAAGTGAACGGATGCGCTGACGCAGTGTGTAGAAATGAGGGTGCGCGATGTCATTCCAGTTGAGGATGCCGCTTGCTTCCCCTCCGAAAATGGCTGTCGCTTTATTTGGATTTGCCGGATTCAGTACTTTTACTCTTGTAAGTGTCTCCAATGGTCGAGCACTCCTTTCGTCCAATTCGTTACCAATTGTTGTTGTGTGCCGCGCGGGCTTTGTTCGATCTTTAGCGTTTCAAAAGGAGAATGATAAAAGCGCGCCAGTTTTTCGGCCGCTTTGCAAAATAGTTCATCCCCGCCGAATTGCGTGTCGCCTGTTCCGAAAACATAGACAGGCTCCGGTTTGAAGCCGATATCCGCGACGAAGTCTTTTACTTCATCCGGCGTTGCGCCTTTTTCCCAGGTGAATGAACCGATACAGATTGCATCGTATTCGTTCACATCCGGGATCACGCCGATGCCGATGCGGTGGGTATCGACTTGGACGCCTTCACGAGTCAGATTTTCCTCGATCAGTTCAGCGACTTCCTGTGTATTACCGCTCCAGGATGCATACGCAATTAAGAATGACACCACTCGCACTCCTCAATTTCAGATGCTGTGGAACGCATATAGTACGTCGTTTTCATGCCGGATTTCCATGCCTGCATATGCAGATCGAGCAAGACAGATGCGCGGATGGAGTTCGGTACATAGATGTTAAATGAAATCGACTGATCGATATGTTGCTGACGCGCAGCATTTTGCTTGATGGACCAGCGCTGATCGACGATATACGCAGAACGACGGTAGACATCATAGGTGTTGTGGTTCAAATCCGGTGCGATCACCGGCAATTTATAGTCCTTCTTCTCTTCATGGTAAAACGGCTTGAAAATCGGATCGATCGAAGCCGTAGAGCCTGCGATGACAGATGTGGAACTGTTCGGTGCAACTGCCATCAGATAGCCGTTGCGCATTCCGTTGATCGCCACATCCATACGAAGCTCGCGCCATTTATTCGAATCATATTCACGCTGTTCGAAGTACTCGCCAGTCTGCCAGTCGGAGCCGTCGAACAATGGATACGCGCCTTTTTCCTTTGACAGTTCCATTGATGCTTTAATCGTAAGATACGCAATGTTTTCATACAATTTATCCGCGTAGTCAACTGCTTCATCCGATTCCCACTGAATATTCTTCAGCGCTAATAGATGGTGCCAGCCGAATGTGCCGAGGCCGATTCCACGGTAGCGTGCGTTGGTGCGCTGCGCCTGCACGACAGGAATCTGGTTTTGATCGATAACATTGTCGAGCATACGGACTTGGATCGTAATTAAACGGTCCAATACGTCCGCAACCACTGCTTTTCCAAGGTTGATCGATGACAAGTTACAGACTACAAAATCGCCCGGCTTCGTACGAGTAACAACTAAATCGTCTTCCAGTGAGACCGATTCATGTGTACTTGCTGACATATTCTGCAAAATTTCCGTACAAAGGTTACTAGAATAAATAATTCCTTCATGCTTATTCGGATTCATGCGGTTTACTTCATCACGGTAGAACATGAACGGCGTGCCTGTTTCCAGCTGGCTGCGCAGGACGCGTTTCATGATTTCAATCGCTGACACCGTTACGCGTGACAGATCTTCATTTGCCACACATTCCTCGTACTTCTTGCGGAATGAACCGTTGCCTTTTTCTTCATCATAGAAGTCTTCCAATGAAAAGCCCATTTTCGTACGGACCTCATGCGGATCGAACAAGTGCCAATCTTCGCGTGACTCCACTTTTTCCATGAACAGATCCGGCAAGCAGACACCTGTGAAAATATCATGTGCACGCAGACGGTCGTCCCCGTTGTTGAGCTTCAGATCAAGGAATGTGAAGATATCCTGATGCCATACATCCAAATAGACTGCAACTGCACCTTGACGCTGTCCAAGCTGATCTACGCTGACCGCTGTGTTGTTCAGCTGCTTAATCCAAGGAAGCACACCGCTTGAAGCTCCTTCAAAGCCGCGGATAGAAGCACCGCGTGAACGGACTTTCCCCATGTAGACGCCGATACCGCCGCCAAATTTCGACAGGTTGGCGATATCCGTGTTGCTGTTGTAGATACCCTGCAAGGAATCATCCACTGTATCAATGAAGCAACTCGACAGCTGACCGTGCATCTTTCCTGCATTCGAAAGCGTCGGTGTGGCAACCGTCATGTAGAGATTGCTCATCGCCCAGTACGCTTCGCCGATTTTGTGGATGCGGTCTTCCGTTTCATCCTGCATCAATGTCATCGCAATGATCAGCCAGCGTTCCTGCGGCAACTCAACTGTCCGCTTAGAGAAATCAACTGTCACATAGCGGTCCACCAATGTCTTCAATCCAATATAAGTAAATAACAGGTCGCGTGAAGGCTCCAGCAAACGACCGATCTCATTCAGTTCATCACGGCTGTACTTCTCGGTAAGAATTGGTGTATAAAGCCCCTGCGCCACCAATTTTTCAACATTTTTCGCAAAATCGGTATAAACATCCGCGCCGCGCAAAGCTTTCTGCTTCGCATAGACGTCGTACAGATAAATACGGGCAGCGACAAATGTCCAGTAGGCATTCGCTTCATCGATTCTGCTCAACGATTCGAGCACCATCGCGCTTGTCCAGTCTGATGCGGAACTATCGGGATGACGCTCCTGATATCGTTCGCTCGCTTCGACCAGCGCCTCGATTTGCTTCTTACCGAACTCTTCCTCGAGATTTTCCAGCAATAGATTTAGACCGACCGTTTCATGAATTATAGCCATTTCATTCGCTCCCTTTTTTGTGTTATGTAAGATAAAAAAACAATTTGCATCTACCTCAAGCACGGCTTGCGCTGTTCCCGCAGGAGTCACCGCCTTCTTCTTCAATTAACTACGTATCCCGTATGCTAATTCGTTGTGTGTGCTAAACATGTAACTCATCTTATATAGGTAATGTAATTAAAAAGACTCCCAATGATCCGGGAGCCATTATCGTATAACGGTAATAAATGGAAGTTTAGTGGCAAATGTACTCTCTTGCCTGTGCTTCCATTCCTCATCCCCGAAGAATGTATTGCGGATTGAATGGCAGGTCTCCTGGCTGGCATATCGTCCTCCTGTCTCCCTTCCCGCCTCGATGGCAGTGGGTATAAGCTAGACAGTCGTCCATGCCCTCAGTTGCGGGGGCAGCTCCGTTTTTAGCGGATTCCCTTTTAAACCGTTGATGGTACCAATTCATCGAAAATACTATATATAGTGTCTTATGTACAAGTAATACCCTAACATGTAGTGGTGAAACTTGTAAAGCATAAAAATAATCTTAGAACAGAATGTACCTTCTGAACTAAGATTCTTTCGTTTTACAGGAAAATAATTTCTCAAAATCAAACTTTATATGCCTTGACGAAAAATAAAATCGCGAAAGTTTCCTGTGCTATTCGGCACGGCTTGACAGATGTGAATTCTTCACTTTCCGTCTGCCTTTATAACCGCACACGATCTTCCGGTTTTTCCGCCGTCTCTTCCCAGCACTCTGCACCTTTCAGTCCTGGAATTGTGGAAGCTTTAAAAACAGGGTTTTTCCCTGCTTTTCGTTGCACAGTGAAATCGTCAAGCACCTGGAAGGCGACTTTACCGAGCAAGATGATGACCACAAGGTTAATAATCGCCATGAGTCCCATGAACAGATCCGCCATGTCCCAAACGACCTGCACCTTTGCAATCGCTCCGAAAAATACCATCCCAAGCACCAGTATCTGATACGCATATTTCCAGCCTTTATTCGCATTGATGAATTCAATATTCGTTTCGCCGTAGTAATAGTTACCGACAATGGAACTGAACGCAAAGAACATGATCGCAACGGCAATGAAATAAGGAGCCCAAGCACCTACGTGCACCGCCATAGAGGCCTGCGTCAGCAAGATCCCGTTCGTTTCGCCAGATTCATATAGTCCGCCCAGCAAAATAATGAATGCCGTTGCAGAACAGATCACAATCGTATCGAAGAACACGCCGAGACTCTGAACTAGACCCTGCTTTGCCGGGTGCGATACGTTCGCCGTCGCTGCTGCGTTCGGCACACTACCCATACCGGCTTCATTGGAGAATAATCCACGTCGGACACCTTGCATGATTGCTACACCGATACCACCGCCGACCATTTCCTTGATGCCGAAAGCGTGCTCGATAATGAGCATAATCATCGCAGGAACCTGCGTGATATTCATGATAACAATGAATAATGCGACAATAATATAGAAGGTCGCCATGACAGGAACAATCGTCTGTGTCACTTTGACGATCCGCTGCACGCCGCCAAAAACGATGACTGCTGTCAGCACGATCAAGCCGATTCCGACAGCCCAGTCCGGAATACCGAACACGTCCGTAAAGGATTGGCTGATAGTATTCGACTGCACCGCATTAAAAATGAATCCAAAACAAATGGTCAGTAAAACAGCGAAAACAATACCGAGTTTCCGGTAACCAAGCGCTTTCTGCATATAGTACGCAGGGCCTCCACGGAACGTTTCGCCGTCTTTCACTTTATACACTTGTGCAAGCGTACTCTCAATGAATGCGGTCGCCATGCCGATAATTGCGATAATCCACATCCAGAATACCGCGCCCGGGCCACCAATTCCGATTGCCAGGGCCACCCCTGCCACGTTACCGGTTCCGACACGCGAAGCCGCACTGATCGTGAATGCCTGGAACGGAGATACGCCATCATTACTGTCTTTCTTTTCTACTATTAAACGAAACATTTCTCTGAACAGTCGAACCTGTACAAACTTTGTACGAATCGTAAAATATGCACCCGCCGCCAATAAGAGTCCAATTAAAATATACGTCCAAATAAAACTATTCGCCGGTCCCACCAGCCAATTTAAAGCGTTTTCAAACATATGACCACCTCCTGTTATCTCTATACCCTGCCCGCTGTCTGTCTACGCTTGGCAAGACAAAACACCTCGCCAAAAAATGAACCAGGTTCTTGTACTATACTATAGTTTACTAGCCATTTACTACCCAAAAGCTGCAGGTAAAAGACGATACATCGTTCTGATGATCACTCGCCAGGGGTGTATGATCACGCCGCCGCTGTCTATGAGCGCCTGCACCGAGGCAATGATCACTCGTCGGATGTATATGAGCATCAGCTACCCCTGCTAACTGCTCGCATGAAAAAGGCTGCCCAGGAATTCACTCCCCAGGCAGCCTTCTGTGTTTTATGTGTGTGTTTGTATGCTTTTAAAATCGTACCGTTGACTGATAGTTTGTGGGTGGTTTCAGTCATTTTCAAATGAAATGATGTCGCCTGAATGGGCATCCATCAAGATTTCGTACTCGAAAAACTCATCTTCCAATTCAATCTCAAAAAATATCATACCGTCTTCTTTTTCTTTTTCAATGTCTATATTTTTCACTCTACCGATTACATGTTGCTTTGCGATCTCAATCGCTTGTTTTTTTGTAAGCAAGGGCCGGGCAGGCTTGTCATCAGATGAAGAAACGACGGTCAGCGTATGGTTGGTTGACGCAGGCTGCTCTGTGGGTTGATCAAAGCTTGCCGTTTGCTGGATTTCCTTTTCAGGTTCCACGCCTGCCGCTTCTTTCTTGATCTTCAGTACATCGCCTGTCTGCGCATCTACCTCCATGTCCGTCTGGATGGTTGGATCTTGAAGTTCAATGTCGTAGACTACCCGGCCTTGCTCGCGATCCAGCTCCACTACCGTGACTTCGCCAGGGGCGTGCTGCTGTGCGATTACACTAATTTCTTCGTAACTTAACACGGGCTCCTCAATCGGCTCAGTTACAGGACTGCTTTTTGCAGTTGCCGCTCCACCGATCGTCAGGACACCCGCCAACGCTGGAAACACCATCCATTTATTCATCGAATTCTCCTCCTTTCTTTTCTACCCTCACTGTACCCCGGGTTTCTGAGAAAAGAGTAAGAACTTCATTAGAAAATGATGAGAGACTCTCAGATTAAGCAAATTTCCCCATACTCAATCATCCCAAGCTACCGATAGGACCTTCCCGGAAATTGCATGAATCTGATAGACCACTTCATTCCGGTCCGCGTCCGTATCCAGCTCCAGCTCGACTAAGTAATAGCCGCCTTGCTCCGATTCGACGAAATCAACGTCCTCCACCTCAACCGGCACCTTGGCATTCAGCTGCTTCAGCGCGATATTTACAGCTTGCTGAGATGTCAGCCATACCGATTTTTTCGGCTCAGGTTTCGGCTTTGCCTGAGGCGCTGGCTGCGGCTGCGGTTTTGGTTGCGGCTTCACGACCGGTTTTTCTACAGGCTTTGGAGCAGGTTCAGGTATCGACTTCTGCTGCTCCCCTGATTTCGGCAACGGCACCGCGGCAGGTTTCTCCACAGAGGCAGCCGGCGTTTCCTTAGCATTTTTCGCATCTTTCGTCTCAGGTTTAACCGCCAATTCCGGCTCCGCTTCTTTCAGTAAAGTAAGTGCCAAAACCTTGCCTGTCTTATGATCGACCGTCGCACTGTATAACGCGCCGTTCCTGCGTATTTCCGCGTCATAGCCGTCAGTCCCGTCCGTCAGCTGTTCGACTGAGCCTTGATACATCGACTCTAGACTCCTCTTCACTACATCTTTCGGCACCACATCCTGCTGCATGATTTGCTTGATATACCAGGTGCTTCCCGCTACAATCACTACAGTCAATAAAATGGGAAACACCCACGGCTTCTTCCACCAACTCATCCTCCGTCACCTCATTTCCTTCCATTATATACCGACATCATTACAATCCGCTGAGAATCATCGAGGCAGAATAATTCGCATCGTCGTCCCTTCCCCGCGAACACTTTCCACCTGCAGTTCTGATCGTATACCATCTGCCAACTCTTTCGCGATCGCGAGTCCCAGGCCCGTTCCGCCTGTTTTGCGGGCGCGGTCTTCCTGCACGCGATAAAATCGGTCTAATAGATGCGGTAAATGCTTTGCTTCGATGCCTTCGCCGTGATCCTGCACTTCAATCACAACCGCCCGCTCTTCCTGCCAGGCACGTACAGTAATTTCTCCATCACTATATTTTCTCGCATTATCCAATAAAATGAACAACAATTGCTTTAACCGTTTATCATCCGTCGAAACCGGCAGCCTGCCAGCCTCCGTGAACGTGATTGTCCGCCCGGAAGCGACACGCAGCGGCTCTACCGTTTCTTTGACAATCTGCGTCACATCGGCCTGCGCAAACGTGAAAGCCAGCGGATCCTTGCTTTTCGCCATCTGCAGCATCTGCTCGATTAGCTCTTTCATCCGTGCTGTTTCATTGAGAATCGCCGTCAGCGCTTCATCCGCCACCTGCTTATTATCGAAACCCTGCCGTTTCAGCAGGCGTCCGTATCCTTCCATAATCGTCAGCGGCGTCTTTAACTCATGGGAAGCATTCGACACGAACTTCTCCTGCTTGTGATAATTCTGCTCCAGTTGCTCCATCATCTCGTTAAACGTCTGGCTCATTTCAGCGAGCTCATCTTTACCACCGGACGCTGCAAGCTTCTCATATTTCCCAGATCTCCTGCTTGCGCTCATCGTCGCAATCAGCTTATGGATTGGCTGCGTCACCACTTTACCGAGCGTCATACTCGACAGCGTAATGGGAATCATCGCGAGAAGTGTCACACCGAGCAGGATGAATTTCAGCAAATGAAGGCTGCGGCTTGAATCTCGCAAAATTTGAGCCATCTCGATAGAAGCGACTTCCCCGTCCAGCCAGATCACCGGCACTTTGGTCATCATCACCGCCACACCGTTGACTTCGCCGATCGAATACTCATCATCGTCAAATGTCAGCTCATAATTTTCAAGTTCTTTCGTCGAAACCAACGTCTTGATCTCTTTACCTTTTTCATCCGTCACACGCAGCATACTTTCCGGATTCATGTAGGTCCGCAAGACATCGCTGACTTCCTTCTTATCATGCACACGGCTCAGGCCTTCCGTCAGCTCCTTCGACCGATGGATCAGCTGTTGGTATTCCGTCGTATAAGCGAGCTGCTTAAAGATCACATAAATCCCGCTGTTGCTAAGCGCCAGAATGAACAGCATCAGCACCGTCGAAAACAGATGAATCTTCGTCTTAAGCTTCATGCACCGGCTCCTTCAGCACATAGCCGACACCACGCACGGTATGAATGTGGGACGCCTCGCCGTCATCAATCTTCTTGCGCACATAGCGGATATAGACATCGACGACATTCGTATCGCCGAAATAATCATAGCCCCACACCGCGTCCAGCAACTGCTCACGCGACAGCACCTGATTCGGATGCTTCAATAAATGCTGCAGCAAATCAAATTCCCGAGGCGTCAGTTCGATCGACCGCCCCCCGCAATGCACTTCACGCGACAGCTGATGCAGCGACAAATCGCCAAATGTCAGCAGATCTGGATCTGCGGCTTCCGCAGGCTCATGCCCCGAAATCCGAAGCGCTGTACGGATTCTCGCGAGCAGCTCCTCTATCTCAAACGGCTTCGTAATATAATCATTTGCGCCAAGATCCAGCCCTATCACCTTATCTTCGACATCATTTTTCGCAGTCAATAAAAGGACAGGCGTATGCTCGTCGTGGGAACGGATCCTGCGCAGCACATCGAGTCCGTTCAGGCCGGGCAACATAAGATCCAGCAGCACCAGATCCCATTTCTCTTCCCGAAATAAAATCAAGCCATCCGTACCGGTATGCGCCACTCCTGTCTCATACTTCTCAAATTCCAGCTCCAGCTGCAATACACGCGCGATGCTTTCTTCGTCTTCTACGATCAAAATACGCTCTGTCATGAAAATTCACCTATCTGTCCCTAGTCTTTGTGTTTATATTAACAGATTGGCAGCAAATCGCCTTATGGAATCTTTCAGAACCCAATAAAAACAGATCTTTTTACGTAAAAAAAAGACCTCCAGAGGAAGTCTTTACTCTTACAATATAAACTTATCAATCTTCAGCACAAGCTCCGCAATTTCCGGCTTACTTACCTGATCGTCCGCCCCGACGCTGAGACCTTTATGTTTCAGGTCGTCCGTGATGAGAGAGGAGAAAATAATGATCGGTAGTCCCGCAAGCTTAGGATTCTCACGGATTCTCTTCGTGAAGTGATGGCCGTCCATTTGCGGCATTTCGATATCCGTAATGACAAGCTGTACTTCTTGCTTCACATCGAGACCTTCATTCGCGATACTTTCCAGATAATCATACGCATCTTTCCCGTTCTCGTAGAAATCCAGATTGCCATAGCCCGCTTCCGTCAACGTATCATTCAACAATTTACGCAATAACGGGGAATCTTCCGCGATTAATAGACGCTTATCCGAACGCTCCCGCTTACCAAGTTTCTTCACTTGGTCGACGTTAATACCGCCTTCCGGATTGATATCGACAATAATCTTCTCAAAATCAAGCAACAGCAGCATATCGCCGTCCAATTTGATAACGCCAATGACTTGAGAATTCTCTGCCGCGTAAATTCCTGAAGGTTTCTCGATTTGATTCCAAGAAATCCGGTGAATCTGTGTGACGTTGTGCACTTTGAACACGACCGTCTGTTTATTAAATGAAGCCACAATATATTTTTCATCTTGCGGATTAGCTGAAGGCGCCATCCCCAAGATTTTTTCCATACTAACAACCGGCAGCACTTCGCCGCGCAGTTGAATGATTCCTTCCACCGCAAAATGCGCATGGGGAATCGGCGTAATCGGTAAAGGCATAATAATTTCTTTCACTTTGATGACGTTGATACCGTAACGATTGCCTCCCATTTCAAACCCGACAATCTCCAGCTCATTCGTTCCGCTTTCCAATAAAATACCTGAATCGTTCGCCAACTTCTTCCACCCTCTCAGACGATATCGTCTATCTATCTATCAAACATTAACAGTAGCAAAAATCATTTGGTGCCATAGGACTACTATACCATAATGACAGCCCATCAATCTATGACAATACAAAGAAATCTGGCGGCTGCTTTATTTGGCTCAAGACTTGTTGACTGACGCCAATCGGTTAGATTTATAGGTGGCTGCAATCCACTCTAGCAGCTGTTCACTGGTCATCGGTCTCGCATAGTAGAAACCTTGGAATAGTAAGTCCGGCTGCAGATCCAGCAAGAAATCTACCTGCTCTTTCGTCTCCACGCCTTCGATAATCAGCTGAAGCTCCATCGACCGCCCGATGGCTAGAATCGCGTTCAACACCGCGCACTCTTTCGGCGATGCCGGCACGACGTCGGTAAACGACTTGTCGATCTTCAGTGTCGTAATCGGCAACTGCTGCAAATAGGACAGTGAAGAAACACCCGTTCCGAAATCATCGAGCGCGACTGCAAATCCGTAGCGTTTGAATCGTTTCACCGCAACCGTTGCGAGCGTAATTGATTTCGCAGTACTGGTTTCCGTGATCTCCAGCTCAATCCGGCTTGGATCGATACTGTAGGAATTGGTCTCATTCCATAAAACGTCCAGCAGATGCGGTTCGGTCATATATTCACCTGGTATATTGATGGCAACTTGCGGAATATGGACACCTTGCTGATCCCATTTATGAATCTGTCTGCACACTTCACGGATAATCCAGTCCGTCACCTCGCCCATCCGACCCTCATGCTCGAGAAAAGGCACGAACATAGCGGGAGAGATCGGACCAATTTCCGGATGGTTCCACCTAAGGAGTGCTTCTACGCCAATGAATGCTTCCGTTCGTCCTTCAACTTTCGGCTGATAGACAAGATACAAATGCTTTTCTTTCATCGCCTGCGAAATGTCGCGCAGCACTTCCTGTTCATAGGAGGTGCCGTAAATGGCCGGATCGAATGTGATCAATCCCCAATCACGCGTCGTGGATGCTTGCTCGACGACCATCAAAGCTTCCTTATACAGTTGTTTTTTCGTTTTACGCTGATCGGCTTTTGAAAGGGCGCAAGTATAGCGCATCTCCTGCCTCTTGATTGGCAGCAATTGATCGATCTCACGCTGAATGACGACTAGACTTTTATAGAAGTCTGCAGATCGGTTTCCCTGTGTCACACTGAATAAGTAGCGATTTCCGCTGACCCGGTAGAGCTGTGCAAATTTCGGTTTCCAACTCGATAATAACTCTCCAATTTGCTGAAGAATTTTATCCCCCGTTTCATAGCCGTACAGCTGATTAACCCGCTGCAAATCCGGAAAATTCCAAATCGCCAAATCACCGATCGCCACATCATCCGTAAGCTGCCGCTCCCAGTTTCGCCGGTTTGGCAGCTTCGTCAGTACGTCGTAATACTTCAGCCAATGGTCGACATAACCGTCAATATACGTCGTCAGCAGCATCCCCACCAGCAACAGACCGACCCCGACACCAATAATGGAATTCAGCACATGCATATGGGAAATCGACGGATCCGCGAGAGGCTGTCCAATTTCTGTATAGTACGTCATGCTGAACAGTCCAAGATAATGCATGACTGCAGGACCGATCGTCAGGCAGACTGTCGCCAACAACCGATTCACCTTCGTGCGATCCGGATTACTGATGAGACGCAATGTGAAATACGCAAATAGCCCCCCGATGATATTACCCGTGATCAACAGCTTCCAGTCATAGCGGTAGATTGCGTCCATCTTCATCGCTTCCATGCCGATAATATGCATGGCCGTCATGCCTTCTGCAATAAGGATAGCCGCAATCGTATGGCGCCAGCAAGACTTCATCGGACCCTGCACCAGCTGGAACGCCAGGAACGCCGCGATAATCGCAGGCAGCATGGAAACGAAACTAATCGTATAGTCGAAATGCATTTCTATTGGAATCACCATCGAGTTCATGGAGACGAAATGCGTAGCCCAAATTCCGAAGCCCATCGAAAATGAAGCCAGCACGAGCCATACTTCACGCCGGAAGAAACTCGGCTGCTGCATGCGGTTATAAAGAGCAATCGTCGTATAAGAAGAAAAACAGATGATGAGAAACGAGAGCAGGATGATGATGAGTGAATAGGTCCCCGCTACTTCTGTGTATTTCTGGTAGTCTGGTGGTGTAAACAATCTGCCCACCTCCTCAAACCCGTGACCAAGGGGAAATATATGGTATGTAGTAATTCAAAATGCTTATTCTCGTTTAATAATTAGAAAGTAAGTATAGTATACATTATTTCCTATTCTTCTATTCTAGTCAATGAAATTCGAGGGATTTCGCCGTTCAAAAAAGGAGTGTTCGACTATTTACGGTTTATTATCCATAACATGTTAAACTGTAATCATATTGGCCCTATGGCAGAATACGGTAAAATAATATGGGAACAGGAGAGGATCTGCATGCCAGTCTACAACAAGCTCGTCCGCGATTTGATTCCGGACATTATCGAACGCGACGGCAAGACGTGCGTGACGCGCATATTGGACGAATCAGCCTACATAGCGGAAGTAAACAAGAAGATGTACGAGGAACTGAAGGAATATGAAGAAGCCAATACAGCCGAAGAACATGTGGAAGAACTATCCGACCTATTGGAGCTGATCTATGCAGCTGCCCAGTTCAACGGCGTCACGATAGAGGAACTCGAAACAGTCCGTCAAGAGAAAGCCAAGAAACGCGGAGCTTTTAATGAAAGAATCTATTTAGAAGAAGTACTGGATGACTAAACTGCGCCTGCTGACGCGAAACTTGCTTGAGGACTTGAAGAAACTGACTGCAGAAGCCGACACGATTTACTGGATGACAGATTTTCTCATGAAATCGGGCGTCAAGGAAGTGCTGCCTGTTTTGCGGGAAGCTGCCCTGCGCGGTGCTGAAATCAAGATCCTGACAGGCGACTATCTGTCTATCACGCAGCCGGGGGCACTTGACTACAGCCAGCTAAAGTGGCGCAACAACCGCTACGACGAAGAAGAACTATTGCGGCTGCAAATGCGAGAAAGCCCGTACGGTTCACTTCAATAAGCCATTCTCTGTGTTCAGCAAGCACTCCCTTCTCCAGCTCACTCAATTCCCCGGCATGCTCCAGCATCACAGGATACGTCTTAAACTCCTCAACGTCCTGAACACTCCTTACGCATCCTTTAGCACTTTTCAATTCAGCATATTGCATACATACGTTCCACTATAATAACTCCCCTACTAAACTACCTATCATGTTAAAATCTCAATAGACAATACAAACAAAAACATAAAACTAAGGGGAGCTTTCATTGACAAACCAAAATCTAAAAGATGAATTCAGAACATGGATGCGAAAACAAATCAATAACAATAATGTACCATTTCAAAAAAGTACGATTTCTTCGTATATCAACAGTCTTACACACACTCCCCCTAAACTTGATACCGGCGGGCAGGTTCTACCTGATCTCTACACGATATCCAACCCGGGTCAGTTCAAGGACATAAAAGACTTGATGGAGAACGCTCCAAATTACGAAGCTATCAATAAGCTTATGGGAAACAAGGCACTTTATTATGGCTCAGAATTCTATCTGAAATTCCTAAAAGAACGCGCTGGGAAAAACAGCGGCACATCTGCTGTCACAAAACCGCCAGCTGTCCATTCTGCCGCCAACGGTGACAACATCATCCTGTTCGGACCGCCGGGGACCGGGAAAACCTATAGTACGACGGCCTGGGCAGTGGCGAAGGTCGAAGAGAAGGATGTTTCGGACGTACAGTCGGAAATCGATCAGGGCGGCTATGATACTGTGCGTGAACGATTCGAAGAATACCGGGAAAATGGGCGCATTGCGTTTACTACCTTCCATCAATCCTACGGCTACGAGGAATTCATTGAAGGGATCAAGCCCATCATGGAATCCGAGATTGAGGACAGTTCGCGGACATTGGAGTATGAGATCAAGGCAGGTGTCTTCAAGCAATTTTGTGAGCGGGCGAAAGCGCCGGTCATACAGGAGCAAAACCATCTTGGAATTCGCGAGAACCCGTCCATTTGGAAAGTTTCCCTGAAAGGCTCCAAATTGCATCATCTGAAACAGGACTGCTTCAACAATAACAGCATACGGATCGGGTGGGATTTATACGGTGAGGAGCCTGACGATACGACCGACTACAGCAGCGCCGGCGGTAAGAAGGTGATTGCCCATTTCATCAATGAAATGCAGATCGGTGATATCGTGCTGACGTTGAAGAACGAGCGCACGATAGACGCCGTCGGAATCATTACTGGCGACTATGAATGGCTGACGGAAGAAAGTGATTACAGAAGGAGCCGGAAGGTCAATTGGCTGCTCAAAGATATTGACCAGGACATTTATGGGATGAATGGCAATACGGTGATGACGCTGGCGTCCGTGTACCGCCTTCACCGGATTACGCTGGAGGATGTGATGAGCATTCTGGAGAAGCACGATAAAAATTCTGCGGATGCGGTCCAGAAGAACCAGGAACAGTTCGTATTCATTATAGATGAAATCAATCGCGGAAATATATCGAAGATCTTCGGCGAGCTGATTACGCTGATCGAGCCGTCTAAACGGCTGGGCCGGCCGGAAGCGATGAAGTTACGGCTCCCCTACTCCCAAAGTGAATTCGGGGTGCCTGACAATGTCACCATTCTGGCCACGATGAACACGGCGGACCGCTCGATTGCCCAGCTCGATACCGCACTGAGACGCCGGTTTCGGTTTATCGAACTGCTGCCTGAACCAGCGTTGCTGCAATCGATCGATTTGGAATCCATCCGGATCGATGCGATGCTTGCCAAGATGAATGAGCGGATTGAAGTGCTCTTTGACCGCGATCATGTAATCGGCCATGCGTTCTTCATGCCGTTGAGGGAGAATCCCGACATGCAGAAGCTGGCGGACATATTCAGACATTCCATCATCCCGTTGCTGCAAGAGTACTTTTACGATGACTGGCAGATGATCCAGCTCGTGCTGGGAGACCATGATAAAGACCCTGCACATCAATTTGTTCAGGAGATTACAGTCGATCCGGCCAAACTCTTCGGTGGCTCTTCCATCGATATCGGAGAAAGGAAGATATACCGCTTACAGGAAGCAGCACTTCTTAAGCCTGCAGCATACAAAGGGATTTATGAATAATATGCAGAATCGTTATACGGTAAAAGAGTTTGATACCTTCACTTGCGGCAAAACCGTTGACCGCTCGGGATTTCATGCGCTCGATCCTTCTACGTTTGGCCAGCTCGAAACGTTCGTACTTGAAAACAGCGGGCTGGATGAGCTGGACGACACTTCCCTGTTTATGACGCTTTCGAACATGAGGGGAATCGGGAAAGTCATTCGTGTGAGGAATTATATCGGGCTGCTGAAGATGAAAGATGGAACGGAAATCGAGATCCTACCGAAAATTCATTCGCCTGAAAAAGAGCATTCGGAAGAAGAAGTCAAACGGATTGCGCTCGATATGCTGAGCAGCCTTCCTGACATTCCGAATAAAAAGGCGAATAAAGCGAATATGGATTTATCGGATGATACGTTGTTGGAGATATTCATCAAGATGTTCATCGATGAGGTGCAATGGCTCGTGAAGCGCGGCTTGAAGAGCACATATGAAGAAGTCGAGGGGAATCAGCCGTTCTTTAAGGGGAAACTGCAGATTTCCCAGCATATCCGTTACAACTTGGCACATAAAGAACGGTTCTATATTACGTATGATCAGCTGAGTGTGAACGGCGTGGAAAACCGGCTGATCAGGGCAGCTTTGCTCAATGCGAGGTCCAAGTCGTCCAACCCGCAGAACAGGAAGTCGATCAATGAGCTGCTGGAGCATTTTCAGGTGGCGGATATAACGGACTACAAGCAGGCGTTCCGCTCGATCGACCATAACCGGAGCACCCAGATGTACGGACAGGCACTGCGATGGTGCAGGGTCTTTCTGGATAATAAGAGCTTTACCGTATTTTCAGGAAGTACGCTGTCGTTTGCGCTCCTGTTCCCGATGGAGAAGGTGTTTGAGAATTATATAAGCCAGCTATTGAAACTTAAGCTGAGGCATTTGCCTGTTAAGTTGCGGACCCAGGACCGCAGATTTTATCTGTTTGATGATCCACGACGTTTTCAGCTGCAGCCGGATATTGTATTGCAGAAGGAAGATCAGTGTATGGTTATGGATACGAAGTGGAAAATTCTGAAGAACAAACCAGACATTAATTTCGGCATTTCTCAGGCGGATATGTATCAGATGTACGCCTACCATCAAAAATATAATGCCGAATGCATCGTCATGATTTATCCGTGGAGTGCGGCTTTTGAGGATCATGCAGCAAATTCTTTTTGTTATCGTTCGGGGGATCAGCGGGTGGTGATTTTACTGTTTCATCTGGGTGAGGTGGAGCGTTCGCTTGCTGATTTGATGGAGATAGTGAATGAATGCTCCATCAACTAACAGTACCCGACTTTTGGATGCCAAATAGACTTTATGGCTATGTAATGAATAAAGGCAGTACTTGTAGTTTATTATCGGCAATATTTTCAGAGAACAATCATGATCCTGGCATTCTTTTCACTAACAGTAATGAAGCTGCATACGATGATGTCATTTTGCACATGTACTTTCTTCAAACTATGTAAATAGCCAGTACACTTCGAATCAAATGGTGTACTGGCTTTCTTTTGCGTTATTAAATTATCTGTTGCACTCAGCAACCAGGTTCGAACAATTTATCTTTTTATAGGTATTCCCGTACCTCTTCCACACTCTTGAAACCCTCATCGCTCATAATTTTCAGCATGATTGCTTTCAGGACAGGTATATCTAGTTCTTGAATTCCAGCGCTTATATCGCGTGGAACTTTCTTGAATTTCGCAATTAATCCTTGGTCAATCATTTCGATTAAACTTGTTCGCATTCCTTTTTCTAGACCTTTCTCTAAACCTTTTTCCATACCTTCTTCTCGCCACATATCAGCTAACGTCATCGCGATTCCGCTCCCTTCTTGAAAGTTCGTTTCTACTTCTTTTAATAGTTCTTTCACATCTCTCTCGGTTAAAATTTTTGCTGTGCTTAATATACACCGAATCATCATTTCAAAATATTCTATTCCTGTCTGACGGTCTTCTAACTCGTTCAAAGAAGCAACAGAACGATAAAAAGACTGCAGTATTTTTTGGTTATCAAAAAGTAACGTAGCCAGTACATCTTAAACCTGATGTGTACTGGCCTTTCTTAGACACTTATAGATTATGCGCATTACTCCTTTTTCCTACACCTGATACATCACCGCCTCCCCCGCTTTCGCATGACCGATATACGCCGGAAATTCCGCTATGCGTTTCTTGCGTTCAAACATGAATTCTTCTTTTCCGTTTTCAGCGGAAGCCATGACTTTCGATACGAGGCGGTCTGCGTTTTGGATGTGGACATCGCGTTCGCCGAATTTCTCTCCGTGGAGACGGAATACGTCTAGTGAGTGTTCAGCAAAGTAGAAGGCGAACCAGTCTTTTGTTTTCGTTTTGATGGCATACAGCTTGATCCTGCCGATGCCGAGTAGATTGGCTTTATGGAGGTGGAGGACTTCTGTTTCATTGGAGTTCACTTTCTTCAATTTTTCCACGCTGTCATGTACCCCGATTTTCCCGTTTGTGAGCGCCCAGTAGATGTTGTGGGAAACCAGACTCATATTCATTTCCACCGCAAATTCAAAAAACTCTCCGACTGTGATATTCATTACGCTTCGCTCCCTTTACTTCTGGTTGGTTTGCTATCACAAAGTTCGACGGTTTCTTTGATGTACGTCACGGTGACTCTGCCGGTCGGACCGTTGCGGTGCTTGGTGATTTCAATTTCCAGCTCATCTCTCGGTGTGGATCTTTTATGGTAATAATCATCTCGATAGAGGAAGGCCACCACGTCTGCATCCTGCTCGATATTTCCCGAGTCACGCAGATCACTCATGAGTGGCCGCTTGTCGTGGCGTTGTTCGACTGCCCTCGATAGTTGCGACAGTACGACGACCGGGCAATTGAACTCCTTGGCCATGTTTTTTAGATCTGCACTGATTTGGCCGATACTCTGCGTTTGGTTGCCTGGATTCCCGTCAGGCCGGATAATCTGCAAGTAGTCGATAAAGATGATAGGCTGTTTATTCGGATTTTCCTTCATGATTTTTCTGGCTGTCGCTTTAATCTGGCTGACCTTTTGAGAAGGTGCCTGTGCATGAAACATTCATGTTTGTTTGAATAAACATGAATGTTTAAACTTTCATGTTTGTTTGGCACACAGGCACCGACTATCCATTTGAACTTTCACGTTTGTTTGGCACACAGGAACTGATTACTAAAAAAATCAATCCTCATACAAAATCCCATACTTTTTTATTTTCTTCACAACTGCTGATTGGCTGATGCCCAGCACCTGAGCCAATTTGCGCGTAGTTCGGTACGTTTGAAGTTTTTCCATAATAATCTTTTTCTCAATTTCCTCCAAAGTCGCTTTCAACGAATAATGTTCGCTTAGATCGGGATAATCGACAATGAACGGCAGGCTGCTCCAGCTGATTTCGTCTTGATCTGCTGTGACGACGAGCCGCTCAATCATATTTTCCATTTCTCGAATATTTCCGGGCCACTCATATTGATGGAGCAATTCCACCAACCCCGGCTGAAAATACCGTTCAAGCCCATATTTTCGATTTGTTCGGTTTAGAAATAAATGAGCCAGCTGCTTGATATCTTCCGGACGCTCACGCAAAGGCGGGATATGAATCGGGATAATATTAAGACGATAGTATAAATCTTCCCGAAATGCTTCTTTTAAAATGAGTTCTTCTAAATTTTTATTTGTGGCGGATACAATGCGTACATCAATTTTGATATCTTTTGTTCCACCAATCCGCCGAATTTCAAATTCTTGCAGAACCCGCAATAGCTTAACTTGTAAATCCATCGGCATATCACCGATTTCATCCAAAAACAGGGTGCCGCCGTTTGCCACCTCAAAAAGTCCGGCTTTCCCTTGCTGATTGGCGCCTGTAAAAGCACCTTTTTCATAGCCGAACAACTCCGATTCCAATAAATCACGGGGAATCGCCGAACAATTAATTTTAATGAATGGACGGGTTGCTCTGGAGCTGTTTTCGTGAATGAATTTGACTACAACTTCCTTTCCAACACCTGAATCCCCTAAAATAAGAATGGAAGAATCCACTTTTGCAATTCGGGCTGCCAATTGAAAAACTTTTTTTATTTTCGGGCTGACCGAAATGACATCGTCCGAATGAATAAAAGTCGCTGGATTAGAGGAAATCGGACTTGTAAGATTTTCATTTTTTCGACGCAGCGCAATTGAAAGCAGTACATCCAGTTTCAAGTTGTTCAACTCAGAAATATCCCGTACATTTAAGATAATATATTTCAGATGTCCGTTTTCATCAATTACAGGATTTCCCGTTGCTAAAACTTCGATACCGCGTATGCTAATCACTTCGGTGACAGGCTTTCTCGTTTTGATTATGATTTCCGTGATAGATTTTGATATATATCCTTTTTGGAGCGCTTGCTTGGCTGTTTCTCCAATAAACTCTTCAGCCGAAAATCCAGTGATGCGCTGTGCGGCTTTATTAATTTCAAGACCCTTGCCTTGTGGATTAAACACACATATACCATCAAAACTATTCTGAAATGCTTGTTTATAGATGTCTGCCACCATATCACCCCATATTAGCCAATTGAGTAGCTTTCGAATCAAAGCGTTAATTCTATATTATCTCAAAAGTAAAATAATTAAAATAAAAAGGCAGAATTCTCCAAAGAGACATTCTGCCTTTCGCTATTTTATACACGTTCGAGAATCAGGGCCGTCCCGACACCACCGCCACCGCTAATGGCGACCAGCCCCCGCTTTTTTTCAGTTCTTTCCAATTCGTCTAAAATGGTTGCAATCAGCATGCCCCCTGTACCGCCAAGCGCATGGCCCATTGATATAGCGCCGCCATTGACATTTACCTTTGAAGGATCGATTCTTTCATCATGGATAAATTTTAAGACCGTCGCTGCAAATGCTTCATTATACTCAATTACATCTATATCATCAAAACTCAAATTCGTCTGGTCAAGCACTTTCTTGCAGGCTGCCTGGCCGCCTGTCAGCAAATATGGACTAGCCGAAGTATTGGCGACGCCTATAATTTTTGCACGTGGCTTCATGTTCAACGCCTCTCCAGATTGTTTATTGCCGACGACTACTAACGAAGCGCCATCCGCTAAGGAGGGGGAATTTCCGGGATGATGCAGATGCTCGATTTTACCAAGTGAAGGAAATGCCTCGTAAATTTTATCCTCCGCTTCACCTATCCCATATTTGATGAAGGAAGGTGTAAGTGCAGCTAAACTTTCTACTGTACTATTTTCTCGAATTAATTCATCTTGGTCTAGTAAGAGATTACGATTCTCATCATAAATAGGAATGATCGACGATACAAAATATCCTTTATCTCTTGCATATGCTGAACGCTTTTGAGATTCTACTGCATATTCGTCCAATTCCCTTCTTGAAAAACCTTCTAACGCTGCGATAACGTCAGCTGAAACACCCATTTGTACGAAACCCGTTTTTTTACTTACCTCTGGATCTGCATACCATGCACCTTTATCAGAAAGCATGGGTACGCGGGAAACGGACTCCACACCTCCTGCCAACACAACATTTTCAAATCCCGCCTGCACTTTTGCAGCTGCCATACCGACAGCATCTAAACCTGATGCACAAAAGCGGTTAATTGTAACACCACTCACTGATTCCGGCAGTCCTGCATAGATTGCAGCGATTTTAGCCAAATCCGCCCCTTGATCTTTTACCTGTGTCACACATCCAAGAACAAAGTCCTCAATCAACGTTTTATCGAATGAATGTCGCTCCTCCAGCGCATGCAACAAAGTGGAAATCAGCTGAATTGGCTGGACAGATGCTAAAGAGCCAGATGCTTTACCTGCTCCCCTGGGCGTGCGAATTGCTTCATAAATGTAGGCACCCATGCTGCCCTCTCACTCCTTTTCCGGTCACACCTCTAATTTTATGTGTTCTGGTGAATTTATCACCTGCTGTTTCAAATGATACTTCATTATTTTGCCGACAGGATTACGAGGCAGTTCGTCGAGGAAGAAGACGTATTCAGGTATTTTATATATCGCATAATCATGGTCTTTGAAGTACTGAATTATTTCTTCTATTGTCAGCAAACTATCGTGATCTTTTAAAACGATACAAGCACAGGCTTTTTCACCCATACGTTTATCAGGGAGACCGACAATCGAAACTTCCGCCACCTTGGGATGTGTTTGAAGTAAATATTCTACTTCTGCCGGGCTAATATTGACACCGCCCCGGATGATGATTTCCTTTGTTCTGCCGACGAAGCGGTAAAACTTCTGCTCTCCTTCTTTTTCAATGATTTCAAATAGATCACCCGTGCAGAAGTATCCTTCTTCATCAAAAACTTCATTACGGATGTCCTCTTGTCCCCAATAGCCTGGAAATACACTGGCCCCTTTAATACGCATTTCACCAGGTATATCACTTTCTGTTATTACGGATCCAGTTTCCACATCTACCAGCTTACTTTCAAAGTAATGAGCAATTCTGGTAGTCCATTCCAGCCCTTTTACTCCTAGACGCGGAAAGTAATTGGCACGCTGTTCCGGATCCGGAATATCACGCGGGTCACTAATGAATGTAGCCCCTTCATTTGAACCGAAATAATTAATGATGGAGATATCAAATTTTTCTTTCCATCCTTTTACCATCCAGGGGGATAGCGGAGTAGAACCTGATCCGATTGCCCGCAGCGATGAAAAGTCTGCAATTTTTAGGATCTCTTCATTATTCAACATTCCATTCAGCAAAGCTGGAGGCGCTAAAGTATAGGTAGCGCGGTCTGAAGCAATTTGGCGCAAGAACGTCTGTAGATCGAAAGGATGGTGCATGATCAATGTGCAGTTTGTAAGTAACCAAGGGACGAACATGCCCGCAATTCCGGCCATATTGACCATCGGGAATGTATTCAGCAGAACCTCGTCTTCTGTAAATGCAGCGGCATCTACAGACGCATACGAAGAGATGATCCACTCATTATGCGTACGCGGTACGCCTTTAGGTGTTCCTTCAGTTCCGGATGTCCAGCAAATTGTAAACACATCATTCGCAGTATTTTCTGTAGCAGTGCAGATTTCTTCCGCTTTTTGACGATCTTTTTCGGACATGTTGATAGTATTTAATGAAATCACACCTTCAGGCACATGGTCTCCCCAAGCAAAAATATGTTCCAAGGAAGAAACTTCTGGTTTTACATCCACAAAGTCTTGTGCAGTATGATGCTTTAAAATATTCGTCATGGTGATTACGGCTTTTGCTTCTGTAAAATTTAAAAGGCTCCTGTATTCATGCTTTCTATACTGAACAGGAAACGGTGTCGCAATAGCACCGATTCGAAGGATTGCTAAATATGTTAGAAGCATTTCAACCGTGTTTGGCAACTGAATGCCGATAACGTCGTCTTTGCGAATACCATTCTTCAGAAAGTAAATCGATAGGGTTTCAACTTGCTCTAAGAGTTCTTCATACGTGTACTGCAGCGGAACTCCTGAGCAAATCGCTTCCCTATTTAGTGGATCAGCGGCTGCAAGGGCTTTCGGTTTATTTTTGACGTTCCTCAGAAATAATTCATATAATGTTTCCGTTCCCCAAAATCCTTTTGCTGTATACTCATCGATCTTTGTTTGATCTGCCAATATCATATTTTCGCCCCCTCGTTTTTAAAAGCTTGATCTATTCATTGTATGGATTAAACTTCTGAACCGAAGAAGTTTTCCCCTGAAATCCAAGTTGCATGGAAACCCATAGGTACACGGTGCGGCAGTGCAATTCTGGCAACGGGACCTAAATCGAACTGCTGAGCATCTAAAATTACTAGCTCGGATTTATCCGTAACCTCATTATGTGTATAACAAACCACATAACCTTCATCCTCAGACTGTGCCTGTTTCTTAGGTGCAAACGCAGCTTCTGAACCAAAAAAATGCTCATCAAATAGAAACTTTTGGGATTGGCCGGTCCATGTGTCGTACTTCACTAATCCCGTGAATTTCAAGGTATGGGAAGAATCGATATGCACGTTGTAAGAATAACGGCCTTTGCGTCCCATATAGTGCAAGTTGATGACAGGGAATTCAGTATTCATATCATCCAATTCACCTTCTTTAACAGCACCTGTCTTTAGATTCAAACGCCAGTAGTGGAGCTTTGCATTCAATTGTAAGAACTGCATCATTCTTTCAATGTCACTCTCGGTTGAACGTTTGGGCGGCTCAGGCTGATCAACACGACAGCCGACCAGCACAATTTCATCGCCATCTTCCCATGCGTTAATAGAATGGTAAATATAGCAAGGATCTGCCTCAAACCAGCGAATTTCATTGGAATTCCCATGACGTGGAATAACACCGAAACGGCTGGGAATATTCTGATGAAATTCCACTTTATAGCGTCCCTTTTTCAATGCTTCCGTATTCGCAAATAGAGGTAAATCCATCAGAACCGAATACTTTTCAGTTATCCACATATCGTGTGGGTTACGCGGGCCAGGTAAATCGATTGGTACACTGTGCACGTCTTTTCCGTCTGCTGAGACCACCCCGTACATCATATAAGGATAGGAATTTCCATAATCGAAGAATATGAATTCGCCTGTATTTTCGTCTACTTTCGAATGTGCGGAAACATGTACTTTTAATTGGTTATTAAAATTTTCCACACCGACCGTTTCCAATGTTTTTGCATCAATCCGATAAGGTTCCCCTGACTTATACCAAAGGCTCAAAAGATTATTATTGTGGTAGACAACATCTGTATTGGATGTGTTTTTCAATGGTTCAAATTCAGGATTTTTTGCTATATTATCCCGAAGACCCACCCATTCAGATTGCTTTGTTTTGTCTTCGTACTCATAGCCTTTTGTGTGTACATAGCGGTTTCTGTAACTGACCTTCCCATCTTTAAAATAGACCGCATGCAGCATACCGTCTCCATCAAACCAATGGTGGCGGCCCGTTGGTTCATACTTTGGATTCGGACCGTTACGAACATACACACCGCTGAAATCAAAAGGGATTTCTCCTTCAATGACCGGCAGTTCCTCAACGAAGAGCTCTTCTTTTGTAGGTGAATATAAATTATCTTGTAAATAAGGATTTATTTCAGTCTGTATTTTAGTCATTTGATTTCCTCCTTTAGCATGTTCCAATAGTTTTTTTGGCTTAAACGCTTTTGCGCTTCTTGATACTGTTCTTCCAACTGCGCAATAATGTCGGCAGCCGGTTGAATGTTTGTTACCGATTCAATGCCGTGTCCTGCTGACCAAATATTTTTCCATGCTTTTGTACCGGCTTGAGGATCACTAAAATTAATAGTTGCTTTCGGTTTTAACTTTTCCGGGTCAAGTCCCGCTTTTTCAATACTGGGACGAAGCATATTTGCATGAACGCCTGTAAATGCATCCGTCATGACGATATCATCGAATTCCGCTTCCACAACCATTTCTTTATATTCCACTTGCGCCATACTTTCTGACGTGGAAATGAAGGAGGTTCCCATATAAGCTAAATCTGCGCCAAGTGATTGGGCCGCAAGAATTCCGTTTCCTGTAGAAATTCCTCCCGCCAATATAATAAGGCCATCAAAGAATTGTCGAACTGCTTCCACGAATGCAAAACTGTTCATATTCCCTGTATGTCCTCCAGCGCCGGAACTCACGAGGATCAGACCATCAACCCCTGTCTGAGCGGACTTTTTGGCGAACTTCACCGAATTCACATCGGCAAATACAAGCCCGCCATAACTATGCACAGCTTCAATGACTGTAGATGGACTTCCTAACGCCGTAATCACAATTTGCGGCTGATAGCGTAAAATTAATTCCACTTCTTCTGGCAATCGGCTATACGTACGATGGGTAACCATATTGAGTGCCCAAGGAGCTGTTTTTTGACCCGACCCTGCATGTTCTTCTAATGAAGTGGTAATTTGAATCATCCACTCTTCTAATTGTTCAATCGTTCTTGCATTCGGTGCAGGAAAAGAACCAATGACCCCATTCCTGCAACAAGCCGTGACCAGCTCCGGATTAGATACCAGAAACATCGGTGCTGCGATGACCGGCAAAACCATTTGGTCTGATAGCGCCTTCAAAACATCTTCTTTTTTCCCCATTCAAATCCCTCCAAATAAAAGACTCTCCC
Organism: Sporosarcina sp.; assembly: GCF_029257255.1. Classification (GTDB taxonomy): domain Bacteria; phylum Bacillota; class Bacilli; order Bacillales_A; family Planococcaceae; genus Sporosarcina. The sequence continues at coordinate 5,534 of NZ_JARICI010000004.1, read as the reverse complement.
TAAATGCACCTTCACTAGTGTGCTAATCTATATTGCAAGTATCATGCCAATTTGAAAGATGCATAGGAATCAATGAAAGCAAGGTTTTTTGATTCCGAAAGTAATCAAAAGGCAAAAAAATGATTAGAAAGGTAATCAGAAATTTTCGTTCTCCTTCTCTCTCCCCTTGCCAACACGGAAATTGAATGTGGTATGAAACTTGCATATGTAGTAGAGGAGGATGGAAATGAAAATAGAAAGGTGGAAGTGTATATGTTATTTTATATTCGTGTCTCCGTGCAGCAAAAAGAATTATCGCCTGAGGAATTATGGGCTTTATGGGAGAAAGAAATTGCCGTCGGTAGTAAAGCACTCCAAGCAGACAAAATTGTCAGTGCCTATAAAGTGGCAGGCAGCAAAGAAGTCATTTTAATTTATGATGCAGATTCACACGATGAGTTAGATCGGGTATTCACAGCCCAGCTACCATTGGCAGATTATATAACAATAGAAGAAATGACACCCGTTCGTCCATATTTGGATTTTGGAGAAGACGTAAAAAAACGTTGGAAAAATTAATGTTACAGAAAGAGAGTTGACTTGAATGAAAGTAGATAAAATTACATTCCTAAGTGAAGGCATTACGTGCAGGGGGCTTTTATATCGACCAGATGGAGATGAAAACACATCCTTTCCAGCCGTAGTTATGGCACATGGATTTAGTTTGGTAAAAGAAGTATTTTTACCGGGATATGCCAAAAGATTTGCAGAGTCGGGTTTAGCAGTTCTCGTCTTTGACTACCGGAATTTCGGTGAGAGCGAAGGAGAAAATCGTCAGCACATGGATCCGTTGATGCAAATTGAAGACTATCGTAATGCGATTTCATGGATGGCGTCGCAGGAGTTTATTGATTCTGATCAAATCGGTATTTGGGGAAGCTCTTATAGCGGAGGCCATGTATTGCAAGTGGGTGCAATCGACCGTCGTGTAAAGGCAATCGTCTCACAGGTTCCGACAATTCGCGGTCGTATTGGCATGGAGAAAAAGATGGGTAAAGACAATTTAGACGCCTACACGAAAAAACTGATTGAATACCGGCAAGCACGATACGAAGGTGCACCAATCGAATATATTAAAGTCGTTAGCGAAGATGGGCAAAACTGTGCCCAAACCCATCACGAAGCGTACAATTGGTTTATGAACAAAGCAAAAAAAATTGCACCCACTTGGGAAAACCGGCTGACACTTGAATCAATGGAAAAGTATATGGAGTATTTTCCCGCATCCAACGCCGACCTCATTTCCCCTACACCGTTGCTAATGATTGTGGCGATGGAAGACGGAGTAACGCCGCCAGACCCGGCCATTGATGTGTTTAATGAAAAAATAACTGAACCAAAAAAGTTAGTGAAGCTGCCAAAAGGACACTTTGATTTATACGATGGTGGGACCTTCGAACAGGCACAGCAAGAAGCGGCAGACTGGTTGATCCAACATTTAACGAAGGAGGCACAATAATGAGTGCAGACTATATCAAGCCGAATTTAGAAGAATGGTTGGAGAAGTTCACCTTTGCAACATATACCAAGGTACGGGTTTGCGAAACGGATTTATATACACACGTCAATAATACAAGCTATAGTTTGTATTTTGAACAGGGTCGCGCGGATTATCTAGAGGAATTAGGGTTTTACGAGGAAGATTTAATGTTCGTCGTTGGTGACATTTATTGCCGATTCCACAGTGAAGCGTATGCACGTGAAGAATTAGTGATCAAAGTGCGCACATCCCGCTTCGGCAGCAAATCCTTTACATTGGAAAGCGTCATACAGCGAAAATCTACGGGTGAAGTCATTGCATCGAATTGGACAACCCTCATTATTTTAGATAGTAAAACGAAAAAGTCGATTATCGTTCCAGACTGGGTGAAACAACGAATCAATGACAACGAAAAAGCACCGCAAATTTCTTAATAGGTAATACGTTTACCGGAATAAGTGCAGGGTGGCTTGATTATAATCTTGGAGACAGCCGCAATATCATTCACGGAAACTGTTGGTTTGGTATCGACACTCCAGTTCGCTGATGGGCCGCTCTATGCCGGTGACGTTCAACATGCCTGTTCTAATGATGCTGCATAATTGTCAGATCACCTAACTAAATAAATGAATCAGCCCTCCAACAAATGCTGGAGGGCTTGTTGTTCGGAACTTATCTGACCGTTTTCACTGCTTCACTTAAAGGGAAGGGTGCCTGTGCAAGAAACATTCATGATTGTTCGAACAAACATGAATGTTTAAACTTTCACGTTTGTTTGGCACACAGGCACCGACTATCTATTTTGAGGTCGGTGAAAGCACATCCTGCTCTTCCGCCACATTCAATTTCTTTGCTTCTATACGCTGATACACGTTATTAATGACAATCATCAAACAAACGATCGCCACTCCAATCAGTTCAAAGACGTTGATCGTATGGCCTTGGAAAACCCGGATAATAATCGTTGTAATGGGCGCTACATTGATAAACAGAATGGTATTGATCGGCTTCAAAAAGACGACCGCTTGATTCCATACGATAATCGATAATAGGCCGGGGACTAAAATCATGTAGATAATATGATACTTGATCTCGAAAACGGATTTCAACTCTGGTAACGGAATGACATCCACGACACTTAGCACCACAATCACAATCGCTGATGCAAGCGTGCCGTAGATCACACTGAGGGTGGAATAGCGCAGCGCGGACCAATCTGGAAACCGGCTGCCCCCGATCGTATAGAAAGCCCAGCCGACCGCCGATATTAATAGGATGATCAAAGGTATCGAGCGGTTAGCGGCCAATAGCGAGCTGAAGTCCCCTTTCGTTATGACCAAAAGAACTCCAAAGAACGCCCCCACTATAATCATCACGGTAAAGAGATTGATTTTTTGTCGATAGATCAGCCATACTACCAGAATCGCCATGACAGGTGACAACGACTCCATTACCGACGCTAAGACAACCCCTTCACTTCCGAGCAGATTCTGCCCCCAAAAGATAAATAAATTATAAATAGTAAACCCCATAATGCCAAAGAATAAAATACGTCCGAAATTTCCTTCCGACCGAAAAGCGCTTTTGCCCTCAATCAACAGTAACGCCCCGGCGAAGACGAGCGCAATTGGAATATATCTGACCAACGCAAAATAAAATGGATCCATATGCAGCAACGCATCTTCTGCAATTGGATACATTGAGCCCCAAGAAGCACTTGCCAGAATCGCAAGAAACGCCCCCAATAATAATTTTTTCTTCACTGTAACTCAACTCCATTCTATATCTAACGATTTCCATATCATACAGGCAAAAGATGCAAATCTGTTCGCTACAAGATTATCGCTCCATTCCCACGAAACGATACTCTTTTTCCAATTTAAATAGTAAAAAAGCATTTCCGAAGCATCCAATAAAATGGAATTATACTTCTCTTCGAAAATACTTTGGTTTTTCTGACTGCCTACTGTCGACTGGTTAGCAGTCCGGTGAGGCATGCCCTCGGTAATTAAGCTAAGCCCCCGCCGTCTACAACCAATGCACTACCTGTAACCCAGCCGGATAAATCGCTAGCCAAGAAAAGCACAGATTTTGCGATATCATCCGGCGTCCCAATACGTGCTAGCGGACGGTCTACGCCTGATGATGCTAAAAATGCCTCTTCATCTACATTTAATTGCTTTGCTTCACCGCGCAATAGCGGCGTATCTGTATCTCCCGGATTGATACTGTTCACCCGTATCTTAGACGGTCCGTGATCAATCGCCATCGCACGTGTCAGGTTGACAACTCCCGCTTTCGCCGCACAATAGCTCGCCGAATTGTCTCCACCTTTAAGTCCCCATCCTGAACCTGTATTGATGATGCTGCCGCCACCCGACTTCTCCATGACCGGTATGACGTACTTAGATAGAAGGAAAACTCCTTTAAGCGATACATCGACTACTCGATCCCACTCGTCTAAAGTATGCTCAACGACTGTTTTACGTGTTATGATACCCGCATTATTGAATAATACGTCGATGCGGTCAAAGGCTTTGACGATTTCTGAGGTCGCTACTTTACAATCTTCTTCATTGGAGACGTCACATTTCAGGCCGATAACATGTGCTCCGCCATCGCCCAGCTCTTTCGCCTTTTCTTTCACCAGTGATTCATTGATATCAAGGATCGCTACCTTCATTCCCACTTTTGTGAATAGCTGAGCCGTCGCGAAACCAATTCCTGAGGCACCCCCGGTAATTACGGCTACCTTTCCTTCTACATTCAACAGTTCACTTGTAATATTCTCCATTTCTTCATCCTCCTTGTGTTGTAAATGATGCTTTTTGTTTTCTAGTGAAAACGCTCCTCTGTTTCTTTATCGAACAGATGCGCTTTTTTTAAAATGAATTGCAAATGTATTTCAGATTTAGGCATTAACGTTTCATCTCCTGCAATTCTCGCAGTTAACGACTGATCTCCAACAGAAGTATAGACAATTGACTCTGCTACTCCCATCGATAAAGTCAAGCCCGTCTCAACTTTTTCCGCTGTCCTTATCATATCCTCCGGCCGGATACCTAACACTACTTCTTTATTCACCAGACCGTTTTTTCTGTGCTACATCCTTTAGTTTATCCGTCAGAAGCACCTGGTAGTCTCCAGCTGTAAAATAGCCGTCCTGAATCCTTCCATGAATAAAGTTCATGCCCGGCGAACCGATGAAGCTGCCGACAAACATATTGTTCGGATAGTCATAAACTTCTTTCGGTGTGCCCACTTGCTGTACAACACCCTCTTTCATGACGACGAGTCGGCTCGCCATGGTCATCGCTTCTGTTTGATCGTGTGTAACATAAATCGTCGTTGCTTGCAGTTTGCGATGTAATTTCATAATTTCCGCTCTCATTTGCACACGTAATTTTGCGTCCAGGTTGGAAAGTGGTTCATCCATTAAAAACACTTTTGGATTTCGTACAATCGCACGGCCAAGTGCCACACGTTGCCGCTGTCCCCCAGAAAGCAACTTCGGTTTCCGGTCTAAAAGGTTTTCCAATCCTAGAATACTGGCTGCATTATTCACGCGTTCTTTTACTTCTTCTTTAGGAAACTTACGCAATTTCAATCCAAATGCCATGTTTTCAAAAAAATTCATATGTGGATACAGAGCGTAATTTTGAAAAACCATTGCAATATCACGATCTTTTGGCGCCACTTTATTCATCAGATCATCGTCGATATAAAATTCTCTAAGTATTAACAGTGCCTGTGCGCAAAATAAACGTGAAAGTTAAAACATTCATGTTTGTTCAAACAATCATGAATCGAATTACGTTCATCCGCAAGCGAATGGCCGAACGGAAACACGCTGGATGAGCGCCACAGATTACAATGGCACGGGCCTCATAGTCACAAAGACAGAGGCAGATTTCGATTTCAGCGCCTTGTATTATGAAGAAACTGATCTGGAACAGGCAAAGCACACGATTGATTTAAAGAAAAGAGGTTATTTTGCACACAGGCACGCTCAGAG
>NZ_JARICI010000078.1 GCF_029257255.1 Sporosarcina sp. | reverse complement strand
ATGTGAGTCCTCCTTGGTTATTATTAGGGGTCAAGTAGTCGATGCCTTGACACCCCCGAATCATACCAAGGGGACTTTTCTATTTCAATAGGGCTCCACTAACCAAACAGGAATGCTCTGGGAGGATTAGCTCACCGCGGGCCCTCCAGAACGCGTCCGCTCGAAATGTAGGGAAACGTATATCACCACAAATTATCTTTAAAAGGTATAAACCCAAGAAACCCATTTTAAAGCATATGGGTTTCTTTTTTGGTGAGGGCAAGACGTGAGTAGGCGTGCTAAGTATGATACAATTTGCTAGAGAAACCAAAATAGGAAGTGGATGATGGGATGTCTACAAGCAAATACGCAGTTGTGGATCTGGAAACCACGGGTCATTCACCTTCTAAGGGCGACCGAATCATACAGATTGCAATTGTCTTCATTGAAAACAACCAAATTATCGATACATATATGCGTTACGTGCATCCTCAGCGTGCCATTCCGCCCTTCATTCACCAATTAACTTCAATCGGTGATCAGGACGTAGCAGACGCACCCCCATTTGAAGAAATCGCGCAGGAAGTAGCAGATTTATTGGCCGGGTGTGTATTTGTTGCGCATAATACCGACTTTGACGTGTCCTTTTTGCAAAAAGAACTTGAGCGATGCGGAGTTGCAAAATGGCATGGACAAAAGATTGATACTGTAGAGCTTGCGAAGATTCTGTATCCTACGCTGCAGAGCTATCGATTGCAGGACATTGCCGAAGCACTGCATATCTCTCTCCATCAAGCACACCGGGCAGATGACGATGCGGAAGCAACAGCCAAATTCTTATTGCAGGCAATAGCGAAGATCGATACGCTGCCTAGAGAAACGCTGGATCGTCTTCACGAGCGTTCATTTGCACTCAAATCAGATCTGTCTACGTTATTTTACGAAGGACGGCGCGCGGCGCAAGGCAGGGAAACATCTAGGGATTTTGCTTTCTTTCGAGGAATCCCATTCCTGAAAATGAAAGAAACACCGGTATTTCCTACTGCGTCGCTGGATTTCCCATCCACTGATGAAGAAAAAGAACAGTTACTGCAGATGATCAGCTCGAAGTTTCATGTTAGAAGAGGCCAGGCTGAACTGATGGATCTAACTTGGCAGGCTTTCGCTGAAAAGAAACAAGTGGCTGTCGAAATCCCAACAGGAGTAGGCAAAACAATCGGTTATTTAATTCCTGCCGTACTGCAAGCATCTATGACTAGAAAGCCTGTAGTCATCAGCACGTACACCAATCATCTGGTCGATAAGTTAGCGGAAGAAGTGGAACAGCTGGAAAAAGCGTTGCAATTGCAAATACCGACTACTGTCATCAAAGGCATGGCTAATTATATTTCATTGGGGAAATTCGAGGAATTATTGCGTTTTACCGACGAAGTCTATGATGATTCCATGACAATCATGCAGTTGCTCGTCTGGCTAACAGAGACACAGACAGGCGATGTCGATGAAGTGAATGTCTCAGGCGGCGGTCAACTGTTTGTCGATCGAATTCGAAAGCGTTCCACATTATTGAAAGAAGATGAACGGGCTGCAGATTTTTACTCGCGTATTGTTGCGCGGAGCAGAAAGTCGATGATCGTCGTAACCAATCACGCGATGCTGATGAACGATAAAGAACGAAACGATCCATTGTTTCAGTCAATTGGCGGTCTTATTGCAGATGAAGCTCATCAGATATATCAAGCGGCGATTCGTACGCATGAGCAGGTCTTTTCCTATACAAATTGGAAATACGTCATGAGTCAGCTGAATTCATTCAGCAACGGGCAGCTGCTATTTGATATTCAAGAGATCTTATTGCGTTTTCATTTTAATCATAAATACGCTACTGAAAAATTACAGCAATCTTTTGAAGAATTCATGCTTGCGTTTGATGAGTCAATGATCGCGCTAATGAATGCGAGTACGAAGCATGGGAATCAGCGTTCGACACGTACAGTTGAAACGCTGCAGAAACAATTGCCAGAGTCAGACAGTTTCCGGACGGTCCTGCGAAAAATGAATCACTATATTTCGCAAGCTGAAAATTACATTGCTCCTTTAGAAAAAGTGCCGAATGAATTGACACTGCATGAGCAGGCCGCGGTAAATGAGTGGCTTTATTGGCTCGATGAAATGAAAATCAAAGCGGGCGAATGGGTAGAGTTGTTCTTGGATGAAGCGACAAATAACACAACAGTATGGATGGAGAAAGATAGCAGAAGTCTGCCGGGCAGTTTGCGGATTAAAAAAAGTCCGATTCATGCTAGTCCGGTTGTTCGTTCCTTCCTAGACCGGCTAGAAGGTGAAGTAGGAATCATTTGGACATCAGGTACGTTAACAGCAGGTAAGGACGAACGGTTTGTGCTGGATCAAATCGGTGTTTCCGACACAGTCCCGCTATATACTTATGATGCGCCGAATAATTTTTATGCAGGTGCAAATACTTTCATAGTGGAAGATATGCCGGATATTCAGCAAGTGACGAACGATGAATATATTGCAGCAGTGGCGGATTCGCTGATTCAGACAGCAGTAGCGATTAACGGACGTGTTTTCGCTTTATTCCTGTCACATGACATGCTGAAAAAAACGTATGAAGAAATTCTCGACAGCGGGTCGCTTCAAGAAGATTATATGTTGATTGCGCAAGGCGTCAGTTCGGGTAGTCGTCATAAGCTTCTGAAGACGTTTAAACAGCAAGAGAAAGCCATTTTATTCGGCACGACAAGTTTTTGGGAAGGCGTCGATGTACCGAGCGACGAATTATCGGCTGTCGTCATTGTCCGCCTCCCATTCACTTCTCCTGAAGAACCACTGTATAAAGCACGTGCTGCCCTTTTACAGGAAGATAGGAAAAACGCCTTCACGCATCTTGGCCTGCCGGAAGCAATACTTCGTTTCCGCCAAGGTTTCGGAAGATTGATTCGCTCGTCAGATGAAAAAGGATTCTTTATCATCCTGGATCGGCGTATCGAAACGAAATCCTATGGAAGAAATTTCTTGGAAGCATTGCCAAAATCTTTTGTGAAAAAAGTATCCTTGGAGACTCTGGTGAACGAGATCGAAAATTGCTATAATGATTGATGAAGTAAAAGCGGAAAGCGCCTGTTCAGAGGCGGCAGGCATAAGGCGAAGTTGCGAAGCGGCGTTCTTTGTCGCACAGCAACTTTGACTTATGACCCGAGCCTCTAGGTGCTTGCAGCTGGATAAAGTAAAAGCGGAAGGCGCGGTTTAGTCTCGACAGGCACTGGATACTTTTTACTTCCTGAAATTAGGAAAAAGAATTATCAAAAATCAAGTTTTATTCGATAGGAAGGGCTGCATATGGTCAATTGGATTAAATTTTTATCCGTTTTTTTACTAACCCTTTTTGTCACGATTACGATTATTGTCTTCTATCAGGCGGAAAAGCCATTTGCTTCTTCACGGGATGCTGCAATTGATATTGCGCGTCAGGAAGGAAAGCTTGCGACAGTCGATCGTGCGGATGTGTATCATGGCACTACTTCATTGGTTTCTGTTTACGGAATAGATGGAGAAGGAAAGGACAAAATAATTTTAGTGGATGAGCAGGCAGGAAAAGTCATCCGCAGTGTTTCGCCCAAAAAAGGTATTACAGAGCAAAAAGCCGCAGACATCGTGAAAAAAGAAGACAAGGTCAAGAAAATTCTTCATTCATCACTCGGGCTGGAAAAAGAGAATTTACTCTGGGAAGTGGCATATGTGGGTGAAGATGAAAGCTTGAATTATGTCTATCTGAACTTTGAGGATGGCGAGTGGCGTAAGCGAATTATGAATTTATAGATGAGAGTGGAATTAGGATTAAAGGGGAGCGGACAATTTGAGAAAACAATTAGCATCAAGAGTACAAACGTTAGCACCATCTACAACATTAGCGATTACAGCGAAAGCTAAAGAAATGAAAGCATCGGGCATCGATGTAGTTGGTTTGGGAGCAGGCGAGCCGGACTACAACACACCTGAAAACATTTTGGGTGCAGCTTATCAATCGATGAAAGATGGCAAGACAAAATATACTCCATCCGGCGGACTTCCGGTATTAAAAGATGCGATAATTGACAAATTGAAGAGAGATCAGGGATTGACTTACGACCGTAAAGAAGTATTGGTTGGCATAGGAGCAAAGCACGTTTTGTTCACACTGTTTCAAGTGCTGCTAGACAAAGGGGATGAAATTATCATTCCGTCTCCATACTGGGTCAGTTATCCTGAACAGGTGAAATTGGCAGAAGGCGTACCGGTATTTATTGAGGGAACGGCAGCTGAACAATTTAAAGTCACAGCTAAACAGATTGGCGAAGCTGCGACAGAGAAGACCAAAGCGTTAATCATCAATTCACCGGGCAACCCAACAGGAATGATTTATACAAAAGAAGAATTACAGGCCATTGCAGATGTGTGCCGTGAAAAAGATATTTGGATCATTTCAGATGAAATTTATGAAAAACTTGTCTATGACGGTAAAGAACATGTGTCGATTGCACAATTGTCAGATGACGCAAAAGAGCGTACGCTCATTATTAACGGCGTATCGAAGTCACACTCGATGACTGGCTGGCGGATTGGCTATATTGCAGGTGATGCAGAAGTAGTCGGCGCGATGACAAACTTAGCAAGTCACTCTACATCTAATCCTGCGACAACTTCACAATATGCGGCACTTGAGGCGTATAACGGACCTCAGGATGCAGTAGAAGTGATGCGTAAAGATTTCGAATCAAGAATGAATCAAATTTATCCGAAGCTTGCGGCGATCCCAGGATTTCATGTATTGAAGCCTGAAGGTGCTTTCTACTTCTTGCCGGACGTAGGCGAAGCGATGAAGAATACAGGATATGATTCAGTGGATGATTTTGCAAGTGCGTTATTAACGGAAGCAAAAGTAGCGGTTATTCCGGGATCAGGTTTCGGATCCGATACAACAATCCGTTTATCATACGCAACATCGATCGACCAACTGGAAAAAGGTGTCGATCGCATCGCACAGTTTGTGAAAGATCATTGGAAAGCCTGACCGCATCCCTTGGAAAGTACAGAAGCAAATAGTCATTTGCTGATGAGAGGAAGTTTCAATTATGCAGCAAGATGAACGGCTGAAAATTTGGATTGAGCAGGGAAATGTATCTATTTCCCAGCTCTTTTTTCAACATTACAGACAACTGTTAATTTCAGACAGTGATGCCATGGTTGTATTGCAGATTTTGTCGTTTCAAGGCGTTGGAAATCATTTTCCCACCCCTGTAGATATTGCCAGCCGCATGCAACTTAGCGAAAAAGAAATCACGGAGAGTCTGCAGCGGCTCATGCAAAAAGGATTATTCGCTATTGAACAGAGCACGGATGAAAGAGCAGTGCTTCATGAACGTTTTTCGCTTATGCCTTTATGGAATCGTCTCACAGAGCTTCTTGTGAAGCAGGAAGCCGAGAAGCAGGAGAAGCAAAGTAAGAATGAAGAAGGGGAAGTCTATACGTTGTTTGAACAGGAATTTGGACGGTTTTTATCCCCGATGGAATGTGAAACCATTGCGATGTGGATCGATAAAGATGGCCACACAGCTGAAATTATACGAGCCGCATTAAGAGAAGCAGTGTTAGCTCAGAAAATGAGCTTGCGGTACATTGACCGGATTTTATTTGAATGGAAAAAGAAAAACGTCAAAACGATGAAAGACGTAGAAAGACAGACACAGGCTTTTCGCCCTGTTGCAGCTGTCGCTGCTAATCAGACGCCAGAAAATCCGGTTAAACGCGTACCTTTCTATAATTGGCTAGAGGAACGGGAATAGGAGATACTATGCTGACAAAAACACAATGGCAAGTCTGCCTGCAAACTTTCGACGAGATGTTCCCGGATGCTCATTGTGAACTTGTTCATAAAAATCCGTTTGAGTTACTGATTGCAACATTGTTGTCTGCTCAATGTACAGATGTCCTGGTGAACCGTGTCACTGCTGATCTGTTTCAGAAGTATAAAGGGCCAGAAGATTATGTACTGGTGTCTATAGAGGAGCTGCAGCAGGATATACGTTCCATCGGACTATGGCGCAATAAATCAAAGAATATTAAAGCATTGAGTGAACTATTGATCGAAGACTATGAAGGGGAAGTGCCGGCGAGCCGTGATGTCATGATGACATTGCCGGGTGTCGGACGCAAAACAGCGAATGTAGTTGTCTCAAACGCGTTTGGCGTACCGGCATTGGCTGTCGATACACATGTGGAACGCGTCGCCAAGCGCCTGGGCATGAACCGATGGAAAGACCGTCCGATTGATGTGGAAGAAAAAATCATGCGTTGGACTCCGATGGAAAAGTGGACACAGACACATCATCAGGTGATTTTCTTTGGCCGCTATCATTGTAAAGCGCAAAATCCGAATTGTCCTGAATGTCCGCTGCTTCATTTATGCAGAGAGGGCCAGAAAAGGATGAAAGCAAAATGAACCAACAGGAACTAAAAGACTCAGTGCAACATCTATTAGCAGAATGGGACAGGCTGAGACCTGATCTCCAAACCGCTTATGCTTCACATACACCGGAAAGACTGGAATTACTTCAGTCGGCAATTGAGCCGCTTGAGCAGCTGATTGAAAGCAGTGGAATGGAAGAAAACAAGTTTACGGGCAAGATGCACTATGTACTGGAGCCGAATAACTATCAGGAACGAATAGATTTCATTAAGCTTCAGAACACGAGTCACTATGCGCTGATACAATTAACGATGCTTTATGAGGAAGTTAAAAAGAAGGCTGCTCGACTGCGAGTGCAGAAATAAAGTTAGGACTGAACTAGGAGATAATCTGTCTTCTTGGTCAGTCTTTTTTTAGTTGAATAGAAGCTGATAGGCAGGGGAACGAACCAATACTCCGGTGTACCGCACCAAAGGTCTAACTTGGCGCGCCAAAACAAGCCTGAACCGAGCATTAGTAAAGCTACACCGCACGAATCTCCCCAACGAACGAGCCAAGCCAGCATTTCACCGCGCCTTTCTTTATTCTAAAGGAAAAAATGAAGAGGATGTCAGAAAAGTCAGCTGAAAATGACTTTCCGAACATCCTCTTTCTTTAGTTGTTGTTAGACTTAGACGAGTTAGGGGTCGAAATGCTCGGGCTATTTCCTTGTCCCTGGCCCTGGCCTTGACCTTGACCTTGACCTTGACCTTGACCTTGACCACCTTGATTTCCTTGTCCTTGGTTATTCTGGTTGCCTTGATTATTTTGTCCGTTTTCATTGCCTTGGTTGTTTTGATTATCTTGACCCTGACCTTGATTATTGGAGTTGTCTTGATCGGAATTGTCATTCTGATTCTGATCATCATCCTCATCGCCATTATTTTGATCATTATTGCCATTATCGTCTTGATCGTCCTGATCTGGCTGTTCTATCTCCTGGTCATCCGCGCCTTCAATGGATAATGTAACCGTAGTAGCACCGCTCGTGTAACCACCCATACTGGCGCTGACGGAGAATGTATAGCTTTTCCCTACTTCCACACCAGAGAACACAGCCTGTTCATCAGAAGTAGTCGTGATGTTTTGCATCCCGCCTCCGTCAACTGAGACATTTACACTGAACTGAGGGTCGCCGAGATCATCGAATTCATCCGCAACATCATAATTCCACTGCAGTCCTACCGTATTATTGTTTGCATCAAATTGAGCAGTCAAATCGGTTGGACTCGGTATTGTAATTGTTTCAGGTATTTCTTGCTGAGTAGGCAAAGTACCTTTAACAAATAACTCAGAGCTCACTGCGCCTGACGAGAATGAACTTGCCAAAACAATCGGGTCACTGCCTTTGACAATTGTTGCTTCTTCTACTGAGTCAGGCTGTTTAAATTGTCCTGGATTATTCGCGATACTGCCCATGACTGTACGGAATAATTTCTGCGGTACATGACGGCCTTTATCGTAGGTAGAGATAGGCGTCACATAGTCTGCATAACCGCCCCATGTAGAAATTGTATATTCTGTTGTGTAACCGGTGAACCAGGTATCCGGTACATCTGTACTCTTCATATTATGTTTTTTCATCGTTTTAGCAGAATAATTGGTTGTACCGGTTTTGCCGGCAATGTCCAATCCGCTGATCGCTGCATTTGGTGCTGTACCTTTAGATGAAAGCACTTCACGCAGTACATCGGTAATCATATAGGCTGTGGAATCTTTCATTGCCGTTACAGGATCAGGACGCAGATTTTTCTCCGTCTTGCCGTCACGCATCGTAATTTTCGATACAGCATGCGGTTTTGTATAAATTCCGCCGTTACCAAACGCTGCATACGCACCAGCCATTTGAATAGTGGAGAATTCGTCGCCGCCGCCTAATGCGTTAGACGAACTGATGTCTTTGTATGTGAGTCCGAGTCCAGAAGCGAATCCTTCCGCTTTTTTTGCTCCAACTTCCTCAAAAGCTTTGACAGCTGGAATATTACGGGAATAATACAGTGCTTCACGCATAGTCAGTGTGCCGAGGAAACGACCGTCCGCGTTATTGATCGACTTATTTGAGCCCTTATATTTATAAGGTTCATCAACAACTTTTTGTCCTGTAGACCAGTCCATATATTCAATGGCTGGACCGTAGGAAAGAATTGGTTTGATACTTGATCCAGGCGCCCGCTTCTGCTCTGCGAAGTTCATATTTCGTCCGGCATACTCTCGACCGCCACCAATTGCGACGATGGCACTTGTCTGCGTATCAAGTACTGTCATACCAGCCTGCATTTCTTCTGATTCGTAATAACTTGGATCGTCTATTGCCGCTTCAACTGTTTCCTGCACTTTAGGGTCCAATGAAGTATGCACCGTGATGCCTTCTGCTAATAAATCAGAGTATCCCGCTGCTTCAAGTTCATCAAGCACCGCATCCACATAGGCCGGATATTTGCCATTCGAATCCCGTTCTTCCTCTGCTAAGAGAGTAGATGTAACCGGCACTTTCTTTGCTGCTTCCATTTCATTTTTTGTAATCTTTTCATGTCTTTGCATAAGTGTCAGAACGATATTGCGTCGCTTTTCTGCACGTTCTGGATGTTTAAAAGGATTATAGCCGTTTGGATACTGAGGCATTCCCGCAAGCATTGCCATTTCGGGCAATTCCAGCTCATTCAGTTTTTTGCCGAAGAAGTAGCTGGCACCCGTACCGAAACCGTAGCGATTCCCGGACATCAGCACTTTATTGAAATACATTTCAAAAATTTCTTCTTTTGAGTATTCTCTTTCTAATTTAAAAGCAAGCCATGCTTCCTGAGCTTTCCGTTTCAGAGTCTTCTCTTTATTAAGGAAAGAGTTCTTAATAACTTGTTGTGTCAGAGTGGAAGCACCTTGAGATCCAAACCCTCCCCGCAAGTTACCGAGCACTGCGCCGCCTAAACGATAAAAATCCATGCCGCCATGCTCGAAGAAACGTACGTCTTCCGTGGCCAGAATGGCGTCTTTCATTTGCTGAGGAATTTCATCATACGGTACATAATCTCGTTTTTCCGCACCAAATTTCAGGAAGATTTCTCCATTTTTGTCCATGAAATTGGATGTCAATGGATCTTTCAGTAATTCTTCATCTAAATCTGGAGCCGAGCTTGCATAAAAGGCAAACAGCGATGCACCGCCGACCAATACAGCGAGTCCCAAAAGAAAGATTCCCATAATGACTTTTTTGAAAATACCTTTTGGTGAATTTTTGCGCGGCTTCTTTTTCTGCTGCTTCTCCTGCTGCTTTCTTCTTGCCGTCCTTGAGTTTATATTGTCACTCATTTTTCTTCCTGCCTTTCACTATCTATATCTAGTCTTTTTTGCTGAATCCATTGTTGAACAGCCTGTAAATAATCCAACCTGGGTTGGTAACCGGTCTCGATTTCAATTGAACGTTCTTCAATTTCATCAAGCGTAATCGACTTTCTTCCGCCGTCTTCCATTCGATTCCACAAGGGGAGAAACACATCAAACGGCAATAAGAAATAGCGATCAAGTAAGCTAAAATGAATAATAAAAAAAGCCAACCCTGATTGTTCGATTACTTGTTTCATATGTTCTACTTGATGCAAATGAATATTTTGCAGCGGCAGAGAAGTTTTGTTTTTCGTCTCTTTCGCTTCAAAATCCATGTAAAAACCATTCCACACGCCATTATAATCTGTAGTGGAAGGGGTACGGAAATAGGCTTCTGTAATGACCGCAGCACTCCTTGAAGGGTACCTGACATTGACTACTTGTATCGGCACAGGTTTTTTATGGATCACGGCCAGACTGTGAGCCAGGTAATATTCATTTGTATCGTTTAACTCATCCTCTAATGACTTACCCCGATTACTGAAAGAATAGTCATAGGATTTCTTTTTATTTGCAGGTACGGACGGAGTATATTTTTTTCCGTTTGGATAACGAATCGCCAAATTGACCACCTCGTACGCTCAATCATACCATACACGTTATTTGACGAGTTACTAAAAAGAAAGTTTCACACGACCGACATGGACAGGTTCATTGGCTATTTTGGAATGTTTGTTCGCAGAAAGTGGAGAGGTGCAGGCTTTTCTGATAAAATGAAGACAGTGACGAAATGAAGAAGGAGTTATCCCAATGAGTCTATTAGATGAAACAAATAAACTGCTCGCCATTTGTGATGAATGTGAAGAGCGTTTTTATACAATGAGAGAAACAGATCATGACCCGGAGTTTTTTGAAGAGGTGAAACCATACGCAGACATCAGTCACCAAGCAATTGCGGGCTGGGCTATTGAAATGAAAGAGTGGATACAAAAAGCAAAGCCGAAATATGTACATGCTGTCCAAATTGATTCGACGAAAGATGCCATGACGCAGTTTGTCGTCCAGTCTTTTTACAAAGCGACAGGCAAAAAGCGTTTTATCCTCTCTATCAACGCAGCTCGTTACACACTACAGACCGTCTTAACCGCATTGGCAAGTGAAAAAGGAAAGGATCAGCCGAATGACTAAGTTAAATATTCCTGATCTGATTCAGCAAATGTTTAATGATTCGCGTTTCGGACCGAACATTTCATATATTGAGACACAGAAAGAGCAGGAAGCCATAGTTGCAGATTTCCCTCCTGTGCTACACCCTTCCATACGACAGGCGTTGGCTGATAAGGGGATTACACAACTTTACAGCCATCAGCGCCAGGCATTTGACGCGGTGCGTGAAGGTCATTCCATTACTGCAATTACACCGACGGCATCGGGAAAATCACTTTGTTATCATCTGCCGGTATTGCAGTCCATTTTGGACAACTCGTCATCACGAGCGCTGTACCTGTTCCCGACAAAAGCTTTGGCGCAGGATCAATTGGCGGATTTGCATAATCTGATCGAAGCGAGCGGAGAGAAGATTTTGAGCCATACGTACGACGGTGATACTGCGCCCGGACTGCGTTCAAAAGTCCGGAAATCAGGACATATCATTCTGACAAATCCAGATATGCTGCATTCAGCTATATTGCCGCATCATACAAAGTGGATTTCATTGTTCGAAAATCTGAAGTATATCGTAGTCGACGAACTTCACACGTATAAAGGTGTGTTTGGCAGTCATGTCGCGCACGTTATGCGGAGACTGCAACGGATCTGCCGGTTTTACGGAAGCGATCCGATTTTCATCTGCACTTCTGCGACGATTTCCAATGCAAAAGAATTAGCTGAGAATCTAACGAATAAAGAGATGGTGCTCATTGACAAAAACGGTGCACCGCGTGGTAAAAAGCATTTCGTATTCTATAATCCGCCGATTGTACATGATGTATTTGGTATACGCAGAAGTGCAGTGCTGGAAGTCCGTGATCTTGGCGCGTTTTTGTATCAGGAGCATATCCAGACCATCATTTTCGCTCGCAGCCGTGTCCGTGTGGAAATGCTCGTTACTTATATGAAGGAACTGACGAAAAAGAAGTTGTTTGATGAAACGGTGATGGGCTACCGCGGCGGTTATTTACCATCTGAACGCAGAAAAATTGAAAGTGGCCTGAAAAACGGTAATATCCGAACAGTCGTCAGCACGAACGCACTGGAACTTGGAATTGATATTGGGCAGTTGCAAGCCTGTATTATGACGGGCTACCCGGGAAATATTGCAAGTGCATTACAGCAGGCAGGAAGAGCGGGTAGACGCCAGGAAGATGCACTCATAATTTACGTTGCGCAGTCCATGCCGCTCGATCAATACATTATCAAGCATCCTTCTTATCTGTTAGGTCAGCAGCCGGAAGAGATTCATATTCATCCAGATAATATGCTGATTTTAATGGATCATCTAAAGTGCGCTTCATTCGAATTGCCATTCAGTTCAACGGAAACGTACGGCGAATTTGAAGTACAGGAGTTGTTGGCATTCCTGCAGAGCGAAGGCGTATTGCTGCAAACTTCGGATAAATGGCACTGGATGACCGATCGTTTTCCGGCAGGGGAGATAAGCCTGCGTTCTGCTTCTCAGGAAAATGTCATTATCATCGATCAGTCGTTTCCGAAAGAGACCCGTGTGATTGGGGAGATGGATCGCTTCAGTGCAATGACACTGCTGCATGAAGAAGCGATTTATTTGCATCAAGGAACGCAGTATCAAGTGGAGAAACTGGATTGGGAAGAAAAGAAGGCGTATGTCACAGTAGTCGACGTTGATTATTTCACTGATGCGAATCTTGCAGTGGAATTGAAAGTAATCAGTGAGGATAAGAGAATCGATACAGAAGATCGGACATGGGCATACGGCGATTTGGCGGTGCTGGCGATTCCGACGATATTTAAGAAGATTAAGTTTGGAAATAGTCACGACAATATCGGTTCGGGTCCAATATCGTTACCGGCTGAGGAACTGCATACGAATGGTACTTGGCTTGCATTCGATCTTCCGGAAGGTTGGGAGAAGTCCAGCCTAACAGATGCCATGAGTTCGGCAGCTTATGCCATCCAGTCACTTATTCCTCTATTCGTGAAGTGTGACCGAAGTGACATCCATGTCGTTCCGCAGGTGAAGGCTACACATACCCAGAAACCGACATTCTACATTTATGACAGCTACCCGGGCGGCATCGGTCTGAGTGAGAATATCTTTAACCGTTGGAATGAGCTACTAAGCATGACTGCTGAGCATATTAATGATTGCCGCTGTGAAATTGGCTGTCCGATCTGTATCGGAGCACAGGAAGCAGGGCAGACACAAAATAAGTTGAATGCTGAACAGCTTCTAAGAGATTTGGTCAAATAAAAAGAGGGGAGTCGAGGCGGTCAGCGCTTCAACTCCTCTTCTTTCATTAGTTTATAAATCATCTTGCGATTTATTCCTGTATGTTTTTCCAATTGCCGACCACTTATATTCGGGTTTTTTCGCAATTCATTCTGCAATACGATAACTCGCTGTTTCTTCAAGTCAGGACATTGTTTGTTCGGTGCTAAATGTTTGAACGGACCAAATCGTTCCTGGTCCCGTTTCAATGTAGAAGGCTGGCTTCCAATAATTTTGCTAAGCGCTTCAAGTGACTATCCTCGATGCTCCGTCAGGGTCTTCTGCGCAAGAACATGACGCTCTCGAGCATTCTCTAACATTTCCCGTTCCTTTGCTTCTTCATATTTCGATTCATTCCGAATCTTCACATCCACATTTACTTCCTGCGGGAGAAGGGCGTGCAAGATCAAAAGATCATCCTGTAAAGTAGCAGAAGGAAACAGACTCCCTATCAATTTCTGCTGATCAATGGGATCGAGCAGTTCTTCAAAACGGCTGGCCACTCGGAAAAACTCTGCAACTGTATCAAAATTCAACTTATCTTTCTGAATTAAATTCCTCTTTCGTTTCCGTTCCTTCAAATCATTCTGTATTTGCTGTGCCTGTTTCTCCAATAGACTATGACGTTCATCTAACTTTTCTTTTGACTATTTATCATCCAGATAGAGATCCAGCAGCTTGTCCATCTTACCGTGCATATCGGACTTTATTTTCTCCAATCGCTTCACATCAGCATCCAGACGTGCAAGCTCAGCCTCATCGAAATCAGAATCGATATAGTCGGCAATCTTTTCGGTATCAGTCAAGATATCTTTCACAGCCTGGGCGATACGATGCTTGATGCGTTTATCATTGATGCACGGCTTTACCTGGCATGCCTTATGCGTCTCGTTATTCGTGTGTGTAAGTACATATAGGCCATATCTTTGCGATTTATCTTTATTGTATGTGTATTGTTTCTTCACGCTGATTTCTTTTTGGCATGATGCGCAGATGATCGTCACGTCCCGGAGGAAATGGGGATCTGCTGGTTGCGCCGATACCGCCGATTCAATTCATTCTGGATCCGGGCATACATCAGCTCAGTGCGCAGCAGGGGATAGACACGGGTACAGTAATTGTTTCGCCGTTGATGAACGACTTCTGCAGCACACCATGATAGGCGGGGTTCTTTAGCTTGCTGAGTACCTGCTGGCTCGTCCAGCGTTTACTTTCAGCCGTCTTGCTAACTTTGTTCAACTCTCTAGCAATTGTCGTCGCGCCCAGACGCTTCTCAATGTACAGATCGTCGATGTAGGGGATCAGCCAGGACCGTTCCTCATTCACCGTGATTTCCTCGGTGTCCTTGTTATAATGATACTCTTCCGGCTGCTTGCCCCACACTTTGCCTTCCCGGGTCTTCTGCCGTTTCCCGCGCATCATCTTACGTAGTAGGTCACGTCGGGAACGCTGGGCAAGCAAATTCTTCAAATTTGATATGAACTCATCATCCTCATTGGCCAAGTCCACCACGCTGCCAGGCTCTGCAATTTTCACATGGTTCTCACGTAGTACGCCTTTTATGTACTCCCACTTAATTGTATCTAGACGGGAGAGGCGGTCCTGTTCGATGCAGAGGACTACATCAATCTTTCCGTCTTCTACCTGGTCGAGCATAGCTTCTAAGCCATCTTTGTTCAGCTTAGTTCCGCTGTCTACGTCTTTAAAGATATCGACGATGTGCCAGTTTTGTGATTGAGCATAGCTTGTCAGCTCGGTTGTCTGAGCGTTTAGGCTGTAGCGGTCTTCTTGGAGTTTGGTGGATACGCGGATGTATATGGCAGTTCTCATTTGTCATCACTCCTTTGTAAGAATATATGTTCTTATTAGATTTAAAGAAAACTCACCATTCTGGTGAGTAATAATTTATAATTGAATTAGATTAATGTGTTAGGCCCGTATTTATCGTTAATATTTTTCTTTGATTTTAAATAGGCGTCAGTATCTAATATTCCTAGTTTATATAACTGTTCTAAAGACTTATAGAGTTTGTCTGGATATGGTACGCTATCATCAACGTCACTTAGGTTATCATTTATTTCATCACTCAGACAACCAAATTTAGTTTTCAACATAGTATAAAAATTATTTTCTGTTAAAGACTCTAATTCTTTTAAACTAAATCCTATAATTGTTTGTCTTTTTCTAAGGAAGATTTTCCTTCTCGTACCTTCTCCGTAAGTCCAAAAGCTTTTACCTCTTTTAGAGAAGGATTTAACTGATGAAAATATTCCGCTTTTTGCTTCTCTAAATTCCAAAAGATCACTTAAATTTGTTACTTCTCGTCCAGATATAGATTCAGCATGATTCTTTGACTCTCCAATTATTCTCAAACCAAAATGATCTTTAATAAAAGTCGGAGTAAGGCCTTCTATAAAATCGATTAGGTGATCGATTTGATTATCACTAATCAAAACATCATGCTCTACTATTGCACAAGATAATCTTTCAAAAATAAAAGTCATTAAAGTTTCTAATGAATCCCCTTTTTCTTTTTTTGTCCCTGACTCAAATGCTCTTTTTACTTCCTCGATATGATAAGAAAATTCTTTCTTATCTTCCTCAGACGTAATGGGAGACCAAACAGTATTATCATCTGAGTTATCTACATAATCATTTAGTTTTACACCATTTACCATAATCATATACCTTCTTTGTACATGGGCTTTGTTTTAAAAAAGACTATTCCATTATCGAAATCAAATTCCGAAAGGCATTCTGGACATACTCTATTATTTTTTTTAATAAAATCAATTAAAGCTCTTTGACTGACAAAAGTAAATCGGTGAATCATGTCTTCGTCTGTATTACAGCAATCAATCACTATTTGAGGTACTATAAAGTTTGCATTTGCTAACCTGGTTAGCAACTTATTCATAATTTCAATGTCAATATCTGTTTCGAAAGATAAGTAAGAAGGGGATAATGTACTATCCGGTAAAGTTTCACAAAGCAATCTATTCATCTTTTGCAATTTTTTTACCGGGAGTTGCAGCTTTAGGTCTTGTACGATATTCAACAAGCTTACATAGTACATTATCCACAACCTCCTTGCTCGTCGTTTTATTTGATAAAGATTTTAAAGCAAAATAATTGTTCATTCTAAAGACTTTAAATGGGTATTGTTTCTCCTCAAAATTAAAGATCAAACCAATAGATGAATTATTGGAGTTGTATAGAATTTTTTTTATAATATCTCTTGAATCTAAAAAACTAAATGAATTTGCTTTATTATGTGCAGTATAATTGACTTCGCCTTTAATTGCTTCGTGTAAAAACACTTCAAAGTTCCTGTCTTTATTAATATTATGTCCATAATGAATGATAAATTCACTTTCCAGAAGATCCATTAACGCTTTTTTAATTCGGGCTTTTGTAAGATCATCATTAAAAGAAGAATCCAATTTTTGAATAGTGTCAGCAACGGAATTAAGATTCTCTGTTTCAAGTATATCCAGTTTTTTATCAATTATATCATTGTTATGATGATAAAACTCTTTTGTGATTTTTTGTAAAGCTTCTAAAATCCATTCAGTTTTTTCGAAATCGATCTTAACATACGATGAAAAGAAAAATCTCTGTATTATTCCAACTATACAATCGAAGTCGTTTCTTTTAATATTAGTCCCATTGAAAGAAACAATATTAGAAATTGAGGGAAGAGATATTACAAAGTGTTTTAACTTTTTATTATACCATACATAAAAGAAATATATCGATTTTTCATTTACCGGAGGAGTTACAGTACTATCTAGTTTAAATATAGGAGCTATAAAAGAGAAAAATATTTCTTGATCGCTTTCTTCGACATGAATAAGCTCAATACCTTTCAAATTATCACTATTAAAGTCGAAGATAAATTTTTGTTTCTTTTTAAGTTTTTCTAATTTCATCTCAGCTTTGATACGAATAGTATTTATCTCTTTTTTTGAAGGTTCGAATATGTAAATATCATTATACTGATCTAACAATAACTTCGTGATCCAAATTCTAAAAAACTCAAAGTTAATCTCTTGATTCATAAGAGAGTGCAAAGTTTGATTTTGCTTATCAATAAGCGTTCTTCCCCGAATTATATTGTTGTAATTTTCGTTTATTGTTTTAAAGTGAGAATTTTTCGCGAGTGACATAAGTTGAGCTAAATTTTCTATTTGTTGATCTGATAAGTCAAGATATTTATTAATTGTCATTTCGTATCTCTCCTCAATAAAAAGGTATTTTTTACGATAAAGGATTGTATGTCCTTTTAAATATCAATCCACTCCAAAGTCCCCAACTTCTCTCCAGCCGCGGCAAACCCATCCACTCGGTGCCTGAATATCAACTCAAGTCGATAAGCTGCGAACTCGTGGCTGACTAAAAAATAGTCAGCCACTTCTGAAATGACAACCGGCTGGTCGAAGGTGGTGATGTATACTTCTTCTATGAACCGTACTGGCATGAGGAGGTAGGCGGCCATTCGTTTAGCCTAGTTCTCGCATTTGTCGATGGCGTATTGATCAGCGCTGAGTTGTGTCTGGTGATGGGCGTACAAGTGACAGAACTCCTCCGCGATCAGCAGTTTCTTCTCGATGGCATCCAGTCCTTCTTTCAGAAAGATCGTGCCGCGTCTGCCGCGCTTACCGGGCAGGGAGAAGGCTTTAAGATGATGAGAACGTGTCTTCCTGGATTAACGGCTCGGTGAACGGCTTGTCCAGTGGCAGTATGCGGGTGCCGTAGCGCCAGCAGATGTCGTACATATCGATTTCGTCCGGGTATGTATAATGAAAATGGGAGAGGACCTTGTTGGCCCGTTCCTCCCAGTAATCTGTGTATTGTCTAAGCTGCATGAAATCACAACCTTATTTCTTGAGTTTCCAACCGCCTAATATTTTTGGTGTTGCTAGATCGGATCCATAGCTATCTACGAAATATACAGAAACTAGATCCTCGTATTTACCAGAGTTGTTCACTAGGTTCATCACCAATTCCCCAATTTGATCTACGAACCTTTCTTTTTCATGATCGGGTGAGTAGTACCAGGCATCACTTATTACCACGTTGACGATATCCCAATTGCCTTGCCTTGGCGTAACATCCAGAATGATTCCACCACCCAATTCTTTCATTTCAGCAATTGCCTGATTAAAAGATTTATCTTGTTCAGTCTTAACTGCTTCTTCAGAAGGATAGGGTACAGTGACTGTTTCGAAAACAGCATTCTTACCACCTAGTTGATTTTCGGAAGCAAGGTCCCCGGTCATTTTGTTACCTGTTTCTCCATAGATATTTTTGATATCTTCAGGCTGCGGATGTTCGTCCAAATTGAAACGGAACATAGCGTTCGCTGCAAAGTGAGCTGGTTTCCAATCAGAAGGAATATCGAATGAAGTTTCCGCAATGCCATCTTTCACTTTTACGAAGCCACTTTTATGATTCAAGTTACCGTCTATCAAAGATACTTCTAATAAACTCCCATCGGGTATATTGGTATCAATAGCAACTTTTATCTTTCCTTTTTCAGAAGTTGCTTTTACAGTGCCTTTTACATTGAGTTGTTCTTTCTTCTTTTTCTCGGCAGCTTGTTTCTTCTTTTCCGCGTCCGCTTTATCAGCAGCCACTTTTTTTGCTTCCTCGTCTTTTGAAGCTTTTTCTTTCTTTTCGCCACTTTCTTTTTGGCTATCCACAGCCACCTTTTCTTTGCTGGTAGCAGTTTCTTCTGGTGGTGGAAGTATTGAGCCTGCAATCATGATAATCACGAAGCCAACACCCGTAGCAATGCCCACTTTCTTTTTAGGTTTTTTTCTAATGATAGCAATGATTAACATGACTAGACCGATTAGAAATGTAAATGCTCCAACCACAGCCAAGAATTCTCCCATTTAAAATCCCCCTTTGATTAATTTGTCTCACATCTACAACTTAGTGAGATATTCCCATGTCTTCTGTAAAAATAAACACGGTTAATAAACCGTGGAAAACCCTAATTTGATATTATTTTACAAAACTTGTCCTTATTCTACCATTAATCCAGCTTTAAAACTACGATATTACTTAAAAAGTAAAAAATAGTATTATATTAATATACGCAGCAGTTAATTATACTTATACAAACTGAAAACATCCTATTGTCTCTAAAGGGGTAATTCACTGAAATCTGTTCCTGATTTCATATAATTTATTGCGTACAAATGTTACAAAATTTGAGGACTGGATTCTAATTTACTATATGTTATCGGGTAGGATTGGAGCGGAAGATGGGCGACTCCTGCGGGAACAGCGCGAGCCGAAGACCCTGGACTGAGCGAAGCGAGGGAAGCGGCTAAGGCCGTGCCCGCGGAAAGCGTCCCATCTGCAGCGCAAATCCCAGACTGCATAATAAATAAGCTGTCAAGCACATGTTTTAAAGACAATTCTTTTAAAGCAGTAAAAAGCACTGCCAATCCCCATTTGATTTGTGACAATTATCACATCACTGTCTTGACATATTTCGGCTCTCTAACTATACTTAGGTAGATTCTGAAATTTTAGTATTTAAGTTTAATTAATTACTATTTTAAGGGGGTAGTCGTATATGAAAAGTAAAAATGTACGCAGGTTTGGCTCGACATTTGTAGTTGCAGGTGCAGTAGTACTTGCAGGTGCTTCTGTAGGAGCTGTAGAACAGTGGTATAAAGACGTAGCGAAAGACAATACGCACTATGAAGCAATTAAAGCCTTAACAGATCAAAATGTTATTCGTGGATATTCGGAAAGTCAGTTCAAGCCCGGTAATTCAATTGAGCGCCGCCATGCAGCGTTAATTTTGGCAAAAATGGGTGATTTTCAGGAGCCGTCTAATGTGGCTGATGTCTTAAAACAGTATAAAGATCTAACAGCTAACAGCTATTATGCAAAAGAGATGGCGACGCTTACACATGCAAATGTATTTAAAGGTGATGAAAAAGGGAACTTTAATCCTACTCAAGCCTTAACTAGACAGCAAATGGCATCTGTATTGGTCAATGCATTGAATCTCGATCAATATGATTCTGGTGAGAAAGTTACTATCAACTTATCCAATGTGGGCGAGTCACACAAAAAAGGTGTACAAATTTTAGCAAACCTTGGACTAACCGACCAGTTAAAAGATTACAGACCTAATGAACCGGTAACGCGTGGGGCATTTGCATCATTTATTCATCGTGCTAATCAGTTAGTGACTCCTGAGAAGCCGGAACAACCCCAAGAGACAGGTTTTACATTATCTCTGATGCATATGAATGATTCACACGCGCGCGTTGCGGAAATGCCGAAAGCTATTACCGCTATTAAAGAAATCCGAAAAGAAAAACCAGAAGCCCTGCTTCTTCATGGTGGTGACGCATTCTCTGGAACACTGTATTTCACGGAGTTTGAAGGACAAGCTGATATGGCACTCATGAATTTGATGGGTCTTGACGCGATGGTGTTTGGTAATCATGAATTTGATCTAGGCGACAGCGAAAATGGTCATCAGGCACTGGCGAACTTTGTGAAAGGCGCTAATTTCCCTGTGATTGGAACAAATATTGATTTCTCTAAAGATCCTATGCTAAAAGACATCGTAAGTGAGACAGAGTTTACAAGTACTCCTGCCTTAGGAGAAATTCATAAAGGGCTTATAAAAGAAGTGAACGGCGAGAAAGTAGGAATCTTCGGTTTAACTACTGAAAGTACAGAATTCGTCTCCAGCCCAAAAGCAGTTAAGTTTTTGGATTATAAAGAGTCGGCCGAGAAAGCGGTAGCGTACTTTGAAAGCCAGGGAGTCAACAAAATCATTTCAGTGAATCACATCGGTTTCGACAGTGATCCGTCTGTAGGGAATGATTTACTGCTGGCAGCATCCGTCAAGGGCATAGATATTATTGTCGGCGGTCATTCGCATACGAAATTATCTAAACCGGTAGTTGTGGATAAGGATTCTAACGGAGTAAAGAAAGATCCTACGATTATTGTTCAGGCTGATCAGTATTTAACTCATCTGGGAACAATAGACGTGGAGTTTGACGAAAATGGCGTAATCACAGGACATGCCGGTGAATTGATCAAATTAAGCGACAAGGCGGAAGATCCGGAAGCTGCTGAAGTACTTAAAAAGTTCTCTGGAAAAATCGAGGAAACTTTCGGACAGGAATTCGGAGCAAATCTGACAGTTGATCTGCCCAACCCGAGACACCGCGGTGAAGATAATCCAGGGCCGAGCGTCCGTGCGAATGAAACAGCACTAGGTAACCTGATTACTGACGGAATGCTGGCAAAAGCAAAAGAATATGATCCGAAAACTGTAATTGCTCTTCAAAACGGAGGAGGAATTCGTAACAGCATAAATAAAGGGCCTGTCACGATTGGCGAAGTAATGGAAGTACTGCCTTTCGGAAATACATTATCTCTTGTTACGCTGACAGGTGCTGAAATTAAAAATACTCTGGAGCACAGTGTTAGAAATTCTCCGATTGAAGAGGGCGGATTCCTTCACATGTCCGGTATGAAGATGACATTTGACAGCAGTAAAGAAGTTGGCAATCGTGTTCAGTCCATGAAAGTGAAAATCAACGGTGAGTTCGTTGACATCGACATGGATAAAGAGTATGTAGTGACGACAAATGCTTTTACAGCACGTGGAGGGGACGGTTTCAAAGTTCTTGGCGATGCATATGATAAAGGCCGTGTTAAAGATCTTGGGCTTGATGACTGGGTGAACCTGCGTGATCACATGAAAAATCTTGGAACAGTTTCACCTGCAATTGAAGGCCGTATTGTTGATGTGAAAAAGTAAGTAATGAATCAAAAAGTCTTCTAATCGAGTAAAATCGATTGGAAGACTTTTTTGCGTCTATATTGGATTTTATAAAGATGGTTCAATAGGGCAAGGCCAGAGCTAACTGGTCTTTTGATATTCTTTCTCGTAAACAAAAAATGATTTTGGTTTGGATAGATGGAATCATTCATCAGATCTGTTTATAGCTCCAAATGAACTTTTAATTCATTCCTCATTGTTTCTAACTCTGTGTCATTCATAACATAATACCAAACACCATTGATTTTCATTCCCTCACCGTCTTTAAAAACCAGTTGGTCTATGTGATTCACTGTCTCTTTATAATTTGCTTGTAATTCTTTCATATCTTCGAAAGTCATATTTGTACGTACGTTGTTTTCAATTGAACTGAAAATGTTTCGATAGTTTACCAGGCTTTTTAAGGAAGCCCCTTTTTTCAGCACCTCCTGAATGACGTATTTCTGTCGATCCTGTCGACCAAAGTCACCGTTCGGATCGTCGTATCTCATCCTGACAAATGCAAGGGCATCTGCGCCATTCATTGATAAGTCTCCTACCGGAAAATGATGACCTTCGATTTCAAAGTCTAAGGTATTCTTTATTTTTATACCGCCGACCGCATCGACAATATCTTTAAAGCTTTCCATATTTACTTGTACTACATAATCAATGGGGATATCTAAAAAGTTCTCAACACTGTCCATGGCCATTTCAATACCGCCAAAAGAAAAAGCATGGTTGATTTTATCTTTTATATCTTTTCCGATAATCTCAGTATAAGTGTCCCTGGGAATACTGACCATCTTCATTCCATTAAGTCTTGGATTTATTGTCAGGACAATCATGGTATCAGATCTCCCCGCATCCCCCGCACGTTCGTCTACACCAAGAACCAATACTGAAAAAGGATTCAGTTCGTTCAAAGCAATCGCTTCAGTGCGTTTGACTTGCGGTTCTCGCTTAATCGGTTCATGTATTTCTTGGACTGTCCTCGTTAATTCTATGTAGAGCATTACTCCATAAATAAGTACAGTAGCAACAATGATGCCAATCCCGCAAAGAATCCAAAACCATTTCCTTTTCTTCTTATCAGTACTTCCAGCCATTCTTCTACACCCCCAAACCTTTAGCTTAAAAATTCGCTTGTAGTGTACAACTGACAAACAAATTAAAAATCAAGACAAATAAATACTCCATTTTTCATTATGGTTCAGGCAGTCGTAGTTGGGAAATGGATTTTTAAAATACAAAATTGAATGAAGAAAAAAGCTGAATTGTAAGTTTATGAATAAAAACAATAAAACTTTTCATATTATATGTTTTTAAATAAAATCAAGACTCTTTATTGATACTATTTTTAATTAATTAGCTGTTTTTTATGGAAATAATACATAATATCATTCAGAACTTTTCATTCCAGCTATTGTTTGCAAAAATGCAAGAAGTGCTATTTTATCCGCTTCTTTAACTCTTTTTCCTTCAAAGGTTACTTGTAACTTCATAATATCTTCTAGCTCAAACGTTTCACTAGAAGAAGTAAATTCGCTATGTTTTGATTGCTGATTTTCATTTGTATCGTGTTGATCTGGAAGAAATCCCGCGAGCATTAATAGTTCATTTACATCTGCACCTAATGGTTTTGCAATAGAATAGATGGATTCTCTTGAGGGATTATAGCGTCCTTTTTCTAAAGAAGCGATAAATGAGTAACTCAAGTTTGACATTTCAGCTAAAGCTCTTAAAGTTAGTTTTTTGCTTTTTCGAAACTGGCGAATCTGCTCTCCGAATTTATTCACTTGTATTCACGTCCATCTTCAATATTTGAGTTCTAATAATATATAAATTTTAATTTTTGTGCAACCCTGCACGTAGGGTTGCGATATATAATTGCTATACTGTAAGTAGTATATACCTAAATAATAAACTATATTGCGCTAAGATACTATATTTATTAGGGAGAAGTTCATAAACAATCTGATAAAGATTGTCGTTTTCTTGATGCATATTCAAAATGTAATACCGTATATCAGTGTGTTTACGTTATGTGTTGCGATAACTATTGGAAAGTCATAGTAACTTAACCAAATGATCAACACATTAATAATAACATAAATGTGTTGACAAAAAAAACAAAAGAGTATAATATGTGTTGTAACACCGAACAAATTATAGGAAGGAGTTACTAATCTAGTGCTTGAAAATAATATTAAAAAATATCGTAAAATTCAAGGTGTAACACAAGAAGAGATGTCGAAACATCTTGATATTAGTCGCGCAGCTCTCTCTAGAATTGAAACAGGATCGTATTTGCCAAGTGCCAAAACGATGCAAAAAGTATCGGACTATTTAAATATACCCCTTGGGCATATTTTTTTTAATCCGAATGTTTCGGAAAACAACACAGATGATCGTAAACACTAAAACATAAACGAAATTGTAAAGTATGTAGAACAAGTAGAAGAATGAAATGTGGGGAGATGTGACAATGACTCACGAAAAAAATAAGTTTGCAGAGGAACACAAAATGCAAATTACGCTTCCTTATAGGAATGGAATATCTAGAAAAGAAATCTTGCTAAAGTATGCCTCAGTTATTTCAAACAACGAAAAATGGACAAATGCACGCGGTGCGGCGGCAAGTCTTCAAGATAATGATTTCTATGAAGAAATGGAATTGTTTAATCTACGTGAAGATAATCAGCGATTGCAGAGAGAAATTAACATTTTAAAGGAAGCTGTGTTGATCATGGGATACAGGGATAATGAGTGAAATGTGCACTTGCCTATCAAGTCAGCCAAATTGATGGGAAATACATTTGTCATAAGTATTGACTACTAATATATGAGGGGGATGGGGATGGTCATAGAATTAAGTGATCAGACTTTATTCAAAGTAAAAAATCGATTGCCTATTGGAGAAAAGGTGCATCTGGAAATAGGCAATGAAATACAAGATTATTGTAACTTGGTGAAGAGGATCAAGATAAATCTACTGCCTGTTGCTACCAATGAGAAATATATGTTCATTAAATTCCCTCATCACGAAGTTCCGAGTTCTGCTTCTACTACTTTTTATGAAATTCAGTTACTTGGATATATCCCAATCATTGTGAATGCGGAAGTAAACAGCGATTTAAGATCGAATCCTAATAAATTGTATACACTTGTTGCGAAAGGCGCACTGGTGCAAATTGATGAAGCGAGTCTTATCGGGAAAAAGGGTAAGGTGATCCGGAAATTTGTCAATAAACTCTGTAAGCATAATTTGGTGCACTTTGTTTCATCCGATGAAGTATTTGAGGAAGATCACTTCTTTTCTGAAATAACCCATAGGTATTTGAGGAAAAAGTTCTCACACGAATATCTGAACTATTTGCTGGATAACGCGAAACATGTCCGGAATGGTACGTTTTTCCATGCCATTAAACCAATTAAGTTTTGATAGCACAGATAAATGTTACCTGAGTGGTAAAGAATCCGATTGCTTAAGTGAAAATGTATTGTAGAAGATAACTTTAAAGAAATATTATAAAAATAAAAGCAAGGGAGGTCATCTTTTGAAAGTATTAGTAACTGGGGGCGCAGGGTTCATTGGCTCGCATGTCGTGGAAGAATTATTGAATGATCAATTTGAAGTTATCGTACTTGATAATTGCGTGACAGGATATCTTGAAAATCTTCCGGAAAATATAAAGCTATTCCGAATGGATATTAATGATTCGAAAGTAGAATCAATATTTGAACAAGAACAACCGGATTATGTTATTCATTTAGCTGCGCAAGCCTCTGTTATGGTATCGATGAATGATCCGTATTTAGACTTTTTTACTAATACTGCTGGAACGGTCAACATTCTTCAACTATCAAAGAGATATAGAGTGAAAAAGTTTTTATTTGCCTCCACTGCAGCGGTATACGGTGAACCGTCTTATCTGCCGGTGGATGAGAACCATCCAATTCACGCATCATCATTTTATGCGCTTTCGAAATATTCAGCAGAAAAATATATACAGCACTACAGTACATTTAATGGTTTGGATAGCTGTATATTAAGGTTTTCAAATGTGTATGGTCCAAGGCAGAATGCAAACGGTGAAGCAGGTGTCATTTCCATATTTATCGATCGATTATTAGCTGATAAAAAAATAAATATATACGGTGGTAACCAAACAAGAGACTTTATTTATGTGAAGGACATCGCAGCAGCTTGTTGTTTAGCTTTAGTTGGGGATGCAAAAGGAGTATTCAATATTAGTTCTTGTACAGAAACAACAATTGAAGAATTATTTTATCAAGTCTCTGTAGTGTTGGGGAGGACGGATATAAAACCAACATATCAAGGTGTCAGAATAGGCGAGGTTCTAAATAGTATGTTGGATAATAGAAAGGCTATTAACGAGTTTAATTGGCATCCACGGTATTCACTAGCTAAGGGACTGCAAGAAACCATTCAATATTATTCAAAAGCATTGAACTTTGAAATTCAAAAAGCGGACCTTTTGGAATTTAAAAAGGAATTAATCATTTAAACGGGTTCTCCTGATAAGAAAGGAGTAAGAAAAGTGGACTATATTACCTTAGATTATTCAAATGCTGCTCCTTTTTTCGGGAACTTCGAAATGGGATTTTTGCAGGATATTATCAATAGTATTCATACAAAGCTTCTGAAAGATTCTGACGATGAAAAAGGTTCGGCAGGCTGGGTCCAACTTCCCGAGCAGTACAACAATAAAGAGTATGAAAAAATCAAACTTGAAGCAGCTAGTGTTAGAGAAAACAGTGACGTCTTACTCGTCATAGGGATCGGGGGTTCTTACCTAGGAACCCGTGCAGGAATTGAACTGCTGAATCATAGCTTTCAGAATTGCTTAACACAAGAGACACGTCTCGCTCCACAAGTATTTTACGTAGGGACGAACTTAAGTTCAACGTATATTTCGGATTTGATAGATCTAATCAAAGATAAAGACTTTTCGATTAATGTAGTTTCCAAATCCGGTTCTTCATTGGAAACTGCTATCGGGTTTAGGATATTCAAAAAACTTCTCATTGAAAAGTATGGTGAAGAAGAAGCAAAATCCAGAATTTATTTAACTACGGATAATCAGAAAGGAACATTGAACGCGGCGGCAATGGAAGAAGGCTATAAGACATTCGGCATTCCGGAAAATATAGGTGGCCGATTCTCCGTCTTAACATCTGTGGGACTATTTCCAATGGCAGTTAGCGGAATATGCATTGATCAAGTATTGGAAGGTGCCAACACCGCAAAAATGGAGCTTGATGTAAGAGACATATATAGAAATCCAGCATACCAATATGCAGCCGTCCGTAACATTTTATACAACAAAGGGAAAACCATCGAAATACTTGCAAGTTTTGAACCGAAGTTTCACTATTTTTCGGAGTGGTGGAAACAGTTATTTGCGGAAAGTGAAGGGAAAGACGGCTTAGGTATATTTCCTACCGCCGCAATGTACTCCACGGATCTACATTCCATTGGACAGTATATACAAGAAGGAAGACGTGATCTCTTCGAAACAATCATCCAAATAGAGAAATCGGAGAAAGAACTAGCAATGGAAACAGAAGTGAAAAATCATGATGGTTTAAATTACTTAAGTGGCAAAACCATCAGTTTTATTAATGAAAAAGCATTGCAGGGGACGATGGAAGCACATATGAAAGGCGACGTGCCAAATTTAGTCATAAAAGTGCCTGAGATTTGCCCATTTTCTTTCGGCTACCTCGTTTATTTCTTTCAATTCTCCTGTGCGATCAGCAGTCATATTTTGGGTGTGAATCCGTTCAACCAACCTGGTGTCGAGGCATACAAAAAAAGCATGTATTCCTTATTAGGGCAACCGCAAAAATTAAGTGAGAGCATCGTCAATCCAAAAGCGATTACTTACTGATAAGGGGCCACTAAAATGGGGCATTAACAATTTACAGTCAGGAGTGGGGAAGTGAGTGTTTTAGTAAGCATCAATTGCATCACCTATAACCATGAAGAGTATATAGCGGATGCAATCGAAGGATTTTTATCGCAGAAGACTGACTTTGAATATGAGATTCTGATCGGGGAAGATTGTAGCACAGATAATACTAAAAGGATTGTTGAGCAATATATTGCTAAATATCCAGAGCTAATCAAGTTGGTTACATCAGAGGAAAACGTAGGGGCTGCTAAAAATGCTGATAGAATACTTGAATTAAGTAAAGGAAAATACATTGCCATTTGTGAAGGCGATGATTATTGGACTGACCCGTATAAATTACAAAAGCAAGTGGGTTATTTAGAGAAGAATCCACGTTGTACGATGTGTTTCCATGAAGCAGATATTGTAAAAGTACCAAAAAAGTCTACTGGTATGAAAATAAAACCCTACAAGCGAGATCAGGTAAGTCCTATGGAAGATATTATTATTGGCGGTGGTGGGTTTTGCCCAACTGCATCATTGGTTTACCCAAAGTCAGTAATGCAAGACTTTCCTGACTATCTTAGGACATCACATGTTGGTGATTATCCGCTGCAGTTATTACTCACGAGCTCGGGATATGCTTACTATATGAATGAATGTATGTCAGCTTATAGAGTTGGAGTAAAGGGTTCTTGGACGACACGGTTGAATTCCAGTTCCGATTTAAAAGAAAGAATGATGGTAGTAAATGAAGGTGATATTCAGATACTAACTGCGTTCAATAGGTATACAAATTTTAAATACAACGATTCAGTCGAACGAGTGATCCACGAGAAACGATACGCCATCTACATCGGTAGTGGAATAACAAATGAACCAAAAAATAATCGCTATGAAGAGCATGTTAAAAGTTTAAGTATAAAAAGGAAAGCGAAATTAATAGCATTTAATAGTTTTCCGAAATCATACGGTATGTTAGCCCAAATGAAAAATTATTTTTTAAATATCAAGTTATTCAATTAGGGGTAGGCTAATGGATGATTCAAACGGATTAAAGAATAAAACGATTTCAGGTTTATTCTGGAGCTCTGTGGATGTAGTTGTGAATCACGGGTTACAGTTTGTAATTCAACTCATACTTCTTCGATTATTATTACCGGAACATTTCGGTGTAATTGGAATGATCATCATCGTGATTGCAATATCTAATTCAATTGTTGATAGTGGTTTTTCTCAAGCGTTAATTCGTGATCAAAATACCAGTCAGGCCGACTATTCTACAGTTTTTTATTTCAATTTATGTATTGCGATCACCATATACGGACTCTTATTTATTTCATCGCCTGCTATTAGTGCTTTTTATGGGGAACCACAATTGATTGGAATCCTGCGGACGCTTTCACTCGTACTGATCGCAAATGCATTGGGAATTGTACAACGCGTCATGCTTGTAAAGAATGTAAATTTCAAAACGATTGCAAAGATCAATGTCATCGCATTTACTACTTCTGGGGCCATAACAATCGTCCTTGCCCTGAATGGGTTTGGTGTTTGGAGTCTCGTCTTTAATACGCTAGGAATGCAGTTTTTTCAGACCTTTCTATTATGGGTGTTTAATAGATGGCTTCCTTCTCCTGTATTCAATGTGCAGTCTTTCAAAAAGTATTTAAACTTCGGCTATAAACTACTTTTGTCGGGATTACTAAATACATTCTATAATAACCTGTTTTTTGTAATTATCGGTAGGATGTATACGACTACTCAACTTGGCTATTATTCAAATGCCGTCAAGCTTAGCGACACGGCCTCAGAGTTATTGTCGACAACGGTTCAACGTGTCTCGTACCCGGTTCTGAGCAAAATCCAGGACGATGAAAAGATGTTGAAGTCAGGATTCAGAAAAATTATCCGGTTAGCGGCATTTGTGAATTTTCCCCTTATGGTAGGTTTGGCGGTAATTGCGTACCCATTATTTGGTTTGGTACTAGGAGAAAAATGGCTTCCGTCAGTTACTTACTTTCAATTATTCTGTTTGGCAGGTATGTTATATCCGCTTCACGCATTGAATTTGAATATCCTTCAAGTTAAGGGTAGATCCGACTTGTTTTTACTGATTGAAGTCGTCAAGTGCGTTGTCTTGACCATTCTGATTGGATTGTCTTTACTATTTCAACTCGGAATCATGGGATTGGTTTGGGCGGCTGTGATAAATTCATACACTTCCTTGTATATAAATACGTACTTTTCTGCAAAAGAAATTGATTATTCTGCCAAAAATCAATTAAAAGATATTTTTCCGCTATTCTTAATTTCACTCAGTATGGGGATTGCAGTCTATTTTACTGGAAACGCATTACCCGATAATTATTTAATTAAATTAATCTGTCAAATAAGTATGGGTATCGTCTTTTATATCGTGGTTTGTAAAATCATGAAAGTACGGGAGCTTAACATGATCTATCAATTAATTCGAGGTATTTTAAAGTAGTATCGACTTGTACTATCAAAGAAACCAATATTGTTTGTTAACAATAAAAAAGTCCCGAATGAAGAGAGAATATATGAATGGAGAGCGATTCTTTTGAAAAAGGTTATGTTTCTTGGGGGCGATGCACACCAGGTATCTGCAATCCAATATGCAAAAAAACAGGGATATTACACAATACTTTGTGATTATTTGGAAGGAAATTTAGGGAAATCTCATGCAGATGAGTTCTATTGTGTAAGCACCACTGATAAACAAAGTGTTTTAGAAATTGCAGAGGAATTAAAAATAGATGGAATTGTTGCCTTTGCACCGAACGCTGCATTGGAAACCGCTGCGTATGTGGGAGAGAAAATGAATTTGCCATTCTATTCAACTGAGACTGTTCTATTATTATCTAATAAAAGTTTATTTAGAAGGTTCCTGAAGGATAACGGATTCAATTATCCGAAATCAAAAAGTTTTACATCCGTAAAAGATGCGGAAGGTCAACTAAATGGCTTTCAATTTCCACTTATTATTAAACCGGTGGATTCATCGGGAAGCAGGGGAATTGTGCGTATAGATTGCATGGATGAAATTGAACAAGCTTTTGAAAATGCCCTTTCAAATTCAAGAATAAAGGTGGTCATTATTGAAGAATATATCGAAATGACCCATGAATGTATGATCGGCGGAGATATTGTCGTCATAAATGGAGAGATAAAGTTTTTCGGAATCATTAATGGTCATCGAGATGTGGTGAACAATCCATGTATTCCATTGGGTAATAGTTATCCGACAATTATAGAAAATGAAAGAATTGTACTGGTGAGGCAGGAAATTCAAAAGATTATTGATCTATTGGGGATTAAGTTTGGTGCTATGAATATAGACGTCATATTTGGTGAAAATGAACGGCCATATATCATTGAAATAAATGCGAGAAATGGTGGAAACATGGTATCGTCCCTGCTTAGAAAAGCAACGGGCGTCGATCTTGTCGGGCTGTCAGTTGAAATGGCCGTGAACAATAAGGATTATCACTTTACGGAAAACCTAACGAATCAATATTTTTCTACGTATTACCTGCGTTCGTATGAAAGAGGTAGATTACTGAATATAGATTCCAATGAAAAGATTAAAGAAAATATTATTAAAAAGTATATGTATAAGGCATATGGGGATGAAGTGGATGTATTTGATGGGTTGGATAAAATTATTGGAATTTACTTATTCAAATTCAGCGACTTAAATGAAATGAAAAACAAGATGGATCATATGGACCGATACATTGACGTTCAAGTTGTCAGCTAAGGATTTAGGTCAACATACCATTTGCGAATACAAGTTTCGATAGATGAATTCGCCTATCAAAAACCAGAAGGGGCTAATAAAATGAATACGCTTCAACTAGCAAGAAAGTCTGAAAAAATAAGTATGTTAGAAAGAAAGTATGGAGATTTTTTCTATCTATTTAACGTGAATAAATTAGAAGACAATTATTCAGAAATGTTTTCGGCATTTAAGAGCAGATACCATAATTTTATTATTGGATATTCCTATAAAACCAATTATTTACCTGCATTAATTAAGAAATTATCCGAGATGGGAGCCTATTCAGAAGTCGTATCTAGGGTGGAATATGACTTGGCTTTAAAAATAGGAGTTGAACCAAATAAAATCATTTTTAACGGCCCATTAAAATCTTACGATGACATCGCATTGGCTCTGGAAGGTAATAGTATTTTAAATTTAGATTCATTTTATGAAATTGAATTAGTAAAAGAGTATGCTGCAGCAAATAAGGATAAAAACCATAAAATTGGAATCCGTGTGAATTTTGATCTAACAATTAATGGAGAAACACCGTTGCTTGATGGTTTTGAAAGAAGTAGATTTGGTTTTTTCCTTGAGAATGGTGATGTTGAAACTGCGATCGATGAATTAACGTCGATACCGAATGTAAAGGTCGTCGGCTTGCACGGACACTTCTCGACAAGAATAAGGAGCTTGACCATTTATAAGAAAATTACACAAACTTTATGCAATCTTGCAAAACAATATTTATCAGAAACACTTGAGTATGTAGATGTCGGCGGTGGTTTTTTTGGACGCGTGCCTAAAACAATGAACATAAAGGATGCACCGACATTTGAAGAGTACGCTGAAGTCATTTGTTCGATTGTAAATAAAGAAAAAAAGAATTTCAAGAAAGATCCCATGTTGATTATAGAGCCAGGAGTTGCACTGGTTGCAGATACATTTAAGTTTTTTTGTAAAGTAATTGATGTGAAAAAGTTTGCGGATGAGTCATTAGTTCTTGTTGAAGGCAGCGTTCATAATATCAAACCAGCCATGCACAACAGGAATTTACCTCTAAAACATGTGAAAAGAGATGCTCAGTGTTATAAGCAAGGAAAGTTTAACGTAGTTGGATATACATGTATGGAGAAAGATTATTTACTCACTGATCAAATAGGCGAGATTCCGAAACCTAATGATTTTTTAATATTTAGTAATGTAGGCGCCTATACAATCGTTTTTGCTCCCGCCTTTATTAAAGAACGGCCGCCCATTATTGCGAAAGAAGAAGATTCATATCGTTTGGTTAGAAAACGTGAGAAGTTGACTGATTTTATAAATGAAAACGTGTATATCTACTAAAGACTGTACAGTAAGGGGAAAAGTAGAGTGAAATTAGAAGTTTTAGAAACCCGGGATGAATGGAATGACGTTCTTGGAAAAATTAGCATTACGGATGTGTATTATTCCTTTGAGTACTGCAGTTCCAGTGCAGAACTGCAAAATGGAAACGCAAAGTTAATTTATTTTGAAAGTGATTTAGGCATTGTTGTGTATCCAATCATTAAAAGGGAAATAGAATCAGCTTTAGGATTGAACGTATTCGATATTATTACACCATATGGATATGGGGGACCAGTAATTTTAGGAGATCAAGCAATTTTAGATGACTTTAGAAGAGAGTTCTTTATGTACTGCAAGAAAGAAGGCATTGTATCTGAAGTGATCACATTTCATCCTCTATTGAAAAATGCATTGGCGATGGAGGGGTATTGCGGTTTACAATTCATCCGGAAAACTACAGCGGTGGATTTATCAGAAGATTTGGGGACGATCCGTTCCAAATATAGCGGCATGAATAAAAGGAATATAAAAAAAGCACGTCAGAATGGGCTTACGTATAAAGAAGTGGAGAAAAGTCCTGAAAACATTCAGACCTTTTTCGACCTATACAATGTCACGATGAACCGACTTAAATCCACGTCTTTCTATTATTTTCCTATAGATGTTATTAGACAGCAATTACTGGATACCCCTATTTCTAAGTCGCATCTATTGTTTGTCTATTACGGTGATCAAGTCATAGCCGCTACCATTCTTTTTACTGGCAGCCATTTTGCACATTACCATCTAGGCGGCTCTGATGAAAAATACTTATCCATGAAACCCAATAATCTACTTTTCGATTTTATGATCGAATTATCAAAGGAAAAAGGATGTACGTTACTTCATCTAGGCGGCGGTTATGAAGATGATGATGGACTTTATAGATATAAAACTTCCTTTTCAAATCATAATATATTCGACTATTATATCGGTAAAAATATATTGAATCCAAGAGTTTATAAACTTTTATTAGACGAAAAGAAACAATTTATTACGTCAAACGACAGCTATTTCCCGCAGTATAGAAGTGTTTATTGAAGACAGCAGATAATTAGTTATGAAGAGGTGGAATGTATATGGTTGATTCTTTTGATGAGCCGATCTTTGTCACAAGGCCCTTACTCCCTGATTTACATCTTGTGAATGAAAGAATGCGTGAGATATGGGATTGCAAATGGGTTACAAATAATGGACTGCAACATAAAGAGTTACAAGAAAAATTAATGGACTACCTGGTAACAGATCATCTTTCGCTTTTTACGAACGGTACGATGGCTCTGCTATTAGGGGTAAAATCCCTACATTTAACTGGTGAAGTCATCACTACACCTTTTACATTCCCTGCAACTTTACAGGCTCTTGATTGGAATGGGCTGACTCCTGTATTTTGTGATATTGAACCTGACACGCTAACAATCGACGTATCAAAAATAGAAGCCCTCATTACTGAGAAAACAAGCGCAATACTGGGGGTGCATGTATTTGGAAATCCGTGTAACGTACTGAGAATACAAGAGATTGCAGATAAACATGGCTTGAAAGTGATCTATGATGGTGCCCATGCATTTGGAGCAGAAATCAATGGTAAACCAGTGGGAAGTTACGGTGATATGACTATGTTCAGCTTTCATGCGACGAAGCTGTTTAACACAGTGGAAGGAGGTGCCTTAGTTTTTAAGGATAAGAGTCTCGTGGCTAAATTGGATCTGCTTAAAAACTTCGGCATTGCCAACCAAGAGGAAGTCGTTTTATCTGGCTTAAATGCGAAAATGAATGAAATACAAGCAGCAATTGGGTTGGAAACATTAAAACTGATGGATGAAGAACGTAAAAAAAGGCATGAAGTGAAAAAAGAATATGAAAAACAGTTGGCAAACGTGCCTGGGGTTCGCCTGTTAACTCATTTAGAGAATAAGGCCAGCAGCTACCAGTACCTCGTTATTGAAATTGATGAAAGTTCATTTGGCCAAACAAGGGATTGGCTCCATGAATGTTTACAGCATCATAACATTTTAACAAGGAAATATTTCTATCCCTTATGCAGTGATTTTACTTGGTACAACCATTTAGTCTCGGCTCACCCGAGAA
This sequence comes from Sporosarcina sp., assembly GCF_029257255.1. Lineage (GTDB taxonomy): Bacteria > Bacillota > Bacilli > Bacillales_A > Planococcaceae > Sporosarcina. Next base: position 28,223 of record NZ_JARICI010000078.1, on the reverse strand, counting down.
ATCTTCCGCAAGCTCAAAAAACGGTTAAAGAGGTGTTGGCTATGCCGTTTTACGGTGACTTAGAATTGGCATCTGTCGTAAGGATTTGCAATATTATAAAAAAATATCAAGCTTCAATTAGCGGTGTTGCATTATGAAGGGAATTATTTTAGCAGGTGGATCGGGAACACGTTTATATCCGCTGACAAAATCTGTCTCAAAGCAAATGTTACCCGTATACGATAAACCCATGATTTATTATCCGCTATCTGTACTAATGTTAGCGGGGATAAAAGAAGTATTGATTATCTCGACTCCGAGAGACATCGATGGATTTAAGGAATTGTTAGGAGATGGAACTAAACTGGGAATGGACTTTCAATATGCAATTCAAGAAGAGCCAAAAGGGCTTGCCGAGGCATTTATCGTCGGAGAACAGTTCATAGGAAATTCCTCAGTGGCACTAGTTTTAGGTGATAATTTATTTTATGGATCAGATTTTGGTAATCGGGTGCAACAGGCAGCGAAACTTTCGACTGGTGGTATTATTCTAGCGTGTTACGTAAATGATCCAAAGGCGTATGGGGTTGTTGAAATCGACGACCAGATGAATGCGGTTTCTATTGAAGAAAAACCTGAAAAGCCGAAATCATCCTATGCCATTCCAGGCCTGTATTTCTTTGACAATGATGTTGTCGATATTGCAAAAAGAATCAAACCTTCACCACGTGGCGAGGTAGAAATTACGTGCATCATGAATGAATACTTAAGAAGAGGACAATTAAAAGTGGAAATGATGGGCAGGGGTTTGGCTTGGCTCGATACAGGTACACATGAATCCTTATTAGAAGCATCCAATTTTGTAGAAGCCATTCAAAAACGCCAAGGCTTATATATTTCCTGTATAGAGGAAATTGCTTACAGAAGAGGTTATATATCTAAAGAACAATTACTGGTGCTGGCCCAGCCGTTAATGAAAACAAACTATGGGAAATACTTGGCTGATCTCGCCAGTTCTGAAAAACACATCGCATTGTCTCTATAGATACAAAATATAAAAAGCTCATGAAAAGGAGTTAATTTATGAATATTTTAGTAACTGGCGGAGCTGGATTCATTGGTTCAAACTTTATTAACTATCTGCTCTCAACTTATGAAAATACGATTGTAAATGTAGATTTATTAACATATGCAGGGAATTTGGAAAACCTAAATGGGAGTTCAAACAATCCTCAATATCATTTTATAAAGGGAGACATTACTGATCGGACGCTGATGGATGAGATTTTTCATCGTTTTGAGGTGGATGTCGTGATCAACTTTGCTGCTGAATCACATGTTGATCGGAGTATAGAAGACCCATCCATATTTGTGAAAACAAATGTCACTGGAACGAATGTGCTTCTTCAATCAGCAAAAGAGTATTGGATGATCAATCAGCCAGATGAAAGCTGTGTGAAATATAAAGATGGTGTGAAATTCATCCAAATATCAACAGACGAAGTATATGGAGATTTGAAGGATGGGGGATATTTTACTGAGAAGACCAATCTGGCTCCGAATAGTCCTTATTCAGCATCCAAAGCTTCAGGAGATTTAATGGTTCGGGCATATTATGAGACTTATAATCTGCCGGCTATTGTTACAAGGTGTTCAAATAATTACGGGCCGTACCAATTTCCAGAAAAGTTAATACCTTTGCTAATACATCGGGCAAATCAAGATCAAAAGCTCCCTATTTATGGCGATGGGAATCAAGTTCGTGACTGGTTATACGTGGAAGACCATTGCACTGCAATAGATGCTGTACTGCATAAAGGAGTGGCCGGAGAGGTTTACAATATTGGCGGGAACAATGAAAAGACGAATATTGAAATTGCCAAACGTCTACTTCATTTACTTGGGAAAAGTGAAGAGTTAATAGAATTTGTAAAGGATCGTTTGGGACATGATCGAAGATATGCGATTGATCATACGAAAATCACGCAAGAACTCGGTTGGTCACCATCCTATACATTCGAAGAGGGGATAGAGAAAACGGTTACGTGGTATTTGGAAAATCAGGATTGGTTAGACAGGATTTATTCAGATACGTATGCAGTAGATCCTGTGCAATAAATGACCTGCAGAAAGGACAAAAATATGGTCGAGTATTCAATTATTGTTCCAATTAGAAATGAGGAGTATTTTGTTAAGAACTTCTTATTGAATATTGAAAAGCAAACATTGGCAAAATCAAAGTTTGAAGTGATTTTACTGGATGGTATGTCCACAGACTGTACAAAAATTGAAGTAGATAGGATAAAAGACCAGCTTACATTCAAATTAGTTATTGTCGATAATCCAAAAAAAATTATACCTTCTGCTTTAAATATCGGCTATCGGATGGCTAAGGGACATATCATTATTAGGTTGGATGTTCACTCAAATATTAAGGAAACCTATTTAGAACATCTAACAACTATGTTCAAATTACATTCGGATTGCTGCAATCTTGGAGGAAGAACAATTGCAACCGGCTACAATGCCACGTCCAGGCAAATTGCGTTTGCATTAAATACTCCATTTGGCGTTGGTGGTGCAAAGTTCAGGTACGCTCAGGAAGTTACGGAAGTGGATAGCGTATTCCCTGGAATATTTCACAAAAAAGATTTGGATTCGATTGAAGGCTGGAATGAAAGTTGGTTAATTAATGAGGATGCGGAATTAAACTTTAGATTGAAAAAATATACTAATAAAAAAATCAAAGTGATTCCAGATGAAGAAATGCAAATTGAATATTATCCAAGAAGCACCTTAAAAGATTTTGCTAAGCAATACTTTAGATACGGTTTATGGAGAAATAAAACGAATGTGAAGCACCCGTATTCCATGAGAATCTCCCACTTAGTGCCTCCCGTTTTTTTAGTAACAATTATTATCTCTTTCTTAATGGTGTTTGTGCAGTTTCATCTGATTGCTTTACCCCTAGCCTTTTTGCTTACGTACTTTCTGCTGATCAAAAGGGGAATCGGAAAAGAAATACCACAAGAATTATCTCTTTATCAATTACTTATCGTATTTTTAGTACTGCATTTTTCATGGGGGACCGGTACTATTATCGGTTATGTGATTTTCGGTGTTCCATTTAAGGGAATTGTGAAGAGCCTATCCACTTATCTAAAAAAAGTATATACGTTTGATTTAAAGAAATTGAAAAGTGATTAAATCAGTGATCATAAATGGGTACATCTTGATATAAGCAGGTGGGGGAGTATGAATGACATACATGTAAAGGAGAATACGAATCCTTACTATATATACGCATTATTAGTTTTTGTTTCTGTGTTTTTTCAAAGTTTCTTTATTGACATTGGATTTGCCATAAAGCCGTTTATGATAGCAGCAATCTTAATCGTAAGTTTGAATTTCAAGAGCTATGTTATACCCCGTTTCTTAAAATACGAATTGTGCCTAGTCATATTTTTTAGTTATTACTGTTTAACAGGTATATTTGCAACACACAAATATCAGAGTCTAAGGCTAATCGCTTTAATAGTCATTGTTCTTTTTTTTTATTCCGTCTTAAGATTTCTTTTTTATCGACTGGCACTCAATGATGTAGAGAAGATCATAAGACAATCGGGGTTATTGTTTAATATAGGTTCTTTATTGTTTTTCATTATGGGTGCAATTCAGGTGAATTTTAACTTTGTCGGAAATAACTATTCATCTATGGGCTTGCTAATTGATAGAGGAATGCCAAGATTGATGGGTACCACAATAGATCCAAATATATTTGTCTTGTTTAACTCTTTATTCTTCTTTTACTTCCTTGATAGAAGACATAAAGTGGGTACTATTTTGACTATAATAACTATCGTTTTAACCTTTTCAAGGGGCGGATTCATAGCGATTGGTCTTCCATTGCTTATAAGCTGGATTGCATTTGAAAATAAAGGTAAAGCTAAACGTCTGTATGGAGTTGTCCTGATATCACTGATACTACCTTTTATTGTTAACTTCTTATTCAAAATAGATGTATGGAAGATTATAAATGCCCGATTTCTTGCTGTAGGTGATGATCGAGGATCGGGTAGATTTGAAATTTGGGAAAATGCGTTAAGGATTTTTGCGGATCACCCACTATTTGGAGTAGGGATATATAACTTTCAACAATATAATTTACATTATTTTAGTGATTTTCATTATCCTCATAATACTTTCTTGGAGGTTTTGGTGGAGTCGGGAATTGTCGGCTTAGTATTATTTTTAACATTATTCCTGATACTACTAGTTAAATTATATGAATTACAAAAAGCCAAGCCAGAAACACATTTTTTATTTCTGACACTCTTGTCTACATTGATTAGTATGTTTACTCTATCAACTGCTGTAAGTGAATTTTTATTTCTATTTTTTGCTGTATGTTTCCGCTATATCATCGAAAATGAAAAAAGGTGGAATAAGAATGTTTAGTTTGATACTGGCAACATTGGGGACTAGGGAATCGGAATTGAAACGGTTGTTGAATAGCCTATTGCTGCAAAATAATGTGAAGCTGGAACTGATAGTTATTGCGCAAGGAAACTTTGAAATAATCAGGAAAATACTCAATGAATATACAGATCAGCTGGATATTAGGTTGATCAAAACAAACGAAATCGGACTATCTAAAGCTCGAAACTTAGGGCTGAAACACGTTCAGGGGGAAAACATTGTTGTATTTACTGATGATGATTGTTGGTATCCACAGAATATTTTCGAAACGATACGAACAAAAGTGAGAAGGTCCCAGATCTCCACTTTTCAAATTTTCGATCCTAAAAGAAATGAATTATTTAAGAACTACCCAATAGATCAAGCCAGGCATAAAAGTATATTCAAATCGTTTAAGGTTTCGTCTATTGAAATTTTTATCAATACGGAAAAAGTAGATATAAAAGAGTTGAGTTTTGATGAGGAATTTGGTTTAGGTGCAAAGTATCCTTCTGGAGAAGAAAATACTTTACTATTGGATTTGATGAAAAAAGGAAATTCTATTACGTACTATCCTGAAGTTGTTGTATTTCATAAAGTAACTGAAAAGGTATTTAACCATAATGATTTATATGTAAAAGGTGCATTTTTTAGAAGAAACTTTAATGTGTTCGCTAGTGTTTTACTGGGAACAGGGTTCTTTGTAAGGAAATTGCATCTCGTTGACCGCAAAATTGATAGTTTTACTGCTATTTTAAAAGGTTCGCTTTCCTATTCCAAAAAGTAGTTCGTTCATTCGTAGATATATTATTTCAGATGAATTGTTACCACAAGTTTAAGTTTTATTTAAGAGCCAGCATATACAATGAAGGCAGTTTACCGCTAAAGACGGGAGAGAATTGAATGAAGAAAGTATATTATTCAAATGCATTAGAAAAAGGAGGAGAATCTTCGAAATACTTTTATACCTATTCTAAAAGAGCAATTGACATAATGGTAAGTTTATCTTTATTAGTATGTCTCGCACCCTTACTATGTGTATTCGCATTAGCGATTATTATTACATCAGGAAGACCCATATTATTCAGGCAAACGAGATCAGGACTGAATGGTACAAGGTTCGAAATTTGGAAGTTTAGAACAATGGAAAATATTAAAAACCTAAAATCATTGCATTCATATGACTGGTCCAACGGTGTGCCACATAATTTCTGTTTTGAAAAGCCTGCGAGTCAAAAGGTTACCCGGATTGGTAAAGTCTACAGAAAGCTAAGTATTGACGAATTGCCTCAATTGCTGAATGTCCTGCGCGGAGAAATGAGTTTAGTAGGCCCGCGTCCTGAAATTGTAGAAATAACCGGATTATATAATGATCAACAAGCGAAAAGACTTACTGTAAAGCCTGGAATAACTGGATACGCACAAGTCAATGGACGCTCAATCATAACTCATGGGGAGAAAATAGAGTATGACTTGTATTATATTCATAACCGTTCATTTATTTTGGACGTAAAAGTTATTTTGAATACGATTGTGCTCGTTATCCGTGGTAAGGGGGCGTATTGAAAATGGACAAATACAAAGTGAAGTGGATGAAGCAATATGAGTAATGAATTGAATTTCAATGAGTTATTTAAGATATTTAAAAAGAGATGGAAGGTAATGGTGGCTGTCACTGTGCTTTGTACTTCAGCCGCAATATTTGTAAGTATTAAAGCACCTCCGACTTATGAGGCCAGAATGGATCTATTGGTAAACTATACGATCAAAAACGATGAGAATGCCGCATTACAGTCAAGTGATATTGAATTAAGTCTAAAGCTAATAGAAACATACAAACAAATATTGAAAAGTGATCGTATGTATGGAAAAGTCATATCAAAGTTAGGTCAGCCATATAGCAAATCGGATTTGAGAGATCGTATTTTAATTGAAACGGACGGGAATTCTCAAATAATTACCATAGTCGCAAAAGAAAAAACTGCTAAACAAGCTGCCCTTCTTGTCAATACGTATGCCATATCATTTCAAGAAGAAATTAAAACGCTATTAAATTTAGAGAATATTATGATACTTGATGAAATATCACCTGTTACGGATGTAAAGAAAGATAAACTGGCGCCGGTTGTATTTGCATCTATCGTTTTTATTACGGGTTTATTACTAACGATAGCCATTGTACTTATTAGGGAATTTTATTTCACAAAATTAAATACCGCTGAAAAAGCGGAGTCCATACTAAAAATCCCTAACATGGGAAGTATCCCTATGGCTAAGAAAAAGAAACGATTTGCTAAAAAGTATGTAGCCAAACAGGGAAGAGATGCCTGGAAAGAAAAGATCATTCCTATATCGCCGGTATTAATGGAAGAATTTAGAAGAATACGGGCTAATATACAATTTCAGATGTCACAAAAAAATGCGAAAGCTATTATGATGACCAGTCCGGTTTTTGGCGATGGAAAATCTCTAATAAGTGGAAATCTTGCTATTGTAATGGCGATGGATGGAAAGAAGACGATATTTGTTGATGCCAATTTACGAGAATCAATGGGAAGAAAGATCTTTAATTTACCAAATAGAATAGGGTTAACTTCATTTCTGGCCGGAACATTTGAACTTGATCAAATCGTACAGAAAACTGAAACGGATAATCTGTCATTTATAAGTTCAGGCCCGATACCGTTTAACCCCGCAGAAGTATTGTCATCTGACAAAATGAAACTGCTAATCGAAAAGTTAAAAGTCCAGTTTGACGTTATTATTATTGATGCTCCTCCGTTGGCTGTTGCGGATGCTATAAGTTTGTCTACCTTTGTTGACAGCTGTTTATACGTCATTAATGTAGAACATACGAAAGGTGAATTAGCAGAAATGAACTTGGAACACCTTCGAAAAGTGGAAGCTCCAATTCTAGGTACGATTTTAAATAGAAGCTATTCACCCAAAAAGACTTTACCCGAGTTGTGAAAGCGGTATGTTTAGTAGAAGTAGATGCAGAGTCTATAAAGTTGAAATAGAACACATTAAATTGGAAATGAGGCGAAGAAAATAGAAGCTTATTATGTGAACAACTATTATATCTTTACCAATTATAATGATTTGTCATCTCATATTCGCGATGTTGTTCATTTTACAAAGTCCGTGCTTCCTACAAACGGTAATACCTTTATGATTATAAAGGGTAAGATTTATTGGGATAGAAAGATTTTTGTAAGTGATCAAGGCGTAGAAATACCTGTGATATATGAACAGGAAGAAGATTTCTATTACGTGTGAGATGGAACGTCCTTCATGTTAGCTGTGGAAAGGGAAGGGGTTGATCAGATGCAATGGAAGTCGAATTTAGATATATGGCTTACACAGTTACCAGAAGACGATCCTCTTTTAAGTCAACTAATGCAAATTCAAAATGAAAATTTGTTAGAAGAAAAGTTTTACAAAGAGCTAGAGTTTGGTACGGGCGGAATGAGAGGAATAATGGGTCCTGGAACGAATCGGTTAAATATATATACGGTACGGAAAGTAGCTTTGGGTCTCGCGAAATACATCCTGAATACAGAAATAAAAGTGTCGCAGCGTAGTATTGTTGTGGGCTATGATTCAAGGCATCAATCCAAAGAATTTGCACTGGAAGTAGCCAAAACAGTTGGATCTTTCGGTGTGAAAGCATACCTGTTTAAGGAACTTAGTCCAACTCCTGTGCTGTCATTTGCGGTAAGGAATTTGGAAACAAGTATGGGAGTCATGATTACCGCTAGTCACAATCCTTCTCAATATAATGGATTAAAAGTATTTGGAGAAGATGGAGCACAATTAACGTCAAAAGCAGCGGATCAAGTACTAGACCATATCAAAAATGCAGGGTCTGATCTCGTATTGGATGTGGCAGATGAAAAGAAGTTATTGCATGATGGAATGCTTGCTTATATTGGAGAAGAAGTTACCGATGCGTATATTGAAGCATTGCAAAATATACAATATCAAGGAAATCTGGCTACAAGAGATTTGCCGATTGTCTTTACAGCACTGCATGGAACTGCAACCATTCCTATTCGAAAGGCTTTTGATTCGTATAGCTTTACGAATGTCTATCATGTACCTGAACAAGAACTTCCAGATCCTAATTTCTCAACTGTCCAATCACCAAATCCCGAAGCAGCAGCAGCTTTTGAATTAGCAATCCAATGTGCAAAGAAATATCACGCAGAACTAATATTAGCAACGGATCCGGACGCAGACCGGCTTGGTGTGGCTCTAAGGAATGAGGTGGGGGAGTATAGCTTATTGACAGGAAACCAGATTGGAGTTTTGATTTTGCATTACATGCTCGAGCAAAAACTGCGGCATGGAGAGCTTCCTCGTAATGGAGTTGTCATTAAAACGATTGCCACTACAGAAATGACCAGAGCAATTGGGGCGAAGTTTGATATTAAGATAGTTGATGTATTGATTGGGTTCAAGTATATCGCGGAGAAAATTCTGGAATTTGAGCAAACGGATGAATATACATTTCTATTCGGATTTGAAGAAAGCCATGGATATTTAATCGAAGACTTCGTCCGTGACAAAGACGCTGTGCAAACCGCTCTTTATTTGGCGGAAATGGCAGCCATGTATAAATCTCAGGGAACGACAATCTATCAAGTGCTGCAAGAGATTTATAAAGAATTCGGCTACTATCGTGAAACGACAACTTCTGTCATATTGGAAGGGAAAGATGGAGCAGATCAGATCAACAATATACTAGAGTTCTTCCGTAACAATCCGCCCGAACAGATTCATTTATCTACTGTTGTAAAAATCGAAGACTATGTAACGAAAAAGGAAATAGATGTTGTAACGGGACGGGAAATAGAAATGGAAATGGTCTTACCAACTTCCAACGTATTGAAATATTACTTGGATGACGGTAGCTGGATTGTAATTCGACCATCCGGTACAGAACCGAAGTGTAAGTTTTACTTTGCTGTGAAAGCTGAGAACGAATTGATCGCAATAGAAAAACTTAAAGGGTTAGAGAATTTTGTTTTACATTATGTCCAATCAAATATATCAACAAGTGTTTGTTATTCTGAGATATAAATAAGTCGGTTAAACAGATATATCGATTTGACTGTTAAGAGAGTCGTTCTAAACGATGTATTATGGAAACCTTTTAAGAAGTTATCAGACACTTGATTATATATAATTCGTTAACACAATCCAATCAGTACAGATGGAACAAGTCTACATAAAAATCGCTGCCGACCGAGCAATCCTGCTTCGACAGCGATTTTTATTATTTCCTCATGTTTTATTCCGAATCGTAAACTAATATTGAGCATTCGTTACGATCAATATAATTCCAACAACAAAATGGAGAATAACTGTAAGTTCCCTGTGCCGACAGAATAGACAGTGAGCAGTAACAGAGCTAAAATTAATGCGGTATTCACTGTTCCAAATGCCCGATGTCGCAATTCCAGGGCCACGGTATTACATAATGTTGTATCACTGAATCGTTTATATTGCCATACTTCCAGTTCATCCTCCTCATCCCCGGTTACAACAAGTTTCCATTTAGTCTTCATTTGCTGCAGTAAAATTGTAATCACAATCAGGGTAAGAGTAGTTTCGCAATGTAATAGAGGAAAAATGGATGAAATGTCATTGGATAATGCAGATTAATTATCGCTGGAAAATACCAATGAAGCAAGATTTCATTTTTATTAGGCACTACTAGCAAAACACCTTGCTCTTTTTTGTCGACCTTATACACCAGGCGATGAAAGCGCTTCATTTCCCGAGAAATAGTCTTCATTTGCCTAACAAGCCCAAACGTACTTGCGAATTGCTGAACTATAGTATAATTCATACAAATTATGTACTGACTTCAAGAGGTGAAACATCGATGAATAGCAAAAAAAGTAAACAAGACTATATTGGGCTTGCTGAGCATACGATGGAAAGCCCAACTATAAAAGAGCTGAATGAATATGTCCTATGAGAAAAAACTGATGGCGATGAAGTCGCTGGTAAAGAAAAAGGCAGCTGTTCAAGAGCCGGTGGAAGTCTTTACAAAGCCACCTGCTCCGCATTATGAAAAACGATGGCTGACCACTCAGCTTGAGAAAGTAGAAAATGAGTTTGGGGTCGTCTATAAACGTGTCATTCATTACCCGCTGTCTCATATGCATGGAGATATCCGGTTAGGCGATGTACAGGATAAACTAGCAGATTGGACAGAAACGGAATATGAACATCCGCTTTCGCCTAAAGAAGGCAAGCTGCTGTTCTTTGATACGGAAACGACGGGGCTCAAAGGGGCAGGAGCAGTCATATTTTTGATTGGTCTGCTTGAATTAAAAGAAGACGAATTTGTCATGACGCAGTATGTGCTGCCGAATCCCGATCATGAAGCGGCATTCCTATTTGAATCTGGTCTATGGAAAGTTGGATTGACACTCGTCACGTACAATGGAAAGAGTTTTGATTTTCCGCAATTACAAACTCGCTGGTCGTTGCACCGAAAATTGCTCCCGCCACTGCCAGTTCCATATCAAATTGATTTGCTTCATGGGTCACGCCGGATCTGGAAAGGGGAGATGGATTCTTTCAAGCTGACGGAAGTAGAACGAAGACAACTCGGTTTTCATCGGAAAGATGATGTTCCAGGTCATATGGCGCCGATTATCTATCAGGATGCCGTGAAGAATGGGCGCGCAGAACTATTGATGAAGGTAATGTGGCATAATGAATGGGATATTCTATCTCTCGTTACGTTATTCAGTTTGTCCACGGATCTCGTTTTGCAGGATCAGCAACAAAACGCTCAGGTGGCTACGAATATCGCAAAATGGTTTCAGGATCTTGGGCTGAGCGAAAGAAGCTTTATTGAGCTCGAGAAAATAGCGGAAGAGTATGGCAGCAGTTACCCGCTTACGCACTATCATTTAGGATTTTTATTGAAACGGTATAAAGAGTTTGAGAGGGCGATCAAGTCATTCGAAATTGTTGCAGAGTACGGCGAGGGCAGAGAACAGGTATTGGCCTTTGAAGAACTGGCGAAATTATATGAGCACCAGCAAAAAGATTTCCCGTTAGCGTATGAACGGATTCTCACCGGGAAAACCTTGCTGAAACAGCCTGAGATACTGTCGCGGCGCTTTGTAGAGCGGATGGAGATCGCGTTTGCGAAACGGGAAATACGGGTAAAGAATAAATTATTTCCCGGGCAAGCGCATGAACCGACAAAGGAAACGTGATGGTATTCTCATATAAGACAAAGAATGACAGGATATGCTATAATGGCCTTATGGAATCATAGACGGAGGGACGTTTTGTCATGGAATTAAAGTTAGATTCGAAAAAGATTTTAGAAAAAGAATTTAAATCAGGGATGCGTGGATATAAACAAGAAGATGTAGATTTGTTTTTGGATGATGTCATTCAGGACTACGAGACATTCAAAAAAGAAATCGCACGACTTCAGGCAGAAAACGATAAGCTGAAAGCAGCAGCGAGTGCAGCACCTCAACGCACAGCTGCACCAACTCCTCAGCCGACAAATTTTGATATTCTGCAGAGAATTTCCAATTTAGAACGGCATGTATTTGGCAGCAAACTGTCTGAAGACTGATTGAACCAGAAAGTTTCATTCGGCAACTTAGCCTAATCGATTGTGTGAATGATATTTTTGATGTATACTAAATAGCACCATAGATCGTATTCAGGTAATCGCTGCAATTTCGATTGTAGAGGAAAGTCCATGCTCACACGGATCTGAGATGACCGTAGTGTTCGTGCTCGGTGAAAAAATAAGCCGGGGCAATGCTTTTGCATTGATGGCGGGAATAAATCCTAAGTCTTCGGATATGGATGAGATTCTCTGAAAGTGCCACAGTGACGTAGTTGGCATGGAAACATGTCAAGTGGAACGGGTAAACCCCACGAGTGAGAAACCCAAATTATGGTAGGGGCGCTCTTCCGAAAGAATTCAATGGAGGAAGGGACAGGCAATTGTCTGTAGATAGATGATTACCGCTTCTAGTACGAGGTGCAAACCGTTTGAGTACCGAAGAACAAAACATGGCTTACAGAATATCCTATGGTTTACATCACAATTAGCTCTCCTACAGTTTTGGGAGAGTTTTTCTTTTGTTTAGAAGATCTCAAGATAACAGCATATAGCATCATGTACATAATCGTTCGGCATAGCCGAAAACGTTTGGATTGGATAGGGAATAAGCGTCCAATAGGAAGAAATGGAGTGTTGAGTGTGAGTGAATATAAATTAGTAGCAACCGCAGCAATGGGTTTAGAATCAATTGTAGCTTCGGAAATCAAAGATCTTGGCTATGAAGGAAATACAGAAAACGGAAAAGTATATTTTACCGGAGACGAAGAAGCGATTGCGAGAGCAAATATGTGGCTCCGAGTTGGAGACCGCGTCCGTATCGTCGCAGGCGAATTTAAAGCATTTACGTTTGATGAATTGTTCGAACGGACGAAAGCAATACCATGGGAACAATTTCTGCCGGTTGATGCAGCATTTCCGGTTGCCGGCAAATCTGTAAAGTCAACATTGTTCAGTGTGCCTGACTGCCAGGCGATCGTGAAAAAAGCGATTGTGGAACGATTGAAAATTGCTTATAAGCGTATTGGGTTTTTGGATGAATCCGGTCCATTGTTTAAACTAGAAGTATCGATCTTAAAAGATAAAGTAACGATTACCATTGATTCAAGCGGAACAGGCCTGCATAAACGAGGCTATCGTCTTGGCCAAGGGGATGCGCCACTAAAAGAAACAATGGCAGCAGCACTCGTCAAACTCTCCAAATGGAGTCCGAACCGTCCGTTTATCGATCCGTTCTGCGGTTCTGGTACGATTCCGATTGAAGCAGCGATGATTGGACAAAATCTTGCACCTGGCTATAATCGTTCGTTTTTGAGTGAAGAATGGCCATGGATGAAAGCACAGGTCTGGGACCGTGTCCGTGAAGAAGTGGAAGATGTTGCAAAATATGATCTGGAATTAGATATCCGCGGCTATGACGTCGATGCTAAAATGATTTCTATTGCACAGCAAAACGCAATTGAAGCGGGATTTGCGGATTTAATTTCTTGGCAGCAGCAGGATATCCGTGATTTACATGTGGAAGGTCAAAATGGTGTTTTAATTGCCAATCCTCCATACGGAGAACGCTTGGGTGAGACAGAAGAAGCTGAAGATATCGCAGAAATTCTTGGCGGCATTATGAAAAATTATCCGTCATGGTCTGTTTATATTTTATCTTCATTGGAAAACTATGAAGAGATGTACGGAAAGCGTGCTACTAAAAAACGCAAGCTCTTTAACGGGTTCATTCGTACAGATTACTATCAATATTGGGGACAGCGAGTATAAGAAACGAATTAGGAAGAGGAAATTGTCCTCTTCCTTTCGCTTGCATTCGGAGAGGAGTCAGCATGAATACGAAAATTCCATTTCAATTAGAAAAAGACCAGACATTTTTCGAGTCATTGAATGGCTGGTTAGGCGATACATTATATGATGACCTGACAGAAAAAGGGTTCGAATGCCGGGATGAACAGATTTATATGGCGTTTCAAATTGAACAGGCACTAAAGGACAAAAAGGTTTTATTGGCAGAAGCCGGAGTTGGTACAGGAAAAACGATCGCGTATTTATTGCCTGCCATTGCCTATGCGCGCTATACGGGGAAGCCTGCCGTTATTTCCTGTGCAGATGAAACGCTAATCGATCAGCTAATCAAAGAAGAAGGCGACATTCAGAAATTGAGTGAGGCGCTCGATCTGACAGTCGATGTCCGATTGGCAAAAGCCCGAAATCAGTATATTTGCCTGAAAAGATTGGAAGAGACGAGCCAGAAGACGGATGAAGAATTTGTTGACTTAGTAGAAGATCAACTGCCTGATTTCGTCTATGCAGACCGTTCATTGCAGTCGGTATTTCCATATGGCGTGCGCTCAGACTATCCATATTTAGCAGATGAAGAGTGGGATATGATCAACTTCCATCCGATTCAGCAATGTGCTGCCTGCGATATCCGCAATCGTTGCGGTCAGACGATCCACCGCAATCATTATCGCGAAGCTGTTGATTTGATTATTTGCTCACACGACTTCTATATGGAACATTTATGGACAAAAGAATCAAGAGTTCGTCAAGGCCAGCTGCCGTTACTTCCTGAAGTGTCTATGGTCGTCTTTGATGAAGGACACTTGCTGGAGTATTCTGCACAGCGCGCACTAACGTATGAAGTGCAGCAGCAAACGATTGTTCAATTACTTGAACGCATTATGGTCGATGGTATCCGTGAGAAATCGCTTCAGCTTATGGAAGTTTTGCTCGATGTCCATGAACTATTTTTCAAACAGCTCCGCGAGCATGCCACTTTTCATGATACCGAGCGTCTGACGATCGAGAAGAATGAGACGATGCTGTCGTTGGCGAAAGAAGCGGTTTCCTTATCCAATCAACTGCTAGAGGAGTTCGTTTTTGAAGGCGAGCTATATGTGATTCCTGAATATGATTTGAAAATAGTAGAAGAATATTTGGAGCAGTATATCTATTCAATGGAGTTGTTTGCCAATGAAAATGACGCAGTGGATTGGCTCGAGAATCGCCGAGAGGAAAGCACGTTATTAATTATGCCGCGTCTCGTAACATCCATTTTGAAAGAGAAATTATTCACTGGCAAGATGCCGATTATATTCTCTTCTGCCACATTATCAGTAGAGAGTTCATTCGATTATCTGGCATACAGTTTGGGAATTGAAGACTACCAGTCATTTTCTATTGAATCACCGTTTGATTATGATGAGGTAATGAAGATTCATTTAGAGCAAGGGACGAGAGACGAGCAAATCGCACGCTTGTCGGAGTTGCTTGAAGTGGAAGAGCAGACATTGGTGCTATTCAGTTCTAAGCAATCGATGATGGAAGCATATGAGCAGTTGCCGATTGAGCAAAGTGTCATGGCGACTTACGAAGGTGAGCGTTCTTTATCTTCACTCGTCAAGGATTTCCAACAGCGTAAAGTTTCTGTATTCTTCTCGTATCATTTATGGGAAGGACTTGATCTGCCGCATGATTCGCTTACACGCGTAATCATATTTGATCTGCCGTTCCCTCCAAGCGATCCGTTATTTGAAGCGCGAAGAGAAGCAGCGGAAGATCCGTTTGATGAAGTGGATCTGCCGTTCATGCTGCTGCGTCTGCGACAGGGGATCGGTCGTTTGATTCGAACCGGTGAAGATCATGGGTCCATCCATATTTTCGTTCAGCCGGACAGCAATGAACTATTGCCAGTTATTGAACGGGTTCTGCCTGTTCCGTTTTCATAAATACGTATTATAAAAGCGCACAGGCATGTCTGTGCGCTTTTTAGCCTATTATTATGGAGTTTCTTCATCGATAGTCAACAGAAGATACAGTAGTTCGCCGTCTTCAAACTGTACAGGAATTTTGAATGCCTGCTTAAATCCATAAAATTTTGTGTTGCCGGTGAGTACAGTCGGTGGAGAAATATCAAGAGTCAAGCCCTCTTTTTCGAGAATTGTACAAAGGTTTCCAGCGATCATATTGCCGAGCTCGCCGGTAAATGACTCAGCCATTTCACCTTCAATGTGCATACCGAACATCGCTTGTCCGATCTTACCGATAATATCGTTAGTCGGTTCTACAATCAAGCGGCCTTTCATATTGCCAATCAGACCAATTAACACACTAATTTCACGCTGTTCATATGGCTGCTTAATCAAGGCTGGAGAGAGGACTTGGAATTTGATAGGAACAACCGTTGTCAGAGAGGAAATGGTTGCGTTTAATACTTTTTGAACGTTATTTGCAGTACCCATCTAAAGAAACACCCTTTCAGAGAAATAATCGTAGTTCAATCATATCACTAACAGCGGCTAAAAGCCTATATAAAAATTTACAGGAAGAAAAAAGTAAGCTTCTACTTAATTGAGCATTAATGGTATGATAGGGTGAGTTATATTTGAAAGGACGACGATTATGTCTACAAACCATGAATTTTTACAGAGATCTGCTACATACGGACAGATCTTTTCAACAAATGAAGATGATGAAAGAAAAGCTAAAACAAATCTACTCGCCAATAAAATCATTTCTAGAGAATATACAATTGCCTTTGCGGGTCACTTTTCCGCGGGTAAATCTTCTACAATCAATGCACTGACAGGCGATGATTTGCTGCCGTCAAGTCCTATCCCGACGAGTGCGAATATTGTGAAGGTACATAAAGCTGATGAAGATTTTGCAATCATACATCGTGTTGATGGAAGCGCGGTCAAATTCAGCGGCCACGGTTTTTCGCAAGCTGTTAAAGCGTTCAGTAAAGACGGAGCTGCAGTTTCATTAGTGGAAATCGGACACACGGAATCCAATCTGCCTGAAGGAATTACCGTAATGGATACGCCTGGGGTGGACTCAACTGATGATGCGCACCGTCTGTCGACTGAATCCTCTTTGCACCTGGCAGACTTAGTGTTTTATACAATGGACTATAACCACGTGCAGTCAGAAATGAATTTCCGTTTCACAAAAGAATTGATGCGCTATAACGGCAATGTGTATTTGATTATTAATCAGATCGATAAACACCGCGACAGTGAATTATCGTTTGATGCATTCAAGCAATCTGTTGAAGATTCTTTCAAGCTGTGGGGAGTGGAGCCAAAAGGTGTTTTCTATACGTCCCTGAAAGAACTAAATCACCCGCATAATGACTTTGCTAAGGTAAAAGCAATTGTTGACGGTTCGATTGAGCACCGTGAAGAAAACTTCGAGGAAAATATCGATCAGTCACTTCGTAAATTGAAAGATGAACATTTGTCGTTTCTTGAGCAGCAGGTTGCTGATGTTAAAGAAAACTACTCTGATGCAGTAAGCGAAAATGAATGGGCGCAGTATGATGAGCTCAATCAAGATTTAAAAGAAGCCAAAAAGCGTATGGAGCTTTTAACCGGCGATGAGTTTTATGTCAACTTTGAAAAAGAACGCAACGAATTACTGTCGAATGCAGGACTTGCTCCTTTTGAAACACGTGAGCTGTTGAAAGATTATTTGGAAGCCAAGTCACCGAAGTTTAAAGTGGGACTTTTATTCGGGGCGAAAAAAACGCAGGAAGAACGCGAAAGACGCCGTCAGAAACTGGACGAGAATATTTCCGGACTTGCGCATACACAAATTGAAATTTACATGAAATCCTTGATGAAAGAAGCATTGAAACAAGCGGGTATTTTCACGGATGAACGTTCACTTGCAATTGATGCCATGGACCTGTCATTGCCGTTTAATGAAGTGGACGAGCAATTGCATGTGGCGGAAATTATCACAGGCGAAACAATCCTGAACTATACCGAACAAATGAAACGGGCTATTCATCTAGTTTATAAACGCAAGACAGATAAATGGAAAGAAGAAATGTCCGTCATTGCGAAGTCGGCCGGTGGAGAACAATCCGGACCTTTGGCTGCAGTGATTGAAACTCTGCAAGAAAAAGTTGACGCCATTAAAGAAATGACTAAATGGCAGGAGCGCATCGAATGGGTCGATAAAGAAATTGATAATCCATCCGCTCCAACAAGAATAGGACGCGATCAATTACTCGCGGAATGGCAAAAGCCGAAAGCAATCGAAACGGTGGACTATATTGCAGAGCAGCAAACTGAAAAAGCGGCAGTAGCTGAGCAGACAGAAGAAGAGGAAGAATCAGAACGTCAATTCGTCGACGCAGAAAAAGCGATTGCGCATGCCCGGCATATTGCCGATTCTGTTCATACGATCCCCGGTTTTGCAGAAACAGCAGCTTATTTGAAGACCAAAGCTGCACGCTTAAAAGGACAGGAATTCACAGTCGCGTTATTCGGCGCATTCAGTGCGGGGAAATCTTCATTCTCGAATGCTTTGATCGGTGAAAAAGTGCTGCCTGTTTCGCCGAATCCAACAACTGCGGCAATTAACCGGATTCGTCCGGTAAGTGACACGCATCTGAATAATACAGCTGACATTCATTTGAAAGATGAAGCAACGATGACGCAGGATGTCGGGCTTTCATTTGAGGCGCTCGGTATCCGCATTACGAATCTCGAAGAAGCTTTTGCTAAAACAGATGAAGCTTTAAAACAGCCGCTTGAAAATGAAAATCTTCATATTCATAAGTCGTTCATTCAGGCGTTTAAGAAGGGCTATCCTGTCTATACGTCTGCACTTGGCACGACTTTGACAGTGGACCGTGAAGAGTTCACAAAGTTTGTGGCGCAGGAAGAACGAAGCTGTTTCGTAGAGTCGATCGATTTCTTCTACGACAGTCCGTTGACACGCCACGGCATTACGCTGGTGGATACGCCAGGAGCGGACTCAATCAACGCACGCCACACAGACGTTGCGTTTGAGTACATCCGCAATGCAGATGCTATTTTATTCGTCACGTACTATAACCATGCATTCGCTCGGGCAGACCGTGAATTCCTTATTCAGCTAGGCCGTGTGAAAGATGCATTCGAACTCGATAAAATGTTCTTTATTGTCAATGCGATCGACTTGGCTTCTAATGAAGAAGAGGGCGAAGAAGTAAAGAGTTTCGTTGCTAATGAACTTCAGAAATTCGGTATCCGCAACCCGCGTGTACACGGAATTTCAAGTCTTGAAGCATTGGAAGGCAAACTGACAAATGATCCTAACCCGTTAATGCAGAATTTCGAGGAAAAGTTCTATGCGTTTCTAGAGCATGATTTGCGTGCGCAGGTTGTTCAGGCTTTAGAAGAAGAAACGACGAAGACTGTCGGACGTCTGGCTTCATTAATTGACCGTACGATCCAGAACCGTTCACGAAAGGCCGAAAGACTGGAAGAACTGGCTGCAGCAGAGCTTACGATCAAACAGCGCTTTGAAAAAAATGCGAGTGAAGTATTGGTCAAGGCTACTCATGATGAATTAAGTGAACTCGTCTACTATATTTTACAGCGTGTGTTCCTGCGTTTCAGCGACTTCTTTAAGGAAGGGTACAGTCCGTCGACGTTTGCGAAAAATTCTACTGATAAAGCATTGAAAATGGCTTTGGCGGAAACCGTTGATATGGTTGGATTTGATTTGTCTCAGGAATTGAAAGTTACGAATCTGCGTATTTTGCAGTATATGAAGAAGCAATTACTCGAGCGTCAGCGAATGGAAGTGCGTGCACTTTCTGATATGGATCAATCCATTGTGCCGTCTCCTTATGAACCGAATGATCAAGACATGCTGTCGTTTGAAACACCATATGAGGACCCAAGTGTCTACAGTGCGGTGAATAAATCATTTAAAAACCAAAAGACGTTTTTCGAGCGCGGTGATAGGGAAATACTTAGAGGACGCCTGGAGGAAGTATTGAAAAAAGATGCTTCAACTTATTTAGGCACTCAGAAAGAACGAATTGAAAAATGGGCAGATCTGTGGATTGATGAGGAAGCAGAAGCACTTCGCGTTCATTTATTGCAGGAAAGTCTTGTCCAGATTGATTCAGAGCGTACATTGCTTGATGGTTCAGAACAGCTGGAACATTGGCAGAGCATTTACGAAAAAATTCGTCAGGAGGAGTTGATTCAATAATGCAGGTATTTGTTTCGTTTGAAGAAGCGCAGACAGAAAAAGCAAAATGGATCGA
This sequence comes from Sporosarcina sp., assembly GCF_029257255.1. Classification (GTDB taxonomy): domain Bacteria; phylum Bacillota; class Bacilli; order Bacillales_A; family Planococcaceae; genus Sporosarcina. Next base: position 8,109 of record NZ_JARICI010000078.1, on the reverse strand, counting down.
TGCCCGGTTTTCTCTTCAAGACACAGGTCTTGGAAAAGAAAAGTATAATGAGGAACATGTTCAAAATGCAGTTCACTGGGATGTAGCCGAGGATCTTTCGGAACAATCCCAAGGTGGCGGACGTCATCCACTGCCGTCTAAAGAAAGCCTGACCAAGCTGTTCCGCGCAAGCGGTCTGCAGCTGGAAGATACAATACTGATATATGATGACGGGGGCAGTCCATTTGCTGCACGTGCTTGGTGGATTTTGCAGTATGGCGGTTTCACGAATGCAAGAATCTTACTTGAAGGCTTTGAAGAACTGAAGCAAAAAGGGGTGCCTGTCGATCAAGGTACGTTCGTTTCACCTGCACAGTCGTCCGTTGAACCAAACTGGCAGGATCAGCTGTATGCGAGCCGGAGTGACGTGGAAGAGGTAGTGGCTGGAAACGGGCAGGCGATGCTTGTAGATGCTCGTGCTGCAAAGCGGTACAGCGGTGAGAACGAACCGATTGATAAGAGAGCAGGACATATTCCGACGGCGCGTAATTTTGATTGGGAGCAATTGAAAAGTAACGGTCGTTATGATGTGCAGAACGCAGTTGAGCCTCTGAAAAAGATAGCCAACGCTGATGAGCCTGTAATCGTTTATTGCGGAAGCGGTGTAACAGCATCTCCTTTATTTGCTGCGTTGACGGAACTAGGTTATTCAAATGTAAAATTATATGTCGGCAGTTTCAGTGACTGGATTTCACAGGAAGACGCGCCGATTGAAACGTCGAACTAACAGGAGTTGAACGAATTGCAGTATGCGATACTTGGAGATATTCATTCTTCTCTTGAGGATTTACAGGCAGTGCTCCATCATATTTCGCAGGAAGCACCTGAAGCGAAACTGATTGGTGCTGGTGACCTGTACGAGTGTACAGTCGGCAAGAAGAAACTGATAGGACAGATCTATCCGACAATAGAAGACGTTATGATTCATCCTGAAGGTTTTGATGAGCTGCTTGCATTTCCTTCTATCTATGGTAATCAGGAAGAGCGTATTCTGCTTCTGACTGATCATCCAGAGTCTTTGCGTGACAAGCTGCGAGGCTTGCCGGAGACACTTAAAGCAGGCAGGGCAGTTGTCGTTCACGGCCATCAGTGGAAACCGGGTGAGAAGACGATTTGGCTGAAGAATAATCTTCCTAATGAAAACTTAGTGTTTCACGGCCATACACATCGCTCGGGCTATATACAGGACGGCGTGGAGAAAGAGATTTCATTTGGTACTAAAATTTTGCTGTCGGGAGATATACAAGTTGTTAATGCAGGTGCGGTGGTCGTGTCTAGGGAATGGGTATTGTACGATGATAATAAGAATTGTGTACGGTTTATGAAGGCATAATAAAAAGCGAAGGGATTTGTATCCTTTCGCTTTTTGAGGTTTGAAAGTGGTATTTAGTAAGTTGTATGGACACCGTTTCTCTTCGTTACACCGATTTTGTTTTAAGTACTATTTATGAAGGTAATACTGTTAAAATCGCATTGCAGTATGTTAAAAGAAAACTCTTTAACTGTTATCCCAAATTAACTGGGTCGATAATGAGCTTTGTGATATATTCAATGAGCTAATTAACGAACATTGCTTACTATTTAGGATTGAGGCGCAAGCCGGTCGACTCGGGGAGGATCAGCGACAACTAGGGGAGCTTGCGAGAAAGCTTTGTAGAAGAACGCTGTATTGCCTTAATTTCTGTAGAGTGCACAGAAATTAAGGCAAAGCGAACCGGCATCCCACACTACACACTAATTCAGGGTGCCAGATTCAACCCTGGGCTCTCTTCTGCGCCTGAATTGCCTGCCGTGCCAGACTGTCAGCAGTGCGGTTGTTTGAATCGGGAATCCATTTGATAAAGAAAAAGTCGAAATGCTGCGCGAGCTTTAAAGCCTGCTGTAAAAGTGGAGCATACTGCTCATTCTTCGTAAACTCTTTCTCCATCGACTGCACCACTACATTGGAATCAGATCGTACAGACACCATACCATCGGTCAGCTTTACTGCCTCTTCCAGCCCTCTGACCAGCGCTTGAAACTCTGCGCTGTGATTATTCGTTGGCTCAATTGCCTCGCTGATCCGCACATCTTGGCCCTCGCCTTTAACGTAAATACCAATCCCACTCAGTCCCGGATTGCCTGCACTGGCACCATCTATGTATACTTCCAACAAAATCAAATCGCTCCTCTCATTTCAAACAGTAAAAGGTTGCAACCTGCAGCAAGCCCGCCTAAAATAGAAGGAAGGAAGGTGGGAGTTCTTTTCTGATGAATAAGGTAATGGTTATGAAAGATATCAATCAATTGCTCGATATATATTGTGAAGGATGTTACGTCAAAAAACAACTGATCAAGGAACGCGGTAAGACGGGAGCCCATCAGTTTTGTATTTCAGAATGTACCGTCGGTGAACAGCTGCAGTTTTTAGGCAATGAAATTAATAAACTTGGGACTTCTACCAAGTAACCATACAGAAAAAGCATCCCGCTTCTTACCAGAGGCGCGGATGCTTTATTTATCTTTTAAAAGTATGCAATCCGTAGTTCACGGAGTTCTTGTCTGCCGAGATGTTTTACAATTCTTCATCCAGTGTTGATACATTAGCCGCCTGTGGACCACGGTTTCCTTCAATGACTTCAAAAGAAACAGTTTGACCTTCAGAAAGTGTCTTAAATCCATCGGTTGCAATTCCTGTGAAATGGACAAAAACATCTTCACCATCATCCGCTTCGATAAATCCATAACCTTTGTCACTGCTGAACCACTTCACCTTACCTTGGTACATGTAAATTCCTCCTCGGCAATTCAGAAATTCGTAGCGGCCATATGATCGCAGAGGCAAGTTTAAAAAACGCCAAGCTGCCTATATAGCTCTTTACACTATACATGAACTGTTTTATCACGTCAATGATATGGAGAATATTCAGAAGACTTTTCGGGCAAATAAAATCATACTTAAGAAAGTCTTGGAATTTCTCCGGAGTCTCTTTATAATGAAGAAGCATTCATTTTTTATTTCGATATAATAAAACGAATCAGAAAGGGGAGTCGTCTAATGAAAATAGTCAAAATACTCATTCAAGTTGCATTTCTTTACATGATTTTCCTGCTTGGAGAGTTCCTGCGTTCTGCGCTCTCGATTCCTCTTCCCGGGAGTATTATCGGGCTGCTGATTCTCTGGGCGCTGCTGTCTTTTCGAATTGTGCGGCTGGAGTGGGTGGAAAAAGGAGCCTATGTTTTCCTGTCCACACTGCCATTATATTTAATACCGGCAACAGTAGGCGTCATGAATTACGGTCATGTCTTTAAAGGAAAAGGTATCCTGCTAGTTGTCATCACAATCGTCAGTACATTTATTACCATGGCTACAGCAAGCTGGGTGAGTCAGGCGGTTGGGAAACGCAATAGTAAAGAGGTGAAGGTTTCGTGAATGGGATTATCCTGGCGCTGACGATGATTTTGCTGACGGTCATCCTCTACTTGTTAATGAATGCCTTATACGTTCGGCTTCGGTCGCCTTTTTTAGTGCCGATCCTGACAACAACGATTGCAGTTGTTGTGGTACTAACTCTATTCGGTACTTCATATGAAACGTATATGATCGGCGGCCGATGGATTGATGCACTTCTTGGTCCAGCAATCGTGTCATTATGTATTCCACTATATAAGCAGCGGGATTTAGTTCGTAAAAATATGGTGCCGATCATTAGCGGCGTTCTTGCGGGCGGAGCGGTTGGAATGGTTACGGGTGTGCTGGCTGCCCGGGCAGCTGGTTTTTCAAAAGAACTTTTAGCGAGTATTCTTCCGAAATCTATCACCTCGCCAATTGCCATGCAGATCGCTGAAGAACTTGGTGGTATTCCTTCATTGGCAACAGTCTTTGTCATAATAGCAGGCTTGGCGGGAATTTTAATCGGACCGCCTTTAAATCGTTGGCTGAAAATTGACACAGCACTTGGACAAGGAATCGGGCTTGGCGTTGCTGCTCATGCCATAGGTACTTCAAAAGCGCTCGAATACGGCGAGCAGGAGGCTTCTATGAGCTCCGTTGCGATGACGTTATCCGCTATCATTGGTGCGTTGATCGGGCCTGTTTTCGGCATTTGGCTATTTCCATAACAAAGCGAGATTCCTATTCTACTAGGAATCCCGCTTTTTTTAATGCTTTTTCTGCTTCTGCCAGCTGCTCTTTGCGAGGCGCTGAAATGGTATGAAGATGCACGCCGCTGTCATCCAAATTCAGCAAATACGGTGCTTTTGCTTTTTTGATCTGCTCAATAAAAGCCTTCACTTCCTGACGATTGCTCACCATAATCGAAGCACGAACATCCCCGTATACCGAATGCTCCACCCGAACATCTTTCACCGTCACCCCGTGATCGACAAGAATATGGAGTTCTTCTTCTGTCTCTTCAGGCTCATGCCGACAAACGATGATTTTTTCCAGTATTGCTTCAGAAGGGAGTGCGGTATACAAATAGCCTTGATTCGTCGCGATGATCGGCTCGTTTCTTGCCTTCAATAAGTTCACATCGCTAACGATGACCTGTCGGCTGACGTTCATCATTTCGCCCAAATCCCGCCCTGTAACCGGACGTCCTGCTTTCTGCAGTGTCCTGAGAATCAGCGCTCTCCTTTCATCCCCAAGCACCTTATCTTTATTCTGCATATCCATCACCTGCTGTCTAAATGGTAGTTGCAATCCGTTGATCCTTATTTTGCTCCATGGCAATTTCGGCCAGACAGCGAGCAAGCAACTCTACAGTTTCAAGAGTAGAAGACCGCCCGAATGAAATCCGTACAAATCCTTTCGCGACGTCATCCGGAATGTGCATTGCGCTCATTGTCATCGAGGAATGCTGCTGTCCAACTTTACAGGCACTGCCTGTAGAAACGGCGAAACCGCGTCTGTTTAATTCTAACATAATGAACTGTCCTTCTGAACGTTTTACACGCAGACCGATTATTTGCGGCAGCTGTTTCACTGTGAAATCGGCGCCATAAAAGGTGAACAGCTGCTGGACAGGAAGAAGTTCCTGGAAAAAGGCATTCCGCAACTTTTGGTAATGTGCGGTATCGTCTGTGTGTTCAGCTATTTCAGCGGCAGTTACAAATGCGACAATCCCTGGAACGTTCACAGTACCTCCGCGCATTCCTTTTTCATGAACAGCACCCGGAAAGAGTGGCACAGTTCGCAGTCTTGGATCAATATACAGGGCTCCTACTCCTTTTGGTCCGTAGATTTTATGACTGGAAAGGGAAAGACTGTCGACAAACGGGGTGATTTCACGTATCCGCAGTTTACCGAATGACTGTACACAGTCGCTATGTAAAAGAATGCCCCGAGGCTTCAAGAGATCGTGTATCTTCCGGATAGGCTGGATCGTGCCGATTTCAGGATTGCAGTGCTGCACAGATACAACGCTTGTCTGCTCTGTAATAGCATCCTGGAGTCTCTGTATGTCCAGAAAGCCTTCCGATGTAAAAGGAACAAGCGTAATTTGGAAGCCTTGTTTTTCTAAGAAGGCCGCAGCTGAATGAACAGAGGGATGTTCCGCTGCTGAAAGAATCAGGTGATTGCCTTTTCGTCGTGAGGACTGTGCAAGTGAAATTAATGCAAGGGCGTTACTCTCCGTCCCCCCGGAAGTAAAGTAGACCCCTTCCATATGTACCCCAAGAAGCTCAGCCAATCTATGGCGGCCGTGTCTCAGTGCATTTTGTGCGATTCCACCGGCATCATGCAGACTTGTCGTATTACCGAAATGTTGTTGTGAAGCTTTTACGTAGACCTCGGCTGCGTCAGGATGCAAAGGAGATGTGGCTGCGTAATCGAAATAATGCAAATGAAATACCTCCCACTGTAAATAGTCTCTTCATCTTGTCATAGATCAATAAATATGTAAAGATAGATGTAAAGACACCTATACAATTTTAAGGACTGGGAGAATGAAAATGAACAGAATGAAACTTCAGTCGATACTGAGAAGCTTTTTTGAGGAAGATATTGGAGACGGAGATTTGTCTGCATCCACTTTGTTTCCCGCGGATGCATTGGGTGAAATGAATATTGTAGCCAAAGAGCCGGGGGTATTTTGCGGTGCGGATATTATACGGGAGGGATTTCATTTACTGAATCCTTCTATTGAAGTCGTGAGTTTATTTGCAGATGGAGAACCTATGGAAAACATGCAGCTTTTGGCGAAAGTGAAAGGACCAGTCCGTGATTTGCTGGCTGCTGAGCGTGTCATCTTGAACTGCATTCAGAGAATGAGCGCAATTGCGTCTCAGACAGCTGTGCTGGTGAACTTACTTGAAGGTACAGATGCAAAAGTCTGTGATACAAGGAAGACAGCACCTGGTCTCCGGATGCTCGACAAATATGCCGTACGGGCAGGAGGGGGATTTAATCATCGCAACGGTTTATATGATGCCGTGATGCTGAAGGATAATCATCTGGCATATGCAGGCTCCATCACGAAAGCAGTCGAACAGCTCCGTAGCCGTCTGGGGCATACAGTGAAAATCGAAGTCGAAATTGAATCACTTGAACAACTGGAAGAAGCTGTTCAGGCGGGTGCAGATATTATTATGTTCGACAACCGGACGCCAGATCAGATCCAAGCCTGGCTGTCGATCGTGCCGGAACACATCATTACGGAAGCGTCCGGGATGATCACGGAAGAAACCATTACGTCCTATGGTAAGACAGGCATCGATTATATTTCGGTCGGTGCGTTGACGCATTCGGTGATCGCAAAAGATATCAGTGCCAATATACATATCAAAAAACAGGGGGATGAAATGTAATGTCGATTTTGGATGTAGTAAGGGGGCAGGCAGATGCCATGCTACCTGAAAAGTATAAATCCATGTCAATAGAGGAAATGGAGAATAAAATACAAGCGATTAAGCAGTCGCTAGGTGCGAAGCTTTTTATTCCGGGTCATCATTATCAAAAAAATGAAGTCATTCAGTTTGCAGATGCAACGGGTGATTCGCTACAGCTCGCCCAAATTTGTGCTGCCAACGAACAAGCGGAGCACATCGTCTTTTGTGGTGTGCATTTTATGGCAGAAACAGCGGATATCTTAACGACTGACGAACAAAAAGTCTATTTACCGGACATGCGTGCAGGTTGTTCGATGGCGGATATGGCGGATATTTTCCAAACGGAACGGGCGTGGTCAGACCTGCAGGAACGGTTTGGAGATACCATACTGCCGCTGACCTACGTCAATTCAACCGCTGCAATTAAAGCGTTCGTAGGCCGTCACAACGGTGCAACTGTAACATCGTCAAATGCACGCGAAATCGTCGAATGGGCATTCACGCAAAAGAAACGCATCTTATTTTTGCCGGATCAGCATTTAGGGCGCAATACGTCATTTGATCTGGGGATTCCGCTATCGCATATGGGGGTCTGGAATCCTATTACCGATATACTTGAATATGACGGGACTGATGATGACTGTCAGGTGATTTTATGGAAAGGTCATTGTTCTGTACATGAAAACTTTACCGAAGAGAATATCAGGCAGATCCGCGAAAATGAACCTGACCGCCACATCATCGTTCACCCGGAATGTACGCATGAAGTCGTAAGAAAATCTGACGACAACGGCTCGACTAAATATATTATTGAACAAATTACAGCTGGAGCTCCGGGAACCAAGTGGGCGATCGGTACAGAGATGAACTTGGTCAACCGTCTGATCGAGGACCATCCTGAACAAGATATCATTTCATTGAATCCGCTGATGTGTCCTTGCTTGACGATGAACCGTATTGATTTACCGCATTTGTTGTGGTGCCTTGAGAGTATTGAAGAAGGTGAGGCACAAAATATCATTACGGTGGATGAAGCGACTTCTTCAGAAGCTATTTCAGCGCTCGATCGTATGCTCAAACGTGCCTGAAGTTGTCTTTCGATGCTTGACAATCCCGCCTGATATTGTATGATTGGGAAAATGAATGTTGAACGCAGATGAAGGACCAGTAAACAAAAGGCGTGTGCAAGAGAGCAGAAACCGGCGGCTGAAAGTTTCTGTCACATCGTGTTTGTTGAACCTGCCTTCGGAGTCCTATGTA
>NZ_JARICI010000069.1 GCF_029257255.1 Sporosarcina sp. | reverse complement strand
GGATGGATCTGTTTCGTACACATAATAAGAACCGAACGAACGGGCTTTACAGCCAAGTGCCGCGAGTTCTTCCATGGCACCTTTCATCATCGGATGTTCTTCAGATTCATTAATATCGATAATAAAGAAATAATGTCCAAGTCCTGTCTTCAGCGGCCGTGATTCAATTTTACTTAAATTTAGACGGCGCCAGGAAAATACTGATAGAATTTGATGGAGCATACCAGCTTTATCATCTTCCGGCAGCTTAACCATGAGTGTTGTCTTTTGTGAAGCGGAATGTTTTTTATGGTCCAGAATTTCTTTTCGCAACGATAGCACGACAAACCGTGTGTGGTTAAAATGAAAATCATGGATATTCTCTTCTGCTATATGTAAGCCATACGTTTGTGCTGCCAGCCGGTTGCCGATTGCCGCAATCCGCAATTCTGGATTCTCAGAAATATACTTTGCCGCCGCTGCTGTCGAAGTCGTTTGAATTAAAGGGACCCGTCTATAGCGGTACTGCAAAAACTTATGACATTGAGCAAGCGCGTGTGGATGAGACTGAATGGAATCCAGCTGATCTGTAAACTCCACTTGTGCCTGGTTAACCATTAAATGCTGTTCAATCGGAGTAGAAATTTCCGCGGTAATAAATAACTCCCCACCATGAAATAAATAATCGATCGTCAACGGTACTGAACCTTCGAGTGCGTTTTCCAATGGAACGACTGCATACGCTACATGCCCTGCGGCGACAGCTTCGATACAATCTGGAATCGTCGGACGAGGTGTCAGACCTTCATAGCCGAATAATTCTGCAGCTGCAATATGGGTAAATGACGCATCTGGACCCAAATACGCAACAGACGGCGCATATTTCTTCTCTGTCATCATACTTTTCCTCCTCTAACAAGTTCACGTCTTCAAAAGACGCCTGAACTGATTAAATCTACGGAATCAATGAATCTAGGAGCTTTCAAACGTTGCAGAAAAGCTTCCACCTTGATTTCCATCTCTGTTACATCAAGTGATAACGTAATATTGGCGCGTCCTTGAACAGGTATCGTTTGATGAATCGTCAAGACATTGCATTTCGCCTTCGAAATAATTTCTAACACTACTGCCAATGATCCTTTTAAATCCTCCAGCTGAATAAAAATTGTTAGAATGCGGTCCCGTGCGATTGACTCGAACGGGAACACAGCATCTCGATACTTATAAAAGGCACTGCGTGACAGACCGACCCGTTTTGTTGCTTCCTGGATCGTTGTCACTTCGCCTCTAGCCAGCATTCTTTTTGCTTCCAGCATTTTCTGCATGGATTCTGTCAACACATCTTCTCGGACCAGATAAAACTGGCCTTCCCCGATTTGCTTCATTTTGCTCCCCCCAGAATGAGCATTTGTCTTACTCACAGGTTACTCTAAGAACTCAAATTCATAATCCAAGATCCGAACAATGTCGCCGTCCTCTGCACCACGTTCACGCAATGCATCGTCAACACCCATTCCACGCATTTGACGTGCGAATTTGCGGACTGATTGATCGAAGTTGAAGTCTGTCATCTTAAACAGACGTTCAAGTGTATAGCCTGACAATACATATGCACCGTCATCGTCACGGGAAATGACAAAGTCTGGGCCAGTCGATTCATGCTTATACAATACAGAGTTCGCTTCTTCCTCTACTTCTTCAAGCATTGGGAATTCAGGTGTTGTTTCGAGCAAGTCTAAAATGGCATAAAGCAATGGATCAAGTCCTGTTCTTGTCAATGCAGAAATCGGGAATACCTGAATTTCTTCATCACCAAGCGCTTCTTTAAACGCAGCCAAGTTTTCTTCCGCATCCGGCATGTCCATTTTATTTGCAACGATAATCTGTGGGCGTTCTGTTAAGCGCATATTATATTGCTCGAGCTCCGCGTTGATCGTCTGATAATCATCAAACGGTTCGCGACCTTCTAAACCTGACATATCGATGACATGAACAATAACCCGTGTACGCTCAATATGGCGTAAAAACTGATGGCCAAGCCCGACGCCTTCATGTGCCCCTTCAATTAAGCCCGGCAGATCCGCCATAACAAAAGTCCGGTGATCATCCGTTTCAACCATTCCGAGATTCGGAACAAGCGTTGTAAAATGATAATCGGCGATTTTCGGTTTAGCAGCTGAAACTACAGATAGCAATGTAGATTTACCAACACTCGGGAATCCTACTAATCCAACGTCAGCCAATACTTTTAATTCTAAAACAATATCTAGACTGACTCCAGGCTCTCCTTTTTCAGAAAGCTCAGGTGCCGTATTTTGTGGTGTGGCAAAACGGCTGTTACCGCGTCCTCCACGTCCTCCACGGGCGATGACTGCCTGCTGACCGTCTTCTACTAAATCCGCGATGATAGTGCCATCCTCCGCGTTCTTAACGACTGTGCCCGGCGGAACCTTTACAACCATATTCGTACCACCGCGTCCGTGCATGTTTTTGCTTCCTCCATGCTCTCCGCGAGGTGCTTTGAAATGACGCTGATAACGGAAATCCATTAGTGTGCGCAAACCTTCGTCTACAATAAAGATTACGTCCGCACCTTTACCGCCGTCGCCTCCTGCCGGTCCTCCATATGCTATATACTTCTCTCGGCGAAACGCGACCATTCCATCGCCACCGTCTCCACCTTTAACAAAAACTTTTACGTGATCCACAAACATTATTTATAATCCTCCTAATTTTCCGCTCAAGATTACCGTCCACTGATCTTGTTCATCAAGGATTTCAACCGTCAGCAGAGATGAATTCTCTGTGTTATGCAATGAAATGCCTTGTATATCCGAAAACGATAATTTAATACTCCATGCGAGCGCTGTAGTCACGACATCAATCATAACGGTACACTCAGCATATTGATCGATTCTCGGCATTACAGTTTTCACAAGGTCTTCTAAATAACCGACCAAAATCGCATCAATTGTAGGTGAACTAACATCTGATGCAATATCGCAATGCAGCCGGCTGTTAAAAGCAGGATATTTCCAGTCCAGCGTCATCAGCCATTCTTCCGTATTAGGCAGTCCTAATTTTTGAAGCATGGCAAACTGCTGCATTTCTGAAGTCTTTTCCAGAATGCACTCTTTTGCTTCCTGATATTTCCCCATATCTAAATACATGAGTAATAATTGCATGTCATTCATATGATCATGCCGACTGAATTTCATAATTTCTGATACCTTCAGTTCATTCTTCCCCATTATTTTCACCGCCAGCTGAATTCGTACTTCTTAGTATAGCATTTTCATTCGAAAATCACTAAACTAATCGTTATTCATTTTCGAATGAATACAAAAAAGGACTGCAGCGAGTGCAGTCCCTTGTTGTTTGTCATGCTATCCAATTAAGCTTCTTGAACTTCTGGGTAGACACTGACTTTCTTTTTGTCGCGGCCAAGGCGTTCGAAACGAACGACACCGTCAACTTTTGCGTATAGAGTATCATCTCCACCGCGACCAACGTTTTCACCTGGGTGAATTTTTGTTCCGCGTTGACGATAAAGAATTGAACCGCCGGAAACGAATTGTCCGTCTGCACGCTTAGCGCCAAGACGTTTTGAATGGGAGTCACGACCGTTCTTTGTAGAACCTACTCCTTTTTTCGATGCGAAAAACTGAAGATCCAAACGTAACATAGCTGCCACCTCCTACTTTTTAAAGGATAGTTGTATATATTCTGCATAGTCCAATTCAATCGTCTGTAAAGAAACAATCATGGCTTGTACGATCAGCTGAACTTCTGCGTCACGATCCGTTACCGGAAACGCAACACGTAAGTATCCTCCGTCCGCACTTTGCTCGACTTCCGGTGCATTTTCAGTAAGCTTGGCGATTGCATTGACCGCACCAAAGGATACGGCTGAAGCGCCTGCACATACTAAGTCTTTCCCGTGTTCTGCAAAGTCTGCATGACCGTCCATCTCAAAAGATGAGATGCGCCCGGAAGGCTCTTTTTCAATTCGGATATGGATCATATCGAATTACAGATTGATACCGTCAATAACAATTTTCGTGTATGGCTGACGGTGACCTTGTTTTTTGTGGTAGTTCTTTTTAGGCTTGTATTTGAAAACGGTAATTTTCTTTCCACGGCCTTGTTTGACAACTTTACCTGTTACAGTAGCGCCTTCTACGAATGGAGCACCGAC
>NZ_JARICI010000052.1 GCF_029257255.1 Sporosarcina sp. | reverse complement strand
AGGTCACGCCACAGTCTTCAGATAGATCCTAGGCATTCACATGTATCTATAATGGAATATTTTGTAATAATTTTTAACTTGAAAACCATTGTATTATCTTTTACACATAAACAAGGACTTGACTTTTAATTCGGTCAGAATTCTACTTCTTCAACAACAAGTAACAAAAATAAGGAGCACCGATTAGTGAGACGATGATGCCTGCGGGAATACCGTTGGGCTCTAAAATATTACGCCCGATTGTATCAGCAAGCAGCAACAGGAAGCTTCCGATCAGAATGGCAATCGGTAAATTCATTCGGTGACGCGGTCCAATAAGAGACTTGGCAATATGCGGCGCCATCAAACCGACAAACGCAATGCCACCTGTAACCGACACGGCCGAAGCAGCCAACGCAACTGCAGTCAGCAGCAAAACCAGACGCTCACGTTCTACCGAAACACCGACCCCTGTAGCCAGCGATTCATTCAGCCCTAACAGATCCAATCGATACGCTTTATACAAAGCAAACGGTATCAATAGGAGCAGCCACGGCAGTAGAGCCCAAATAAACGGCCAGTCAGTGCCCCAAATATTCCCCGCAATCCATCTGGAAATGAAATCAACCTTTTCACGTTCTGCTGAAGAAATGATGACGACCATGATACCTGAAAGTGCCATAGAAAACCCGATCCCGACAAGTACAAGCCGCATAGGCTGCAAACCAGTTTTTCGGCTGTACGCAAACAGATAAATAAGAATGGATGTCACCAGTGCTCCTGCAAATCCTACTAGCGGCAGTAACAGCGAGAACCATCCGGCTTCAATCGGGAAGAACAGGAAAAAGAGTGCGATTGCCACTCCGGCCCCTGAATTGATTCCGATAATTCCGGGATCGGCCAGATCATTTCGTGTAATCCCCTGTAAAATAGCACCGGACAGAGCCAGAGCGGCACCCGCTAGAAGCGTAATAATAATTCGTGGAAGCCTGATGGAAAACAGGACGTATTCTTCTTTGAACGTTCCTTGTCCGAGAAACACAGGGATGATTCGGTTCCACTCGATGGATGCATAGCCGAGTCCCATCGCAACAGCGCTAAGCAGTAGTATCAAAACAGTAAAACCGCCGACCAGGAGACGTTGTTTTTTTCGTATATGGGGAAGAATCATGAGAATGCACGGCCTCCTTTACGGACAATCACCAAGAAGAATGGCAGTCCGATGACAGCGATCAAAGCGGCAACCGGCGTTTCAAATGGTGCCTGCAATGTCCTGCCGAGTATATCCGCAAGCAGCATGAAGCTTCCGCCAATGACAGCTGAAACGGGAATGATGAAACGATAATCTGTACCGACAATGGCCCTCACAATATGCGGAATCATTAATCCCACAAACGCCAGATTGCCCACTAATGCCACAGCGGACCCTGCTAATAAAATAATGATAATGAAAAGAATAACCTTCACCTTAAGTGTGTTTTGTCCAAGCCCAATTGCGACTTCTTCATTTAGACTCAGTAAAGTCAGCTGGCGGGACAGCAGAATCGCAATGAAAATACCTGCCAGAATAACAGGGACAATTACTTGCAGCTGGCCCCATGTCGTGCCGATGACTCCGCCTGCAGTCCACATAGAAACTTTTTTAGAGATTTTAAAATATAGGCCGACTCCTTCTGCTATTGCAAATAGGAAAGTGGAGATGGCTGCACCTGCCAAAACCAAACGAATTGGCGCAAATCCTCCACGTTTGGCAGAAGCGATGCCAAAAACGAGAAGAGCGCCGGCAGCTGATCCAATAAAGCAAGCAATCATAATTCCGAAATAATTAACGCCGGGCATTAATGCGAGAGTGATTGCAAGAGCCGCATTGGCTCCTGCCGTCAGCCCGAGTAACCCCGGATCTGCCAGCGGATTCCGTGTCATCCCCTGCATGATAGCCCCTGAAACTGCTAATGCCGCACCGACAAACAGTGCACCGATCTCCCGCGGCATACGGATTTCCTTTAAAATCAGCGCGGCTGATTCTTTGCTGCCTGTGAAAGAAAGCCGGACATCCCGCCACGAAGTGTGAGCAGCACCAAGCTTCATAGCAAGCGTGAATATCATCAATAAAAGCAGCATACTGGCAAGTAGTTTGATGCTGAAAGGGATTGTTTTTATTCGCTGTTCTTTCATTTGCTCCGCTCCTTGCCTTTTTGGTTCATAAGAAAAGGATCCTCACTTCCGAAGGGGAGGGGGATCCTTGTTCGATTATTATTTCGTGCCTAAAAAGTGCTCTTTAAAGAAATCAAGCTGATAGTCCAGTGTCAGCGGGTCATTGAAATAGAATTCGTCTCCATTGGCCACAAATACACGATCATTCTTCACAGCCGGAATGTTTTTATATGTTTCGGTTTCCATGAAGGAATTATCCGCAGCATCAAACATACTCAAAATCATGTAATCTCCCGCAAATTCAGGAAGTACTTCAGCGGACAGCGCATAATAGCCTGGTTCCATTGCCGCTTCCTTTACTTTCTCAGGCATCGCAAGTTTCATTTCCTGATAAAGAATTTCTGTGCCGCGGCCCCAGCTATCGCCGTATACATACAGTTCTTTATCAAACTTTTCGACAACAGAAACGGTGGAATCTTCACCGATTTTCTCTTTAATCTCATTACCTGCATCTTGTGCACGCTGTTTAAAATCTTCTACCCATTTCGTTGCTTCTTCTTCTTTGTTCAACAGCTTTCCAATTTCAATATGCTGTGTCAGATAATCAAAATTGCCGTATGTATAAGTTACCGTCGGCGCAATTTCTTTGAATTTATCGATATTTTTAGTAGTGTTGAAGCCAATAATTAAATCAGGATCAAGTTCGATGATTTTCTCGATGTTTTCTTCAGATACTTCTTCAACATCCTGCAATTCAGAATCAAAGCGAGGATTCGATTTCGACCAAGAATCAACGCCGACCAGATCGACGCCGAGTGAAAGTACGTTACCCGCAAAACTAGCGAGCACGACCACGCGTTTAGGATCGGCGGGTACTTCCACCGGGCCTTCTTCAGATTCATATGTGATCGTACCGCTTTTACCTTCGTCCTCTTTTGGTGCTGCTTCATTCGACTTGTCTTCCTGCTTATTACCACATGCTCCTAAAACTAATGCCATCAGCAAGAGTGCCGGCAGTATAAACTTTTTCATCATTCACTGTCCCCTTTATATAGATCATATGTAATACATAATGGTTTTCCAGTTCTTGGATCTGTCCCGATTTCCGCGTCAATCCGGAACACTTCACGCAAAATATCTGGCTGGATGACATCCGCACATTCACCTGCACGAACAATTTCTCCGTCTTTCATGGCAATAATGAAATCGGCAAAACGGGCTGCCTGGTTTAAGTCATGCAGCACCATCACAATCGTGCGCTGCTGTTCTTTGTTCAACTTTTGCAGAAGTTCCAGTACTTCCAACTGATGTGCCATATCCAGATAGGTCGTCGGTTCGTCCAGAAAGATAATATCTGTTTCTTGTGCTAACGCCATCGCAATCCATACACGCTGACGCTGACCGCCAGACAAAGCATCAACTTCGCGGTATTTGAAACCGCTTGTGTTCGTTACATCAAGCGCCCAGTCAATGACTTCGATATCGTGTGCCGTCAGCCGTCCCATCGCGTTCTGGTAAGGAAATCGTCCGTAAGATACCAATTCACCAACTGTCAAACCGCTGGCAGCTTCCTGAGTTTGCGGGAGAATCGCCATTTTACGTGCCAGCTTTTTGGTATGCTGTTTCGCGATATCTCCGCCGTCAAGTACAACTTTTCCGGATTGATGGGGGATCAGCCGCGTGACCGCTTTTAGAAAGGTGGACTTGCCGCAGCCATTTGCACCAATAATTGCGGTAACTTGCTGATCCGGTATTTGAACGGAAAGCCCTTTGACAATAATCCGGTCATCATAGGAAATTTGTAAATCTTCTGTATATAAGCGCACCATTTACTGCATTCCAACCTTTCCCGCAAGATAAACGTTGATAATGATTCTCATTTTCAGTACAATAAAAACTATAATTCGAAACGCTGTCATTGTCAAATACTTTTTAAAGGGGAAATTACTGTGGATAGAAAAGATATCTTAGACATTACAATCATTGGCGGTGGACCTGCCGGGCTATACTCTGCTTTTTACAGTGGTTTGCGGGAAATGAAAGCTAAAATCATTGAATACCAGCCGCAGCTTGGCGGGAAAATTCATGTCTATCCGGAAAAAATGATCTGGGATATTGGAGGCGTTACACCGGCACCCGGTGCACAGGTAATTGAGCGGCTGGTAACACAGGGGCTTACATTTAATCCGGAGGTTGTACTGAATGAGAAAATCACTCAGATTAAAAAGTCAGAAGAAGGCTATTTTATTCTACAGGCTGCTTCAGGAACCGTTCATTACAGTAAAACTATTATTTTGGCGACAGGCACAGGAATTTTGAATCCACAAAAAATCGAGGTCGAAGGGGCAGAGCGCTTTGAAGTGACCAACTTAAATTATACAGTGAAGTCATTAGGCCGTTTCAAAGGAAAGACCGTCCTGATTTCAGGCGGAGGAAATGCTGCAATCGACTGGGCCAATGAACTGCAGCCGATTGCGAAGAAGGTTGTTTTAACCTATCGCAAAGATAATTTGAATGGGCACGAAGCACAAGTGAGGCAGCTGCTGGAGAGCGGTGTGGAATGTCATTTCAATACGAATATTTCTCGTTTCATTGCTTCGGAAGATCACAGTAAAATTGAGAAAGTGGAGCTTCAGCACAATGATGACGGTTCTCATATAGTGGTCTCTGTAGACGAAGTCATTATTAATCACGGCTATGAGCGGGATACTTCATTGATCGGGGATCAGCAGCTCGGCATTGAATTGAACGAGTATCAGCAAATCGCGGGTACCTGCAAAAGTGCGACATCAGTTGACGGCATGTTTGCGGCAGGTGACGTACTGAGTCATGAAAGTAAAGTTCACCTAATCGCAGGTGCATTCCAGGACGCTGCCAATGCGGTGAACTGCGCAAAAACCTATATAGACCCCGAAGCCAATGAAAACGGAATGGTTTCTTCGCATAACGAGTTGTTTAAAGAGAAGAACCGTGAATTAATAAAGCAGCTTATTTGAGGCATGAATATTATCTTGAATCCACTGGGACAGCATTCGGTTGAACATGTCAGGCTGCGCGACGGGGAAGCCGTGTCCCATATCTGAGATTAAAATAGATTGACAGTTAGAAAGCTGAGCAAGGCGCAGCGCAGAGTCTTTCACCTGTCGTGTTTCTTTTGTGCCGACAGACGCAAGAAGGCGTGTGGTACTGCTTTCCAGGTTGACAGGCAGTGAAAAGGAGAGGTTTTCCTGCAGCATTTCTGTCAATATCCGGCTATTCATTTTCTTAGTTGCTGTATAGTATTGTTCAAAATACTCGCCGTCCACATAGAGCTGACGTGCCTGCAGCCTGGCAAACTGCCGGTTTTGTATGAGAGGGTAAGTAAGACTAATCATCGGTTTGATGAAAGGAACCGCATAATTCATCGGCTTCGCTAAGGCACTATTGATCATGGCAGAATGAATGAGGTTGGGCGATAGACGGATCATTTCAAGACAGATTTGTGCACCAATGGAGAATCCTACGATATGGACGGGTTTGCCCTGCTCTTTCTGTGCAAGCAGTTCCAGTAGTTCTGCAGCATTTTCATGGATAGAAAATCGACTGTCTCCGCTGCGTGCGCCATGACCTTGAAGCGTAGGCACCAAGACGTGATACTCGTTGAAATTCGGAATTTGCTGCTCCCACATCCATGCATCAACACCGCCGCCGTGAATAAACAACAGGATTTCTCCTTCAGTATTGCCATATTCTTTATAGTAACGATTCATTCTGCCATCACCCTTTTCTATTAGACTTTCTGAAGTTTATCTATCCGTTTCGCAAGCTTTTCCTGCCAGTCTGCAGCCAGTGCATCGACTGCCGCAATCCGTTTCAATCCATCCAGGTCTCGCGGCTGTTTAAAATAGACTTCATTTGCGTAGAGAATCGAGACAGCATTCGGATCTCGTTCAAGAAGCGTGATTGGTGAATCAGCACGCACTTTGCCTTCATTCAGCACACGGCATAAATAGCCGGTGAAGCCAGTATCAATGAGTTTCTTCATGAGATCAGGCAGGCCTGTCCGCATATTGATCGTGCTGCAGGGGATCCGGCCCTGTGTGATTTGGATGACGGCTTCTCCTACTTGAAAGACATCGCCGATACAAACATCCTTCTCCAGCATTCCGGAAACCGTCAAGTTTTCTCCAAAAGTGGATGACGGCAATGTACAGGAAAATTCTTTTTCCCATAGGGGATAGTGTTCGGCAGGATAGATGCATACTGCCCGGTCAGGTCCGCCGTGGTGCTTCGTGTCCGCAATCCCGTCCCCAGTGAACCCGTCCACAGAAAGAAATGCTTCTGCAGAAGTGTCTTTACAAATCGCACTCACATACTCTTTTCCTCCAGCCGTCTGCATACTGCGTGGCATGCCAATCGAAAGCGTTCGCAATTCAGGTGTAGATTCCAATGAAATTCCTTCTTTCTTATGTAGACTCTTTATCCGCTATTATACAATAGACTCGAATAGAAGGCGCTAGAATGCTGAAAGATTCTGTCAGTTGCGCAGTTTTAATTATGCTCAGAGAAATAAGCACATATTAAGAGGAAATGAATATACTAGAAATAAGAAGATAGGCTATCGCAAGGATAGCCTATTTCTCTTACAGAATATCTAGTTGAACAACAAGCGCAAGTAGGATCTGAAGTAATAATTGTAATGAAATAGCTACGTCTGTATCTACAGTAGTTACCTCAACGTCGCGACAATTGACGATAATCAATCGTTGGCGGTTTGTCTGACGGATTTGAGATCTTTCCAATAGTTCTGCTGTGACTCTTTCTGCACGTGTGCCGTCAGCGATGGAAATGTTGACAACAATCGCAATGGCAACCTGGAGTGCTGCCTGCAAAGATACGGCTACTTGCGTGTCGGTCGTACTGACGGTGATGCCGCAGGAATCCCGGATGACGATCAGCTCGTTGGACAGCTGGTCGATTTCCGAAGATACTTCTGCGTCAGCACCTGTGTTGTTATTGTAAGAACCTGGATAACATGAATGTTGGGACGACGGGTCCAGTGCAGACCATCGCTCTTGCTCATGTGAATAGCAACTCATAGTTTTCTACCTCCTCTCTCTTTCTAGTAGATGCACGGCAAATTAGTTGAACTGAATAAAATGACTATCAGTTGTCCTTTTTATTTTCATCCGTCATCTCGCTGTTCTCTTTCTTCTTTGATTTCTTCATAAAAGCCTCTCTGAGCGGGTTGGCGTTAGACGTTGCTGATTCCTCCTGAGAAGTTCCTGCCTCATACGTTGTTTTGGTCTGCAGAAAATCCTCAACTTGTGTTTTAAGTTGTTCGACTGTCTGTTTCAAGTTTTCCCGCTGCTCTGCCGAAATCCGAGTTTTTGCTTCCTCCTTATCAATCTGATTTTTCTTGAATAAATCTGCGATAAAAATCTCCATTAGCTGACTGGACAATCCGGTAAGATTCTCTTTATTGCTTTTACCTTCCAATTAACTCACCTCCTATTCCCTATGTATATTCTGGATGAATAGGAACGTCAGGGCGTCTGGCTTTGCTATATGCAATATTCCGTAAATAAACGAAAAGAGCAGTCGAGGAAGTACTATCCTCAACTGCTCTTTTGCTAGTAATATTAGATCGCCACTGCAATCAGCCAGAAAATATGTAAGCAGATCACAGTGACATATAGGAACAATGCGCTCGTTAGTCCAATGCGCAGGAAGACACCCGTTTTACCGACAGTGACGATATAAAGCAGCAGAAGCGGCAATCCGAGTTTTACTGTATAGTACAGCACGATACTTTTCTCATACATGAATGAAACGAGCAGATTCGCTTCTTGGATATGACCAAAGCGCAGTCCGTAATCAGTGAAAACTGCATCTAATAAACATAAGCAGAGCAATAGGAAACTCGCATTTAACAAGCGATTGCGCTCAATTGGCAAACCTTTTGCAGTATCCATAATTTCCACTCCTAATAGGTAAAGTTACTAGATAGGATGCGCAGAAAGTACAAATTTTATTCATCAAAATAGAATAGTTTACATGATCTTACACTAGTAAATACTTTGTCTCAGTTAAGGATGTATTCAGTGATGCACGGCAGTTGCCGGGCATCTTTTTGTTTTTAATATTGCAAATGTAACCAAAATAAAGTATAGTACATTACAACAGTAATGCACTGAGTAACCAAGAAGGCGGTGAGGCTCTTGCTGGAGATGGACGGCGAAAAACCGATTTATATACAGATTGCAGAATGGCTGGAGAAAGAAATCATTGACGGAACACTGAAAGCACATGACAAAATGCACTCGCAATATCAGCTGGCGGAGCTATTCAATATTAATCCGGCAACTGCCGGGAAGGGGCTGACAATTTTGCTGGACGCGGAACTGATTTATAAAAAGAGGGGACTCGGTACGTTCGTGGCTGCTGATGCACGGGAGAAACTGCTGGCAAAACGTAAAGACAGGACATTGCGCCGCTTAATTCACGAACTGTTAGATGAAGCCAGACTATTAGGCATAGAAGATGAGGCACTGTTCGAGTTTATTCAGACTGAGCGAAAGGAGAGATCATGATGCCTGCAATCACTATGCAAAATGTAACGAAGACATATAGGAAACTGACGATATTGGATCAAGTCAATCTGGCAATCCGAGAAAACGTCATTACAGGCGTGGTCGGACGAAATGGAGCAGGAAAGACGACTTTGATGAAGATGATTTCCGGGTACACGAAGGAATCGGAAGGTGAGTTGCGGGTGTTTGGTGAACGTCCTTTCAACAGTCTGTCGGTATCCGCCAATTCCATTTTCATTGATGACATGATGAACTTTCCCGATGCACTTTCATTGGAAGAAATTTTAGTAGAATGTGAACGTTTCTACGCCAATTGGGATGGAGAACTTGCGAGACGGCTGCTCGAATACTTTTCGCTGCCGCTGATGCTGAAACACCGGGTACTCTCTAAAGGAAAGCGCAGCACATTCTATGCGGTGGTAGGAATTTCTGCACGCTGTCCGCTGACCATGTTCGATGAACCAATTACGGGAATGGATGCGGCGGCACGCAGGGATTTCTACCGTGCATTATTGAAGGACTATATTGCACATCCGCGGACAATTTTATTATCAAGTCACCATATGGAAGAAATGGAAGACCTGCTCGAAGACATCCTGCTGATTGATGGAAAAGGTATTGGCTTCCATGGACCTGTTACGGAACTGCAGGAGAAGTTTGTTTCATTGCAGGGGAAGTTGAAAGTCTTGGAGGCTCATGCAAACCGATATGCAGTCATTCACCGTTCAACTACCGGCCCGCTGGCAGAGTGGATTGTTGATAATGAACATACAGCCGAAGAACTGCAGGAGCTGAAACAGGCGGGTATCCGTATAGCTGCAGTATCAGCAAGTGATGCTTATTTAGCAATGACAGGTCAGACGAGAGGAGGGGTAGATGATGTTTTCGACGCAATGGAGCGTGCATGAAATAGCGAAACGCCAGTTTTTATTCAAGATAAATGCCAATGCACCGATTTTTACGATGCTAATTGTGCTACAGATTATTGCGACCGTTTTTATGGGCGGTGCTTCCACATCTGGCTATGAAAGCTGGGATGACCCGTTTTCTTTCACTTACACGACCGTATCAAATGATGGACAAATTGGATTGACAATGTTTTGGGCGCTGATTGTGGGATTCCTGCTGACATCTGCTGCCCAGCGAAATGAATCCTTTGCCTTTGTGACGAACCGTCTAACTTACCAGCTCGCAAATTTTTATTTCTTCTGCACAGCGGCGCTGCTTGGCGGTGTCACAACCGTTATGCTTGGATCAGTCATGAAAATTATTACGCTCGTTGTCAGCAAGGGAGTAATTGAAACAGCAGGCTTATTTTCTGCACCCGGAGATTTTTTCGCTCAAATTTTCGTTATGACCGCCTATACACTGCTGCTCATGCTGGTCGGTTATACAATTGGCATATTCATTCAGCTCAGCAGACTGTTCATTATGCTGTTTGCACTGATCTGGATGGCATTTACCCAGTTCTCATTTTTTATGCTGAGCGCAGATGACGGCGGTTTATTGCACTTTTTCTATGGAGAAACTTCTATTCTATTGTTTACGATAAAAGTGTTGGTCGCCGCCGCGGCGTTATTCGGCATCAGCTTCTGGGTGACAAATCGGCTGGAGGTGCGTAATCCATGATTATTTTTACAGTTGTTATGCCTGTTCTTATTATACTTGCAGTCGTCATTATCTGGCTTGTCATAAAGAACATGGGGAAGATGCGAATGAAAAAGAGTTTTCACCGCAAGTTGATTATTGGCTATATTGTGCTGCTGTTCGTCGTGGTGATAGCGGCAGAGATTATGGAAAAGAAATATGATCGGCAGCCGCCTCCTAAAGCACCGGAAAGTGCCATGGGATTTGATTTGAGATATGCGATTGAGCAGAGATCTGCAATACCTGAAAGGCTTGTCGAAGCAAAAAGAACGCATGAAGTGAAAGGAGAATTCTCAATTCCTAAGTTCTACGAGGGTGCCTATATTCTGATTGAGCGGACATCGGAAGAGAGCAATACAATCGAGGAAACGGTCTATAAACCCGAGCTGTTTGCCGGATATGATACGTCTTATGGGGGGCTCTATGATTTATCAGATCAGCTGAAAATCGAGCTGCCTGTGTGGGATGATCACTCGATGCGTGTGCCACGGCAGCCGCAGAATCATATTCAATACACGGTGTATCACGATTCTAATATGCTGAATCAATTCAATCACCCCCACAATAAAAGCAGTAGTTCCAGTGCCGGCGTGACAACCGGCATGACGTCCGGCATGATGACGATTCACCTAGTCATACCTGAATCCATTCAGCTGGAAATTCCCGAAACTGGTGATGAGTATGAGCAGTATATAGAATTACTGTAAATGAAAAAGCTGTCCTAAAAATTCAGGACAGCTTTTTAGATCTCGGCCCACCGCGCGGCGCTCCAAACAAGCGGCCCACCGCACCAAAAAGCTTCACAAGCGAGCCAAAGACTGCGGCGACCGCGCATTTAACCCGCTGATACGCACCAAACCATGTATTGAACGAACCAAACTATGCTTTCACCGCACCTTTCCGTCAGATCCTGCGTAAAAATACACCATATTAAAAGACTGTCTGCAGCTCTGGAAACGAGCTTGCTGACAGTCTTTTGTGTTATCCGCGCTCCACAGGCATTGAGCAGCATCTGAATGAGCCGCCGGATTTAATGATTTCAGAAAAGTCGATTTCGATGACTTCAAAACCATTTGCACGCAGAGCACTGTTTACTTTTTCATTTTGCGGCAGGCTGAATACTTTTCCGTCGCCGATCGATAGAACGTTTGTCCCGAGTGAGAATTGTTCGTCTGCTTCAACTTCAATTAATTCGAATGAAGCCGCCAGTTCGTCCAGTGTTTCCTGATCAAATGCAGGAGGGAAAACCAGTGCCTTCTCAGATGAAAGGATATTGAACACACAATCCAAGTGTAAATAGCGTCCGTCGAAAGGAATCCGTTTGACTGTGTACTCAGGAAGCTTTTTTTCAAGCATTCGGACTGCTTTCGCAGATGTGCGGCTGCTGATCCCAACGTAAATGGTATTTTGATCCACGATCACGTCGCCGCCTTCCATCCGGTCGGTAGCAGACTGGTAGGGGATTTCCTCCTCAGAAAGCCATTCCTTAAGCGGTGCTTCTTCTCCCTTGCGGATGTCAGCCGCCAAATCTGCGACAAACACTTCGTTTCCGATTGTAAAGCCAATATCCCGGGTGAAAACTTGTTCTGGGAATTCTTCAGATGCAGGAAGAGTAATGACATCTACATCGTTTTCCTTTAATAATTTCTCGAACTCTCCATGCTGTTTCATTGCACGTTCTTTATTAATATTCTCATCTTCATATTGTTTTTGAACTTCATTTATCGCTTCATCAATTGCCATGAATTTTGGCGGGCATAGAATAACCCGGCGTAACGTATCGTATTCTGTCATGCACTGTATAGTTGATGGTTTCTGTAGTTGAGCTCCCAATATTCGTGCGCCTCCCATTTTGAAAGTACAGTGTCCTATTCCCTGTATTCATAATAATAAACATCCTTTATTAGCAATATTTTGAGGATTAAGCCGCCGGTTGGGAACGTAAGATAATAGATGATAAACTGATGCAAAATGAAGGGTGGAGGGATTGTAATGAAAGCAATTGTGAAACAGAGTGCCAAACCGAATGATATCATGCTGACAGAAGTACCTGTTCCTGAATTCAATGAGGAAGAGATGCTGATCGAAATACGTGCTGTCGGTGTCGGAATTCATGATGAATATTTTCTTCCCAGTGACATTTCCTATCCTTATCCAATCGGAATTGAAGCGTCAGGAATAGTCCGGAAAGTTGGTTCGGATGTAGCAATTTACAGCCCCGGAGACCGCATTGCGTTTGTTAGCATGATGCAGCAAAAGGGTGGAACCTGGGCAGAATATGCGGTGGTTCATAAAGATTCACTTAGTTTCAGGATTCCTGAGGATATGAGCTTTGAACAGGCGGCGGCTATTCCAGTGGCAGGTAACACGGCGTTGAAAGCAATTGAATCATTGGAACTGGATTCTGGCGATTCATTGTTCATTGCAGGTGCGTCAGGTGCAATCGGGACGTTCTTGATTCAGCTTGCCAAACAAAAAGGCCTGCATGTCGCTGCTTCAGCTTCAACGAAAAATCATGAATACATGAAGACGCTTGGGGCGGACTATACAGTCGATTATCATGATGCAGACTGGCAGAAAGATGTTGGGAATTGGGTGGCAGGCGGAGTGAATGCGGCAATTGCGGTTCAGCCGAACACTGCTGCAGACAGTATGAATACAGTAAAGAACGGCGGGATGATCATCAGTATTTCGGGTGATCAGGTCAATGGGGAACGCCAAATATCAGCGCAAATTGTTTCACATCAGCTGGATATTAAGCGTCAATTGGACAAAATGGTAAGCGATATCGCAGATGGTTCCATGGAAGTGGTAATAGAAGAAGTTTATCCATTCATGGAAGGCTTTGAAGCGCTGAAAAAAACGCAGACCCGGCATGCGAGGGGTAAGCTAATTCTTTCGATGGATAAATGAACGGTAAACAGCCGCTACTAAATGGCTGTTTTTTTAAAATTACACATATCGATTCCGTCTCTCTTTAACTATGTTACACTAATAGTATCAGAAAATTCTTGAATAGGGAGAGGATTTCATGTCGTTGTTGAGAAGGACGGGAATGTGGCTTGTCATCATGCTATTGGCTTTATCAGGATTATCTTTCGGACAAAATGTAAGCGCATCCAATCCACAGGAAGTGACGCGGGGAGAGTTTACAAAAGCCATTGTTGAAGCACTGGATTATGAGCTGGGTGACGGGACAAGTCATGCGTTTACGGATGTGGACAAAAGTCTTGCATCGTTTGTAGAAGCTGCTCAAAAACATGGACTGGTAAAAGGCACAACAGCCACTACGTTTAAACCGAATCAAAAACTCACTCGTGAACATGCATTTTTGATTGCATCAAGAGCAGTAGATTCAGACGAGTCTTATCCAGTCAGTTTGTTGGACAAGTTTAAGGATAAAAAAGCATTTAAAACAAATGAATCGCAAGAACTCGCAAAGAGTGTAGGGTTAAATATTTTCCGTGGTTATCAAGACGGTACCGCGAAACCTCAAAAAGTTATTATTAAAGGACAAGTAAAGAAAATTATCGACCGTGTGCTCGAAGTACAGAGCCAGCATCCAGGCACACCGTCGGATGACACGGTAGACTTACGAATTATGGGGACTTCTGATATTCATACAAATTTTGTGAATTACGATTATTATCAAGATGCTCCGATGCAGGAATACGGGCTGGCTAAAACGGCGCTGCTGATTGAGGAAGCGCGGAAAGAAAACCCGAATAACGTCCTGCTTGATAACGGAGACTTGATTCAAGGAACACCGCTTGGAGCGTATAAAGTAAACGTTGATCCGCTAAAAGACGGGGAAATGCATCCTGCGTTCGCGGCGTTCAATATATTAAAATATGATGCCATGTCTTTAGGGAATCACGAATTCAATTACGGCCTCGAATATTTGCAGCGTGTGATTGACGGTGCAGAAATGCCGGTCATCAATGCAACGGTGCTGGATGCAGAAACAAAGGAAAATAAATTCGAGCCTTATGTGATGCTTGATCGCAAAGTAAAAGATGCTCAGGGACAGTCACATGACTTGAAAATCGGTGTGATCGGTGTAGTAACACCAGGTATTATGGGCTGGGATAAATCGCATCTCGGAGGAAAAGTGATTGCGGAAGACCCTGTTGTTTCAGTGAATAAATTCCTGCCCAAAGTGAAGAAAGAAGGCGCGGACATTGTAGTAGTTATTTCTCACTCAGGAATAGGTGATGAGACATACACACCGGGAGAGGAAAATGTCACGTATCAGCTGTCGGAAATCGATGGCGTCGATGCTATTTTGACAGGGCATGACCACGGTTTGTTCCCTGGTAAAGACTATGCGCAGTTAAAGAATGTTGATTTGGAACAAGGTAAGATTAACGGCACTCCTGTCGTCATGCCCGGCAAGTTCGGCAGCCATCTGGGAATCATTGATTTGCAGCTTGAAAAGGCAGGAGATGATTGGAAAGTGGCCGGCGGTAAGGGCTTCTTGCGGGAAATCGACAAGGAGTCGGATAAGGTGGATCAACGTGTGATCGATGCGGTGAAGGAAGCGCACGAAGGAACGATCGAGTATGTGCGCAGTCCGGTCGGTGAAACGAAATCCCATATTACAAGCTATTTTGCACAAGTTCAGGATGACCCTTCTGTGGAAGTGTTGACACAGGCACAGACGTGGTATGTAAAGAACGAACTGAAAGGAACGGAATTCGAGAAGCTTCCATTGTTGTCTGTAGGGGCTCCATTTAAAGCGGGCGGACGCAATGGCTCCAACTATTATACAGATATTCCTAAAGGAGAAATCGCTATCAAGAACGTGGCGGATCTGTATGTACACGACAACACAATCGTCGCGCTGGTCATGACGGGGGCAGATGTGAAAGAGTGGCTGGAAATGTCAGCAGGCCAGTTTAATCAAATTGATCCGGCTTCAAGTAAGGAACAGGTATTAGTCAATGATGATTACCGTTCATATAATTTCGATGTTATTGACGGTGTGACATATGAAGTGGATGTAACAAAGCCTGCAAAGTATGATCCAAGCGGTAAAACTTTAAATGAAGAAGCCTCACGTATTGTCAATTTTAAATATGAAGGGAATCCGGTGGACCCGGATCAGAAATTTGTGCTTGTAACGAATAATTACCGTTCAAACGGTAACTTCCCGGGTGTGCGCAATGCTTCGGAAACAATAGAGTATGCGTATGAAAACCGTGAAGCGATCATGGATTATTTAATCGAACAGAAAACTATCGATCCTACGGCAGACAATAACTGGACATTCGTGCCGATTGACGGCACACCGAATACAGTTTTCATCTCAGCGGAAAAAGCGAAGAATTTCATTACAGAAGGAAGCGGGATTAAATATATCGCACCTACTCAGGATGGTTTCGCAAAGTACTCGATTAAATTGAAGTAAGCACAGTTAAAGTGACGGGAGCCTTCCGGGGTTCTCGTCACTTATTTTCATTTCCTGTATGGTAAAATATATTCTATATGAGTGTGTTGCTGAAAGGTGAGAAATGAAATGAAGATAAAAGAACTTGAAATATTTGCGATTAGATTACCTTTGATCGAACCCTTTGTCATCAGTTATGGAACATACCATGATATGCCATCTATTATTGTGAAACTGACAACGGATACGGGGCACATCGGCTACGGCGAAGCTGTGGCGGACGATCACGTAACAGGTGAAAGCTGGGAGAGTACATTTGCTGTGATTCAGCACACGCTAGCCCCCCGTCTAATTGGTGCGGACCCCAGCCGTTTTGAATTCATTCATGAACTGATGGATCAGGCGATTTATGGTGTTCCGACAGCGAAGGCGGCTGTCGATATCGCTTGTTTTGACGCTGTCGGAAAGGCGTATGGAGTGCCAGCGTACAATCTGCTCGGGGGAAGATACCATGAGAAATTTCCAATCACGCATGTATTGAGCATTGCCTCTCCTGAACATATGGCGCAGGAAGCTGCGGAACGAGTCGAAGAGGGCTACGGTTCATTGAAGATGAAAGTCGGCACGAATGTGGCGGAAGATGTAGAACGGATTCAAGCTGTGCGTAAATGTGTTGGAGACGATATCGCAATTCGTGTGGACGTCAATCAAGGATGGATCAACAGCGCGAATACACTGCAGGCGATGAAGCAACTGGAAGCCTGTGGACTCGATTGGCTGGAGCAACCGGTGAAAGCGGATGATATTGATGCAATGGTGGAAATTAAAGCGAAGACATCAACACCTATGATGATCGACGAAGGCTTGCGCGGAGTTCGGGAAATGCGGGAAATCATTGCGAAACGTGCAGCGGACAAAGTGAATATCAAGCTGATGAAATGCGGAGGGATGTACCCTGCGATGAAGCTTGCACATATGGCTGAAATGGCAGGAATCGAGTGTCAGGTCGGTTCGATGGTCGAGTCGTCTGTCGGTTCTGCAGCTGGATTCCACGTGGCATTTTCGAAAAAAACGATGACGAGTGTTGAGCTCACAGGCCCGTTGAAATTCAGCAAAGATATCGGTAATCTGCAATATGACGTTCCTTTTATTCACCTAAATGAACAGCCTGGACTCGGGGTGGACGTGGACGAAGAGGTGCTGGACGAATTGACGGTTCGCAAAGTGAAGGTAACGGGATGACTTCATTGCAGACAGATATTAGCTTTCTGACGGAAGAGCAGTTGCCGGACATTATGGTGCTGCAGGACAAAGTGATTGCCGTTTTGGAGAAACCGGAATTTCTGCAGCCGTTAACAGAGGACGAGTTTTTGAATATTTTACGCGGCAATGGCATGATGGCTGGTGCTTTTGTGGAAGGTCGGCTAATTGCATTCCGGGCGATGTTGGATCCGGGAGATGATGAGGAACATTTAGGAGTGGATGCGGGTATTCCTAAAAATGAGCTATCCAGCGTTCTATATTCAGAGGTTTCATGTGTGGATCCAAAGTTTAGGGGAAATGGGTTGCAAACAACACTCGGTAAATGGTTGTTGGAACGGGTGGATACGGAACACTATCGTTATATCTGTTCAACGGTTGCGCCGCTTAACATACCAAGTCTGAAAGATAAGTTTGCACTTGGTTTGCGAATTGGAGCACTGAAAATCAAATATGGCGAAAAGCTGCGCTATATATTGTTCAGGGATTTGCGTGCAACTGTTCAGACTGATCAACCCGTTGCATCCACTGTAGTTTTAATGAACGAAATTGTAGAACAGCAACAGTTGCTTAAGGAAGGCTGGATCGGTTCGAAAATGGAGCGGCGTGGTAACAACTGGTACGCCGTGTATGTAAAGTAACATAGCAGAAAAGACTGTGGGGCAAGTTTACAGTCTTTTTGCTGATTAGAACAGACAAGGGCTGAATTCATATGAACTCAATAGTTTATGGTAAAATTAATTCACTACAAATGAAAGGTTGATTTCCTTTATGCGAAATTCTTCTGTTAAATTGACATCATTATCTTCAAAGGGAGGTTGTGGCTGTAAAATTGGCCCCGCCGACCTTGCTGAAGTTTTACATACATTGCCTCCTGGCCTATCTGATCCTAACTTGCTTGTCGGTCTTGACACGAGCGATGACGCCGGAGTGTACAAGCTTAGCGACACAATGGCCATCGTACAGACGTTGGACTTTTTCACGCCGATTGTTAACGACCCGTATGATTTTGGACAAGTAGCAGCAGCGAACGCAATCAGTGATGTATACGCGATGGGCGGCAAGCCGATCACTGGATTGAATATTGTAGCCTTCCCGATTCACACGCTAGACCGCAATATCTTGACTGAAATTTTGCGCGGTGCCGGTGATAAGCTGAAGGAAGCTGGTGCAGTACTTGTCGGAGGCCACTCGATTGACGATCAGGAGCCGAAATTCGGTATGCAAGTTACAGGAACAGTACATCCTGATAAAATTCGTACGAATGCAGGAGCTAAGCCGGGAGATCGTTTGATTTTGACAAAACCGATCGGCGTAGGCATCATGACAACTTCATTGAAAAATGAGTTGCTGACAGAAGAAGAAATTACCCTTGTCACGAAGGTGATGACGACGCTCAATAAAACAGCTGCTGAAGTGATGAATGATTACAGCATTCATGCATCTACGGACGTAACAGGTTTTGGCCTGCTTGGTCATGCATCTGAAATGGCTAAAGGAAGTGGCGTCTGCCTGCGCATCGATAGTGAGAAGGTGCCTGTCTTGCCGCGCACAAGAGAGTTGGCAGAAGCAGGTTCAGTACCGGGTGGCACAAAAAACAACCACGCGCATTTGGAAGGTGACGTCGATTATCCAGAGTCGATGGATCAGATTGGGCAATGGATTTTATGTGATGCCGTGACTTCGGGCGGCCTTCTTGTGGCAGTCGCAGGAGAAGAGGCTGAACGTCTTCTTGCTCAATTACGTGATCAAGGCGTCGACGCACACATAATTGGAGAAGTAACAGAAGAGCAGGACGGAAGAATTATTGTGCAGTAAATCAGGGAGATGGTGAACGAAATGGTTCGAGAATTAACATTGATAGATGCATTAGAACTGCAGAAAACGAAATCACATACGCTAGTCGATGTCCGCTCTCCTAAAGAGTTTGAAGAAGCAACGATTCCTGGCAGTCTCAACATTCCGGTCTTTTCGAATGAAGAGCGGGCGGAAATCGGTACGTTATATAAACAAGTCGGCAAGCAGGAAGCAATGGACAGAGGACTTGAGATTTTCTCTGCGAAGCTGCCTGCGTTCATTGCAGAGTTCAGAAAGATTGATACGCCCATTACGGTCTACTGCTGGCGTGGCGGCATGCGAAGTAAAACAGCAGTGACAGTGCTTGAATTGATGGGTATCCGCACTAATCGTATAAGCGGCGGAATTCATACTTACAGAAAGTGGGTCATCCAGCGTCTTGAAGAGCCCTTCAAACCGGAGCTGATCGTGCTGAACGGTTATACAGGAAGCGGCAAGACGAAAATTCTGCACAAGCTGATGGAAGACGGCTATCCTGTGATCGATTTAGAAGGAATGGCAGGCCATCGTGGTTCAATTTTCGGTCAGATCGGTGTGAAGCCTAATAATCAAAAGAAATTCGAGATACTGCTGGCGGAAAAGTTAGATCGGTATGCAGATGAACCGTATGTGTTCATTGAAGGAGAAAGCAAGCGTATAGGACAAGTGCATATGCCGCCTCTTTTGTTTGAGCAAAAAGAGAAAAGTCCGCAGTGGATTATACAGCTGCCGACTAAAGTCCGTGTCGATGAAATTATGTCTGAATATGAACCGACAGAGCGCCCTGAACAGTTTTTGGAGGCATTCAAGCTGATCAAGAAGCGAGTTCATCAGCCGATTGCTGCAGAAATTGAAAGTGATTTGGAAAACGGACGATTTGCTGAAGCTGTCGAACAGCTGCTGACAAACTACTACGACCCGCAGTATGAATACTCTGTTGCACGCTTTGCTGTTACAGGAGAGCACGTTATTCAGGTGGAAACTGTGCAAGAAGCTTATGAAGAATGTTTGCGCAGATATAAGGAATTAAAGAAGTAGCGCAGCGTGGCTGTCGGAATCCCTTACTGTTGGGGATTTGCCGGCAGCCATCTTTATTGATAGCACGATGATCATTAATGTTGCCCAGATGCTCATGAATCCCATCCACCGCTCATGCACAACGGACGGCCGCTCATTAGCTCTCCCTACATGATCAATCGGGACAGCCGCACGCTCGTACAGCTGTCCTGCGTGATCATAACACTCCGCGTCGCATATCCACCAGGTTTTGCAGCCAGATAACTGGGGTATGCCTAGATATATATTCAACTAGATAAACAACGAGAAAAACTGCCTAAGAAAAGAGGGGCGAGCCATGATTGAATTAAAAACTACTATGCCAGGCAAAAAAGCATTATTCGGTGATGCGTGTAAAGTTCTTGAGGAACATGGAGTGATCATCGGGGGGAACTGGGACTTTGACCGGGGGAACTTTGATACGATATTGAATCAGGACGGCGGCGAGTCCGTTTATTTACGACTGCCTTTCGATGTAGTCGACGGTGTAATGGATGAAGACAGTGCAATGATTTCATTCGGTACACCATTCATTATTAAGCATGTAGTGAATATTGGATTGGACGATGACGACAGTCCGGTTTTGGCGGCTGCGGGCCTAGACCAGTTCCAAACGCCGCAGGATAAAGATGCACCGATTGTATACGATGAAAAGTGGGTGCATGAAGGGCAAGATCTAATTGCAAGATTTTCCGATCATCCTATTTTTATCGCACCGTTAGTATAAGTGCATATACAGACGCAGAATGAAAGCAATCCCTTGTACTAGGGATTGCTTTTTTCTATGCGTGCTAAATAAAGATTCTGCTGTAGGTGCCATGAGATATGATAAGATGGATGGAATGTTAGTGCATCAAGCCTACAGCTAAATAGACAGACTAGAGAGGATGGACAAACGAATGGCAAGACAGCGAGATTACTCACAATACATTCAATCAGAAGATGCACAGGAACAATTATATAAGCGATCTTTGATTGTGGTCATGATGTCTCAAATTTTTGGTGGAGCTGGAATTGCAGCGGGAATAACGGTAGGAGCATTGTTGATTCAGCAGATGACCGGGAATGAAAGTTTGGCAGGTATGCCGATTGCACTCGCTACATTCGGTTCGGCTTTCTCAGCCTATCTGGTCGGAAGAATTTCACAGCGATATGGTCGCAGACTTGGCTTAGGGGCAGGCTTTATTTCGGGAGGCATCGGCGCGCTTGGCGTGATTATCGCCGTTATTATAGGAAATCTTACGGTGTTATTCATTTTCCTGTTCATTTATGGAGCGGGCACGTCGACCAACCTTCAGGCACGCTACGCAGGAACCGATTTGGCTAACAAAAAACAACGTGCCACTGCAGTCAGTATGGCTCTTGTTTTTACTACGGTGGGCGCTGTTGCGGGGCCTAACTTGGTTATACCGATGGGGCATGTGGCGGACTACATCGGAATCCCAACGTTAACAGGCGTATTTTTATTAGCAGGAGTGTCATATATCCTGGCAGGTCTCATATTTCTTATTTTCTTGCGTCCAGATCCACTCCTGGCGGCACGGGCAATCGAATTGGCTAAGACAACGACAAAAGAGCATGCAAATGAAGGGGAGTTTATTCATGAGCATAAAGCCAGCCGAATGGGTATTTGGACAGGCGCGATTGTCTTAGTACTGTCCCATGCAATTATGGTTGCTATCATGACGATGACACCAGTTCATATGCAGCATCACGGTGCTTCATTGGAAGGCATTGGTTTGGTGATTGGCCTTCATATTGCAGGTATGTATCTGCCGTCAATCTTTACTGGTATCTTGGTGGATAAAGTAGGCCGGCCGGTTATGGTAGTGGCGTCTGGCGTGACATTAGCGCTGTCAGGTATTCTTGCGGCATATGTGGCGGGCGGATCAGTTTTCTGGATGTCTGTGTCGTTAATTTTGCTCGGAATAGGCTGGAACTTCGGATTGATCAGCGGGACAGCAATTGTTATTGATTCAACAGATGTTCTGACACGTGCTAAAACACAAGGTAGTATTGATGTGTTTGTGGCGCTTGCAGGTACTGTGGGGGGTCTCGCGTCAGGCTTGGTCGTTGCATTCTCGGGTTTCGCGATGCTTGGCCTTCTGGGAACGTATATCGCTCTGCTGCTCATTCCGCTGATTATCTGGGTGCGCTTGAAAGAGAAGAAGTCGTCTGTAAAAGTCTCATAAACCCTATAAAGCAGTAATGGATTATTTCCGGGGAAATACTGCTTAATTCTGTATAAAACGACATTTCAAAATCAGGGACCATATTTCATTTCTTTGCATAGATTGATATCGAGTAAAGAAATGGAGGAATCGATGTATGAACCCACAGCGTGAAGAGAATTCTTATTGGGTAAATCACTGGCAGCATCCGCAGTACCGTAGAATTTCTATGGAAGAGGCAAATGAAATTGCATTAAAAAGAGTTCCGGGACAAGTAGTAAAATCGGAACTGGATTTTGATGATGGCCAGTTGCTGTATGAAATTGATATTCGCACGGAAGAAGGTCAGAAATTTGAAGTGAAAGTGGATGCTGTTACAGGGGAAATCCTACGGGTGAAATTGGACTGACAAGCAATCAGACGGGAGCTCGTTTGCTTTTCCTAAGCTGTGATTCTGTGTAGAATAAAGTTAAAATCTTACACAGAAAGCAGGTAATCATATGTTCACTGCAACGGACTATTCAAGCAACCCAAAAGAAAAATACACACAGCTTGCTTCACAGCTGAATGCGTTAATTTCAGATGAACCGAATGTGTATGCCAACTTAAGCAATGCATCTGCTTTACTGAATCAATTTTTCGACCGCATTAACTGGGTCGGATTTTATTTGATGGACAACACAGAATTAGTGCTCGGTCCTTTCCAAGGATTGCCGGCATGCATTCGTATTCCGCTTGGAAGAGGCGTCTGCGGAACAGTAGCGCAGACAAAAAAAGGATTGGTCGTTCCCGACGTCAATGCATTTCCGGGCCATATTGCGTGTGATGCGGCTTCCCGTTCAGAAGTTGTGGTACCGTTGGTAAAAGACGGCGAAGTGTTCGGGGTGCTCGATATAGACAGCCCAGAATTGAATCGATTCACGGACGAGGATCTTGCAGGACTTACAGTAGTCGCAGATGTTCTGATGAAGCATATAAATTAAAAGAGCGGCCTTGAAAGTACATCTACTTTCAAGGCCGCTCTTCTCATGAAATTAGTTTTTTCTGCATAGCTACGCGCCAGTCAAGTCGTCAACGGCACCAAAAATCTCACGAACGAACCAAAGAAAGCCGCTGCCGAACTTACACCAGCCGTAGCGCACCATACTTCATACGCTGAGAAAGACTGCGAATTTACATACCCAATATCCAGGTGATAAAGATGACCACAATTGCGATGGGTGCAAAATAACGGACGATTACTTTCCACAGGGAATGAATGGCAGGATTCATCTGTAATTCTTCCGCTGTATCTTCTTTAGTCAGTATAAAACCGACAAATAGTGAAACCGCCAGAGCACCAAGAGGCATTGCAATTCTACTTGTCAGGATATCGGCAAAATCAAAAATGGAATTGCCGAATATCTGAACATCAGATAATAAACCGAACGATAAGGCACTTGGTATACCGACTAAGAAAATCAGCCCTCCAAATACCCATGAAGCGCGTCTTCTGCGGTCATGCTTTTTGCGAATTCCTGTCGAAACGACAATTTCTAGCATGGCAATCGCTGAAGTCAGCGTCGCGAACAGCATCAAGATAAAGAAAATAATCAAAAACACACTGCCAAACGGAATTTCATTGAAAATTGCTGGCAGAATGACGAAAATCAATCCCGGCCCAGCTTCAGGAGAATGTCCAAGTGCGAAAACTGCAGGGAAAATGACTAGTCCTGCAAGAATAGAAATTCCGATGTTAAGTATCGATACGTTAAATGCAGATTGACCCAGCTTTTCTTCTTTTGAAAGGTATGAAGCGTACGTCATCATCGCTGTCACTCCAACACTTAGGGAAAAGAATGCCTGCCCGAGTGCGACAAGAAAAGTAGTTCCGTTGAAATAGCTCCAGTCCGGAACGAATAAGAATCGGACACCTTCCATTGCGCCGTCGAGTGTCAGCGAACGGATTGCCAGAATGATAAACGACAGAAATAATAGAGGCATCATCCATCGGCTCGCGCGTTCAATTCCACCCCGTATCCCGCTCTGCACGATGAATACCGTCAATGTCATAAATAACGCCTGCGCAATTAGCACTTCCCATGGATTTGCAATCGTCGTGTTGAACAGTTCACCATAATCCATTCCACTAAGTTTAAACGTAAAGGCTCTCGCCAAATACGATAAAATCCAACCTCCCACCACGCTGTAGAAAGACAGGATGATAAAGGAAGAAGCAAGCCCCATCCAGCCAACCCATGCCCAGTTTCGACCGCCCGAAAGCTTATTTAAGGAAGTGACCGCATCAGCCTGTCCGCGTCGCCCAATGACGAACTCCGCCAATAAAATCGGCAGTCCGATCAGTAAAGTACAAATTATAAATAACAGCACAAACACGCTGCCGCCGTTTGTTCCCGCCATATAAGGAAATTTCCAGATCGCGCCTAATCCGATTGCACTGCCGGCAGCTGCCAGTATAAAACCGATCTTGGAAGTCCATTGTTCACGCTGTTTCATATACATCCTCGTTTCGTTTACATAATCATAAATTTACTAAATACTATCATGATTTTGGAAAAAAAGCGATGCCTATAAGGTGTTTGATAGTTTCGAAAATATAGTTGACTATTTTTTGCTTTGGTGTAATATTACACCTATAGATATAAAATGTAACCATGAGGTGAGTGTGTGAATCAGCAAGAATTAACAGATTTGATATCGCTTAAGCTGAGGGTTGTGCGTTTGGAAAAAGAGTATTCTCAGCAGAAGATGGCTGATGTATTGGGACTTTCAAAAAAGACATTGATCCAGATTGAAAAAGGTCGGACAGCAGCGAGCTGGACGGCTGTCATTGCTGTATGCGCGCTGTTCCGTGACAGTGATGTCCTGCAGGCGACGGTAGGCGGCGATCCACTCGAAGTTTTGGAGACGATTGCACATGACGGAATAGACCAGCCGATTGATCAGTCGATGGGCGGGAAAGTATGGTGGCGGGAAATCGAGAAAAATGGCCGGTTCCGCCTCCAGCAAAATGTAATTAGCCAGCATTTTCGTATTTTAGATGAAGAGCATTATCGCTGGTACAGTTCATTTGACGAAGAAGAAGCGAGGCACCGTTTAAGTGAGTTGAAATAGGAAGGGGAGAGCGATTTGGCAGCAACAATAATATTTACTGTGGTTTTTCTGATTGCGCTTTTATTTTTCGGCGGATTTGGCTTGCTCTATCTGCTGTTTACCGGTCAGTTTCATTATATTCCGCTGATGATTGCGGCGTTTGTTGTTTTATATGTCTGGATTGTAATGATGATCAATCATTCCTTCCATACGAAACAGCGAAAAAAGGTATTTGGCATTTCTGCAGCCGTAATTTTGGTCTGTGCATCGGTATGGCCGATTTATCAGGCATATAAAGACAGCATTCCTACAATGAGTGCAGAAGTTGATATTTATTATTATGAACCGTTTGGAGACGATTCGCAGATTGCTGAGCTAGACGAACCAGCGACACTGCAGCTTCAGGATCAATTACCAAGAGTTGACGGAGCGACGGCGCTTTATCCGCTGTATGCCTCTTTCGTTCAGGCAGTCTATCCCGAAAAGGAATATAATCCGTATGACAGTGAAGTAATGGTCAATAAAACACCGGAAGCATACAAAAATTTAATTGATGGAAACGTGGATATGATTGTTGCGCTTGGTCCATCTGACTGGCAGATCAGAATGGCTGAGCAAAAGGGGCTGAAACTGGAATTAACGCCTATTGGCAGGGAAGCATTTGTTTTCTTTGTCAATCAAAAAAATCCGGTAAACAGTCTGGAACTTGAACAAATTCAAAATATCTATGCTGGAAAGATTACGAACTGGAAAGAAGTCGGCGGGAAAGATGAATCGATCCGCGCATTCCAGCGGCCTGCCGACAGCGGCAGTCAAACAGCCCTCGAAAGACTGATGGGAGATATACCAATTATGGAGGCGCCGGAAGAAAACGTGCCTGAGGGAATGGGCGGCATCATCAAAGAAGTATCAAAGTATCGAAATTATAAAAATGCGATCGGCTATACATTCCGCTATTACTCAACGGAGATGGTAGGGAATGATCAGATTAAACTGTTGGCAGTTGACGGAGTGGAACCGACAAAGGAAACAATCCGCTCCGATGAATATCCAATTTCATCTGAATTCTATGTGGTGACAGCCGGAACGAAAAATCCGAATGTCGAGAGGTTCATTGAGTGGATCGTCTCTGCGCAAGGTCAGGAATTAGTGGAGAAGGTTGGCTATGTGCCGGTGAAGCAGCCATGACGAAAAGTGGGATTTCGATCGCCGTCTGCATGCTGACAGCCACTGTTTTAGGGGTATACGGTCAGTGGATTGCCCGGTTTTTGACGGACGAACCAATGAAGGCCCTGTATTATCTGACCGCCTGCACCGTAATCAGCATGATTTTATATACGGTCAGCTATATTTTTGCGTTTGTATGGCTAAAGAATAACCAGATGAATGTATGGAAAATGACAGGTGTTTTCTTAGTCATCGTTATCATTGCTGTGCCGGTTTCGATGTTTTCCTTTTTGGCAACGGTTATGTGGTGGGGATAGGACGATAGCGTATGAAATGAGGTACTGGAGATGAAGAAGAAACCGTTGCTGGCCATCTTGTTAGTTGTCAGCCTGGGGCTGAATGTGTATCTTGGGATATCAGGTTTTCTGAAAAGCACGTACAGTACGGATATAGATGATCAAGAAATTTTGGGGGAAATGACAGTGATGATGCTGCAGAATGAAGAGTATCAAAACATAGCAAAAAAAGAAACAGTCCATTCTATTACCCAGCGCGTCAACCGTTTTAATGTCGCTGATCCTTCATCTGTCGTTCATTATGAGGTGCATGTTTCTACTGATCAGCAAACCTATACGTTTTATTGTGAAGATGAGGCTTGTACAAATGTTTCATTGGGAGGCTGGTCGTACTCCCGCTATAAAGAAGAACAGCCTTTATTGCCTTTGAAAAAATAAAATTATAATGTAAAACGGCGTACCCGGATTATCCAGGCACGCCGTTTTTCTTACTTACTGCTAATCTCATATGTCTTTTCAACATCAATACAGCCCATCACTGACTGCAGCATGGAACAGTTTTTCTCAGTAAGATTCATAATTCTTGGCATTTTTTCTTCCGTAATGTCAGAGCCGATGACAGTGAAATGGAGGTGAATTTTCATAATCCGGCTTGCATCATCGTCTGAACGTACGACTTCTTTTACTTCAATCGCGATATCGTCAGCGGGCATGCGCATTTTATCGAGTATCTTTCGCATGACGCCGCCTCCGCAAGCTGCAATGGATGCGACCATCAGCTGGTAGGGACGAAATCCTTTTTCTTCATTGGAGGCAATGTGTAATGTGCCAAATTCTGTTTCGGTATCAAAACCGTGTTCTGTCATGTGAAATTGCATATGATCAGCTCCTTATGCAGTCAGTATACGTGGTTTTTAGTGAAAAGCAGAAGATCTTGCCTCTATTCCGCCAATATTTCTTCCAAGAAATTTTGTACATGCTCTTCGTACTCCATCGTGATGTTATCGTATGCTTTCGTGTGTCCGGCATCGGTCACAATCCACAATTCCTTTTCGCCGCCCGCTGCGTCATAAATTTGCTGCGCCATTTTAGTTGGAACCAAGTCATCTGCGTCACCGTGAATAATTAATAATGGACGTGTGTTTTTCTTCACCTGATCGACAACAGATGCTTCTTCAAATGTATAACCTGCACGGATTTTGGTCACCATACTCGTTACATTCAGCAATGGAAATGCGGGCAGATTGTAAATATGTTTCAGCTGATGCGCCAGTTCCTCTTTGACACTGCTGTACGAACTGTCCGCAATAATTCCTTTTACATTGTCAGGCAGCTCTTCACCGCTTGTCATAAGCACAGCGGCGGCACCCATCGAATTACCGTGCAGGATAATCTGCTTATCCCCGTAATAAGTTAAGAAATCAATCCATCTTTTATAATCCAGCCGGTCATGCCAGCCAAAACCAATGTAGTCACCGCCGCTTTCCCCGTGACCTCGTGAATCAGGCAGTAGCACGTCAAAACCCTGATCATAATAGAATTTTGCAAGCTTTCCCATATCTTCACCTGTATTGCGGAAACCATGCGCTAAAATGACACCTTTGCCCTGTGGTTGCTCCTGTGCAATGAATTGTGCTTTTACTTCGATTCCTTCTTTGGTCTCGAAATCAACTACTTCTCGTTCCTGCTTGGAAAACCAGTCTTTTGCCGCCTGCAAATGCTGCTGATCTTCTTCACTGGCAAGCGCGTTGATGGAAGTGGACTCTGTATGTAAAACAACTTCAGTGCCGCGCTTGACTGCTTGATTGTAGAAGTAGTTTCCTGCCAGCACCAGCGCAACTACGATGACCGCAAGCAGTGCTGCAATCGATATTCCTATTTTTTTCTTCATTTTGACACCCCTTGTATGCTAGTTTCCTATCTTCATAGTAGTGTACTTTGAATGAAGAGTAAATATTAGGAATTAACGCCGACTGTCTGCCTGTGTTTAATTTTTACGATCCGTGGAAGACTGTAAATAAGACAGAAAGGAGTGTTGATACATGAGCGAAAATAAACAGCCGCACAAAACACTGACAGATAAAAACAACGGCCTTTCATCTACCCAGGAAGTCTTATACGCAAAAGACTTTAAGAAGGCAGACAAAGCGACTGAGCAAGACAGCAGTCAGAACCCGAATAAGTAATCCTAACCAAAAGCCCCAACAGATGTTTTTATCTGTTGGGGCTTTTCTCGTGAAATTGTCATAAACAAAACTTGGTTTTCATTGTATAATAAGTAAAAGTGTTCATACAGAGAAAACGAGGGAAATGAATATGAGAAAAATGGGCTGGAAGAAGTTACTGGTTTTTATTATTGCTTTCTTTATAGTCTTTCAAATAGCAGGCAGTTTCTTCTTTTATAATTTGGCAATCAAGCGGGGGCCAAAGGATTTTCTAACAGGAAATGCGGATCTCAAAGTGTCTGCTGAAACGATGGAAGTATTTCTGAACGGTGACTGGAGGCTGTGGGTGGAAGAACAAGAATACGAAGAAATGAAGCTGACATCCAGAGACGGTCTCGAACTGATGGGCTACTATCTGCCGGCAAAACAGCCGTCCGATAAGCTGGTGATCCTGACGCATGGCTACCTGGGTCATGCAAAACAGATGGGGCTGTATGGGCGGTATTATTATGAAGAACTGGGATTTAATATTTTTATGCCGAACGCACGGGGACATGGCAGAAGCGGCGGTGATTATTATGGCTTTGGCTGGCCTGATCGCCTGGATTTAATCGATTGGACAAACTTGTTGGAAGAGAAACTTGGTGCGAAGACGGAAGTGGTATATCACGGACTTTCTATGGGTGCAGCGACAGTTTTGATGGCTAGCGGTGGAGACGAGCTGCCAAAACAAGTGAAAGCAATTGTAGCAGATAGCCCGTATCAATCCGTTTATCAGCTCTTTGCTTATCAGATGAATCGCATGTTTCATTTGC
This sequence comes from Sporosarcina sp., assembly GCF_029257255.1. GTDB lineage: Bacteria > Bacillota > Bacilli > Bacillales_A > Planococcaceae > Sporosarcina. Next base: position 38,476 of record NZ_JARICI010000052.1, on the reverse strand, counting down.
CGGCGTATCCACTGCTCGATAATATGAGTTTACTGACGAAAGCGAAGGCCGGTTATTCATTGAAAGAAGCGAATGCGCTGAATGAAGTCAAAAAAACCGAGGTCCCGATCCTGTATATTCACGGCAAGGCAGATACATTTGTGCCGACCGATATGACGAAGGAATTATATGAAGAGACGAAAAGTGAGGCGGAGCTATTTTTAGTGGATGGTGCCAATCACGGCGAAGCGTTTGTGATGGATGAGGATGGTTATAAAGCAGTGGTTTCAGACTTTTTGCAAGCTAATCTATCTACCTTGAAGGATTGACCTGACAAAAAATCAGCACTATACTGATTTTACAAACTGGGGGAAGTAGTATTTCCTCGAAGCGAGGTCGTGGTAGGTTGGTTAAGGCAACAGTGGAACAACTGTGTAAGCAGCATACAGAGTTGACTGATAAAGATATAAAGATTCTACAGGAATTAGCATTTAGTCTGCAGACCTATGCAGATTTATCTGGGGATTATATGTTTATAGACTGCAAATTAAAGCCACATAATCAAGCGATAGTTGTAGCAGAGGCATTTCCTATAGGCTGCAAGCCGCTGTATGATAATTCGGTTATAGGTAAAATTGTTTTTGAATCATTTGAGCCGGGTGTGTTTTATTCGTATCGGAATGGAAAAAAGTCCATTATACGCCATGCGGTGACACAGGAAGGAATCGTTGTCGATCAGACCGTGGTGCCAATCAAGAATACATGTCATCAGGTGATTGGAGTGCTGATTCAAGAAAAAGAAATTTCATCCTCATTTTCTGATCAACCGCTGCAGAAATTTTCGGTCATCACAGAAACTGCAGAGGATCAGCTGACTAATTCCGGACTGGGTGTAGTTTCAGACTTATTGATGGAGATGCTAATCTTAACAGACGCATCCAATCGGCTTGTTTATGCCAACCCATCTGGTTTGAAACTGATATCTGAATTGAGTAACCATGACGATGTGCTTAATCGCAATTTATTGGAAATGCTGCCGTTTTTACTGCCGGTTTACGAGCAGAAGGAAGATGTATTTGTATTTGAAATGACTATTGAGCGTAAAAGTCTCATTGTGAAAAAAATAAAAATGCGTGATAAAAATAAATCTCAAGAGACCTTGCTCATTGTTCAGGATATCACCGAACTTCGAACGAAAGAAAAAGAATTGATGATGAAGTCAGTTGTCATAAAAGAAATTCATCATCGTGTCAAAAATAATCTTCAGACAGTGGCAAGCTTGCTTCGGCTGCAAATGCGCAATGGCGTAACAGCTGAAAGCCGCGCAGCATTTGAAGAAACACTGAACAGAATTTATAGTATTTCTTCTGTTTATGAAATTATTCTTGCAAAGGAACATGCGGACGATGATGACGTAAACATTATTAATTTAACGAGAAAAATCTGTTCTACTATGGTATTAAATGAATATAATTTAAAAGTAGACTTGATTATTGAGCCGAATGGCAATAAAATAATAACAACATCTAAGAAAGCGGTTTCAATCGCGCTGATTATCAACGAGCTCATACAGAATTCCTTGAAACATGCGTTCCGAGGTAGAGAACAAGGGATTATTGATGTAGAATTTACCGTAGTTAATGATTTTGTAGAACTTCACGTTTCCGACAACGGCGTTGGAATGAAGGATCCTCAGACTTCATTAGGGACGGAAATCATCCATAACCTTGTGATCAATGACCTAAATGGTGAATTCCTGTACGTGCCTAGAGACATTGGAACTCATGCACTGATCATTTTTCCAATAGGTGCGGAGGTGGAAATCTTTGGTGAGTAAACGGATTGTCATAGCGGAAGATGAATCGATTATTCGAATGGACCTGAAAATGACCTTGCAAGACCATGGCTATGAAGTGGTGGGGGAAGCTGGGGACGGAGACAGGGCCATTGAACTGGCTTTTCTGCATAAACCGGATTTAATATTAATGGATATCAAGATGCCAAAGGTGAACGGGTTGAAGGCAAGTCGTATTATCGGAGAGCAGCTGGATTTACCAATATTAATTCTAACCGCATACAGTCAAAAGGAATTTGTGGAAAAAGCACAGCAGGATAATATAGTAGGTTATTTGGTTAAACCTATATTGGAATCCAATTTAATTCCAGCTGTAGAGGTTGCGCTTCATCAATCAGATAAAGCGAAGCGGCTGAAGGAAAGTGTCCGGCAGGCAAAACAGGAAGTCGAAAAACGAAAAATCATAGAGCGGGCAAAAGGTATGTTAATGGACGCTGAGAAGTTAACCGAACAGCAGGCGTTCAAACAGATGCGGGATACGAGTATGTCGCGGCAAATGACAATGGAGTCACTGGCCTATGAGATTATTAATTTGAACAAGTAAATAGAGATAAGCAAAGGCGCTTAAAGAGCTACATTCTTTAAGCGTCTTTTCGTTTTCTTTTTAACCTATTATTTGTCGATTAATCCAATAAAAAGGTGGTGGTTTGTTAGTTTTGGTGATGAAAACAGTAACAAAATATAATCATAAAAGGGGATAGCCTATATGGAAATGATAGGTACGGTAATCGTATATATTATTATGGCCTGTGCGATCGCAGGGGCGTTTGCATCAATTAAAAACGCGGACGAAGGACTAGGTAAGGAATTCATGGCGGGTATACACACAGTAGGACATATCTTTGTTCCAGCAGCAGGTATCATGGCGTCCATACCGTATTTGACGTGGTTTATCAGTAAATTTATTGGACCGGTTTTTAATACAATCGGTGCAGATCCAGCGATTGCTGCTACAACAATTTTGGCATCCGATATGGGTGGCTATCAGTTGGCAGAAGCGTTAAAAGTAACAAATGAAGGATGGGTTATGGCTCTGATCGTCGGATTTATGTCCGGTGCTACCATTGTATTCTCCATTCCTATGGGACTTGCCATGTTAGACAAGCGAGACCATAAGTACATGGCGCTTGGTATTATGTCAGGCGTACTAACGATCCCGATTGGCGCATTTATTGCATCTGTTTTAGTCGTTATTTTTAATACGGATGTGCGTGACGTGATCAGCACGACGGCTACATCTAACTACGAGTTTGCTATTAGTTATTTACAGATTTTTATCAATTTATTGCCTCTATTAATCTTCGTTGTCTTAATAGCCTTGGGGTTGAAGTTCTTACCGGGGATGATGATTAATGGATTTATGATTTTCGGACGAGTGATGGACGCGGCCATTAAGCTTGTGTTAGTGTTCTCCATTGTAGAAATCTTTACAGGCATTTTCACTAAGATCTTCGGTATCTGGGGCTTTGATCCGATTATGGCTGATGAGGCCGACCAGTTCCGTGCGCTTGAAACGGCTGGATATATAGGAATTATGTTAGCGGGGGCCTTCCCGATGATTTATTTGATTCGTAAGTATTTGGCAGGCCCTCTAGAAGCACTTGGTAAAAAGATTGGACTATCTCCTGAAGGTAGTGCGGGTCTTCTTGCCACTGTAGCCAATATTTTGGCGATGTTCTCGTTAGTTCGATACATGCGTCCAAAAGATAAAGTCATCAATATTGCATTCGCAGTTTGTGCTGCATTCTTGCTTGGCGATCATCTATCATTCACGGCGAACTTCCAGCCGAATATTATTTTACCGGTTATTCTTGGTAAATTAAGTGCAGGGATCATTGCGATCATTATTGCATATAAACTTTCAGTTCCGACTGCGTTGAAGTTGGAAAAGCAGGATCGTGAAGCGGGAGTTATCCGTTCTGGTGAGTATGAAGAAAAAACAGATGCTCCTTCTGCAAAGGCATAAGGAAGCGGCAGTTAAATTAGGGAGTGAATCTAGAATGAGTGAAGAGAAGAAACGGTTTATACAGGAATTTGTTCCAGGAAAACAGCTGACACTCAGCCACTTGATCGCAAATCCTGATCCCGATATGTTTCAAAAATTAGGCATACAAGAAGCGGGAGCATTGGGTATTCTAACTTGCACACCCAGCGAAACCGTTATTATCGCAGGGGATTTAGCGACAAAAGCTGCAAACGTCCGTATTGGTTTCTTGGACAGGTTTACAGGAAGTCTAGTAATTGTCGGAAGCGTGTCAGAAGTGGAAATGGCGATGCAGGAAATCAATCGGTTCTTATCTGAAAAGCTGGGTTATACACCGGCTGCCATTACGAAGTCTTAAGGAGTGGTGAGGATGCAAAACAAGGCGATGCTAGTCGGTGCGGTACGGGCAGGAAAGTCCACGTTAACGAATGCCTTGTTAGGCCGAGAAGTGAAAGCTGTTAAAACACAAACACTCAATTATTTTGATTGGATTGTCGATACTCCGGGAGAGTACACGGAAAATCCGATGTTTTATAAAAATATTATGGCGACGGCTCTAGAAGTAACACATGTGTTTTATTTGCAAGATTCAACGAGTGAAAGGCTGATCTTTCCTCCCGGCTTCAGCATGGGTGTTCCAAAATTGCCGATAGGCGTTATTACAAAGTGTGACCGTCCTGACGCTGATACTGAACGAGCGCTCAATATGCTGAAGATGGTCATGAATCAAGGACCGATCGTCATCACCTCCTCTGTAACAGGGGTGGGCATCGATCATTTGAAAGAGTTAACCAAACTTAATGACCTGACATCCATGCGTCAATACGTCGAACAAATGGACGATGAACGCTTACTATTCCTAGGATAATACCCTTTACACCTATCACAGAATTTGATATAGTAAAGCTCATACAAGTGAATAAAAACGGCAATGACGCCTTTACATCTCGTGGACTATCCACGGGTCTGTAAAGGCGTCTTTTTTTATATTCAAAAGCGGAAAGCGCCGTTTAGCCTCGACAGGCGTTGTAGGGCTTGCTATAAAGGCGCTTTTTGCCTTTCTGGCAGGACCGAAACGACCCGAGAGGCTGGCGCTTGCAGCTGGATGAAACCAAAAGTGGAAAGCAAGTCGGAAAAGGCAGGGTGCCGCGCCAAAACGATGAAGGGCCGCGCCAAAAACTACTGAAACCGCTCCAAAGTGATGTAGAAGCGCGCCAAACGCAGGGGGAACCGAACCAAAACGATGAACTACCGAACCAAAAGCACAAGGCACCGCACCAATCGCGCCGAAAACAAGTGCAGAGTAATAAATAGGTACAAAAAATCCATTGGAAGATAATTCAGAAAGAGGTGTGGGCGTGAGCAATTTCAATAAGCACGAGACAATCATCAGTGCAGGCATTGATATTGGCACAAGCACGACGAAGCTGATTATCAGTCGGTTCTCTTTGCGAAACGTTGCAGGAGCAGCGCATGTGCCGAGAATTGAAATAACGGACAAAGAAGTATTATATAAAAGCCCGGTCTTCCGAACACCATTGCAAGATGCGGTAACAATTAACGTAGCAGGTGTTCAGGAGATCATTCGCTCAGAATATGACAAGGCAGGAATTCAGCCTTCTCAAATTGCGACAGGCGCCGTAATTATTACAGGCGAAACAGCCACCAAAAGAAATGCCAGTGAGATGCTTCATCAGCTGTCGGACGAAGCGGGAGATTTTCTTGTGGCAACGGCAGGACCAGATTTAGAGGGAATTATCGCAGCAAAAGGCTCGGGTAGTTATGAGGAGTCAGGCAATAAGAGCAGCCGCGTCATTGCCAATATTGACATTGGCGGGGGCACAGCAAATATTGCAGTCTTTCAAAATAAACAGTTGCTTGGCACGTGCACGATGCATATTGGTGGTCGATTAATCGAATTTGAAGACGGTAAAGTTCGAACGATTTCACCACCTGTAGAGCAATTGCTAAAAGATCAAGGTTACTCGCTGCAACCAGGCGATCCGCAACGTGCACCGGCAGTCCAATTTGTTACGAGCTACATGGCGGAAGCGATGGCTCGCATCTTGAAAAAAGAAGTACATGCGCAGGATCAAGTGCTACTACTGGGTCATGAACCAAACTGGTCGCAGCCTATCGATACGATTGTATTTTCAGGTGGTATCTCTGAATGTATGTACCGTCATTCATCAGATGAAGAGCAAGCGGCGCAGTACGATGACATTGGAATTCAACTTGCCGATGCATTATTACACAATCAATTGCTGCAGCATTTTACCTGGCAGGAGCCTGTTGAAACGGTTCGTGCGACAGTATTGGGTGCTGGAACACAAACGACAGAAATAAGTGGAGCAACTATCCAAGTTGCGCCTCATGAACTGCCATTAAAAAATATACCAATCTACCAATACGATTTTGAAGCAGATTTGGAAGTTGGATTATCTCATTTCGAAGATGCCGTTCACCAAGCAGTTACCTTATATGATTCTGCAAAAGAAGGGCAAAACTTTGCGCTCTATCTTTCCAATCTGCCGTATCTCGGTTTTCGTGATGTGCAGACATTAGCGAAAGCAATTGTGCAGATCATGAATCAAAGGCCAAGACCGGAACAGCCGATCATTCTGGTTATCCAGTCTGATCATGCCAAAGTACTTGGTCAGACATTAGCGGCGTTACAAGTAAAGCAAAGCGTAATATGCATAGATCAAATTAACGTGGAGACAGGCGATTACATCGATATTGGAAAGATATTAGCCTCAGGCGTTGTGCCTGTCGTAGTAAAAACCTTAACTTTCCACACAACGTAAAGGAGGCATCGCACGTGAATTTATCTGCTATATTAGGCGGCGAACGATACGTGTTCCACGACCTAAAAGAAGTGCTTGCAAAAGCAAACGAGGAGAAGTCCGGTGACCGCCTCGCAGGAATTGCGGCGGAAACCGTGCAGGAACGAATTGCTGCTAAAACAGTCGTCAGTGAACTATTAGTCAGTGATATCCGTAATAATCCATTGATTCCAATCGAAGACGATGAAGTCTCGTTGATTATCGAAAATGATATCAATGAAAGAGTGTATGGCGAAATTCAAAATTGGAGTATTGCGGAGCTGCGTGAATATATTCTAAGCAATGAAGTCGGCGACCGCGAGCTAAAACGTCTGAGCCGCGGATTGACCTCGGAAGTAATCGCGGCGGTAACGAAGCTGATGTCCAATCTGGACTTAGTGCATGCAGCGAATAAAATGGAAATCCTGTCGACGTGTAATATTACGATTGGCCGTAAAGGAACATTGTCTTCGCGTTTGCAGCCAAACCATCCGACAGATAATATCGACGGCATCATCACGTCGTTGAAAGAAGGGCTTTCTTACGGAATTGGCGATGCGGTTATCGGGATCAATCCGGTAGACGACTCCGTAGAAAGTGTAAAGCGCGTGCTGCATGCGACAAAGGACTTCATGAATGATTGGGAAATTCCTACGCAAAACTGCGTACTTGCACACGTGACAACACAAATGAAAGCGATTGAGCAAGGAGCTCCTGCCGATATGATTTTCCAAAGTATCGCAGGAACAGAAAAGGCTCACCGTTCATTCGGAATTTCGGCGGAATTGATTGCGGAAGCGAAAGATCTATCACTGAAACATGGTACGGGTACAGGCCCGCAAACATTGTATTTCGAAACAGGGCAAGGCTCTGAGTTATCTGCAGAAGCACATTACGGTGTGGACCAAGTAACGATGGAAGCGCGGAACTATGGTTTCGCAAGACACTATGATCCGTTCATCGTCAACACAGTAGTCGGTTTCATTGGACCGGAGTATTTATATAACAACAAGCAAGTTATTCGCGCAGGTCTTGAAGATCATTTCATGGGTAAGCTTCACGGACTGCCGATGGGCGTAGATATTTGCTATACGAATCATATTAAAGCGGATCAAAACGACATTGAAGATTTGAGTATATTGCTGACCGCAGCCGGTGTGAATTTCATCATTGCTGCACCAATGGGCGATGACGTCATGTTGAATTACCAGTCCATGAGTTATCACGATGTGGCGACGGTTATTCAAACATTAGGCAAAACACCGGCACCTGAATATTTACAGTGGCTCGAAAAAATGGGGATCTATGAAAACGGCAAATTGAGCAAGCGTGCCGGAGACCTCACCATGTTCAATCGATAGGAGGTGGATGGATTTGAATGAAGTATTAATTCAACAAATCACTAAAATGGTTGTGGAAAAACTGGAAGCGGTGAGCGGCGGACAAACGACACAGCAGCCAGCCAGCGAACAAAAAGTTCAGTTATTTTCACAGCAGCCGGTTGGTCATTTGGCAGCTGAAGCACAGCACGCTTCACCAAGCGGCGCAGTAACATTCCACGGCACGACAGAGGAAGTAAAGCCGCAGCGCAATATCGCGACAGTCAAACCGAAACCAACTACTGCATTTGGCAAACCGAAAGCTGAAACAAAGCAGACGGAAGAAGATCACTTGGCCGAGTATCGCAAAAAGACTCCTGCACGTGTAGGGGTCGGTCGAGCAGGGTCGCGTCCTAAAACAGATACGTGGCTAAAGTTTCGTCTGGATCATGCGGCAGCTGTCGATGCAGTATTCGGAGAAGTACCGGATAACGTGCTCGAAGGTTTGGGATTATTTCAAGTCCAGTCCAAAGTGATGGATAAGGAAGAATATATCCGACGCCCTGATCTTGGCCGAAAGCTTTCCGATGAAGCAAAGGCAACGATTCAAGAGCGTTGTAAAAAATCACCGGTTGTTCAAATTGTTGCGTCTAACGGTCTGAGTGCAAAAGCAATCGAAGAAAACTTGGAAGATGTCTATCTATCACTCGAGCAGTCTCTAAATAACCTGAATATCGAGATGGGCACTACGTTTTATGTAGATAAAGGCAGAGTGGCCGTGATGGATGATATCGGTGAATTACTGAAACCGGATGTTGTCGTCATGTTGATCGGCGAACGTCCCGGACTCGTTTCGGCGGAATCACTCAGCGCGTATCTTTGCTATCAGCCGAGACACGGCACGATTGAGGCAGATCGTATGGTCATTTCCAATATTCATAAAGGCGGAATCCCGCCAGTTGAAGCCGGTGCTTTTCTTGGTACGGTTATTCAGAAAATTTTAAAATATGGAGCAAGCGGCGTAACGCTTGTTCGAAAAGAAGGATAAGGAGGAGATGGACGTATGAAGATTTTTGCGGATATCCTGTCGATGCAAGTCATTCCGAACATCAGCCCTGAGCTTGCTGAAAAGTTTCAACTGAAGCCCTATCAGCGAAGCTTAGGTCTAGTGACAACTACGGTTGACGACATAGGCTATACGGCAGTAGATGCAGCTACCAAACATACGGATGTGGAAGTCGTCTACGCAAAAAGTTTTTACGCAGGCGCTGCGCATTCATCCGGCCCATTGTCAGGTGAGTTCATTGGAATTATCGCAGGACCTTCTCCGGATGAAGTGAAAAGCGGTCTGGATTCTATTCGGATCACCATCGAGAATGAAGCCTATTTCGAAGCGATCAATGGAAATCCTGACCACGCATTCTATGCGCATACCATCTCCAGCAGCGGCAGCTACTTGGCAGAAATGGCAGGCATACCGGTCGGTCAATCACTGGCCTACTTGATTGCACCGCCTGTCGAAGCAATTATCGGCTTAGATGCTGCTTTAAAAGCCGCAGATGTCACGCTATGCGAACTATACGCGCCTCCCTCCGAAACAAACTTCGGCGGCGGTCTGCTGACAGGAAGCCAATCCTCCTGCCAAGCCGCAGCCGACGCCTTCCGGGAAGCCGTACAGAACATGGCAAATGAACCGCTGAGCTATTGAGCTTAAAAGTAACTGGAAAGGAGTGTGTAGACTTGGTTCAATTAGTAGATAACGATTTATTGGCCCTGCAGCAAATGCGCACGGCCGTTCAAACAGCGAAAGAAGCACAAGAAATATTCATGGGCTATACCCAGCAACAAGTCGATAAAATCGTCAAAGCCGTTGCGGATGCAGCATTTGAACAATCCGGTCGTCTCGCCCAATTGGCAGTAGAAGAAACGGGCATGGGGGTAGCGGCTCACAAGAAAATTAAGAATGAAGTCGGCTCTCGTGATGTATACGAAAGTATTAAAGATGTAAAAACGGTCGGTATCATCAAAGAAGACCATTTGAATAAAGTCGTGGAAATCGCAGCTCCATTTGGTGTGGTTGCAGCCATTATCCCGACAACAAATCCAACGTCCACTGCGTTCTTCAAAACATTGATTTCATTGAAAACACGCAATGCGATCGTTGTCAGTCCTCATCCGTACGCAGTGAAATGTACGAATGAAGCACTCAAGGTTTGTGATGCTGCGGCAGTTGCAGCAGGCGCTCCTGAAGGGTTGATCCAATGTTTGACGCTGGCTTCAATGGAAGCGACACAGCAATTGATGTCCCATAAAGACATCAATCTGATCGTAGCGACAGGCGGCGGTGCGCTCGTGAAAGCGGCGTATAGCTCAGGAAAACCGGCTTATGGTGTAGGTCCTGGTAATGTTCCTGTCTATATCGAGCGTTCTGCAAAGATTGAGAAGGCGGTAAAAGACATCGTCGACAGCAAGTCTTTCGATTACGGTACGATCTGTGCAACCGAGCAAGCGATTGTGGTGGATAAGCATGTTGTCGATCTTGTCACACGCGAGCTGAAGAAAAACGGTGCCTATATTCTTTCAGATGAAGAAAAGAAGGTCATGGAAGGGGTTATTTCGCCAGTACCTGGCAAAGTCAATCCAAAAGTGGTAGGCAAGAGTCCGCAATTTATTGCGAAGCTTGCAGGAATCTCACTTCCAGAAGGTACACGTGTAATTATCGGTTTGGAAACGGAAGTCGGCAAAAATGTTCCATTTTCATTGGAAAAATTATCACCGATTTTTGCGATGTATACGGTGGACGGCGTGAAGCATGCGAAGAAAGTATGTCTCGACTTGCTGAATCTCGGCGGGCGCGGACACAGCTTGTCGCTTCATACTGAAATTGATGCAGTAGCACGTGAGTTTGTGATGGAAATGCCGGTATCACGTATTTTAGTTAATACGATGTCTTCTGTTGGAGCAGTTGGTGGAACGACAGGCTTGATGCCGTCATTCACGTTAGGTTGCGGAACATTCGGCGGCAACATCACATCCGACAACGTGACAGCTAAACATTTGCTGAACATTAAACGGATGGCATACGGCACGAAGGAAGTTCAGCTGCCGAAGCATTCAGAGCCTGTATCCCAATCAAATGAACAGCTTGTATCGAGTGTAATGGACAATGTATCATCTGCAACAAACAGCAATATCGATCCGGCATTAGTACAAAACTTAGTTAGTGAAATTGTTAAACAACTTACAAAATAAAACAATAGTAGGAGGAAAAAATTATGAACAGAGAAGGTACAGCATTAGGAATGGTAGAAACTAAAGGGTTAATCGGTGCAATTGAAGCAGCAGACGCAATGGTAAAAGCAGCAAGCGTAAACTTAGTCGGTAAAGTACATGTCGGCGGCGGAATCGTAACAGTAATGGTACGCGGTGATGTAGGTGCAGTTAAAGCAGCAACAGACGCAGGTGCAGCCTCTGCTCAGCGTGTGGGCGAATTGCTGTCAGTTCACGTCATCCCAAGACCACATAACGAACTAGAAATGATCTTGCCAAAAAGCGAATAATTTCACACTGCAAGGCAATAGAAAGGCGTGAACTAAATGAATCAGCAATTGATTGAACAGATTGTCGGGGAAATTCTCGGGCAGTTAGGAAAAGAATCTACTCAATTGCCGGAGCGAGCGGTTCCCATTGCGGTTTCCGCCCGTCACGTACATTTACAGCCTGATCATGTGGAAGTACTATTTGGCGCAGGGTACGAATTGACGCAGCGGTCCGAGCTATCACAGCCGGGCCAATTCGCCGCCAATGAAACGGTGATGATTGCGGGACCTAAAAGCAGTATTGAACGCGTGCGGATTTTAGGGCCTGTCCGGAAAGCGACTCAAGTCGAGGTTAGCTTTACGGATGCCATGAAACTTGGTGTCAAGCCTCCACTTCGGGAATCCGGCAATATTGAAGGATCAGCTCCAATTACGTTAATCGGACCAAAGGGAAGTGTGCATATTGAGAAGGGTCTCATTATCGCGCAGTCCCATATCCACATGGCTCCCTCCGATGCAGCACGTTTCGGCGTGCAGGACGGGGAGTATATAACAGTAGAAGCAGACGGAATCCGGCCCATTTCATTCCGCAATGTGCGCATTCGGGTGAATGAACGCTATCGTCTGGAAATGCACATTGATACGGATGAAGCAAATGCAGGCTTTATTACACAAGGAACAATCGGACGTCTCGTCAAGCCGAATGAAGCAGCAGAAACAGTAACTGCTCAATCGGTAGCAATTCAGAGTGCTCCTTCTGCTTCGATAATAAAGGCGGCTGCTCCGCAGTCATTTGAATTTACCAAGAAGCTGCTGTCCACTGAAGACCTTGCGTTGATTTCAGAAGAAGAAATTATCATCGCAAAAGGTACGATTGTCACAGCACTTGCAAAAGATACAGCACGGGAACTCGGTAAAACGATAACCATCAGAAAGTAGAAAAAGGTGATTACGCATGAGAATGGGCAGAGTGATCGGTAATGTGTGGGCAACCCGCAAAGAAGATGGGCTGGCAGGTCTGAAGCTATTAATTGTCCAGCCGATTGATGCACACGGCAATAGTATACAAAGCCATATGGTCGCAGCAGATCGGATCGGGGCAGGAATTGGTGACGAGGTGCTCATTACGAGCGGTGGTTCCTCACGTTTCATTTTGCCGAAAGAAAACCCGATTCCCATTGACGCGGTCATTATTGGCATTATCGATTCAACAGAAGTGAAGAGAGGTGATCTACATGAGTCAAGCGATCGGAATGATTGAAACAAAAGGTCTAATTGGATCAATTGAAGCAGCAGATGCCATGGTTAAAGCATCGAATGTGGAATTAGTATCACAGGAGATGGTGGACGGCGGGATTGTCACAGTCATCGTACAAGGTGATGTAGGGGCAGTTCAAGCAGCAGTTGACGCTGGCCGTGACGCCGCTGCACGAGTGGGCGAATTGCTGGGGGCGCATGTAATCCCGCGTCCTGATGATTCAGTGTATGAAATGGTGAAGCCGCCTGAGCCGGTTGTACCTGAAGTGCAGAAGCCAGCAGAAGTAAAGGCGAAGGCACCGAAGAAAGACTGACTTGGTGCGTGAGTTATGAGCGCGAATGCGTTATATATGAGCGGTTGTGGTATGCGTATGAGCCTGTTTACAACGTGAATGAGCACTAGCAGAGTCTCAATGAGCGGATTTTCGTTTTGTATGAGCGCTTGCGATGACTCTATGAGCATACGGCTATACAACTGCAAAAATGAATTCTATAGAAAGGAGTTGTTTCCATGGCTTTCAAAAGACATAAGATTGCGGTCATCGGAGCAGGTCACACGGGTTCGACCGTTGCATTGATGGCAGCTCAAAGAGAACTCGGTGACATCGTCTTAGTTGATATTCCGGACCTCTCTAACCCGACCAAAGGCAAAGCATTGGATCTTCTCCAAACAAGTCCTGTCCAGCAGTTCAACTCCCGGATTACCGGGACGTCGAATTACGAGGATATAGAAGGCGCTGCGATGGTCATCATTACAGCTGGTGTTGCGCGTAAGCCTGGCATGAGCCGGGATGATCTCGTTGCGACGAACGCTAAAATCATGCAATCTGTTTCTGAACAGGTAAAACGTTATGCACCTGACAGTACGGTTTTGATTTTAAGTAATCCGGTAGATGCGATGACGTATGTTTGTTATAAGACAACGGGCTTCCCGAAAAATCGTGTGATTGGTCAATCGGGCGTACTCGATACGGCACGTTTTAACGCATTCGTTTCAGAAGAACTGAACATTTCCGTCGAGGATATTTCAGGCTTCGTTTTAGGCGGACATGGCGATGATATGGTTCCGCTTGTCCGGTATTCCTATGCTGGCGGCATTCCATTGGATAAAATCATCTCTGAAGACCGGCTTGAAGCGATTGTTGAACGCACCCGAAAAGGCGGCGGCGAAATCGTCTCATTGCTTGGAAATGGCAGTGCGTACTATGCGCCTGCAGCGGCTCTCGTTGAAATGGCGGAAGCGATCATTAAAGATAAAAAACGAATCCTGCCTTCCATCGCTTATTTAGAAGGCGAATACGGTTATCAAAATATTTATCTAGGTGTTCCAACTGTCCTTGGAGGAAATGGTATTGAAAGTGTTATTGAGCTTCCGCTGACAGATGATGAACAAAAAGCACTGGACAAATCTGCAAGTTCTGTAAAGGCAGTTATTGAAATTTGTGAGCGACAAACGTCGTGACAAATTGACAATAGACATCTCTCTAGGTCTAGATTGAGACTTAGGGAGATATTTTTGCGTAATGTCTAGTACTTTTTTCAGTTTTAATGAAAGTAAGGATGAAGAACTAAAGAACGAAAAATCGGGAGGTACCACTAGTTGTCAAAATTAAAAAGTATTGCTTGGAAGTTGTCAGGAATTATCATTGGACTATTTTTACTTTTATTCGTCATCTACACAGTCAGTACGAGTTCAATTTTGCATAAGCAAAGTATGTCAGATGCCGAAGATTATGCGGTGGAGAACACACAGTTAAACGCCAAAAAGTTGAGTGAGCGATTTAACAAAACGAATGAAATGCTGCATACGACGAAGCATATTTTCGAGACGCTGCAGTCTCAAGGTAATTTATCGACAGAAGAAATTATCTCTGTCATTCAAAACAATTTAGAAAAAAATATGGATGCAACCGGAATGGCTGCGATTTTTGAAAAAGGGTTTGTACCGTTAGACGACAACGTAGATAAAAATCTGGTCGATCCTACGAAACGTTTCATTCCATACTTATATAAAGAGGGAAGCAGTGTAAATGTTGAAGCGCTTAGTGAGTACGATACACCAGGTGAGGGCGATTGGTACTTGATTCCGAAATCGGAAAAACGTGCAATCATGACTGAACCATATGAATACGATGCTGGTGGTCAAATTGTGCTGATGACAACATTATCTGTACCGTTAATTAGCAAAAACGATGAGTTTTTTGGTGTGTTGACTACGGACTTATCCATCGATTTCTTAAATGAAATTGTGAAAGATATTGAACCGGAAGGCGGCTATGCTTCTATCATTACAGACGCTGGCAGTTTAACAGCCAACAGTCTGAAGGAAGAAATGAACGGCACGAATATGGCGCAGGCAATCAACTGGGGGCCTGTTAAACAGCAAATTAATAATTTAGAGACTAGTACACTATATGTAGATTCAAAGTCATTGAATGAAGAAGCATTTAATACATTTGCACCCATCGTACTTGATCAGATTGATGAAAAATGGTCTGTGCAAACAGTTGTCCCGAAATCCAAAATCCTTGAGACATTCAATGCGATTTTGTGGATCACGATCATTGCAGCAGTCGTGATGGTCATCTTAATGACTGTAGTCACTGCAGGATTTATCTTCAAGCAGTTGAAGCCGTTATCATCTTTACAGCAATCGATAGAGGCGGCTGCAAAAGGTGACATGACACAGAGTGTGGAAGAAAAGTTAATCCACAATGATGAAATCGGAGCTGTTTCGATGGCTTATAACAATATGCTCGTTCAAACAAATCACGCCATTTATTCAGTGCGCGATGCAGCAACTCGTTTAAACGAATCGTCTGCGCATGTCCACCAGGCATTTGAAGAGATTGTGGCGGCAAGCGAAGAAGTTTCATTGGCTACAACGGAAATTGCACATGGAGCATCCAAGCAGTCCGAAGATACGGAAGAAACAAGTAACCGTATGGCTGAATTGGCGGATCAAATCAATGCATTATCTGAGCTGTCGGGCAGTATGAATCAGCTGTCGAAGCAAACCGTTTCTTCTACAGAGACAGGTATGAATGAAGTGAAAAAGCTTCGTGAGCATAATGCATCTGCCAATGAAATGACAGAAAAAGTTCAATCGCAAATGGAAACTTTGTCTGCTAAAATAGGGGCCATAAATCAGGTCATCACGTCTATTCACGACATTACGGCACAAACGAACCTGCTGGCGTTAAATGCTAGTATTGAAGCTGCTAGAGCGGGTGAGCATGGTAAAGGGTTCGCCGTAGTAGCGGAGGAAGTACGAAATCTTGCAGAACAATCACAGAAAGAAACGAGCGTCATTTCAGAAATTGTCAAAGAAATTGTTGCCGAATCAAAACAAACGACAGAAGTAATTGCGTCAAATATGCAGGTGATGGAGGAGCAAAATCAATCTGTTTCCAGCACGGAAGAATCTTTCTCGCAAAATGTGGAATTGACCAATCAAATGCGTCAAGCCATCATGGAACTGACAGCCGAGCTCGAAGAAATGCTTGTACACAAAGACCAGGCAATGCTTGCGATCCAAAGTGTATCGGCAGTATCTGAAGAAACGGCCGCTTCCGCTGAACAAGTGAGCGCGTCATCTGAAGCACAGCAAAGTGAAGTAGAGCGTGTGGCGGAATCTACAACCCGAATGAAAGAAATTGCCGGGGAATTGCAGGATGTAGTCAACCGTTTCCGATTAGAATAGAAATCAAAGCAGAAAAACTTCTACTGTCTATTCTGGCAGTAGAAGTTTTTTTATAGATACATAATCCGTTCCGATTAATTATCGATTTCAAAACAATGTGTTGCACTAGTCGAAATGTTCGTGTATAATAGACTGAATAGGAAGAAATGAAAAACATGTATGAAGTATATACGGGTAGAATTCAGAGGGAATCCTTATACCTTTATTCTCCTATGTAAGCGCTTCCATTTAATGTCTAATAAAAGAAAGGCTTTTAGTAGGCCGGCGCTACATAATGAAAAATAGAAGAATAGGTTTCTAAATTCTCTATTCCGGCATATACTGTGCAAACACTAAAAAACAGGAGGTCATTTCTATGAAAAACAATACCTATCAAAACAATTCAGCACTACCAGAGCAAAATGAGCAATTCTATTTAATTACAGGATACTCGGAAAATGGCTTTATCCATGGTATTACATGGGAAGAAGCTTATGTACAGGGATTGGTGGAGTGCGGCTGTCTATGCGAACAACAAGTAATGTAATCGGCGAAGAAAACTCGATACAGGGTGCCTAGCAAGAAACAATTGTGTACATCATCACATTTGTTTTGTGCATAGGCACCCTGTTTTGTTATGTCGTTATTCTTTTGGTTCTGCCTCTTTCTTCCCTACTGTGTATCCGAGGAAAACGCCGAAGAACAGATAGATTAAATAATCAATGCTGAAATCCTTGGTGAAAATACCAATAACAAACCAGGCAGCCAGTATTCCAAGAACTAAGAAAATCATATTTTTAGACATGCACGCAACTCCTTTACTTATAGGTAACTGATTAAAATCTTATAGTGAGACCCTTACCTTAACAAGAGGATTATGTAACTTTATCCACTTTTGATAGTCTAAGTGGGAAGGGGGGCATACGATATGAAAAAAAGTGGATGGTTAATCAGTTTGATCTTCGTATTATTCAGTTTACTGGGGTGCGGGCAGAATGAGCAAGCGGGGGAAAAGCCGGGAACACAGGTTTTAGAAGAAGTGACAAATCAATCTGATGTGACTGAAGATGACTTTGTCTATCGACTAGTTTCAGAAAAAAAGCAGTATCAAATAAGTGAACCAATAAAAGTTTATGCGGAATTAGAATATACGGGAGATCAGGATGAAGTCGAAATTACACATGCTACTTCGCCATTTTACTTTCCCATTACCGAAACAACGAGAGAATATGATATTGAATACTCCATGGATATGCCTTTAGAGCGAACCGCATTAAAAAAAGGGGAACCACTTCGTATGGATTATGAATCCAGCGGCAGTTTTTTTGATAGTGATACGGAAGAGTACAAAGCATTTATGTGGCAAGTGATGAATGGAAGTTTCCCGGCAGGACAATATGTCGTGAACGGAAACGTCGATTTCAATTTAATTGATGCTGAAGAGAAAAAGTATCAAATAGAGACGCAGGTGAAATTTCAGGTTGCTGGCGGAATAGAAAAAGTTAACATATCCAAGTTTAAAAGTTTCGGCTCGTTAAATAAAAACACTTCTGTAGAAATTGAGGAAAAAGAAAAGCTGGTAGTAATTCAGAATGCAATTCAACATGCTGAGAAACAGCCCGGCATAGTCGATATGGCTGCTTCTGATTATGACATGGAAGTAACCTATGAAGATGGCGGAACACAAGGGTATCATTTGTGGCTTGGTGAAAAGGGGAAGAAGAGTACGATTATGCGGGTTGATGATACACATAGAATTTACATTGTTTCAAAAGAAATGACGGAGCTGTTGCTAACGAGTTTAGAAAGATAGTTGCTGTGATTTTCTTCTCCTGTCACAGATCATACCCTACCACCTTCTCCTTCATCCGTGGTAAAATGGAACAAACTAAATAAATGAGTTTGCACGATGCGCCGGTACCTATCAAGGTATAAAAGGGAATTCGAAAATCGAAGCTGTCCCCGCAACTGTACACACGGACGACCGCCAGAATTAGCCACTATGGAGACATGGGAAGGCTTGGCGGAAGGATGAAGTGAAGCCAGGAGACCTGCCACGTATCGTCAAAGCGACACTTTCTTCGGGGGTTGAGAGGTGGAGGCAAAAAAGTCTCTGACAATCATGCCGTTTGCATGGTTACTTTAGAGTTGCTTATTTTTGTTTCCTCATTCACAACTATTGCAATCATACTGCCGAAGAGGCGGAATGATTGTTTTTTGTTGTACGAAAGGAGACGGCGAGATGAAGGTATTGGAACAAATAGAAGAGCGGCCGCATGAGCGTGCGTTACTCGATATTTTATACAGACAAGCGGAACAATTGCGTGGGAAGCCGGCATATGAAGGGTTTCATCACATCGTTCGAAAACTGATGAGCGCAGGATTGTACGGAAACTGGATCCATCATTATTCCGCCAATGAAATTAAATGGTTGGGCCTGCAAATTGTACCTGAAAGCGATCAGCTTCTTTCCATTGGACAGCTCCGTCAATATATGAATGAATTTGTCACATGCAATCATTACGATTGGCCAATGGGACTTCCGCAAGAACGGCTGATGCTGATTGCGATGGCAGCGATGCAGAATGAAACGGTGCACCGTCTGCAAAAAGTCCAGGAGACCTATTGGGTATTGAGCAAGGGATATGTGACGCTTCCTGACGAGGTGATGGCATTCCTTGGTAAGACATTTAGCCGGCGTCAGTCTACAAGCGGCCCGCATTCGATGGATCTTCTGGATATGCGAATCCAATCGTATTTATCCGGCAAGGTGAAGGAAAAGCATATTCGAATTCCCCATACATTTATGGAACAAGTGAAGGCATGTGGTTCATGGCTGGTATTTGATACGGAGGAAGTTCAGCGTGTGTTGAATTGTTCTCTTCACGACGTCGACAGTGATACGTTTCGTCAGGCTGTTGCCCACCCGGCAATCACGCATAAAAAGCTTTCGGCCATTGGTCTTATGAAACAACTGCTGTCCAGTGACGGTGTCGTGTTTCATTTTGAAGATGAATTTCAGACTGAAATAACAGGGTTACGTTCCTCCATTCAACTGCCGCATGTGATGCGCAATAACGTTTTGGCGCGGGTCTGTTCCATACAAGTCCGTTTGCTCAACGGTATATTGGACTTTTGGGAGAGAGAAGACAGCGGACGAGATTTGCATATTGAAGCGACATGCTGGGAGGAACTGCTTGCGGATCAACGAATCGGCCTGCATTCCGAACAGGCCCTGTCCTTTATTGAAAAGCTGTCTGAACAAGTGAGTTTTCATGTAATCAAAGCTTCATTACAGCTGGCGAAAGAGCATGGTCCTTACCTACAATTTGAAGGCTCAGATTGGCAAAATGGAAGTTATTTTGAACAGCGGGGCTATATTTCGGAAGCATGGCAAGAAGTCAGCAATGAAATCGAACTGCACGGTGTGCGAAACGGCACATTACGAAAGGCTTCGGATACTGTGAATTTATCCGGACATCCGCTGACAAAGCATCAGCAGTTCGCGATGATTAACAGGCTCGCCGCACAGCAGCGACACACGGAGACTAGCGGTTCAATTATATTAGAGAAGTCTTCATTAATAGAAAACGCGGAATTATTACAGTTGCTGATGAATGCTTGGAGTTGTGGGATTAGGGAAGTTCGGATCAAGTAAAGACCTTCACCCATTGTGATGGAAACTGAAGTGGCGTAAGATAACACTAACTAGCAGTTTCCATCAGGGGTGAAGCGATTGTTTCAGTTTGATAAGTTGGGACAAGAAATGGTTAAAGAAATATCAAATTTAATTCAGCAGCAAGTCATTTTGACGGACCGACGCGGCTTTATTCAGGCGAGCACGGAAGAGGATCGGATCAATCAATTCCATGAAGGAGCGTTATTGAGCATACGGCAGAAAGAAGTGCTCTATATGGGAAACGAAGAAGTCGAGCGGCTGCAGGGTGTGCGAAAAGGGATTGTGCTGCCGATTATTATTGACGGCGAACCGATTGCTGCACTCGGCATTACCGGCGAACCGGAGAAGATCAGACCACAGGCGCAGCTAATTTTGCGTGTGGCGGAGCTTTTCATTCAAGATTCCATGAAACGAAAACAGAAGGCTGAAAAAGTACGTGATTTGGAGTTCTTCGTGTTCGACTGGCTGACGGGAATGAGGAAAGACGAGCGATTTGTGGAGAGGGGCACGTTGCTCGGAATTGACGTGACGCAATATCGGCAAGTGGCGGTCATTGAAGTGATGGATTTATTGGAACAGTTCTCAATCGAGGAAGTGGATATATTTACTTCGATTCAAAATATTCACAGCTCCATGAAAATGATTCGCTGGGCGGAGAACAAAATAGTACTGTTGCTTCCCGAAATGAATCAGGAAACACTTGCACATGAATTAAAATTCTTGCTGCTTCATATGAAACGGCGTAAAAAAGTGAAGGTCGTTGCGGGTATAGGTGCACCGACAGACTACTTCGACCTGGCGAAATCGTATGGACAGGCGGAGCAAGCAGTCAGTGCCTCAAAAAGATCGGGTGAGATCGTATTTGAGCATGAGCTACGTCTTGAGGTTATATTACAGAGTATCCCAGAAGCCGTGCGTGCTGATTTCCTAAGCCGGACTGTAGCTCCTCTTATAAAAGAAGAAGAGCTAATGAACAACCTGAAGGTATGGTTTTCTGAAAATCAGTCTATGCAAAATACCGCACAGCGCTTGCATATTCATAAAAATACGCTGTCTTACCGCTTGCAAAAGATTGAGCAATTAACGGGGCTATCAGTATCTAGCACGCATGATGTGTTTCTGCTGTACTTGGCATTGTCTTTGCTGGAAGAACAAACGAATAAGTAACAACTTGCTTCGCTTCCTATAATGGAAACGGGGCTTTTCTTGTTGAATGGGAAACAGATCATTTTTGTAAATCCTGCGTCCTATTCATGGTAGGCTTAAACAGTGTCTTATCCTAAGAGTGTCAGGAGGATTTATTTTGAATAGAATCAGGAACATCACAACTTTGCAATGGATCATGTTTTTGATCCTGGCACTTAGCTGTATCGTTTCCATTGTGTTTATAAATCATAATTATTCATTTTATGACCGCCCGATCGCTGAAGTGGTCGATATAACAATAGAAGAGGCAATCGATGTAACAGATATGCACGGCAATGAAGACACGCTGTTTATTCAGAACATCACAGCTGCATTAAAAAACGGAGAGGATAAAGGCCGGCAGATTCATTTGACCAATCAGTATTCCACTTCGGGTGCATATGATCAGCAATACCATATAGGAAACGAACTGTTTGTTTCCATTGATTCAGAAACAGATGGAGATCTGGCAGGGACCATTACAGACGTAAAGCGTGATAAATATGTGCTGGTTGTCGCCTGGATATTCATCTTTACCTTATTACTTGTCGGACATAAGCAAGGGTTGCTCGCGATCGTCAGTTTTGTGATCAATGTTCTGCTTCTGTCTTTTGCTTTAGATGTCTACGTGAATTACTCAAACGTCAGTCTGCTGCTTGTCTGTGGGATATGTATTCTGTTATTTACCGCGATTTCACTGTTGCTGGTCAGCGGATTTAATGAAAAAACATACGCGGCGATTGCTGCGACGCTCATCGCAACAGTTGCATCGCTGTCTATCACCTCCCTGGTCATCTGGCTCACTTCGGGGAATGGTCTGCGTTATGAGGAAATGCAGTTTTTGACGCGTCCTTATCATACCGTGTTTATGGCGGGCTTGTTCATTGGATCATTAGGCGCCATCATGGACGTTGCCATCACGATGTCTTCGTCTATTTTTGCCTTATATGAAAGGGACCGGACGATCTCCATAAAAGCGCTGAGAGCATCAGGGATAGGGATCGGGAAAGATATCATGGGTACGATCACAAGTATTTTGTTCTTTGCCTATATCAGCGGCTCGATTCCGATGCTGATTCTTTATTTGAAAAATGCTTCTCCTGTAGGATTTGCGCTTTCGATGAATCTGTCACTGGAACTGGCCCGCGCATTAGCTGGCGGGATCGGCATTGTGCTGACGATTCCGATTGGTCTGTATACGGCGATATTTTTCATTGAGCGAAAGAGGGCGAGAGTATGAATGTATTAGTATGGCTCGCAGGAATTTTACTCGTATTGATGATAATGGTTGGCGGAAAGAGCGGAGCTAGGTCTTTCTTTTCGCTGTTCTTAAACTTTGGCGTCATCTTCTTTACAATGTTTTTTATGCTCGATCCATCTGCCAATCCCATTCTGATCACGTTCATCGCAAGTACGCTGATTGGATGTATCAGTCTTTTCTATATTAATGAAGTAAACAGTAAAACAATAATTGCTTTTATTTCCACGATCATCACCATTGTGATTTTATTATCTTTCATTGTCATTGTTTCTGATAAGCTGATGATACAAGGGTTTGGTGAAGAGGAGGAAGAAGCGATTGCGGGACTGTCTTTGTATATTGGTGTGGACTTCATGAAAATAGGAGCTTCTGTCATTATTATGAGTACGATTGGTGCGATTATGGATGTCGCAATCTCTATTGCATCTACCATGCATGAAGTATTTAAGCATAATCCTGTACTCAGCAAGAAGGAATTATTTAAAACAGGTGTCAGCATTGGCCGGGATATTTTAGGAACAGATACAAATACATTGTTTTTTGCCTTTTTTGGCGGTTACTTGGCGTTGCTTATTTGGTTCAAGGATCTCGAGTATTCTATTGGTGAAATCGTCAATTCAAAGATATTCAGTTCCGAAATGATTTTGATTCTTTGTGCCGGAATGGGTATTGCTTTAGTCATTCCGATTGCTTCGTGGATTAATGCAAACTTTTTAGTTAGGACGACCAAAAAAACCGAAAAAATATAGAGAAGAGCATCCAGCTCTTCTCTTTTTTCTGTTGAAAGTAAGATCATAAATGTAAGCGTTTACTATTATGCTAGTATAATAGGTTGTATTTTAGGTCTTTATACTCTGCAATTTGTCTATTCATACAAAAATGCGAAAAAATCGACATGTAATCTTGTGTGATTGTCCATATGAATTAAATAGTTAGACTATTAGAATTAGACTAATTAATCAAACTGTTAGAAAGGAGGAACTTCATGGATGCTCAAGTACTTGAACGGTTAGTTGCGATTACGGGAACTGCCCATGCGAAAACAACAGTTGCACAGAAGCTTGCGTATTCCTATGACGCAACAGCCAATTTTCAAGCGATGCCGGATGTCGTCCTGTCGCCTTCTTCCATTGAAGAAATACAGGTAATAGTCAAAGTGTGTGCAGAGTTCCAGATTCCGATTGTTTCGAGGGGGTCAGGAACGAATTTAGCAGCAGGTACAACGCCGACGTCGGGCGGTGTAGTCTTACTTTTCAACCGAATGAACAAAATTTTGGAGCTGGATGAAGAAAACTTAACGATTACGGTGGAACCCGGTGTCATTACACAGACAATCAATGAAAAGGTTGCAGCAAGCGGGCTGTTCTATCCACCTGATCCGAGCTCAATGAGTATATCGACAATCGGCGGCAACGTCAGCGAAAATTCAGGCGGGCTGCGGGGATTGAAATACGGGGTGACACGGGATTACGTCAAAGCGTTGAAAGTTGTCATGCCGTCGGGCGAAGTGATTACAACGGGCGGCAAACTGGCCAAGGACGTGGCGGGCTATGATCTGACCAGTCTGTACGTCGGCTCGGAAGGGACACTTGGCGTCATTGCAGAAATCACGCTTGGTTTAATTCCGGAACCGAAAACGAAGAAGACACTGCTCGCTTTCTACAATGAACTAGAAGAAGCGGCCGAAACGGTTTCTTCCATTATTGCGGCGAAGATTGTACCGGCTACGCTCGAGTTCATGGATAAAGGAACGATTCAGGCAGTGGAAGATTTCATGCATATCGGATTGCCTACAGATTGTGAAGCGATGCTGCTGATTGAGCAGGACGGCGATGAAGCGGTGGTCGATAAAGATATGGCGCTCGTTCATCAGCTTTGCATGGAACATGGTGCGACATCTGTACAAATGGCGAAGTCAGCAGATGAGGCGGCACAGCTCAGCATTGCAAGGCGTGTTGCGTTATCGGCACTGGCACGTTTAAGGCCGACGACCATCCTGGAAGATGCGACGGTTCCGCGGTCGGAAATTGCCAACATGGTGAAAACCATTCAAAAGATTGCAGTCAAATATGATTTGCTCATTTGTACATTTGGACATGCCGGCGACGGTAACCTGCATCCGACCATTTTGACAGATGAACGCGATGAAGAAGAAATGAGCCGCGTCGAAGCTGCATTCGCAGAAATTTTCGATCGTGCCATTCAACTGGGCGGCACCATTACCGGAGAACACGGCGTCGGCGAAATGAAGTCTCCTTATCTGGAGTGGAAAATTGGACCTGAAGGAATGGCGGTCATGAAAAGTATCAAGCAGGCAATCGATCCGCTCAACATCATGAATCCGGGGAAGATGTTTGCGAAGGATACGAAGAAAAGGATTGTGGTGCAGCATGAGTAATGTGCAAACGGAAGCCATTCGCAAGGCGTTCGTCACGCATGTCGATGAAAACAGATTGATGGACTGCATGCGCTGTGGGTTCTGTTTACCCGCCTGTCCCACATATATTCAATCAGGCTATGACGAAACACAGTCTCCCCGTGGACGTATCGCCTTAATGAAAGCCGTGAGAGACGGTGTGGTGGAATGGGACGGGTCAATCGAAGAAGCATTCGATTTGTGCCTCGGCTGCCGGGCGTGCGAACCGGCCTGTCCTGCAGGCGTACAGTATGGAACACTGATTGAAGAAACCAGGGATGCAATCGTTTCGGCAAAACAGCTATCTGTAAAAGAGAAGGTCATTCGAAAAGGGGCCTTCGATCACTTATTCGCCGATCAGAAGCGAATGAAGCAGGCAGTCGGTCTCGTGCGGTTCTATCAAAAGTCGGGTCTGCAGAAGGTGGTCAGGAAAGTTGGCTTTTTGGACTTGTTCCCTGCGGTTATGCGGGATATGGAAAAGGTTCTGCCAGATCCGCCGAAGCGCCGAAACGTGCTAATTCATTCAGAAGCAAAGAAAACGAAAGTAGCGTTCTTCACTGGCTGTCTGATGGACACGATGTTCCAAGAAACGAATCGCAATACTATTGATTTGCTGGAGTTCCTTGGGTGTGAAATCATCCTTCCGAAAAACCAGCAATGTTGCGGTGCTCTCCAGGGCCATAGCGGAGAAATGGACCGTGCGACCCGCAATGCCAAAGCCAATTTGGAAGCATTTGATGCCGGAAATGTGGACTTTATCGTCAACAACGCAGGCGGCTGCGGCGCATTTTTAGCCGAATATGACCGTTTATTCGAAAAGGACGAAACACTCTCAGCAAAAGCAAAACACTTTGTTGAGAAGCAAATTGATATCTCTTCATTGCTCGTTCAGCTGGGCATTGTCGAGAAACTCGCTGCACGTCCGAGTTCTGACATAAAAGAATTAATCACTTACCAGGATTCCTGTCACTTGCGCAACGTCAACGGCGTCATCAACGAACCCAGAGCAATTCTTCACGCCATGAACGACGCCGTATTCGTAGAATTACCCGGCGCCCGCCTATGCTGCGGATCCGCCGGTATCTATAACTTGCTGCAGCCCGAAATGGCCATGGCCATTCTCGACGCCAAGATGGAAGAGGTGCAAGACATACAAGCAACCACCATCGTCACCACCAACCCGGGCTGTCTGCTGCAAATGAAAGTAGGTGTAGAAAGGGAGGGACTCTCACAAACATCACGAGCCGTGCATATCGTTGACCTGATTCATGAAAAGTTGTTTTAGTAAGATCTACTCTATATTGATGAGAATGAACTTTCTGGATGGGTTGAGTTAAAGTTGTGAAATTTGAAGGTAAGCGTTGTAAGTACTACTTAGTTGATTGGAGTGCAAGGCAGTCTAAGTTCGCCGCGTCCTGCGGCACCGACTGCATGACTCACTTCGTGTGAGCCCGCGGCAAAAGAACTCTGGGAGGATCAGCCCGACAGGTGAGACAACTTAGGGGAGCGAAGCGAAAAGAGTTGTAGTACATACTCTGTATTGCCTTAATTTCTGTGAAGTACACAGAAATACGGCCAAGCGAACACTTCGCTGTTCGCTTGGCTCACCGCGGGTCCGCAAGACACGCGTCCGCCTGGAACGGAAATCAACGGTGCTAAAACTACAATACTTAGACAAAAAACTGGAGGGAAATAAAGATGAAAATGAAAAAGAAGAGTGTACTAGGGGCAATTGGATTATCGGCAATGCTAATGCTGGCGGCTTGTTCGTCAGACAAGGAAGGCGCTGCATCTGCTGAAGGCGATAAAGCGGGATCAGATGAAAAATCCTACAATCTGAAAATGTCCGTAACCGTCAATGACTCATCCACATGGTACCAAGCAGCAGACAAACTGGCGCAGGATCTCAAAGAAGAAACGGACGGCCGGATCAACATCGAAGTCTTCCCGAACGAGCAACTTTCCAACGGTGACCAGGGGAAAGGAGTAGAGCTCCTGACAAAAGGACAAACGGATCTCAGCCTTCACTCCACAATCATCTACTCGATTCTCGATGACCGCTTTGGTGTAGCAAGTGCGCCATTCCTGTTTAAAGATAAAGACGGAGTGGACAAAGTATTCAACGGCGCAGGCGGAGAAGCTATCGCTGAAATATTAAATGAAAAGAACGTAGAACTCCTTGGATTCGGGGAAAACGGTTTCCGTCAAGTGACGAACAGTAAAAAAGAAATCAAGTCTCCTGAAGAGATGAAAGGTCTGAAAGTACGTATCCCGGGAATCACGATGTATACGGATTTGTACCGCGCACTAGGTGCTGACCCGACGACAATGGCTTTCTCTGAAGTATTTACATCACTGCAGCAAGGTACAATTGATGGTCAGGAAAACCCAATTGACGTTATTCATTCCTCTAAGCTGAATGAAGTACAAGATTACTTGACGACTTGGAACTACTCGTATGACCCATTGGTGTTAGGAATCAACAAAAAGTTGTTTGATTCGATGAGTGTAGAAGACCAAGAGTTAGTGAAGAAGTTAGGTAAAGAAGCAGCAGCGTTCCAAGTTAAAATGGCGCGAGAAAAAGAAGCAGAGCAGATCCAAGAACTGAAAGATGCAGGAATGCAGTTCTACGCACCTACTGATGAAGAACTTGCACAATTCACTGAAGCTGTACAGCCGGTCTATGACAAATACGAAGAAATCTGGGGCAAGGATCTGTTAGACAAGTTCCGCGACCAATAAAATCTGGAGGGTGGATAGATGGGAAAAGTACTCAATAGATTAGAAGAGTGGATTGTTGTTGTCGTGTTGTCCATCATGTCCACCATTGCATTCGTAAACGTGCTGTCCAGAGGATTTGCCAATTATTCATTTTCTTTCACGGAGGAAATCACAGTTAATTTGTTTGTCATGTTAACATTTGTCGGAACAGCCATTGGTGTGCGTCAGTACGCACACCTTGGCTTTACCTTGATTTATGACAGAGGCAATAAGTTGCTGAAGAATATGATTACAATCTTGGTTGGTTTGATGATGGCACTGCTGTTTTTTGTTTTACTTTATTATGGATTTAAAATGGTTCAGTATCAAATGGATATGGGGCAGAAAACACCTTCGCTGGGATGGCCGCAATGGTGGTTCTCGATGTCGATGCCAATTGGCGCACTGTTTTGTTTGATTCGTTCCGTTCAAGTGACGATTGCTGAATTCCGTCAGCAAAATGGGAAGGGAGAGCAGCCATTATGACAGCTATCATTTTATTCGGCTTATTTTTTGTACTTGTTATGCTTCGAATGCCGATTGCTGTGGCACTTGCGATCTCGTCCATTGTTGTACTCTTTACGGGCAGCGGGCTGTTTGGATTAGAACTAGTCGCGGACATCATGTATACGAGTGTAGCGAAGTTTACGTTGCTGGCAATTCCGTTTTTTATCTTGGCGGGCGTCATTATGGAGCACGCAGGAATTTCTAAACGACTGATTGATTTTGCGCAGGCGCTGGTCGGTCACCGGAAAAGTGGCATTATTTTTGTAACCGTTATGACAGCGATTTTCTTCGCGGCGATTTCAGGTTCTGGTCCTGCGACCGTGGCTGCAATCGGTGGAATTCTGATTCCAGGTATGGTGAAGAACGGGTACAAGACAGAAACTGCGGCAGGCCTAGTTGCGAGTTCAGGTGCAATCGGGATTATCATTCCACCCAGTATTGCGTTCATCGTCTTTGCGGTTGTAGCGGGTGACCAGATTCCAGTTTCCATCGGCCGGATGTTTATGGCGGGCGTGATTCCAGGATTATTATTGGGTGTTGGTTTCATTCTGGCAGCAATGTTCGTCAGACGCCGGCACGAAAAACGCGAGGGACCAGTGGAAGCTCAGAAACAAACCGAGCCTGCAACAGGTAAAGAACGCTTTCAGGCGTTTACAAGTGCCGTTTGGGGACTACTCATTCCGGTCATTATTTTAGGTGGAATCTACGGTGGGTTTTTCACACCGACAGAAGCAGCAGTTGTCGCTGTATTCTACAGTCTGTTCATTGGATTCTTCATTCACCGCGAATTAACGTTGAAAAAGCTCTATGACATTTTGGTAGCAGCTGGCATTCAGACGGCAGTTGTCATGTTTATCGTCAGTGCAGCTAGTGTTTACGCGTATATCATTACGACGGAGCAAATTGCAACGCAGGTGTCTGATGTCATGCTGAGTATTTCAGGAAATAAAATGATTATCCTGCTGCTGATCAATATAATTCTGTTGATTGCAGGTATGTTTATCGATGCCATTTCTGCTTATTACATTTTTATTCCCATTTTATTGCCGATTGTCTTAATGTTCGATGTAGATCCGACCGTATTCGGTGTGTTTATGACGGTCAACTTAGCTATCGGACTCTTTACGCCGCCTGTAGGTCTCAACTTGTTTGTGGCTGCCGGGATATCGAATACATCGATTGGGCAAATATCCAGGGGGGTGTTTCCTTTTGTTGTCTCCTCGGTGATTATCTTGCTTCTCCTAACATACGTCCCACAAATTTCCACGTTTTTACCGGACTTATTGAATATTAAATAGTTGTAAGGAGGGGTGCTTTTGAAACTGAAAGGACAGACGGCGATCGTCACAGGGGCTGCTAGTGGCATTGGCGCCCAGACGGCCTTGCTTCTCTCGCAAGAAGGGGCGAATCTGGTGCTGGTGGATTTAAACAGCTGCGGTAATACTCTTTCTACCATTAAGGAATCGCGTGAGGAAGCTGCTGTTTTAGAGTGTCTCGGAGATATCCGTGATGCGGAATTTGTAAACGCCGTCATTGCGCGGGCGTCAGATACATTTGGTGAACTGCATATTTTGATCAACAATGCAGGAACTTGCAGCAGACTCAATTTAGAAACGATGACGCTTGATATGTGGGACCGTGACATGGATACAAATGCAAAAGCGGCGTTCCTGTTTACACAGGCAGCAGTCTATCCTCATATGATGGATCAGAAATATGGACGCATCATCAATATCAGTTCGATTTCAGGATTGAACGGCGGAGTTGTTTCCGGTGGTTCTAAAGACGGCAGGTCAGGACCGGCCTACTCGGCTTCCAAGGGGGCGATTATTGCGCTGACCAAGTGGGTAGCGAAAGAACTTGGAGAGCACGGTATCACTTGTAATTCAGTAGCGCCCGGTGCAACAGCAAGTGCAATTACTGCCGGCATTGAATACGACATCAGTGACCAAGCAATTAAACGCATTGGGACACCTGTTGATATTGCCCAGGCGGTATTATATTTTGCATCACCCGAATCAAGCTACACGACAGGACAAATTCTGAAAGTAGATGGAGGGTACAGTTTTGGATAATCGTATTCAAGCGGTGTATGACAGTACTACGAATCGTATCATCGGACGTTTGAAGAAAGACATCGATTTATTCGAAGGGATTATTGAAATATGTAAGCAGTACAGTGTGAAAGCAGCTCAATTTCAATGTATGGGTTCGCTTGCACATGCCACATTCGTACAGCCTAATCAAAATGAAGACAAGAGTTTACAGTATTCCAATCAAATTGTCACCGACACGCCGGTTGAACTGCTGACGGGTACAGGGTTTGTCGGTCACAGTGCTGAAGGGGAGCTTGAGGTACATTTTCATGGATTATTCATAGATTGCCATAAGAATATCAATGGCGGTCATTTTATCGGGGGCAAAAATCCGATAGCCATTACCGTAGAGTTCATTATTTTTCCGCTGCTGGATGTAACCATGCAGCGACGCCCGGATGAAATATCAGGTATTCCTGTATTCCACTTTGTAGAGAAGGAGTGAAGGTATTTGGAGGCAATTGGAAAACTGGCCATGAAATCAGCAGCTGCGTATCCGAATAAAATTGCGGTAAAAGACGGACAGCGTTCATTTACATACCGTGAAATGATGGCTCGGGCATTCGCACTGACAGCTTATTTTAAGAAGATCGGACTGAAAAAGGGAGACCGTTTCGGAATCCTCATGTCTAACCGCCTGGAACATATTGAACTGGATGTGGCGGCTGCTATTTCAGGAGTCATCAAAGTACCGCTGAATTATAGGCTTCATCCGAAAGAACATGTCTACATGCTGGAAGATGCAGATGTGAAACTGGTGATTGGCGAAGAGCAGTTGATCAAACCGATCAATATGAAACTACAGGCTCTTCCAATCGGAGAGGCATATGAAATGGCCATCGAAAGCTGCAAAGGTGAACATGCGGTTGCAGAGATTGACGAAGATGATATTTTTGCGATTATGTATACATCCGGCACGACAGGCAATCCAAAAGGTGTCATGCTGAGTCACCGCAATATTATTTCGGGTGCGCTGTCGCTTGCTCTTGTTTGTGAAACGGGTTACGACGATGTGATCGGCCACGTTGCGCCATTGACACACGGCAGTAATTTCTTGTCGCATGTTGCCTGGTTATATGGATTAACGCAAGTAGTATTCAGTAAATTTGAACCGGAAGAATTTGTGCTTGATTTGAAGCGTGAAAATATTACGATCATTTTCCTCGTACCGACAATGGTCAATCTGATGATTCAGCACCCAAAATTTGATCCGAAAAACTTATCCACGCTGAAAGCAATTAACATGGCAGGATCAGCAATTGCGGCAAGTAAGCTCGAGCAAGCGCTCGCTCTGACAGGACCAATTTTCGCGCAAACATTCGGACAAGTGGAAGCACCGATGTGTATTACGATGATGCCGAAGCGCGAACTTGGAGATCACTTAGAGTCATGCGGACGTGTAGGACCTTTCGTCGATGTGAAAATCGTTGATGAACAAGGAATAGAACTTCCTGCTGGAGAAGTCGGGGAAATTGTCTGCAAAGGTTCGCTTGTTATGAAAGGCTATTGGAATAATGAAAAAGCCACAAATGAAACGCTTATTGACGGATGGCTGCAGACAGGCGATCTTGGCTGGAAAAGTGAAGAAGGCTATGTGCACATCGTAGATCGGAAAAAAGATGTCATCATTTCCGGCGGCGTTAATATTTATCCAAGAGAAGTCGAAGAAGTGCTGAATAAACATCAAGGGGTCAAAGAGACCTGTGTAATTGGCGTGCCTGACGAGAAGTGGGGAGAGAACGTCATAGCGTATGTGGTACCAAACGGGACTGTAAAGGTGACGAAGGAAGAGTTGATTGAACTGTGTCTGGATCACATGGCGAGTTTCAAAAAGCCGAAAGAAATTCATATCGTAGATGAACTGCCAAAAAGCTCATACGGCAAAATACTGAAGCGTGAACTGCGCAGTGAACATGAGGGGGTACAGTCATGACGAATGTTTATATTGAAGGAATCGGCATGACAAAGTTCGGGAAGTTTGTTGATCGATCCATGAAGCAACTTCTGTTGGATGCATCGATTCAAGCGCTGGAAGATGCGGGAAATCCAAAAATTGATGCCGTTTTCGTCGGCAACTTCATGGGTGGATCCATCTCCAATCAGGAAATCCTCGGTGCACTGGTAGCAAACGAACTCGGTCTAGGCTATGTTCCAACGGCTAAAGTAGAAGGAGCCTGTGCGTCCGGCGGTATTGCACTGCGCCAGGGCATCATGGGAATTCTGAGCGGTGAGTACGATACAGTTCTCGTGGCGGGTGTTGAAAAGATGAAACACGCCTCGACTGCAGACGTCACGCAGGCGATCAATGCTGCGATGGATACCGACTCCAATGAAAAACAGGCGGGGCTGACGTTTCCTGGATTTTTCGGCGTGCTGGCAAATCGTTACTTTTATGAGACAGATGCAACGAAAGAGCATTTGGCTATGATTGCGTTGAAGAACCGTGAAAATGCTTTGAATAATCCGTTGGCGCAGTTCCAGAAGCCGACGACGATGGAGGAAATTATGGGTGCGCGGATTATTACATCCCCGCTTGGCCTCTTTGATTGTTCACCGACAACTGACGGGGCAGCAGCTTTAGTTATTTCCAGGACAAAAGGAGATATCCATATCCGTTCATCCGCACAAAGTTCAGGTCCTACGCAAATGCAGGATGCGGATGATCTGCTTTCATTACCTGCAGTCAGGGAATCAGGACGCCTGGCGTATGAAAAAGCGGGAGTCGGTCCGGAAGACATCGATGTCGTAGAAATTCATGACTGCTTCTCGATGACAGAAATGATTGCAATTGAAGAGCTGGGCTTCTTCAATAAACGGGAAGGCTGGCTCGCGATTGAGCAGGGTCGTACGAAAGCAAATGGCGATAAACCGGTCAATACAAGCGGTGGCCTGCTGTCACGTGGACATCCGATCGGTGCAACCGGCGTTGCTCAGATTTATCAGCTCGTTCAGCAGCTTCGCGGCACCGCTCCTAATCAGGTGGAAGGTGCACGGCTGGCACTGGCACAGAATCTAGGCGGAACAGGTTCGTATTCTACCGTTCATATTTTGGAAAGGTTGTGAAGAGATGAAAGTCTATCAATGTGATAACTGTGAGTATGCCAGTGTGTCGAAGAAATATAGATGTGCTAGCTGCCACACAGGTCAGCTGCAGGAACAAACAGTTTCTTCAAAAGGCAATGTCTACAGCTATACCGATATTCATATTGCTCCTGCAGAGTTCGCACATCTCGCACCTTACACAATCGCGCTGGTGCAGCTGAATGAAACGCGAGCAAAAGTAGCCGTGCGAATGAATACAGAAGTCTCTATTGGCGACGCGGTGGATTTCGATCGTATGGAAGGCGGAGCGTATATTTACAGCAAGTGCTAAGGCGTGGCCGCTAATAGAAGTCCGCTGAGCGCTCATATCTGACGTGTACGTGCTCATACATCCTGCGCGGCCGCTCATAGACAGCTGATACGCGACCATCCGTGATCATACGCGACAGTTTGGTGCTCATAAACACTATGGCCACGCTCATAGAAAATTCCAATAAAGTGTTAACAGCTTGTGCAGGGCATGATGTACTCATGCCTAGTACAAGTTTTGCTGGTTAGGGAGAGTTGTGTGTGAAAACAGTACAGACGATATCCAAAATTATTTCTAAATACTTGCCGATCTGGATTGTGCTTATATCCATCATTGCGTATGCCATTCCGGATGCGTTTCTATCGATCCGCCAGCTGACAGGATTTGGACTGGGGACAATCTTCTTTCTGATGGGACTGTCGCTGTCGTCCGATAAATTGCTGGAAGTCATTAAAAATCCGAAGTATGCACTGCTCGGTGTGCTGCTGAAATGGACGATTATGGTCGGTGTATCGATTGGTGTTGCCTATGTATTTTTCGCAGACCAGGCGGAAATTGCGACTGGTGTTATTTTAGCAGGAACGGTTCCAAGTGGGACATCTGCGAATATTTATACATTTATTGCAGGCGGGGAGGTGGCACTCAGTATTACGATGGCGACATTGGACACTTTCATTTCGCCGGTGCTGACGCCGGTGCTGCTGCAGGTGTTTGCCGGCCGCTTCATTCCGATTGAGTTTTGGCCTTTATTTCTAAATATTATTCAGGTCGTATTCCTGCCTTTGCTTGCAGGGCTATTTGTGCAGTGGAAATGGCAGCAACAGGTGGAAACGGTGAAGCCTTATACGCCGGTTCTGTCGCAGCTTGCGCTTTTCATTGTTATTCTTTCCGTCATTTCAAACGCGCAAGAGGCATTGAGTTCGAATCTTTCAGTGCTGCCGCTAGTTTTTGTGGCAGTCACGCTGCAAGTCTGTATTCCGATGCTGTCGGGGTATTTCATTGCCAGAGGGCTCGGTGTGCCGGAGCGTAATGCACGGGCTATTTTATTCCATACCGGCATCTGTAATTCTGCGCTGGCTGCGACGCTTGCCATGGAACATTTCGGCTCACTCGCCGCCGTGCCGGCCGTAGCCAACATGGTGATGAACCTGACCATCGGCGCACTGATGGCCAGTTTGTTTGAAAACAGGTTTCGTATCAAAGAAGATGAAGTGAAGGCATGACCAAGAAGGTTGTCCGGGAAGGTTCCGTGACAGCCTTTTCTAATGAAATCTTATGTGACAGCGGGTGAGTGCGCGAAAGCAGGGCGTATCCGCACCAAAAAACTCTTCAAACGAGCGAAAGCCTGCCTCTGCCGCACCATTTCCGGACTGCGCCGCGCGAAACACGCAGTTGATCGCACCAATCTAGCCTACCGCCGCACCATTGCGCAGCCACTTCGCTGTCAGCGTATCTGCCTTCAGCATTTCTTCAGGCGTCCCTTCGAAAATAATATGTCCGCCTTTTTTTCCGCCTTCCGGCCCCATCTCCATCACCCAGTCACTTGCCGCAATAAAGTCAAGATTATGTTCGACGATAATGACAGAGTTTCCTTTGTTTACGAGGCTTTGAAACACATCCAGCAATTTGTCGTTATCTTTTGTATGCAAACCGAGAGACGGCTCATCCAGCAGATAAATCTGCCCTTCATTCTTTAAGTAGCTGGCCAGTTTAAGCCGCTGCACTTCTCCGCCGCTCAGAGAGCTTGTTGTCTGGCCCATTGTCAGATATTCCAGTCCCACATCTTTCAGTGTATCTACTTTTTTTACGATCTTCGGCAGTGTAAAATAATCATTTGCTTCATCTATCGTTAAATCCAGGATTTCTACTATATTTTTACCTTCATACGTGTAGGATAGGGCTTCATCCGAATAACGCGTACCTCCGCAGGCTTCACAAGTAACTGAAACGGGATCAGCAAAGGCTACGTCCGGCGTAGTGACCCCTTTACCGTCACAGACAGGGCATGCCCCGAGTGAATTAAAGCTGAATAAACCCGCCGGCTGTCCGGTAGCTTTGGCAAAGATTTTTCGGATGTCATCCATGATGCCCATATAAGTAGCGAGTGTTGAACGGCTGGATGTACCAATGCTGCCCTGGCCGACCGCAATTGTTTCAGGGTATTTATCTGTGAATTCGCCGAACAGCAGTGAACTTTTTCCTGAGCCTGAAACCCCGCATACTGAAACGAGAACATTCATCGGGATTTCTGTACTGACGTTTTTTAAGTTATTCCTGTTTGTCCGTTTTATGGTGAAATCATCACCGCTGTTTCTCGGATTTTCATTTATCTTCAATTGGTGATTCAGGTTGGTCAATGAAGCAGAGTTTTTTAGTCCATCCAATCCACCTTGATAAACCACCTGGCCCCCATGAACACCCGCCCCTGGTCCCATCTCTATTATTTCATCCGCTGTTTTAATGACAGATAAGTCGTGTTCAATGACGACTATGGTATTATGGTTCGCTTTTAAGCTCTGCAGTATCTGGATCAGCCTATCTACTTCTTCGGGATGGAGTCCGGCACTTGGCTCGTCGAAGATATACGTGATGTTATTTAGGCTGCTTCCTAAATGACGGGCTATTTTTACCCGTTGTGCTTCACCGCCGGAAAGCGTACCCATTTTTCTCGACAGGCTTAGATAACCAAGTCCTAAATCGACCAGCTGCTTTACACTCGGGCTTGCCTGCTGTGCAATAGATGTCCCGATTGGATCATCTATCTTCTTCAGTTCGTCCAACAGTTCGGTGAGTTCCAATTGATCGTATTCGGCAATATTAAAGCCGTTAATTTTACATTTCAACACTTCAGGATTCAGGCCGGAGCCTTCGCAAGTTGGACATAATGTATGTGTCGATACAGCCAGCACATCATCTTGAGAGGTTTGCTTTAATTTCGAAACATCTCTATTGATATAAAGACGCGTAAATCTTGGCAGCAGCCCGTCCCATTCATGATCATGCGGACCGTCTTTCGTATGAAACGGTGCAAAGACTCGTTCACCTTCAGGGGGTCCATAAATCAGCGAATCAAATGTTTCTTTCGGATAATCCTTAATCGGCAAATCGGGTTCGAACAAGCCGCCGGTCATCATCCAATTGCCCTGCCAGCCGGAAGGGGAGAGCGGCTTAAACTGCACCGCATATTCCCGCAGTGATTTTTCCAAGTCGATAATTTTATTCAAATCGGGCGCAATAACCTCTCCATAGCCATTACATTCCGGACATTTACCGAATGAACTCTGACTGGAAAAATCGGTGGCGGATCCTATCGACGGACTGCCAATCCGTGAGAACAGCAACCGAATTAACGGATGAATGTCCATATAGGTGCCGACTGTAGAACGCGAATTGCCACTTGCGGGTTTCTGCTCTACCACTACAACGGGACTTAAATGCTGCATCAGATCAGCGTGTGGGCGTTCGTATCGAGGCATTTGATTACGGACATAGAATGGATAGTTCATCGTCATTTGCCTTCTGCTCTCGGTGGCCAATGTATCAAAGACAACCGAGCTTTTTCCGGAGCCTGAAAGCCCTGTGAAAACGGTGATTTTTTCTTTTTGTATGTTCAAGTCAATATTTTTTAAATTGTTTTCACGAAGTCCTCTTAACATGATTTCATCTTTTATGTCTGCCATTTTGTAGTCCTCCCTTACGTTTACAAAGTCACTTTTGTGATGAATGCAAATGTTCATATAGTAAAGGAGTTCCCCGTTTTTGAAGAATGTACACTACATGATATGATAGAAAAAATAGAGGACAGACAAGGAGCGGAAACATTGAGGTTGAATCAATATATTAGTTCTTCGGGATTCTGTTCCAGAAGGCAGGCGGAGCGGTATATTACTGCTGAAAAAGTTCTGGTGAATGGTGAGATTGCGCCTCATGTATATTTTGTCGAGGATCATGATGAAGTTGAAGTAGACGGGCATAAAATTACACATGCATCCCAAGCCATTTATATCATGCTCAATAAACCGAGCGGAATTACTTGCACAGCCTCTCCTGACATTACGGATAATATTATAGACTTTGTATCCCATCCTGAACGGATATTTCCAGTTGGGCGTCTGGATAAGGAAACGGAAGGTCTAATTTTATTAACAAATGATGGCAGTATAGTGAATGATTTAATGAAGGAAGAAAACAAGCAGGAAAAAGAATATATCGTAACAGTCGATAAAAACATCACAGAAGCTTTCATTGCAGATTTATCAAACGGTGTAGATATTTACAATCCACGAAAAAAGGGGTATTCAAGAACAAATCCCTGCCCGATAATTCAGTTGGATGATGATACATTTCGCATCACACTTTCACAGGGGCTGAACCGACAGATCCGCAGAATGTGCCGGCGTTTTCAGTATACGGTTACGCATTTGGAGAGAGTCCGAATCAAGCATATTGAGCTCGGGTCATTGGAAAGAGGGCAGTGGCGTAACTTGACGAGTGAGGAAATTGAAGGGCTGAAGGGAAAGTAGTTAGATAGCGGTTTGAAACCGTTGATCTGCGCTGCAGCCAAGCAAACAGCGAAGGGTTCGCTTTGCCTTAGTTTCTGCGTCTTTTTGCAGAAATTAAGGCAGGACTTTATGGTGCATTCAAATCCAGTTCATCCTCCCAGAGCATTCCTGTTTGGTTAGTGGAGCCCTATTGAAATAGAAAAGTCCCCTTGGTATGATTCGGGGGTGTCAAGGCATCGACTACTTGACCCCTAATAATAACCAAGGAGGACTCACAT
>NZ_JARICI010000044.1 GCF_029257255.1 Sporosarcina sp. | reverse complement strand
AGGTCACGCCACAGTCTTCAGATAGATCCTAGGCATTCACATGTATCTATAATGGAATATTTTGTAATAATTTTTAACTTGAAAACCATTGTATTATCTTTTACACATAAACAAGGACTTGACTTTTTTTATTGCAGTAATGATCATTCATCCGCCTCAACCGCTCGTAAAATGCTGCAGGCGCTCATACGGCCCTGTCAACCGCTCATACCACCTCCGACCGTGATCATAGAGCTTCTGAACTTGATCATATAGCCCGCCTGCATGATCATACTTACTCCAAGCACATTCATTTTCAGCGTATTCAGTATGCCTTTCTGTTAAAATAAAAACAGCAATTCGCATCTTGGAGAGGAGTTTTCCCTAATGAAAGAACAATTGATTGAGCGGTTCATCCGCTACGCAAAAATTGATACACAATCTGACGCAGCATCTGATACAACACCTTCCACAACTAAACAGTGGGATTTGCTGCATCTGCTTGAAAAAGAACTGGCAGAAATCGGTTTAGAGGAGATTTCATTGGATGACGACGGCTATTTGTTTGCTACGCTACCGTCCAATACAGACAAAGAACTGCCGACAGTCGGTTTCCTGGCTCACGTTGATACCGCCACCGATTACACCGGAACAGGTGTCAACCCGCAGCGCATCGACAACTACGACGGCAACGATATCCAATTAAATGAGTCTACTGTCATGACGACTGCAGCATTTCCCGAACTGAAAAATTATCACGGCCACACACTCATCACAACTGACGGCACAACACTGCTCGGTGCGGATGATAAAGCCGGCATTACAGAAATCATGACCGCAATGAAATTTTTGAAAGAACATCCCGAGATCAAGCACGGGAAAGTACGCGTAGGCTTTACGCCTGACGAAGAAATCGGGCGCGGGCCGCATAAATTTGACGTCGAACGCTTCTGCGCAGACTATGCGTACACGATGGATGGCGGACCGCTCGGTGAACTGCAGTATGAAAGTTTCAACGCAGCTGGTGCAGAGATTATTTTCCGCGGAACAAACGTCCACCCAGGCACAGCAAAAGGAAAAATGGTCAATTCATTACTCATTGCGGCTGAATTCCAGGCAG
The DNA here is from genome assembly GCF_029257255.1 of Sporosarcina sp. Classification (GTDB taxonomy): domain Bacteria; phylum Bacillota; class Bacilli; order Bacillales_A; family Planococcaceae; genus Sporosarcina. The sequence continues at coordinate 67,224 of NZ_JARICI010000044.1, read as the reverse complement.
CGATGCCCGCGAATGAAATCCCGCAGGAAACAGAAAACTATGAAGGGTTCATTCATTTGATGGACGCCGAAGGCTCTGTTGAAAAGACCACCTATCAGTATATTATCCGTGACCATGACCGCAAGGCATTTGAAGCACGCAAGCAGCTGGTAGTGGATACTGTCAAGCGTCTGCAGGAGAAGCACGGGGAGCATTCAATAGAACTGAAGATGGAAGATCAGTACTTTAACATGCGTGAAAAGATTGAGCCTGTTATTGAGATTGTAGACTTGATGGCAGATGCCTACCGCAGCCTTGGCATCGAACCGAAAATCGAACCAATCCGCGGCGGTACGGACGGCTCACAATTGTCCTTTATGGGCATGCCAACGCCGAACGTTTTTACAGGCGGCGAAAATTATCACGGTAAATATGAATTCGTTTCCGCTGACATTATGGTGAAAGCGACGAAAGTGATTATCGAAGCATTGAAACTGCAGGAGCAGCGCGGCTAATTCGATGAAGGCCATTGGAATCGGTATTTTGTCCGCACTCTTTTTTGCTGTTACATTCGTTTTAAACCGGTCGATGGAGCTCGATGGTGGCAGCTGGCTATGGAGCGCTTCGTTGCGATACTTCTTCATGGTGCTGTTCCTCATACTGATTGTCGGCTTACGTGGCGGCCTGCCTGGAATGAAACGTGAAATGGCAGCAGCACCCGGACCATTTTTCATTTGGAGCTTTGTCGCTTTCGTACTGTTTTACGGGCCGTTGACGTTTTCAGCCGGCTACAGTCCTGGCTGGCTCGTAGCGGGAACGTGGCAAATGACGATTGTAGCCGGTATTTTACTGGCACCATTTTTTACGTTTCAAGCGAAGAGTGAGACCGGTGAACTGCGGACGATCCGCCATCGGATTCCTACTGCATCACTCGTAATTTCATCGGTTATTTTAGTAGGTGTTGTATTGATTCAAATTCCGCATGCAAGCAGTGTTTCCACGAAAACGATTCTGCTTGGCACACTGCCTTTAGTGATCGCGGCGTTCGCTTATCCTCTCGGAAACCGTAAAATGATGAATCTACTTGGCGGAAGTCTGGACATGTTCCAGCGAGTACTGGCGATGACGCTCATGACGATTCCTATTTGGGTAGTGATGGCTATTTACGCCACCGCCACTGTTGGTCTGCCATCCACGAGCCAGGTCGTACAGTCGCTAATTGTTGCGGTGAGCTCGGGTGTCATCGCAACTTCCCTCTTTTTCATGGCGACCGACATGGTGCAGCATGATCAAGGGAAACTCGCAGCAGTGGAAGCAACGCAGTCAGTCGAGCTGATTTTTGCGATGCTTGGTGAAATGCTGTTGCTCAGCCTGCCATTGCCGGGTGTGCTTTCATTGGTTGGAGTACTGATCATTATCGGTGGCATGTCGCTGCACAGCTATCAGACCTCTTTAGTCGCAAAATAAAAATCGGACTGCCTCAGCTAAAAAGAGACCGTCCGATTTTTCTTTATACTTTTCGTTCTTTCACCTGCTGAATGCTGCGTTTCTTGAAAAATTTCGGCTTCGTTTCGGAAATCAGAATCGCGATGAATATGAGCAAAGCCCCGATGAACATGCGGCCTGTCAACACTTCATAGGCCAGCGCGACAGAGAATGCCATCCCCCATACCGATTCCGTCGATAAAATAATCGCTGCCTTGGTCTCGGATATATGCTTTTGACCGACTGTCTGCATTAAAAATGCGATTGTTGTCGAGAATACCGCTAAATACAGCACCGAGCTTACGCCTGTCGGGTGCATCGAGAACGACATTTCCCCTAGTCCGAAAACCGTTACGCAAGCAATCAGCGCTGCGGCTCCCATTTGCAGAAGCGTCAGCAAAATTGCATCTTCTGTCTGTACAAACCGTCCCGTGTAGAAAATATGAAATGCGAACATGACTGCGCATCCCAATGTCAGTACGTCACCAAGGTTGATGCCCGAAGACCATTGCAGTGATAACACCGCCACGCCAATTAAAGCTAAAACTGCTCCGAATAATTCAAACGTATCGAGCTTCCGCTTGTACAAAATAAACGCAATGAACGGTACAATTACCACATTGACACCCGTTAGGAATGCGTTTTTCGAAGGTGTCGTAAACTGCAGTCCAACCGTCTGCAACGCAAAGGCCGCATACAGCAAAACCCCAAGCAGCGTGCCTTTCCATAATACTGCTTTATTCAGCTGGCGCAGTTTTTTATGAAATACCAATCCCAATAAAATCGCACCTACCGCAAAACGCACGGCGAGTATTTGATACGGCGTATAATAATCCAGCGCGAGCGCACTCATGACAAAGCCGCTGCCCCAGATGATCGCCGTAATCGTCAGTCCGATTTCGCCTATATATTTTTTCAATTTGTTCACCATTCTTCCACTATTCAGTCGTTTCAGTTTATCACGAATTTCATTGGGAATATAGGCGTTTTTTGTAGTTTTGAGGATGTGTGTTTGGCGGGAAAGGTGCGGCGTGGGGCAGGTTTGGTGCGTTCGGAGGGTTACATGGTGCGGTGAAGCTGGAGAATGGTGCGGCTGTGGGGCAGTTACGTCGGGTTGCGCGGCAGTCCCATATTTCATGCATTTTCTAGCGTTATGAGCGCGTTCACGTTCGGTATGATCGCCATTATTGCTGATATGATCATTCACAGGAGGCGTACGATCGCTTGGAAGTACGGTTTGAGCGGTTGACCACGCCGTATGAGCGGCAGAACGATCCGTATGATCACGTGAAGGTCTATCACCAAAAAAGAGCCATCCGATGCTCCGGACAGCTCCCTTCCACCTATTTACTCTTCGTACAAACCGATTTCCTTAATTGCTCGTTCTACAAGCGACGGATCGACCGACTTATCGAAATCGATTTCCCCGCGAATCGCGCCGTTCGCTTTATACATTTCGTATTGCTTCTTAATATCATCTATAAACATCTTGCCGTTTGGATCAAGTCCTGTGACAAATACACGCTCCCACAGTTCAGGATCTTTCAACGCTGTATGCTTCACCATAATATCGATGATCTCGGATTCTCCCTCGCCTTTAAAGAATGCATCGTTATAGTCGCGCACCCCTTTTAAATAAGCAGCCATAAATCGAATCGACAGCTCCTCATTCTCCATGAATTGTGGTGATGCCAGCACCATCGCGATTTGCGATTCAGGTGCATAATCGGTCGTATCTCCAAATCGGAGGTGGAAGCCCTTTTCTATTCCCTGAGCAATGAGCGGCTCGATATTTAATGCAGCATCAATTGTGCCCGAATCAACTGCTCCAAGCATCGCACCGAAATCCGCGATGTGCACATACTCTACATCTTCTTCCGTTAAGCCTGCATGCTTCAGCATCTCTTCATAAATATAGCCATCAATTGAATTTCGAGAGGACACCGCAATTTTCTTGCCTTTGAAATCACTATACTCTTTAATTTCATCTTTCATATGATTACCGATGACGAAACTGAAATATGATTCTCCAGGCATATTATGTCCTTTATCCGCAATGATCCGCACGTCAATACCCTGCGCGATCGCGTTAAAGAAGGATGCTGTGGACACGCCACCTGCGATATCGACTTCTCCTGCTGCCAATGCAGGTAACATATCATCACTATTAGCAAAATCCGCAAAATCTACGGAAATATTATAGTCATCAAAATAGCCTTTTTCCTTCGCTATATAGAATCCCGCCCCTGAAGCTGCCCCATCCTCCGCAATGAAAATTTTTGCCTGTCTTTCCAGCGGTGTCAAATCGCCGGACTTTGGTGTTTTATCGACTGGTGCTGGCTTCTCCGTTTCTTTTTGCGCACATGCTCCCATAATCAAGACCATAGACAACAGACCGACCCAACCTGCTTTTTTCATCCACTTCCCCACGTCATCTCTCCTTTTGTCATTTATTCTCTAGATTTCTGCACTTCTTCCTGCAAATGATGCAAGATATCGATAAACTTCGCCGCCATTTCAGGATCATTTCGTATATCCTCGATTTTTCTCGGCCTCGGTTTATCGACAATAATTTCTTCAATAATTTTTCCCGGCTGCGTCCCCATTAATAAAATACGGTCGCTCAGCAGCAACGCTTCATCGATACTGTGCGTTATGAACAACACCGTCTTCTTCGTTTCCGCCCAGATGCTCAGCAATTCTTCTTGCAGAATAAACCTGTTCTGTTCGTCCAGTGCGCCAAACGGTTCATCCATCAATAAAATCTCCGGATCATTCGCAAAAGCACGCGCGATGCTCACCCTTTGCTTCATACCGCCTGACAGCTCTTTCGGATATAGTGAAGCAAAGCGTTCTAAGCCTGTTTTCTTTAAATAAAAGTCCGTCCGTTCCTCAATGAACGCTTTCGGCAGGCTGCGCATCTTCAATCCGAACGCAACATTTTCCCTGACCGTCAGCCAAGGAATGATACCGCGTTCTTGAAACACCATCGACTGCAGCGGCCGATCCTGCCGTTCTGATGCGATCGTAAAACTACCGACACTCGGTTGCTCCAGCCCCGCTAAAATCCGCAGAAGCGTCGTCTTGCCGCAGCCGCTTGGCCCCACCAGACAGACAAATTCACCTTCCTGCACAGTCATCGAAATATTCTCAAGCGCGACGACGCTGCCCTGTTTCTTATAAAAAGCTTTCATTAGGCCATCTACTGTGATCTTTGGCTTCCCCTCCATTTCATTCACCTCCATGGCAATAATTTATTTTGAAGGGCGCGCAGAATAAGCGAAAATAAATAGCCGAAAAAGGAGATGAGTATTAAACCAACATACATTTCGGGCAATAAAAAGGCTTTATACGATGTCCAGATTAAATAACCAATTCCCGAAGTTGCCCCCATCATTTCCGCTGCCACAATCGTCAGCAAAGCAATCGCCTGCCCCATTTGAATTCCTTCGAGCATGACAGGCAAAGCGCCCGGCAGTGCGATTTTAAAGAAGAAATTCCAACGGTTCGTCTGATAATTATGAGCGACATCTAAATAGATCTTATCGATATTCAACACACCCGCCGCGGTGTTTATCACGACTGGAAAAAAGACACTACCTGCAATCGTTACTACTTTGGACAGATCTCCAATTCCGAATAAAATGATAATAATCGGCAATAATGCAAGCGTTGGAATCGGCATTAGAGCCATGACAATCGGCTGGATAAAATGCCTAATTGGCGAGTATAAGCCCATTAGCAGACCAATAATGATGCCAGGTATGACTCCTGCCAAAAAGCCGAGCAAAATCCGATACAGTGACACGCCCACATGCTTTGCCATCGTTCCGTTAGCAATCATGTCATAAAACGTTTGCACAATCGTGCTTGGCGGAGGGAAAAATCGGATATCCAGCACACCGGTTCGTGACATCACTTCCCACAGCAGCAGCATAAAGATTGGAGACACAATTGTCAGCAGCTGCTTCCCTCGCTCCTTGCGCTGCCGCCGTTTCCACTCCTGCTGCTCCACTTCAAATGATTCATTGTGTATAAGCTGTTGCTTCTCCACCTTTCACCACCTCTTCACTGCCTATAATATGTGTATGCCTAGTGATTGGGTTGGGCGAGAGCACATAAACGATTGGGTTGTTTCTCCAAAATCATTTGATTATACTGAATATATGAGCACACTTACACCAGATCAAATCAGAGAATTGAATAGCTATAGTATTTATTTGGAGAAACCCGAACATCCCGTATTCACGTTGGCCGACCTCAAGGACCCGGCAAAAATTGAAGACTGTATCCTTGCGGCAAAAGCAGTCAGTCAAAGTCCGAATGAAGTGGTCGCCTCATCCTACTTCATGCGCCGGATCGGTATGTTTTTCGCGATGCAGCTCTACAATCTTGCTGCGTACGATGAAATGTGGAAAGGTTCAGATGATAATTTGCGTTTTGGGGCAATTGTGGAGTTCGGCAACCGGACAATTAGTACTTTTGCAGATGATGCCGACTGGGAAATGTTTGAGGATCACGAAAGACAGGCAGCAATTCGTAGCGTTTTACAGGATGCACATGCCGTGATCACCGGAATACGGACAGCAGTTAGCATATCCCCATTAACCTTATGGGAAAACATTTTCGGGTTCTGGCTGTGGCAATATCATGTACTGCTTTCTAATCCAGGTACAGAAATGGAAGCACGGAATGATTTGGATACACTCAAAAACGACGAAGTATGGATCGATATTGCCAGCCGCTCCCGCTTCGCCAGTTATTTACACGACAGTGAACCATCCAGTTTATTGAACACCACCGTCCGAACAACCTGCTGTTTTTCAAAAGATGTGCCCGGGTTGATGCAATGCGGATTCTGTCCGTTAAAATAAAAAAGGGCTGTGCAGGAGGTTACGAAACCTCCTGCACAGCCCTTTCTATCTTCTACGATAAGCATAAAATGACTGCTTTGTGGAATAAATAATACCCATAGCCGCACCACTGTAGAAAAACCCCATAAATATTCCGGCCGACAGATTTTTCGGGTGGCTGATAAATACTGATAGTGCCAATGCAAGCAAAGTGGCTACTGTCGACAGCCAGCTTGGCGGCAAATGAAACAACCACTTTGCTGCCAAAACAACAACCAGTACGACCGGCACCGCCCAGATCGCATCCCAGACATTTGTATGGATTACAGGAAACTCAGTTAACATGCCGTACATCCTTCCGTTTTTGATAGGATGTGCAAAACGACGTTAATCATTCATCTTTAGTTCATTTAGTTGCTTGCTTTGAATGCTATAAGCTTATGTTATAATTAAGAATATATAGACTACGAACTTGAGGGGGGAAGTTTCATGCAAAAGCAAGATTGCCGAATGTTGATTTCTGTGTATGAAGAGAAAAATCTAACTAAAGCCGCTCAGAAACTCTTCACCTCTCAGCCTGCCATAACTTATAGACTTCAGAAACTTGAAGAAGAATACCAAATAAAACTATATAACCGGCAAGGGAATAAGTTATTCTTCACACCAGAAGGAGAATACTTGGTTGAATTCTCAAAAAGAATGCTTCTTGATTTAGATAAGCTTGAAGAAAATTTAAAAACAATAAAAAAAGACGCAACCGGAACTATCCGCATTGGCGTCTCTAGCAACTTTGCACTCTATAAATTACCCACACTTATTAAGCAGTTCTTAGATTTACCTTATAATATTCAAGTTAACGTAACAACCGGTTGGAGCTCGGAGATTATTCAATTACTGAATAAAAATGAAATTCAAATCGGAATTATAACCGGGAACTATAATTGGTTTGACGAAAAGATCTTATTGGCCGAAGACCCTCTGACGATTGTTTCCAAAAACCCAATTAAACTCGAAGAAATCCCCTTTATGCCACTCATTTCTTATCAACCTAATAAAAAGAAAGGACCGGGGGAAAAAGCGACAAACCCCTTAGCACAGATGATTGAAAATTGGTGGCAAGATCGTTTCTCTGCACCTCCTCTTGTACGTATGGAATTGGACAGCGTAGAAACTTGCAAGGAAATGGTCAATCAGAGCCTCGGTTACTCGATTATCCCTAAGTCATGTTTGACCGACAAAGATTCATTTTTCACGCATGATTTGATAAACGACAAAGGTAAACCTCTAAATCGTAAAACATGGTTAATTTTCAGAAAGTCAAATCTGGAATTATTAACTGTCAGTCATTTTGTCGAGTTTGTTGAGGAACAGCTTAAAAATGATCAATCCTGATGTAAAGGATAGTGACACGCTACAAAGTGACCAGTTTCTTTTTCTTCAAAGTCAGGTACAACTAATTTGCACTTTTCTTGTGCAAAAAGACAGCGTGTGTGAAACTTGCAGCCGCTCGGCGGATGAACTGGACTTGGCATATCGCCTTCCAATATAATCTCATCTTCAGGTGCTCTTCTGAAGCGCGGATGCGAAATTGGTAAAGACGCTAATAATCCATTAGTGTATGGATGCATGGGTTTGGCAAACAACGCTTCCTTCGTTGTCAATTCCACCATATTGCCTAAGTACATCACACCGATGCGGTCACTGATATGCCGTACTGCCGGCAAACCGTGCGCTATAAAAATGTAAGTCAGATTATATTTTTTCTGCAGGTCGCTCAGTAAATTCAAAATCTGTGCCTGAATCGATACATCAAGTGCAGACACAGGTTCATCGCAAATAATAAGTTTTGGTTTCAAAACGAGTGCACGTGCGATCCCTATCCGTTGGCGCTGACCTCCACTGAACTCATGAGGAAAGCGATGAGTGTAGGTCGTGTCCAAACCTACATCTTTCATTAACCGATGAACTTCTTCTTCCAATTCTTTCTTAGAAAGCTTACGATGTGTAATCAACGGTTCTGCAATTAAATCAAAAACGCGCATTCTGGGATTTAGGGATGAAAACGGGTCTTGAAAGATCATTTGATAATCGACGCGATGCTTCTTCAGATCACGTTCTTTCATTTTGGAAAGTTCTGCACCATTGAAGTGAATTTCTCCTTCTGTCGGTTGCAAAAGCCCCATAATTAAATTGCCCAGCGTAGACTTTCCACAGCCCGACTCTCCCACAATACCTAAAGTTTCACCCCGATAAACTGTCAGATCTACTCCATCCACTGCCCGTAAATACTCTTTTTCTTTTTTGAACAGCTGCTGATTTACAGGAAAATGCTTCTTCAAGTTTTTGACGACAAGTACTTCATCCGTTTGAACAGGTGCGCTCTTTACCATCTGGAATCATCCCTTCCTTGTTTTCATGCAGCCAGCATCTCACTTTATTGCCGTTTTGTTCATCCACCTGTAATGAAGGCATCTGTGTTTTACAGATATCCATCGCAAACGGGCATCTGGGATGGAAATAACATCCCGACGGTTTATTGCTCGGGGTCGGCACATTGCCTTGAATGGATTCTAAGGCGTCCACTTCTGCGTCAATCTTCGGTGTACTTTGGATTAATCCCTGTGTGTACGGGTGTTGCGGTTCTGAAAACAAGGACATGACATCCGCTTCTTCCACTACTTGACCAGCATACATGACGATCACTTTATCTGCCAGCTCAGCCACAACTCCCAAGTCATGTGTAATCAACAGAATGGATGTGTCAAAATCTATCTTCAAGTTTCGCATTAGCTTTAAAATTTGTGCTTGAATCGTTACGTCCAACGCCGTTGTCGGTTCGTCTGCAATGAGCAGGCTTGGTTTGCATGATAATGCCATGGCAATCATTACCCGCTGTCTCATTCCTCCGCTCAATTCATGCGGATGTGAAGCGTATACTTGCTCTGCACGGGGAATTCCTACTTTTTTCAGCATCTCAATACTGGCGATTTTAGCCTCTTTCTTCGAAATATCCTGATGCAGCAGCAGAGTTTCATCTAATTGTGATCCAATCTTTAATATTGGATTCAATGAAGTTAGAGGCTCCTGAAAAATCATCGATATTTCATTGCCGCGAATATCACGCATTTCTCTATCGCTTAATTGTGTTAAATCTTTGCCTTTAAATAAAATTTCTCCACCCACGATTTTCCCGGGTGAATTGACCAGCTGCATGATAGAGAAGGACGTTACACTTTTACCACAGCCAGACTCTCCCACCAATGCCGTTGTTTGTCCGGACTCCAAAGAGAATGATACTCCATCCACTGAAGGCACGACTCCATTTGTCGTATAGAAATATGTTTTTAAATCATTTACTTCAAGCAATGTAGACATGATGAAGTCTCCTTTCGTTACGAGTTGCTTCCTTGAGATCTTGGATCCAGTAAATCACGGAGCCACTCACCCAAAAATATGATTCCCAACACTGTAATGGTGATGGCTAATCCGGGGAATGTGGCAAGCCACCAACTAGTAGCGACATATTCTTTGCCTTCGCTTAACATTATTCCCCATGAAACTGTTGGCGGTTGAATACCTAATCCTAAAAAGCTCAGTGATGATTCTGTAATGATTGTACTTGCAACACTTAATGTGGAAATAACGATAATAGAAGACATTACGTTAGGCAAAATATGGCGCTTCATGATTTGAATATCTGAGACACCCATCGTCCGCGCTGCTTTCACGTATTCCCGTTCACGCAAACTAAGTGTTTCACTACGGATCATTCGTGCATACAATACCCAGCTAGTTACACCAATTACTATGATTAATGTAGGAAGTCCTGGATCTAGTACCGTCAGGAAAACGATACAAAATAATATGGTTGGTACAGATAAGAACGCATCCACTAGCCGCATTATTAAATTATCCACGATGCCTCCATAGTAACCCGAAATGATACCAAACACGACACCAATCACACCTGCTACCAGAACGGATAATATTCCTACAACTAATGAAATACGTGAACCGTAAATAATTCTGCTCAATATATCGCGACCTAGATTGTCTGTCCCAAGAATGTGACTTAACGTACCGCCGTCGGACCAAAATGGGGGTGCTAACATATTTGTCGTATCGATTTTGCCTGGATCATACGGTGCGATCGCAGGAGCAAACATCGCCATTATACATAAAGCCAGAACGATCAGTAAGCCAACAGTACCTGTCTTACTTCTTAAGAGTTTTGTAAAAAATATCTTCAGCTTATTTTTCGACTTGATACTTCTATCATTCTTGTCAACTGGAAGTATGGCAAGCTCAGCATGGCTGGTTGATTTCATTTTGACAAATCCTTTCTTAGCTATATTTAATTCGCGGATCTAAGAAACGATACAGTACGTCCGTCAATAGATTCATCAACAGAATAATGACGGCTGTTACAAATACAGCTGCTTGAATGATCGGTAAATCTTTGTCATAGACCGCTTGAATGATTAACTGTCCAACACCAGGCCAAGAGAAAATCATCTCCGTTATTAAGGAGCCGCCTACTAATGTTGCCATCTGCAAAATTGTAATTGTAATAACAGGTACTAACGAGTTGCGAAAAGCATGGCGGAAGATAATGACACTTTTCTTCTGTCCTTTACTTCTTGCTGTACGGATATAATCCTGTTGGAGAATCTCCAGCATATTAGAGCGCACGAGCCTCGTAATCTCAGCCGACACTGCTGTTCCTAGTGTAATGGCAGGTAGAATCAGATGTTTCCAGCTACCTGTTCCTGAAACCGGCATCAATTTCAAGTTTACGGCGAAAATTAAAATCAGCATAATCCCCAACCAGAAGTTCGGAATGGCTTTTCCTAAAACAGATAAACCTGTTGCAAACAAGTCTACAATCCCGTTTGGACGGATTGCAGAAATAATACCCAAGGGAATTGCAATGACTATAGCCATGATCATGGAAGCAGTTGCTAATTCAATTGTGGCCGGCAATCTTTCCAGCACTAGCCCCAAAGCAGAGATTCCATATTTATATGAATCTCCAAAATCCCCCTGTACTAAATCAACCATGTAATTCCAAAATTGCAGATAGAATGGTTGGTCAAATCCTAAAGCGACTCGGAGTTGCTGAATTTCTTGCTGTGTAGCTTCTGCCGGCAGCATCAAAGCTACTGGATCTCCGGCTATGTATACTAGAACGAAGATCATGAGGGAAATGATAAATAGAACGATTGGAATCTGCAATAACCTGCTAGTAAAGTATCTCCACATATAGATCCTCTCCAATTAATTGTAAAGATAGCCAACAGATCAGCTTCTGTGGTCAGAAGCTGTCTGCTGCTATCTCATGAATTTTTATTTTTTATGAACGTCAGGAATATATACTAATTCATCCAAACGAGGTGTATATTCAACTCCGTTATTTACTCCGAAAAACTGATCGATTTGGAATAATGGGATGATTGGCATCTCTTCACTTGCAATTTTTTGGATTTCCTGATATTTCTTCGTTCTCTCTTCTTCATCCAAAGATGTATTGGCTTCTTCAAGCAACTGATCTATCTTTTCATTACTATAACCATTAATTGAAGCTGATCTCTCAGTACCATAGTAATCAAGCGCCTGTCCTGCATCAAAGAATGAAGATCCGAGTGCGATCAAATAACCATCTTTAAACTTTTCTTGATCTCGAAGCTCAGAGAATGTGCCCCATTTCAATAAGTTCATTTCGGTATGGATGCCTGCCTCTTCAAGCATACCTGCAATCAGCTGCATGACTTCACGATCTTTAATATAGCGCCCTGTTGGACCTGCCAACTCGATCGTTACGCCATCTTTATAGCCAGCCTCATCCAATAGCTGCTTTGCTTTTTCAACATCGTAATTGTAATTATCGAATAAACTTTCTTCAAACCCGACATTTCCAGGGTTCACTCGAGTTAATGTAGGTGTACCGCCGCCATCCAGTAGACTATCTACCAAAGCTTTGTCATCAATAGCAAAGTCAATAGCCTGACGCACCTTGACGTCAGATGTTGGCCAATCTTCTTGTGTACGCAGGAACAACATATACGTACGGTTGGATGCACCATTGACTATCTTGCTATTATCGGAAGTGTTAATTCTATCCCAGTCACTTGGAGGAACGTTTGCGATGATATCTACACTGTCTGTCAATAGCTCAGCCACCCTAGTCGAATCCTCAGGAATTGCTCTGAACACTACATTTTCGTACTCACCTTTTTTATCGAAGTACTCATCATTTTTCACTAGAGTAACTTGGTTGTCCTTCTTCCACTCTTTGAATTTATAAGGACCTGAACCAATAGGAGATTTCAAAAATTCGTCCATACCTTTTTCTTCAATATAGTTTTTTGGTAGAACCCCAGATGCCTGTCTTGAAATCCTGCTTAACAACATCGGATCCGGCTCATTTGTAATAATTTGAAACGTTAATGGATCTATTACTTTTACTTCGGCAATCGTATCGAAATCGCCATGGCTTTTCAGTGTTTCATCCTTGGCAACGCGCTCCAGAGTAAACTTGACGTCTTCTGCTGTCAGGTCATCACCATTATGGAATTTCACTCCTTCGTTCAGTGTAAATTCATATGTGACGTCATCAATATTCTTCCACTCTTTTGCAAGATGCGGCTGAATTTCTCCATCCGTATCACGCATCAGAAGATAATCAAAAACATTTACATGAATGACCTCTGTAGATGTAGTAGTATGATTATGAATATCCCAAGTCAACATATCCGGCCCCAATGAAAGTGTCAGCGTATCATTATCTTCCTTTTCCGAAGCTGTGCCGCTGTTCTCAGCAGGTTTGCTCGTTGTGGTACATGCGGATAATATAACAAGTGCTGCTGCAATCATTAAATATAATAGTTTTTTCGACATTTTTTATTCCCCCTTTTTAATGTATAACCATTTCATTCTGTATTTCTTTTTCTACCGCAAATTGCCTTTTAATTTCATTCAATAACGAAGGCGAAGAAAGGACATCTATACAAGCAGCCCCTAAAACTTTAGCAGCTGTAACAATCGCTTCATTTCCTTCTTGACTGTTGGATGCTTCCACCCAGTCTTTCGTGTGGTTAGGCGTACCCTGAGGAACAAATGAAACACGTATACACGCACCAGGCACGCGATGGGTAACGATGCTGAAATCAGTGGAACCCGTACGTTCACGAGGCGGCGTAATATTTTTAGCTCCTGCCAATTTTGCATTTTCCAATAAAACATCATTTAAGGCCTGGACATTCAACTTACTCTCCATGGACTTCTTCTTATGGATCTGAACCTTTGTCCCCGTTGCGAGCGCCGCCCCTTTTGCTACATTTAAAGCTCGTTCAATCACAGTTTCCAAATAAGGCCGATTCAAAGCACGTATAGAAAAAATGGCTGCAGCTCTCTCAGGTACGATATTCGCTGCCTTACCGCCATCCGTAATAATGCCATGAATTCGAACATCAGATCTAACGTGTTCCCGTAAATACTCCATTCCGTTGAATGTCATTAGCACGCCATCCAAGGCACTGATTCCTTTTTCCGGAGCAACTGCAGCATGGGAAGCTTTACCTTCAAAAACAAATTCGAAGTTGTCTATAGCTAATGAACGACCGTCCACTGTTGTTCGGTCCCCCCCATGCATCATCAATGCAAAATCTAGGTGATCAAAAAACCCTTGCTTCGCCATCGGAATTTTTCCGCTGGTCGTTTCTTCGGCCGGCGTCCCAATTACTTCGATTGTGCAGTTCGGCAGTTCATCAAGCTTGGTTAAACTGATCGCAGCTCCCAGCACAGCGGGTGACTGCAAATTATGGCCGCAGCCATGGCCCAATTCCTCCAGTGCATCGTACTCACATAGCAACCCGACTGTCGGCCCGCCAGTTCCTACTGTATAGTGCGCCCGAAAAGCCGTGTCTAAACCCGCCACGTTGTGTTCAACGGTAAATCCATTGGCTTTCAAGATACCAGTGATTTTTTGTACTGCCTGATACTCTTCATTGCCTAATTCAGGATTTGCATGTAGAAATGCACCTAAATCAATTAATTCCTTCTGAAGCTGTTCTACATGATTAAACAATATTACCTTGCTGTCCATGAGTGACTCTCCTGCCCTTCTTGTTGTAATCGCTTCCAAACTGATGTTAAGGTACGAATACTCTGTCAACTCATCATACGAGAGCTTTTTTCAGAAAGGAAATTGAATTAATTATGGTGTACGATAAAAAAATTTTATAGGCATCTCATAAAGACATGCATTCCATATATGTACATAGCGCTCAGTCATGCCATTTAATAGTTTACTACAGCATCCTTCGCAAGAAACTAAAAATTTTTGATTGCTGTTCATTGACAGACGAATACTTTCCTCATGCTGCTGTAAATATCCCTACAACAAAAAACCTCCCAGTCCAAAGACCAGGAGGCACTTCAACTACACTTCTTTTGTAGCTGCACGGCGTATTTCTTTTCGCCGTTCATAAATATTTTGGACGATGACTTTTCCGACTGCATAAGCAGGAACAGCCACCACAATTCCCAGGAATCCCGCAATACTTCCTGCCACCAATAAAACAGTAATGACAGTCAGCGGATGAATATCGAGAGTTTTCCCCATTACGTTCGGCGTGATTAGATTGCTGTCTGTCTGCTGTGCAACAAGCGTTACGACAGCTACCCAGATGACCAGCTTCGGATCCTGCAGATAGGCTATCAACAGAGCCGGCGCTACTGCAATCCATGGCCCAATAAACGGAATCAGGTTCATGAAAAGTGCCAGAATTGCTAGCAACAATGCGTATTCCAGTCCAATTATCAAATAACCAGTCAAAATGATGGCTGCTAGAATGGAACTGATCAGCAACTGCCCCTGAATATAAGAGCGAAGTACTCTGTCGATATCTTCTAACGTCTTTTTTACCCAGACCTTACGCTGCCCTGAAAATAGATTATAAATTCTCGGCGCCAGTTTTTCATGATCTTTCAACATGAAGAAGAAGAAAAACGGAACAAGCAGGAGTAACACAACCGCCTGAACGAATGACTGAATAAATGTGACGAACCATTTACCGAATTTCACTGCAAATGACTGAATAGATTCAAAAGCTGAATTCAGCGAATCCTGCAGACTGTCCGGTAAGTTGTCTTTTTGATTGATGGCTTCATTTTTCAACTGATCTAGCTGACTGGCTAATGCAGGAGCGTTTTCGACCAAGTTATTCACCTGTTTCGTCACAATTGGACCAATGAGTGCTAGCAGAATCCAAACGACTGCGATTAAAATCAACATAACAGACAAAATACTGCCCCAACGAGGCATCCCACGTTTCTCAAGCATGCGCTGAATTGGTTCCGTCATGTAATATAGCAGTCCGCCAAAGATTAGCGGCAGCATAATGGTCTGCAAAATGATCCCAACCGGTTTAAAAATATAGTTCACTTCTAAAAAGTACTTGGTAATCAAAAGGGCAAGTAAAACACCTATACCTACCTGGAACCATACTTTTTTCGTCAAATTCCCACTTCCTTTATTGCGTATTATTCAAGTAGTTTAATTATACGCGGTCAGCAGGCTTCTGTCGAAAATAATCCTGAAGTGTTAATTGGTGATTTGAAGCTTTCTTCTGCGAAGCCGGAGCAGCATGACATATACAAACGGCACCAAAGCTGAAAACAATGCTAAACCGCTCCAGCCGGCCATCTGCCAAAGAGGCGCTACAAGCGTGCTTCCCGCGGCCATTCCGATATAGTAGGAAACCAGATACAAACTAGATGCGCTGCCCTTATGATGCGTTGCTTCTTTACTGACGGAAGCGGCGGTCAATGAATGAGCAGAGAAGAATCCAAGACACATAACACAATAGCCCACGACGATAAACGGTAATTTCATTGGGATCGTAATGAGACACCCTGCTGCCAACAGGATCACCGCTGTCAATCGGACATTATTCGTGCCGTACTTTTCGGCAAGTGATCCGGCAATTGGCGCGCCGACAATCCCGAATGCATAGGCAAAATAAATATAGGAGACTTCGTCAAGTGTCAGTAAAAACGGTGTTGCAGTCAAATGGAACGGAAGAAAGGTCCACATGCCCGTAAAGCTGAGCTGCAAGACAATACCAAGTCCGAATACAACGAGTAAATTTGGATTTCGTAAATGGTAGCCAAACCCCTCAATATCTTTCTTAATCGTTTCCACACTTGGCTGAAAGTTGGCTGATTTAGGAAGGATGATCATTAGCATAATAAAAACGCCTACGCCTAAAATCGTTAATGCCTGCAAGGCTAGTTCCCACGATCCACGCTCTGTCAAATAACCTGTCATGAACCGACCGAACATTCCGCCGGTTCCGTTAAACGATATGTAAAGTGCAGTAGCCACGCTCACAACACGCCCGTGAATTTCTTCATTGATATAGGCAAGTGCTGCAGCTAATATACCGGCCATCGCAAATCCCTGGATGAATCGAAAGACCAGAATCATGACAAATGAATTGGTTAAAAACATGGGAATAAATAAAAGTGCAGTTAGTAAAATAGAAGTTTTCACAAAAATCGATCTGCCCAGCCGGTCCGAATAAAAACCGAGAATCACGAGTCCTATAATCAATCCAATTGTATTGATCGACATCGTCAAACTTGCAGTAGATACAGAAACACCAAATTCTTTCGTGAAAACAGGGAGCAAAGGCTGCATGGAATACATCGCAGCAAAAATAAATACGGACGCTATACCAAGGCCGACGACAATACGCCAGAAACGTGCTTCGCGTATGGTTGATTTTGTTGTGTAATTCATCATGATGCCACTTCCAGTCTATAATTTGCGAATAATGAAATTATAGCATTATCTAGAAAACTTCTCATACTATTCCTGAATCTTCTCGAAATTAGAAGCAAAAGTTCTAATTTATATGTATAATTTTCTGGTTTCCTCTCATGCTATATTTCGGAGGTGGCAGACAAATGAACAAAATGGCAATGACAGCTGTTGGACTTGGTGCTCTGTACCTAATGCGAAACAAGCAGTCCCGGGAAAAACTCATGGAGCAAATCAATCAATTTGCAGCAATGAAAAGTACTCCGTAAGGCCAGACATTTGTTACACACACCAAAAAACCGGAAACCTCCAGGGTCTCCGGTTTTTCTTATTTATTATCGGCACCTATACAGCAACTAATTAAAGGGGTAAATCCATCCAAACCATCCCCTACAATTTGAAGCTATTCAACATTGGTATTTCCTACCGATAATACCAATAAACGATTGTCGTGAAGGGAGACAGCGTTATGCTTGGACAATGGAATGCGGCAGGACTGAATATCTTACGTAATATGAATATCCATAATATGCAGGCGTTGCGTTCAATGGAACGACTTTCATCCGGAATGCGGATCAACCGCGCGGGAGACGACCCTGCAGGTTTAGCGATATCTGAAAAAATGCGCGGACAAATTAGGGGTCTTGCGATGGCACAGCGCAATATCCAGGATACCATTTCTGTATTTCAGACAGCAGAAGGCGCGCTGAATGAAACGCATGATATACTACAAAGAATGCGCGAACTGAGCGTTCAGGCAGCCAATGACACACTGACAGATAATGATCGAAAACAGATTGCATTGGAATTCGAAGAGCTAAAAAAAGAAATCCAGCGGACCGCCACTGATACACAGTTTAATACAATGCCGCTCCTTGACGGTTCCAGAAATTCTTTCAAAACACAGGCAGGACCGAATGCAGGACAGTCCATCGATTTTTCGATCGGTGATATGAGAACTGCCGCGCTCGGAATTGACGATGCTTCCATCGGCACGCGTGAAGAAGCAGACAAGGCAATTGGCTTACTCGATGGCGCAATTTCCAAAGTGTCTTCTGAGCGTTCCAAAATGGGCGCTTACATGAATCGCCTTGAACATGCGTACAGCAACGCACAGACAATGGAGTCCAACTTGACGGCAGCTGAATCCCGCATACGTGACGCCGATATTGCAAAAGAACTCATGGCGCTGACAAAAGCCAATATCTTAATGCAAGCCAATCAATATGTACTTTCTCTTCATATGCAACAGGCACAATCCGTTCTTCAATTATTAAGGCAATAAACGAGATGTTTTCCTTTTTTCTAAAGTGGGTATTTATACACTAACTATAGAAACGGAGGAGATTTCATGAATAACAAAGATCACGGTATGGAAGACAAAATTAAAGGTGCAGGAAATAAAATGAAAGGCAGCGTAAAAGATGTTGCCGGTGACGTAATGAATGACAGAAAGATGCAGGCTGAAGGTAAATTAGACAAAGTAAAAGGTGAAGCCCAGCAAAAAATGGGTGAAGCTAAAGAACATTTCAGCGATGCAGAAGCACGCCGCGAACGCCCTTAATAGATCTACAGTCTGCTGTTATACAGCGGGCTTTTTTGTTCTAAAAGAAATAAATAAAGAAGCTGCTCGAGAAGTCATTGCCAAGTGATGATTTCTCGGACAGCTTCTTCTTATAAATTCGTTGTATCAATACGGGGACTGTTTGGAATTGGTGTTCCTGCTTCCTGAATGGATTCACCTTCAAGACTTTCTCCACTTATTGTCCGCTGAGCCGAACTGTCATGAGGATCGATGGATGCCGCTCTCTCCTCATCTGTCAGCTTATCAACAAATAATGCAATGCCTCCTTCAGACAGATCGTTATAGAACGTCTTTGCTTCCGCCTTTGAAAATCCCATCTTGATGAAAATAGTCAGCATTTCATCCTTACTATTAAATAATCTGCGTGTATGATCCCAAAGTGAGCCGTCCTGTATGCCAATCAGTTCAATTTCGGAATCATCCTCTAATATCTTCAAATCATCCCGAACATTTGAAACCGCACACATATGACGTTTTCTAAATCCCTGTGCTTCCAACTCCGTTATTTTATAAAGCACATTATCAACGGAGTGAAAAGTACCTGTATATTGTTTGTCAGCCATTACTGCACCTCCTTCAGCTTACGGTATATTCTATTTGTACCCACTGCACATGTTCTTCACACCTACACAGTCAGGTATTCATCTCAATTCCCTATGCGCATACTTTCGCTTTTCTTGCACACGCTATTAGTATCAAATGAAAAGGAGTGTTGCATCAGTGGAAATGAAAAATAAAGTGGAGTCCGAAATTTCCAATATGAACGAGGAAAAGAAAGATCAGATTCTCGAGAACTTTAACCGGTTCAAAGGTTTTTTATCGGATAAAGTAGAAAAAGGTGAGAGCCTGGGACTCAGCGATGAGCAGCTTGCGAAAACAACTGAATTTATCGCTAACTATTTATCACGACATGAAGAACCCCGAAACAGAGAACAATATTTATTACAGGAACTGTGGGATTCCGGTTCCAAAGAAGAACAGCATTCTCTTGCGCATATGTTGCTGAAAATGGTACGCCAAGCATAAAACGGAGGCGATTTAAATGGTTACCAAGGGGAACCCTGGACCTAAAAGAAATCCTGACACGTACCGACTAGCTCAGACACATCCAGAAAATTTAAATACCAATACAGTCAGTTTGTTCGATTTGCACGAAGATATGCAGACTGTCGATTCTATTTCTCTTCCCGATCAGCGCGAAGACCTCATGAAAGAAAAAATCAACCATTCACCTCGTTACAGTGGAGGCAGTCCTTCGACTGACTATGGAGCTCCGAGATAATTTCCCAATAAAAGCCGCACAGTGCTGTACACTGTGCGGCTTTTCCTCATATCCTCCCGATTACTGTCGATATTTCCCGGGAAATGTTTCGCTATTTTCTGCAATCTGCTTAACCGTTTCCATGATATACTAATATCCGAAAGAAACGGAGGTACAGAACGTGAAACCTTGGATGTATCCGCTGCTGGTTATAATCGGTGCCAGCTGTTACGGTATTTTATCAACAATCATTAAATTGGCAATTCAAGATGGCTTTACTGCTTCCGAAGCGGTAACAAGCCAGTATTACACAGGCTTTCTTTTAGCACTTATCATTTTTCTTATCGCAAGACGCGGTATTCCAAAACTTCGGGGCAGTTTCCCCGTTCTGATAGCTGGGCTGTTTACCGCCATCACCGGCACGGTATACGGGAAATCCATCGAGTATATGCCCGCTTCATTGGCGGTTGTACTGCTCTTTCAATTCACTTGGATCGGTATGCTGTATGAGTGTATAGCAGTCAGAAGACTTCCTAAAAAGTCGGAAGCTGTGTCGCTCGTATTTTTATTTGGCGGCACCATTTTAGCGGCTGGCCTGATTGATGCAGACATCAGCGGCATTGCCTGGCAAGGTTGGGCGTGGGGACTTGCTGCAGCATTTAGTTTCGCAGCGTTTGTCATGGCCAATCAAAAACCCGTACCCGGAATGAACGTCGTAACCCGACTGTTTCTCATGTCATTTTATGCAGCGATTGCTATTACATTTTTCCAATCTCCAGAAATCATCTGGAACGGCAGGCTCAGTGAAGGATTATGGATCTACGGAGCGATTTTAGGGGTTTTCGGTATCGTATTGCCGATCTTCTTATTTTCAGTCGGCGTACCGAAAGTCGGTGGCGGCATGTCTTCTATATTGAGCGCTGTCGAACTTCCGGTGGCGATTATGGCGTCGATGTTGCTGCTCGGTGAACGCTTGACGATATTACAATTTGTCGGTATTTTCCTTGTACTGCTCGGCATGACACTGCCTGCTGTGCTGCAGAAATATGCTTTGCGGCGAAGGCAGTTGGAATGAAAACGAGACGGATTGTAAAATGTAAGCTGTTCTATTCACGTATGTTAAAATCATATTACACAATAAAGAGTCTTAATTCGCATATGAATTAGACTCTTTATTTTTGACTCTAAAATCCTTTGAGCCATTCGTTTATAAGGAATTGGACCGTTTGTCTTTTTTCAATATGTGGTAAGTGACCTGCTTGGAGAACCGCGAATGTTGAATTCGGTAAATTCTCAAGAAGCTCGTAATAGTTTTTATATCCACAGATAGAATCAAATTTGCCAGCAATTATTAGAGAATTTCCATCATATCGTTTAGCTAATGGATCTGTTTTGAAATAGTAACCCGCGTCTCGCCAATTTGAAGCTAAAAATTCTCTATCCGCAACCAATCGACCTGGTTGAACTTCGTCTAAAAACGTTTGAAGATTTTCACCAGACTGATATACCATTAAAGTGTCAAACGCTGTTCGAATATCTAAATTCACCTCTGCGAGAGCAGATTCATTAAGATTACAAACAGCTTTTCTTGGCACATCTCGATTTATTTGATGAACTGCAGTGGCTACTAAGCAGAGTCCAGTCAGCTTTTCACTAATCATGCCTTGAGCGATGTATCCACCAAAAGAATGACCTATTATAGAAAAACTCTGTTCTCCAATTAGTTCAGAAATAAAAGAAGTAAGTAGTTGGCGTATTTCTTCAGTTGATACAATTTCTTCACAAACACTTTGACCATGCCAAGGAAGGTCTATATAAATCCGTTGAAATTGATTTGTATCTTTAAAAATTGGTTCAACCCATTTTTTCATAGCTCTATGATCTGTGCCCAATGCATGCAAAATGAAAATAGGATTTCCATTTCCCTCAACACTGTAAAATAAACTGTTATTGCCGGAAAGATATCTCACTGAAGCCCCAACTTTCTTCGCTAATTTCATTGTGAGCTAGTCATTAAACTAACCAAGCAAAAGGTAGAAACAACCAATAATCATCAATATTTGTAATGCTTACATACCAAAGTATGATTCCAATGATTGCAAAAGGTACGTTTTGCAGACCTTTCTTTACCCAGCCAAAAGAATGAGCTAGCGCTAACATCAATAAAACAAATGGTATTACAAGGAGGTAGAGTCCAATTGACCAACTTCCCAAGAAACTAACAACATACATAATCAATGCCGCCAACCAATACTTTTTCGCTATATTTCCAATTTTAATCAAGGCTAGAATCATCAAGATGAGCCCTATAAGAAATAAACCAAAAAAAATAAATGTCCAAATAACACCTTCACCTCACCTTTTTTAAAAAAGGCTCTGTTAAACGATAGTGTTTGTTCTATATTACAGTTTTCTTATTCAACCAATCCCCTGTTAGTAAGATAGCGGTTTGAAACTGTTGATCTGCGCTGCAGCCAAGCGAACAGCGCAGGGCTTTATGGTGCTTTCAAATCCAGTTCATCCTCCCAGAGTCGCCGGCTTCCGCTCCGATCAACTAAGTATTTGCCAAAAACTTGTTCTACAAACAGCCCCCGATTCAAGAAGTATTTATTTTTATACAGTAATAAATCAAAACTTAAAGTGCTTTTTGCTTTCCATTTTTACGTTGAATTTCCACCAAAATAAATCCTCCCATTAATGCAACGGGTATACTCATTGCAAATACGAACGGTTCTATAAAACTTGCAGCTGCCCCGCAGATAATCGTTGAAATAATTGCTGTTAGAACTCTCCCCATGAATTTCCCTCCTCCCAATTCTATAAAGTCTGGCCCGTTTGAAGCACAAACCTTAATACGATTAAAGCCCCCAAGTGTTGAATACACTAGTATTTTTCCCTTGATAGTTTATATACAGATAATAAAAGAAATGCCGATCCCAGGAATAATAAAATTCCACCTATAATCATATTCGATATTATATATTGTGACCGGATAGCATTAAACTCTGCTGTATCCATACCATCCAAAGAACTTAAATAAGCACTTGCTGCATTCGATCCAAGATCAACACTAAATTTCAATGTCAAAAAACCTATTAAAGTGAAAATCATTGTAAGTATTAGTAATCCATATTTCTTAGCAAAATGCATCTTAGTCCCCCGTTCATTTCATCAAAATGGCCCTTTAACGGTATAATCCCTATTCAAGAATTGCCCCCGTTAGTTGAAATCTACACAAAGTTATATTGAATTCTTTGTTAATCCTTTCCACTAAACTCTAAAATATTTAACCCCTCGGATGCTTCTGGTGCTTCAAAAAAATTAGTAACATGAATAAACACCGCTTCCGTGTCAAAATCTGCTCGTTCAGGTTGTTCATTTCTCCTTTGTGCAATTTGACTTAGACATTGTTCGTTATTTAGATTAAGGAAAATTAGTTGATGGTTCGCATTGACCTCTAACACCATATCCAAAAACCACGTTCGCAGCTTTTGAGTATTAGCTGGAAAGTCCATCACTACATTTGTTCCGACACTTAGTATATTTTGGACATGTTTTTTCACAAATGGCTTGATCTGCTCTGAATATTTCAGATAATCTTCAAATGATTCGATTTGATTAGGATAAAAAGATGCGAGCAATTCATCCTCAGACAACAGTACCGCATGTTTTTCTATTGCTAATTGTTTTGATTTGGTTGTTTTCCCTGCACCCATTTTCCCACAGAAAAAGTATAGCGTCCCCGTTTGTTTCATATTTTTAAACCTCCCTCTTATTTTAATGATTGTTTTCCCACCTTGTAAAACATGTTTTTCAACAAAAAGATGGCCCGATTTAAGAGCAGTACATCTATCATAACTGCCCCCTATTGTAGAATTTCGAAAATATATTATCACCTTATCTATTTTTTGATTTTATAAACTGTATTTGATATTCCTTTTGCTCAATAAATTTCTGTTTTTGTTCATCGGACAAGTGTTTTTTATCTTGTTGGAGAAAGGCAAAGTTTATTATGGTCATATCTGTCATATTTATAGACTCCATTGCATTTTTCAGATAAATCTTCCATCTCAAGTTAAAATCGATATTGTCTTCACAATCAGCAAAAAAAGTATTATCATTATAAAGTTCTTCATCAAGACTTAAATATAGTTCAGCAATAATATCTAATAATAAGAAGATTCTTGTTGTATTATCCCTTAAAACTTCTACGTCCTCAATGTTATCTAAGAGATGTAAAGTTCTGTTTCTATTAAATTCCTTTTTCACACCTTCTTGCGAAGCATTAAAACTAAGATAAAATACTTCTCTAATCATAAAATCAAAATATTTAATCTGATTACTAATCCACTTTTGAAACTCGATATTAGTATGAAGTTCATTATTTTTTTCGTTTAAATACTTAACTGGGTTTTCTTCAAAAATTTTCCTGTCGAAGTCACCCTTTTTATTTATGGATTTAATTTCATTAGACTTCTCATTAGACCATTTTCGTAATATTGCTTCTACCACTGGCACCAAACTCAAATAGGAACAAATGTAATTTCCTATCATCAAATCATAAGTTGCACTTTCAATTACTTTCATGAAGTCATTAAATATTATTGTTGGCTTAAATCTATATTCAATCTGATAGGCTCTTTGCCATGGGTTTTTTACCATCCTTAATATTTCTCCATCTAACCCTCCCCAAGCTGGATCTGGATTTTCTAAGCTAGCTAACAATTCTTGTACCCTCTTGCCTGAAACAGAAGGGTAAGGAGGAATAGTGAGTAATTTTTCATTTAGATGTTTATCTACTTTCTCATAAGTTTCCCATAAGTTCATGTAATCACCTCAAAAATAATTATGCCATACTTGTATACGCTAAAATAAAATCATTAAAAATTACTTATTTAGGATGCAATATTCATTTATTAACTCCGAAAATATTTTGTTTCATAAAATGGCCCGATTACTGAAATAGATTTTTTATCTTAGAATCACAACTGCTAGTCTATAATAATCACAGGATAAGACGATGATTCACCATTAACTTTGATATCAATTGTGTCATGAGATTGATCCATTGTTAAAGTATATACATATTGCTTTAGTTCATTATCACTCACATCCACTTCATCTAACTTGATAAGTGCTGTCGTATTCACTGATTCTAAACTGGATTTAACATCTTCTTGCGATCGAAAAACAATGTAATACACTTTGCTGTTTTTATTAATCACTTGAAGTTGATCGTCAGGGTTTATTGCTTCTGTTACTTTTTGGGGAACAGCATCTACTTCGTCAAAGCTTAACTTTTTCTGTGCACATGCTGATAAGGGTAAGATTACAAGAGCAGAGAACATTATTAAAAATAACTTTTTCATCAATTTCTTGTTAATTAAAGAATTTGACCCCGACTGCGATATAGACGAAATCGCTTATAAAGCATTTCCCCCCATTTATTTAATATCCACCATCTCTATTTCTTAAATTCGTCTTCTAATTCCTTTTCAACTTCATCATCACTGACCGGCGTAACTTCCTCTTTACCCCCATACTTCTTTGTTATTAATTTACCAAGCTCTGATCTGTCAATTCCGTCTTTTACCGCTGTAAAAATTACTACGTACAAAATAAACAAACCTACAATTGGCAGTAAAATAACTCCCCATCCCATTGATCTTCCCCCTCATATAAATAACTTTAGTAGATTCCTGGACTATAGAATTGCAATACGAACCTTTTGCAACATTGTTGCCGTCAGATCATATTCGGTATGAATACTTTTATAAACAGGAAGTAGCTTAATTTGGCGCCTATCTTACATACAGTTCTTTCATATTTAATGTTATTATACCAGGTATATCCATAAACGCCTTCCAAAATAAAAAAGCACCGCGCAATGCGGTGCTAATTAATATGCAAACTATCTGTTGACCATCCCGTTAATATTTTGCAATGCTTATCTATCCAACTGCACTTCGATCGGATCAAGCATCAGTACTTCATGACCCTGCCCGCTGTCTTCACTTAGAATAATTTCTGGCGTAAAGATTAGTGAAGTCGCTTTTTCATCAATTTTCTTCACTGTAGTACTCCAATAATAATCCTGATCATTTTCACTGAATCCGCCATTGCCATTGGTGAAATATTCATTTCCCAGATTATCTATAACTTTCAGATCTGCTGTAACCCATTCCCACTTATTTGTTACGGACGGGTCAACTTTCTGGCTGTATTCGATGATTGTCGAAATATCAGTATAACGGATTTCATCAATGGAAATTTCTACTCCCTCTTTGGCTGTCGACTGACCAGTTGTCTGAATATTACCCGTTACAGGATGCAGTGTAAAATGAAAATTCCAGTCACCTTCTATTTCATTCATCGTGTCGTATTGGACTACACTGCCCGGGACCCAGCTTACCTCTACAGACTCTCGACTTTTATCAAAATCCGGAGTCGTGGTAATCATTCCGACATATTTGTTGTCTTCC
Source organism: Sporosarcina sp. (assembly GCF_029257255.1). Lineage (GTDB taxonomy): Bacteria > Bacillota > Bacilli > Bacillales_A > Planococcaceae > Sporosarcina. The sequence continues at coordinate 40,754 of NZ_JARICI010000044.1, read as the reverse complement.
ACTTTTTTTAGGGCTGTTGAAGTCCCCGATGAGCCATTTGAATGTTTTACATCCATAGAGGCATTGACGCCCGCATTTTCTCCAAGTTCCTTCTCTGTTTCCACGGAGTAGGTCAGCGTAACCGTCTTCCCATCATACACCGCTCGATCGACCATGATCGTAATCCCATTGCTCGTCTGCGCCTGTTCTATATCTACAGCATATTCCTCATAATCTGTATAGAAACCATCCTGTTCTTCATTGAATATAGAAAAGATATTACTGAAAATGGGTATCTGGCTGGCAAGTGTCGGGAATCCAATACCCACTGCCGTAACGGAAGCCACCGTAATGACTGCTGCAGCGGCCACATTGCGCCAAACTTTCGGCATGCGTCGTTTAGGATGAATTTTCTTTCGCACAAGCTGCTTCATGGCCTCATTTTCTTCATCGCATACTCCCACTGGCTTGATTTCCTCCTCTATATTTAGATCGTTCAATCGTTTATAAATGGACTTCATATGCACTCTTCCTTCCATTCGCTTTTTATTAATAACGACAGCTGCTTCTTGCCACGATACAGCCGGTTATCGATCGCTGCCTTTGTTACGCAGAGGGAATCCGCAATTTCGCTATTCGACATATCCAGAAAATACTTCATGGTAAAAATATCGCGGTCTACTTCATTTAACTTGCTCATAGCCACCAATAATTCTTCCTGCTCTTCTTTTGCGAGAAGGTCCCCCACCGCATTGCTGTCGCTGATGAATGACATATCGTCCATCCCCTGTTCCCGAGTTTTTCGCTTCTCCATCCGCCGATACTGATCAATCGCTTTATACTTCGCCACCATGCAGATCCACTTTTTGAAATCCGCTGCTTCCCCTTCAAACTGATCGCTGTTCTCCCATACCGCCAGGAACACATCACTGATGCATTCATCCATGTCTGCCTCCGTCTGCAGCGAACCCAGCACTTTATACACCACCGCTTTGACGAAGGGCAAATAGGCATCCACGACATATTCAATCGCATCTTCCTTCTTGCGTTTCAGCCTCCGAATAAAATTTCTCTCTGTAGATTTCATCATCACTTCTCCTTGATAAACTGTTCTTACTTACTACAACGAATGAACTTACCAATTATTCTCATGAAAATGCAAAAAAGTCCTCACGTTTTTTTGTGAGGACTTCAAATTGTAGAAATTTTGAACATCGCTATATTAAACGATTAATATGATTGGAGTGATCCGCTTCCCAATCCACTCTCCGCAACGCTGCAATCAGCACCAGCAAAACCACATCCATCACAATGACCATCAGGCTGAAAAACAAGAACAGCGACGTCCACTCACTGCCGCCTACATTCAACGAAAATGCCGTCAGCAGCATCATAATAAAATGGATGCCCATATACCAGACATACGTAATCTGCACGCGCTGGCGCAATCGGCTCTGGCCGACATGTTGAATCGCCGATTTCCATGTTCCAAATAAGTAATAGACCGTGATTACTTTCCAAATGAATAATCCTTCTGCGTACAGCACCCACAGGCCGCCCGTCACTTCAGATAAGTTCACGAACATACCAGGTATGGAAATCAGTAAACCGACAATAGCTACCGTTTCTGCTTTCTTTGCTGCGGGAATGCGTTCACTCATCAGTCCGGCTCCCAAGTAAATCAAATAATAGCCGATTGGATCCGCCAGCAGATCAATGCCTAAATGGATCCGGAAAAACACGAAGATATACCCCCAAAACATCAGCCGAAACGCTTTATTCATTCGCTTCCGCCTCCGTTCTCTTGTCAATCAGCTGTTTGATTTCCTGCCCGGTAAACTGCGGCTCGGATCTATATTCGGTTCTTACAGCAAATGGTTCATTTTCAGCTGTTTTCCCCGCGACTTCAATATCCATCTGCAACACACTACTCATCTCTACATTTGCAGTGCCGGTAACAGTCAAACGCTCACCTTTCTTCATATCGAAAGGAAACTGAACCGCCCGCGCGTCTATTCCCGGAATGTCTTGCCAAAACTTTTCTTCATACACATTCATTCCTTCAGGCAAAGTTCTTTGATCCAGTGAACGCTCGCGCATATACAGCTTGATGAAAAACTGATTTTGCAGCACCTCATCAAAAGATGTCGTCACCGACTCGACCGTGATGTCTTCTTCTGTTGTCAGCTGCGTTTTTTTATAATTCAAATCATAATGAGGATGCTCTCTGAACAGTTGCTTTGTATCATAAGGCGGCTGAACGGTAATTTGCCCGATCTCCGCCCGGACAGGAGGACCTTCCGTAAAGTAAGCTGTTATCTCACGGAACTCCTTTGCCTCTGTTATTTCGGGCAGTCCATTCATTTGCAGCGTCACACGGCGTAAAGAATAACGGCCGAACTGGTCAACTTCTTCAAACTCAACATCCATGCCATTGCGCTCCGGCACACCCTGCCAATCTTCCAATTCAACCCATTGTATAGTAGAGCGATCCTCTTTATTGGCCAGGTAATAGATGGTAAAGTACGGATCTTCTTCCCACCAGACATCAATATAATGGTCAACAAAAATAGGTTGGTCTAGCTTCTTTGATTCTGCATACGCAAAATTAACAGCCCAGCTGATGACAACAATCGTCATAATGATCTAGAATGGACGGATTTTCCTCTTCACAGCGAACGAAGAAACGTAGTCAGATCACGCTGGTTTTCAGGCGTTACACCATGTCCGTCGCCATACGTCTTAAACGTCACATTGGCTCCAAGAGATTCAAAATACTCTTTGCTCTCCACACCTGACTGAGATGGAATGACATAATCATAGTCTCCGTGCGAAATGAATACCTGCAGTTGATCCACCGACTGCTTTGCATATTCATCCTTCACAAAGTCCGGTACGTAGCCGCTGAGCGCTGCTACCCCATGCATAGAAGGAATCATCGTTAAGCCCAGCGTTTGTGCAAGTACAGCTCCCTGACTGAACCCGACAACCGTCAAACGATCAGGGTCTAAGTCAAACTCCGTAATCACTTCGCGGATGAATGCCTGGATGTAGACCACTACTTTATCGAATACTTCGCGCACCGGTTTGCCTTCTTCTTCAATAGTAAAAAACGCATAACCGGGTGCATGCACGACCGGTCCTCTTAGACTGAATATATGATGGCTTTCCTCAAAATCTGAAACTAGTTGAGGCAGATCTCCTTCATGACTGCCCATGCCGTGAAACAAGAATATTGCCGGCTGCTTTCCTTCTTTTACAGCTGGTGCTGTATGTGTAAACGTAAATGGTGATTGCACGTATATTCTCCCCTTTTCTCACAAGTTATCATTAACCATATTCTTTTTATATGTTTTTATATTACCATACAAAAAAACGCCTGCCACATGAATCAGCAGACGTTGTCATTTGATTATTTTTTCTCTGGCTTAACCAGTACTTCATCCCAATTAATCGTGCCGTCTTTCACTTGATCGCGAAGTTCTTTTGTCATTGTATCATTCGGACGTCCGCCATTCGGCCAGTCTTTATCGTGATTTTTCCATTCAGGACGATCTTTTGACAGAATAAACGCTGCCAGGTCACTTGCTTCCTGATCTGAAAGAGTGTTTTCCTGACCAACCGGCATGTTCTTCTGTACATATCCGGCCATCTTCGTCATACGCGCAATTCCCGCGCCGTCGTTGAATGATCCGTCACCCCATAGTTTCGGTCCTGTGTTCGAACCCGTTCCCTCGCCATTTTCACCATGACAAGCAATACAAGATGCCTGATACAGTTCTTCGCCATTCTCTACGTTTGGTGTCGGCAACTCATCAATACTGTTCTGGTGGCGCCAATCCAGCTCGGCACCTACCGGAATACCTTCAGAAATATACGTTAAGTATGCAACCATTGCATCCAGATCTTCATCGTCTGCTGCAAATTTCTGACCATCCATACTTCTCACCATACAGCCGTTAATTCGTTCTTCCAATGTGACCATTTGTCCGGAGCGTCCGATATACATCGGATAAACCGCAGACATACCCACCATTGAAGAAACCCCTTCATCTGTCCCTGCTCCTGCGTGACAGCTAGTACAAGACAATTCATTCACTCGGGCAATTCCGTCTTCAACTGACGCTGCTTCTGAACGTAATACATTCGATGTATCATCAAACAAGTCAAATCCTCGTTTGATTGCTTCCCCTTCAGGCCCATCTGGTACATCATCCATTGATGGCGGGTTGTGTTGGATTCCTGCTACTTCTTGTGTTGCTTCTTCATTTTCAGGAGTTTCTGACGATTGATCTTTATTGAGGCGGATCTGGTTACCCATCAATGCGATGACAACCAAACAAACGATGACAATAAAACCTAAGACTAACGATGTTGTTCGTTTCATGTTTACTCCTCCTTTTTTTCTACAAATTTCATATAAATACCAATTCAAACTTACCATAATTGGCAGTTTTCGTCTAGGAGTGTTCTGACTTAAAAGCAGTGCAAATTATGTCGAAAGCTTGCTGTGTATGCATTTCCGGATCAGGAAAAATTTGTGACAAATAACAAAACAAAGGACGGCCATAAGCCGTCCTCTTTTTATTCCACTATATAGCCGTCCCTCATGGTAATGATCCGGTCTGCGTATGGAAGCATTTCTTCATCATGCGTAACCATTAATGTCGTTACATTCATCGTTCTCGTTAATTCCTGCAGCAGTTCCATAACCCCTCTTGAGCGTTTTGTGTCGAGACTTGCTGTCGGTTCGTCGGCAAAAAGTATTTTAGGACGGTGAATGATCGCCCGCGCAATCGCCACACGTTGACGCTCTCCGCCGGACAATGAAGAAGGATACGCGTCTTTCCTGTGTTCCATATCCACTATCTTTAGAATTTCTGTTATTGCCTTTGTCTGCTCTTTTTTACTCGTTTTCGTTTCAGAGACATCCAGCATCAACTGCAGCTGCTCTTCTACCGTCAAAAAAGGCACAAGATGAGAGGACTGGAACACGAAGCCAAAATCTGTGGCCCGAACATGTCGAACTTCCTCCTGGCTCATCTTGGTCATATCTTTTCCCTCAAACAGAATTTCTCCGCCCGACGCTTTTTGCAAACCTGCAGCAATCGTCAGAATGGTCGACTTACCGGAACCTGATGGACCGACCAGCGCCGTAATCTCGCCTTCCTTCAGCGATAAATTGACACCTTTTAATATCTCTTCCTCAATTTCACCATTCGTAAATGTTTTTTTCACTTCATCAATAATAAAGGCAGACATATCACATCTCTCCTTGTTGAATCGCCTGAAGCGGTTCGATTTTTTTAATTTGGAACCCTGAAATGGTAGCTCCAATGAAACCGACGACTAAAAACACAGCAGACAGCATCAGAACAGTACCCATCGTTAAGTGGAACGGCATGCCTTCAGGTGCAATAAAATTAAATCCTTGGCTGAGAATAATAGAAAGTGCCAATGCCACAATCGTGATGACGATCATCTGATACCAAATCATCTTAAACAATGACATGGTTTTCATACCAATTGCTTTCAAAATACCGTACAAACCGATTTTCTGAACGTTCATCATATAGAAGAAAATCGCAAACAGCATACCGCTGATAATCACGAGGAACCAGACAATCATGTTGAGAGACATTTGTTCTGCGCTGTAGCTTGGGATCGCGTTTAAGAACTCTTTATTCGAGAACGATTCCAGTCCGCTGATCGCAGGAGCATCTTTGCCCGGAATGAATAATGTCTGCATTTCCATTACTCGATAAATCTCCTGATAGTTTTTCATCTGAATGAACGCAACCGGTGCGTGACTGTATTTCTGTTGGTCCACAAATCCTTTAACCGTAAATTCACCGCTGAACTGATTGTTGGTCAAAACATCGCCAACTCTAATTCCTTTTTCCTCCAGAGAACTGTCGAGGACGATTTCGCCTTCTTTCACATTTTGGAATAGGTTAGAATCTGTGGAAGCAACGAATGCCACGCTGTGCTGCTTGTCATCCTTGTCGTTGACGAAGCCCATCTGTACCGAGAATGCAGTAGCATCTGGATTGTCGGCTAAAGTTTTCTTTTGTATGTCTTCATCTATTTTCGATAAATTATAAGTTTGATCTGCGTCTTTATCTAAATAAAACTGTCCATCAGGCAAATCTTTAATAAGTGCCGCGTTATCCTGCGACAATCCGTTAGCAAGCCCTGAGATAATGAATGTCAGGAAACTTACCAGGAAGATGATTGATCCAAGAATCATAAATTTCGCTTTGCTCTTTTTCATTTCTTTCCATGCAATCTTCATGGATACCGCCTCCGTGTTTTTCTTGATGTTTCTATCTTATCGAATGAAGATGAACGGAGAATGAACTGGATTGTCTTAAAAAAGATAAAGAGGAATTCTTGTAAAAGCATGATGTACTAAATTTAATTTAATTTTTTCGAACAGGTGCAAACGTATACTTACCAATTATCTGTAATTACCAAGCATGCTCTGCTTCATAGAAATTCAGAAAAAAAGAAGTTTATTTCATGTATGACGGGCTATATTAGAGAATGTAAGACAAACAAAAAATTTAAAAGGAGAGATTTTCATTATGGCAAAACGCAGCAATAATCAGCAGAACCAGAACAAAATGTCTCACGAACAGGCAGGTAAAATGGGTGGAGAAGCTACCGCCAACAGCCACGGCCAAGACTTCTATGAAGAAATCGGACGCAAGGGCGGAGAAGCCACTGCAAAGAATCACGATAAAGAGTTCTATGAAGAAATCGGTAAAAAAAGCGGAGAGGCACGCGCTAAACAAAATAACTCTAATTCCAATTCAAACAATAACAATAAATAATGTGTAAGTTGATCCAATGACAAGAATTCCCCCTTTTGCATTTCACTTCACATAAACAAACAGGTCAAAGCAGTGTACTCACCGCTTTGACCTGTTTGTTGCTGTTATTAATCCATCCAAGGAACTTCAATCATTGTACGGCCAATCCATTCACGCAAGATCTCATTTGTCGGACCCATGAGAGCGCCCGCGCGTCCGTCACGGACATATCTTTCCACCTGGCCCGTCATATAACCGCGCCCACCTGAAACTTGCAGCGCTTTATTCGTTACGTCGATGACCATGTCCGCTGCATGTGTTTTCAGCTGCCATAATGGATACAGACATTCTGAAAGCTCTTTGCCTTCTTTATTGCAACGATCCATTGCTTTAGATGTACGATACAGCATGCTGCGAGCGCTATCAATCTGAATCTGCGCTTTCGCCAGTTCATGACGGATGACTTGATAGTCCGCAACAGAGGAACCTGTATCTGCGTGAACCCGGCGTTTTGCACCGTTTGTCGCCATATTCAGCGCGCCCTGCGCAATGCCGACCCAGCACGCAGCTGAACCGAGCAAGAATAAAGGATCAATCGTGTTGTCGTTGAAATAACCCATGCCGCCCTCGCTGCCGATCCGGTTTTCAAGAGGAACTTGAACCTTTTTAAAATTCATCGGACCGCTGGCATTTCCCCGTAAGCCCATTGCATCGAACGGAAATGCCTCCAAGCCTGCCTGATCGTTCTCCACTAATAAAAACATCAAATTATCTGGATCTTCCGTTTCAGGTGAAGTCGTAGCGACCAGATAAAAGTCTGCTTCTCCTCCGCTTGTAACGAATGACTTTTCGGCATCTAGTAAGTAACCGTTTTCATTTCGTTTTGCTACACTGCCGACATTCCAAAAGTGTCCGCCTGTTGCTCTTTCACTGAATGCCAGTCCGCCGACATGTCCTGCTTCTAATCGAGGAAGCAAGCGGCGACGCTGTTCTTCAGTTCCTGCTTCATAGATGGTATGGGCTGTCGTCATATGCATCACCCAACACATTGTCGTAGACGGGCAGTAATGCGCAAAGCTTTCCGATAGTACAGAGAATGCTGTGAATCCTTCTTTCAGACCGCCTGCCTCAACAGGAATTGTGACGGCTGAATAGCCAGCTTTCGCTACTTCTCGTAAACTTTCACGCGGATATTTTCTCTCTTCATCTGAAACAAGCGCACGATGCAGCAGTTCTTTTTCACCAAGCGCATGTGCCGCTTTCTGTAATTCTTCATGACCCTCTGGACACGTCCACCACTGCGGAATTTGCATAATTCCTTCTTGTTTTTTTGCTTTTTCCATTACGGCTTCTTTTACCAAACCTACCACTCCATTTATATATTTTGCCCACTCTTTTTAAGTTACAGAGCTAGCGGTACTCATTCAACTCTAGCACATTTTACTAAATAGTAAAGTTTTGTAGTAAACTGATTATTTAATCACAACTGAATTAATCAATTATCCTGGTGCACTATTTATTTTTTCATTACTTTTAATACCATTCGTTATTTCAAGAAGACTGTATTTCCCTATAGTATTTATGGCAACGAAAAAAAGGGACTAGCCTCTAATGATCTCAGGCCAATGTATTGCTTAATAAATGGAAAAACATCCGGAAAATCATTTTACATGATTTTCCGGATGTTCTTCACTCAAACAACGGGACTTTCATAATTTCTTTCACCGGCATATAGCGTTTCACCGAAAATAGATGCAAAGTCAATTCTTCCGGCACATCCTTCAATGCAGGAAAAGTCAGTTCATAATCGACTTCTTCATTGGCAACCGATCCGCTTGGGCCTGATGAGTAGACATTCCCTTCGCCGTCTTCCAACAGCCACCTGCCCAGCTCGCCGGCTTCCTTATCTCTCTTGCCTTCCATTTCAACAACGAATGTTTTCGCTCTTCCTACGGGCTTCAGCGATTTACGGAAGTAGTAGTCGGTTTCATTCTTCGCCCGGACCACATTCAGCTGATTCCCTTCAAACTCGAATGAAAACGGCTTATCCTTGAGATCCTTCGGGTTAAATGTGATAGAGAAGTCAGCAGGCTCTGTCTTGTACACACCGTCCATCACAAACGTCATGTCCGGCTGTTCCTTCTGTGGCACAAATGAATTCACATACTTCCGATGACCGATTGTCTCCAAGTCTTCACCCGTGCCCTGTAGCATACCTGTATTGCCAACATGTTCTACTCCTACGTCCCAACGATTCCAAGAATACAGCTCTGCACCGTCTTCATCCTCTAAATGATACGCAATTTCAGGATCAAACGTACGCATCAACGATTCCACCCGCTCCGCGCCAAATCGTTTCTTGAACTCTTCTCCCCCCTTCTCAATTCTCATGCGTTCTTCCTCTGTAAATGAAATCTCATAGAAAAGCTCGGTAGAAGAAGGTGCCATCTGCATTTTCTGCAGTTTGACCGCCACACCATCCGTGTCAAATGAAGCATCCTCCAGCGGCCACGTGTGGGTCAGCTGGCGTTTTTCGCTGAGATCCACCGGCACATCCAGCTGCCAATTCCCTTTCACCCCCTGTAACTCCGTGACATCAAATTGGATAGTCAGCTGATCGATATCCTCATATCCACGCAATGAAAACTCATATACTCCATAATCGCCCGCATTCTGCCAGCTGTTCATAAGTCCGTCCAACTCATTTCCCTTCTGGTCAAATACCAGAACTCGGTTGGCATGGTTCGCCTCTTCAAAGTACGCATATTTCGGTTTGCCATTTTTCAGTATCTGATAGGAAAGCGTAACGCGTGAAGAATCGGCCAACACATCTTCGACTTTCAATGTAATCCCCTGGTCTTCCACCGCCAGATCTACACGTTCTGCAAGCCCTTCTTCCATCGCCAAGCGAAGACCGTCATCCGCTTGTTCAGAAGAAAAGAACCCCCCTATCAACTCAGCAAAACTCGGACTCAGCGCGGCACTCAAACCGACTGCCAACACTACACCTGCCGCAGAAATTGCAACTTTCTTCCAAGGTGACTTCCTTCTCATTTTCTGCTGTGGGTACGGTTCCAGCTGACTCAGCACGCTGTCTGCAAAATCGTCAGGCAGGCCCGGTGTTTGAAGCGTGTCTTTCACGAAACGCTGTTCTTCCAAAAATGCCTCGACAACCGCCTGGCAGCTTGAACAGCTTTCCACATGCACCTGCACCTGCAAGGTTTCTTTTTCAGTTAATAAATCATCCGTAAACTTCGACAACTCATCGATCGTTGGACAATTCATGGTAATCTCCTCCTTCTCGCTTCACCGTATCTCTCATCTTTTTCTTCGCCCGGTGCAATTTATTGCGGACGGTCGGTAAAGATATGTTTGTCATTTCACTGATCTCGTCGTAACTCAATTCATTCGCATAGCGCAGCAGGATAATTAACCGTTCATCTTCAGGCAATGTCGCAAGCAGTCTCTCCAACTGTCGATATTTTTCTTTCTTCATAAAGATGACTTCTGGCTGACTTTCTCCTGCCGTCACCTCTTCCACAAATCCTGATGGAACCGATTGATGCCGTTTCTTACGGAATTCATCCATGCAATGATTGATCGCCACGCGGTACAGCCAGCTCGAAAACGATCCTGTTTCTTTGTATTTATCCAGCTGACTGTAGACCTTCAAAAATGCATCCTGTACATAATCCTGTGCATCTTGGGAGTTTCTCGTCATTCGTAAAATCGTCGCATATAATGGATTTTTATATTTATTAACGATGTGAGCGTACGCCTGTTTATCGCCGGCCAGCACTTCCCGCACCCACTTCAAATCTTCTTCCATAGGAACCTCCTCATCCAAACAGCCATGCGCATGTTCTGTTTCATTCAATATGTATAACGGGTCGCGACCCAAAAGATTTCACTTATTCTAAAATAATTTATCACTGCTGATAACGGAAGGTTCTGTAAACTGTTATACTATAAGAATATAGAATAAAGGGGGCCTTGTGCCATGAAAAAATGGATCAGCCTGCTCTGCCTAAGCTTTGTACTTGTATTAAGCGCCTGTGCAGCCACTGACACCAACAAACTGACAATTCCCGAGTTAACAGACCGGGAAGAGCAAATTATTCAAACTGCTGCAGATCAGGTATTTGTTTTTGATTATACAGCCGATCAAACGTACTCGAGTATTTCACTTTGGATGGATAAATACGAGAAAGGGGAAAAGATTGGCGGACCATTAAGTGAACTTTCCGTTCCACTGCCCGGCGAATCCACGAACGGTACGCTGGTCATGGCCGTGAAACCGTCTAATGATAAGCTATTATTCTCCGCCAGCATCAGCGGCGCCGGTTTAACGAGTGAGGACCAGTTGCCTGACCTCGAGATCAAAGCGGTCATGACTGAGCTGAATCCGCGGGAAGGCCTGCCGCTTGCAGAAAACATGCTGCTCGGCACGCTCATTTATACGGATGGTTCAGAAGGCGTAATAGTCAGTTCCCTTTCAGGTGATTTCTTTGAACAGAAAGACGGCTATCTGGAGAAATTAAAGGAATACGACACAGCGTATTTATTGAGGGCTTCATTTAAGAAGTGAACCGGCAGATTGGTTCGTTCGCCGACTCTTTTGGCGCGGTACTGCGGTCCTTTTGCTCGTTTACAGCAATAGACCACGCCGGCATTACCAAAAAGGCTGCGAGGAAATCGTATAATCCGATTTCCCCGCAGCCCGTTTTTTTACGCTTGCAAATACTCTTTTACTGCCTGAGAAACCGTTTTGCCTTCTGCACGTCCCGCAACTTCCTTCATGACCGTACCGATCGCCTGACCCATTGGCGTATCTTTTGCGATACCAAGGGAGCTGATCAATTCCTTCACTTCCTCCACATCCATCTGCTTCGGCAAATAGGATTCAACAATGACGATTTTCGCTTTCTCTGACTCTACAATATCTTCACGGTCGGCTTTTTTCGCTTCTTCGAGAGATTGTTTCGTCTGTTTGAGTTCACGCTGGACGATTTTGATTTCCTCTTCTTCCGTCAATTCACGTTTCAACTCAAGTTCCTCGTTTTGCAGACCTGCACGCAATAAATTGATCACGCCTTTTTTCATCTGATCTTTTTCCTTCATTGCTGTTTTGATATCTGCCATCAAACGCGTCTTTAATTCTGACATCCTAATCCCTCATTTCTAAAGTGTTAGTACTATTATACAAAAAACTATTGCTTTCAGTCAGATTAAAGAACTGAAAGGAAAACAAATGCCTTAATTGACGAAACTACCCTACTCGTTTACACTTTTTACTAAGCAGCTCCTTTTGATAGCATAAGGCCAAACATCCCCTTATCTAGCGGAGGAGTTTTTTGACATGTATGTACACAAAGGAGTTCAACTATATGAAAAAAAGTGTTGTATTGGCGGAGAAACCTTCCGTAGCACGGGATATTGCCCGTGTACTCAACTGTAATAAAAAAGGAAACGGCTATTTAGAGGGAGACAAATATATCGTCACATGGGCACTCGGTCACTTAGTTACACTTGCCGATCCCGAAACGTACGATACGAAATATAAGGCGTGGAAATTGGAAGACCTACCAATGATGCCGGAGGACCTGAAATTGACGGTCATCAAGCAGACTGGCAAGCAGTATAATGCCGTCAAATCCCAACTTACACGTTCCGATGTATCCAATATCATCATCGGCACGGATGCGGGACGCGAAGGAGAGCTTGTTGCACGATGGATTATCGAGAAGGCGAAAGTCAAAAAACCGATTCAGCGTCTGTGGATTTCATCCGTTACGGATAAAGCAATTCAAGACGGATTTGCACAGCTGAAGCCAGGAAAAGCCTATGAAAATCTGTATGAAGCGGCCGTCGCACGCTCAGAAGCAGACTGGTACATCGGTCTGAACGCAACCCGTGCACTGACGACCAAATTCAATGCACAGCTGAACTGCGGCCGTGTCCAGACCCCTGTTGTCGCGATCATCGCACAGCGCGAAGAGGAAATTAATACATTCCGTCCGAAAACATTCTATGGTGTCGAAGCACAGACTGATTCCAAATTAAAACTGACATGGCAGGATGCGAAAACGAATGATACGCGTTCATTCGACCGGGAAAAGCTGTCTGCCATCGTGAAAAAGATCGACGGCAAGCAGGCAATTATTGAAAATGTCGATAAAAAAGCCAAAAAGACGTTTTCGCCTGGCCTCTATGATCTGACGGAACTGCAGCGCGATGCCAACAAACTTTTCGGCTATTCTGCGAAAGAAACGCTGAACATCATGCAGAAATTGTACGAGCAGCACAAACTGCTGACGTATCCGCGGACTGATTCACGTTTCCTATCAAGTGACCTCGTTGCGACATTGCCAGAACGCCTGAAATCATGTGGAATCGGCGAGTACCGTACGCTTGCCAATAAAATACTAAAGAAGCCGATCAAGGCGAATAAATCATTCGTCGACGACACGAAAGTATCCGATCACCATGCAATTATTCCGACTGAAGAAATCGTCCTGCGTGATAAACTGTCTGACAAAGAGCGCAGAATCTACGACTTAGTAGTTAAACGATTCTTAGCTGTACTCTTCCCTGCCCACGAATATGAGCAGCTGACCGTACACGCAAAAATTGCTGACGAGCGCTTCATGGCACGGGGAAAAACGATTGTAGCTGCCGGCTGGAAAGAAGTTTATAATAACCAGTTCGACGAAGAAGAAACAGAGCAAGATACGAAAGAGCAGCTGCTGCCGAATCTCTCTAAAGGAGATTCATTGAAAATCCAGCTGGTCAAAGAAACATCTGGCCAGACCAAGCCGCCTGCACGTTTTAATGAAGCAACACTTTTATCCGCTATGGAAAATCCCGTGAAATATATGAGCGGGCAGCAGGACAAAAAACTCGCAGAAACACTGAAATCAACCGGAGGACTCGGCACAGTTGCTACCCGTGCGGACATCATCGATAAGCTGTTCAATTCATTCCTGATTGAAAAACGCGGCAAAGACATTCACGTAACGAATAAAGGGAAACAGCTGCTGGAGTTAGTGCCGGATGAACTGAAATCCCCTACACTAACAGCAGAATGGGAATTGAAGCTCGAAAAAATTGCCAAAGGTCAGTTAAAAAAGGAAGCTTTCATTAATGAAATGAAAGGCTACACGAAAGAAATCGTTGCAGAAATTAAAGCGAGCGAAGCAAAGTTCAAGCATGATAATATTTCAACGAAAACTTGTCCGGACTGCGGCAAGCCAATGCTTGAAGTAAACGGCAAGCACGGCAAAATGCTCGTTTGTCAGGACCGCGAGTGTGGACACCGAAAAAACGTTTCACGTGTCACAAATGCACGCTGTCCTCAGTGTAAGAAAAAAATGGAGCTGCGTGGAGAAGGCGAAGGCCAGATCTTCACATGTAAATGTGGCTATCGCGAAAAGTTGTCTACTTTCAAAGCACGACGCGAAAAAGAGTCAAAAGGTAAAGTGAATAAGCGTGATGTGCAGAAGTATCTGAAGCAGAATAATGAGGATGAACCGGTGAATAACCCATTTGCTGATGCATTGAAAGGGTTGAAGTTGGACGATTAATCGGTTTTGGCGCGGCTGGCGTGAGTGTTGGTTCGCTGCTGGACAGGTTTGGCGCGTTGCTAGATCGAATTGGTGCGTTTCATTAGCAGATTGGTTCGTCTGCACAGGTTTTTTGCGCGGAACAAGCCATGTTTCGCGCGACACGTCCATATAAAAAAAGGTGCCATACGCAAATCAACGCGTACGGCACCTTTTCTATTATTCAACTCAGTATGCTCTCGCGAACCATACTGTATGTTTAGATTCTTTTCCACAATTAATACAAGTTTCTTTCTCTGTAGGCGGATTGAACGGAATATTACGTGTCGTAAATTTCGTTTCATCTTTTACATGCTCTTCACATGCATCGTCCCCACACCAGCCAGCAAGAATCCAGCCTGGAATTTCTTCTTTCGCCGCGCTGTCTTCAATATGTTTTTTCAGCTCATCGATCGTGTCGATATGCGTATGTGAATGTTCGTCACGGAAAGCACGTGCTTTTTCAAGCAGACGAGTTTGCATCGTTTCAAGCTCTGCTTCGATACTTGCTACTGCCTGAGCCAGATCAACCGCTATCTTTTCTCCGCCGTCACGCGCTTTCATCAATGCCTGATCATTTTCAAGGTCACGAGGCCCGAGCTCTAAACGGACCGGCACACCTTTTAATTCCCATTCATTGAACTTAAAGCCAGGTGACTGATCAGAATCATCTAGACGTACGCGGATACCTTTTGACTTCAGCTCTGCATAGATTTCATCCAGCTTTTCCATAATCGCCGGGTTCTTTTTCCAAGGCCCGACCGGAATCAAGACTACCTGTGTTGGCGCAACACGCGGAGGCAATACTAATCCCTGCTCATCGCCGTGAACCATGATAACTGATCCAATCAGACGTGTGGAAGTTCCCCATGATGTCGTATGGACAAACTGGTGCTTATTTTCTTTTGTTAAATATTTGATATCAAATGCTTCCGCAAACTTAGTTCCCAAGTAATGTGAAGTACCAGCTTGCACAGCTTTCCCGTCTTTCATCATCGCTTCGATGGAGAACGTGTCCACAGCTCCTGCAAATCGCTCTGAAGGTGTTTTCTGACCGTCATATACGGGAATCGCCAGCAAGTCTTCTACGACTTCCTTATAAATCTCAAGCATCTGCATCGTTTCAGCGCGCGCTTCTTCCTCATCCACATGCGCTGTGTGACCTTCCTGCCATAAGAATTCAGATGTCCGAATGAATGGCAGCGTCTTTTTCTCCCAACGGAACACGTTTGCCCACTGATTGATAAGAACAGGCAGATCGCGGTAGCTTTTGATCCAGTCGGAATACAAATGACCAATCATCGTCTCAGAAGTCGGACGCAGTGCTAAACGCTCTTCTAATTTTTCTCCTGCCGCTTCCGTCACCCATGGCAATTCGGGAGAAAATCCTTCAATATGATCTTTCTCTTTCTCAAAAAATGATTCAGGAATCAGCATTGGGAAATATGCATTTCGGTGCCCTGTCTCTTTGAAGCGTCGATTCATTTCATCCTGAATATGCTCCCAAATTTCAAAGCCATCCGGTTTGAACGCAATACAGCCGCGCACTGGTGTATAATCCATCAAATCCGCTTTCTGAATTGTATCGATATACCATTTCGTAAAATCATTTTGTTGATTACTCATTACCAAATTTCCTCCTTAGTAAAACCCGAGCTCTTGTTAAGCATCCATACTGCATATCATATAACAAATCAAGCATTCCTACAATTGAATCCGCCGGCAAGCAACGTGCAGTCCGCAGTTTTTATTGCTTATGATCATGAACTTCACGCAAACGCTCCTAAATCTCTGCCCGTGATCATAC
Organism: Sporosarcina sp.; assembly: GCF_029257255.1. Lineage (GTDB taxonomy): Bacteria > Bacillota > Bacilli > Bacillales_A > Planococcaceae > Sporosarcina. The sequence goes on along the minus strand of NZ_JARICI010000044.1, from coordinate 24,552 downwards.
CAATCCGTCAAGCGCTCATAGGCGGTCCGCAACCGATCATACCCTCTCCGAGCATGCTCATAACCGCCCCAAACTCGCTCATTCACCATAAAAAAACTGCCCTCACAAAGAGGACAGCATTCATTTCATCAAATTAATTTCTCTTCCGCCAAGACAAACTGCGGATCTTGCTCTTCTTTCACGTGCTCCGTACCAAAGCGTCCTTCCCACTTCGACATGACAACGGTTGCCAACGCATTTCCTACCACGTTGACCACTGTGCGCGCCATGTCGAGCAAACGGTCGATTCCGGCAATGAACGCCAGGCCTTCAAGCGGAATACCAACTGTTCCAAGCGTCGCCAGTAATACGACGAATGAAACGCCCGGCACGCCTGCAATTCCTTTAGACGTGATCATTAACACTAAAACCAGTGTAATCTGTTCCGTGATGCTCAACTGAATCCCGTACATCTGCGCAATGAACATTGCAGCCAATGCCTGATACAGTGTAGATCCGTCCAGATTGAATGAATATCCTGTAGGCACAACGAATGACACGATATCTTTCGGACAGCCGAACTTCTGCATTTTCTCCATCACTTTCGGCAATACCGTTTCAGAACTTGAAGTAGAATAAGCCAAGATCAGCTCATCTTTCAGCACTTTCATCAGATGGAAGATATTGATTCCGACAATCTTCGCAATACCGCCCAGTACGACGATAATGAAGAAAATCATAGTTGCGTATACCAGAATCATCAATTTCCCCATTGGAATAAGCGATTCCAAACCGAATTTAGAAACCGTCACACCAATCAGTGCGAACACCCCGAACGGCGCAAACTTCATAATCATATTCGTTACCCAGAACATCGCATCGGCAACTCCCTGGAAAACATCCAGAACCGGTTTTCCCCGTTCACCGATCGCTGCCACACCCAACCCGAATAAAACAGAGAAGAAAATAATCGGCAGCATATCGCCATTTGACATGGACTCTACAATATTGCTTGGAACGATACCAACCAATACATCCATGAATCCGCTGTTCTGCACATCTTCAGTTGTTTCAACGTAGCTCGAAATATCGCCTTTTTCCAGTGATGACATATCAATGCCTTCACCCGGTTTGAAAATATTTGCTGACATCAATCCAACAATAATCGCAATCGTTGTGACGATCTCAAAATATAAAAGCGTTTTACCGCCTAATTTACCTAATTTTTTAATATCTCCTGTACCTGCTACTCCGATCACCAATGTAGAAATGATAATCGGTACAACAATCATCTTGATCATATTGATGAACATGGTCCCAATCGGCTGTAAGTACGTTTCCACTTTAGGATTACCATAAAATATGGCTCCGACCGCAATACCAAGTACCAGCCCGATCAGAATCTGATAAGCCAACGACAGTTTAAATTTCTTTTTCATAGATAATCCCCCTCCGTCTTACTTCTGAAAACGCTTTCTTGAAGTACTTACGAGAATTATACGGAAAACCTACAAAATTCTACATCATCCTACAAAAACTTTTTTTGCTCTTCAGCTGTCTCTATATATAAAACTTGCAAAAACTTCTTGCTGTTGACTTTAGAGGGCCTGATAATAAAACTCTCTTCCTGGATCTGCTTCATCCGCTGGGTTATTTCCTGAAAATCAAAGTAGCGGGGCGCATAATACTCGAATTCATCAATGGTATAGTCCACCGCTCCGAGAGAGGCGAGATGATCCATGGCAGTTTGAATAGAACGCCGGATCCGCTGTTCCATCGCTTTGCTCTCTTTGGCAATATCTTTTTGCTCGATCCCCATTTTACCAAGAGCTACTTCATACAACTCTTTTAATGGAGGAAGCTGTGCGACATTACGTTCAATCAGTACTTCTGTAATGGCGACAATATCGCGGGTGCTATTCTCACCTATAATGCCCATGTCATGCAGTTTGGACAGAACGATATCTTTAACAGGACGTGCAGGTTTCGACTGTTCTTCAGCACCAAGTTGTGCCAGTGATTCCCGAATTGTCAGAAGGGAGTTTTTCAGTCGAAGCTGCTCAGTCGTTCTGCGCAGCACGCTTTGCACTTCAATTTGATTGATCGGCTTATGAATGAAAAACTCCACACCGACTTGATACGCTTCCCCCACCATCTCTTTGCTGACTACCTGACTCAGCATGATGAACTGTCCGGTGAATCCCTGTGTTTTCAGTTGCTGAATCGTTTCGATGCCGTCTAGTTCAGGCATCAGTAAATCAATTAGCACCAGATCAGGAGCCAGTGACAAAATTTGCGGAATGGCATTGCCGCCGCTTTCCGCCTCTCCGATGACCATACCCAAGTTCTGCTCAACTAGAATATTCTTCAACATCAAGCGGCTTGCTTTATCATCATCCACAATGAAATACCTCATAATTACGTCTCCTTCATAATCGATTCAACAGGAATTCGGACCGTAACCGCCAGCCCTGCTTCCAGCCGCTCCACAGCGATATCGCCGTTCATCGATTCAATAATCGCCGCTACATGCGACAATCCAATCCCTGTCGCCGCCACACCCTGTTCATTAAACTTCGTCGTATACCCGGGCTCGAAAATAACATTTTCATGTTCAGAAGGAATGCCCTTCCCCGTATCTTCTAAACGAAAATGAACCTTCTCATCTTTAATTTCAACCGTAATCTTTACATGGCCCAGCCCTTCCAGCGCTTCAACTGCATTAGACGTCAGATTATTGAGCACCGCGAGCAGCGGGATATGCTGATCGGTCTGAAAATCCCTGTCTACTTTTGTTTCAATCGTACAGTCGCGCCCAATTAATTCACTGTACTTTTCATTGGCAGTCACAACGAGCGCTAATAAATCAGATATGTAAAACGATGTTACTTCCTCCCGATTCGTCCACTTCGACAGTCCTGCTAAAATCCGTTGTGAATCTTTCTTCACTTCATGGATTTCCTGGGCAATCAAAAGGGCCTGCGTACTGAGTTCAGTATGCCCTTCTTTCTTGAGCTTGCGGTACAGGTCGTGGCTCGAAGCAGTGATCATCTCAATATTGTTCATCGACTTCTGAAGATACATCGTTTCTGCATACATTTCTGCACCAACGCCAAGCATTTCTTCCACCCGCTGTTTCTCTTTCGATAACGCTACTGAGCTATAAAGTCCCACTGTGAAAAAACTTCGCAGCAAAGCTACCCCCACCAGGACGCCCCACTCTTTTGCCAGCATGGATTCATGCGTCAAAAAGTTCCGAAGTGCATGCTCTGACGTATTGCTCATCACTTCGAATAAAAATGCCAAAGCACCTAATCGTAACGGAAACAATTTATACTTTTCCAGATCAGCAAAGTGCCAGCCGGTTGCGATGATGAAATAAAATAAGAAAACCGGTACATGCATGCGCAAACTTTCTTCGAAACCTGCACCGAACCACATTTCTTCAATTACACGGAACACGACAACAGTCACAGCCGTGATAAACCCCGTCCGCAACATAGAAACCGGAGGGTATATTAAAATCAGCAAAAAAAATACGATTCCCCCCAGTGCAAACCGGAAAGATTCGTCTGCAAACGGCAAAACCTTTAATTCACCGGTCAAAGCGGTCAGGATGGCAATAATCGCGATGCGCACAGCTTCCGATTGTGAAATTTGAAGCCAGGCTGATTTTGTATTCATATATAGTGTCTCCTAATGAAAATAGTATTCGTGTACATATTATAACAAGCTGAAAATGTTTGTGCAGTTTTGAGAGTTATGGAACAGGGTACATCTTAGAATAGGTTTTTATATCTCGAAAGGATGTCATATTGTGAAAGTACTGGTTGTAGGTGCAAACGGACAAATTGGGAAACATCTCGTTACATTGATTCAGGATCATGAAAAAATGGAAGCAAAAGCGATGATCCGTAAACAGGAGCAAGCTTCCTTTTTCGAAGAATTAGGTGCTGAAACAGCACTGGTTGATCTGGAAGGTGAAATCGACGATATTACGAAAGCTGCTGAAGACGTCGATGCCATCGTCTTCACAGCGGGTTCCGGGCCAAAAACAGGTCCCGATAAAACCATCCTCATTGACTTAGACGGAGCTGTCAAAACAATTGAAGCGGCAAAAGCAGCTAATGTAAAGCGTTTCATCATGATCAGCTCGTACGATACAACACGAAAAGCGATTCAGGAAGCTTCCTCTTCATTCGCTCCGTATGTTGCGGCGAAGCATTATGCAGACGAGTGGCTGCGCGGAGCAGACCTCGATTATACGATAGTCCATCCGGGTGCCCTGACAAATGACGCGGGCACAGGAAAAATTGAAGCGGCGGCAACTGTTGAGCCTTCCGAAGTAGCCAGAGAAAATATTGCTCAAGTCATTTTGGCATGTCTGGAAAATGACGCGACCATCGGCAAAGAATTTCAAGTCGTCAACGGAGACACGCCGGTTAAAGAGGCAATTGATTCCATTTAATAGGAACCGTATACTATGCTTGTACAACAACAAACATGAAGGAAGTTTATCCAACACAGGAGGTAAGTCATGCTAACTATTCAATCACTGAGCAAGCAGTATATTAACGGTACTTGGAGAGACGGAGAAAGCAGAAAGCAACTTACAAATAAAAATCCATATAATGGTGAAGTCCTATCTACTATTGCGATGGCAACAGTACAAGATATCGATCAGGCTTACCAAGCGTCATTTGATGCTCAAAAAGAGTGGGAAAAAGTAAATGCGTATAAGAAAAGAGCTATTCTCGAAAATGCTGTTACCTACATTGAGACACACGAAGATGAAATTACAGAGCTAATTATTGACGAACTGGGTGCTACCCGTTTGAAAGCAGCATTCGAAATTGGACTCGTCAAAAATATGATTAAAGAAGCTGCAACGTTCCCATTACGAATGGAAGGTAAAATCTTACCTTCTATTGAAGACAATAAAGAAAATAGATTATATCGTATTCCTGTTGGGGTTGTTGGGGTTGTCAGCCCATTCAATTTCCCATTCTTCTTATCAATGAAATCTGTAGCACCTGCACTTGGGGCAGGAAACGGCGTTGTCATTAAGCCACATGAAGAAACTCCGGTCATGGGCGGCACATTAATAGCAAAAATCTTTGAAGAAGCCGGTGTACCGACTGGGCTTATAAACGTCGTTGTGACGGATATAAATGAAATTGGCGATGCTTTCATTGAGCATCCAATTCCTCGGATCATTTCATTCACTGGTTCTACAACAGTAGGGAGTCATATTGGACAAGTTGCGATGAAACACTTTAAAAAGCCGATTCTTGAATTGGGCGGTAACAGTGCATTCATCGTGATGGACGACGCTGATATCGACTATGCAGTTACAACTGCAACGTTCAGTCGTTTTACACATTCAGGACAAATTTGTATGTCAGCAAATCGCATCTTAGTACATGAAGACGTATATGAAGAATTCGTTGAAAAATATAAACAAAAAGTAAGTTCATTAAAAGTAGGAGATCCAAGAGATTTAGAAACTATCATCGGTCCTGTCGTGAACGAACGTCAAGCAGGTAACTTAAGCACAATGATTGATAATAGCATTACGCAAGGCGCTTCCATAATTCTGCAGGGGTCTGTCGAGTCAAATTTGATGGAGCCGACAATTATCGGCAATGTCACACCTAAAATGACAATTGCCCAGGAAGAACTATTTGGACCTGTTGTCTGTGTAATTCCTTTTAAAGATAAACAAGAAGCGATTGATATTGCCAACGATACACGTTTTGGCCTTAGCGGAGCGATTCACACTGCAAACGTAGAGACCGGTGTAGAAATGGCGAAGAATATTCACACAGGAATGATTCATATCAATGATATTACGATACATGATGAGCCAATCGTAGCGTTTGGAGGAGAGGGTCAGTCAGGAATTGGACGATTAAACGGCCAATGGAGTCTAGATGAATTTACGACAATGAAATGGATTTCAGTAAGCTATGGTCAACGCCAATTTCCGTACTGATTAAAGGTGCACACTTTACCAATAAAGTAGAAGTGAATACAAATGAATATTTCATTGTAACACTTTCAATTCGCTCGTATATATATAAAGGAATCCGACTCGTATTCGAATTGGATTCCTTTTTGTCTCCATCAATTTATATGCTTACTGCTTGGTGTAGAGCGGGCGGTTCCCTTGCGGACACTCCGTCGTCAATTGCGATTGATAGGTCGATTTGTAGAATTCACCCTCAGGATGTGGCTCCAAATCCAAATACTGAATCCATTCCTGTGCATACATTCAACCCATTCCTTTATTAATTATTTGGTTAGTATAGCAGACTTTTCTGTACGACGGTTGACGAAGTAGATACTGACCCCCACTAATATTAATCCAATTAACAGTTTATATGTCACCGGCTCGTGTAAGACGACTGTGCTTACGAAAACTGAAATTACCGGCACTAAAAACGTATAGACACCTACCTTGCTGGCTTCGCCGGCATTTACAAGACTATAGTAAATGACATACGCTACCGGAATACCCATCGTTGCGCCAAAACCAAGGCCGAAAATATACAGACTGTTCCATTCAATTGCAGACCAGCTTTCCGTCATCGAGCCTGCGATAAGAAGAACCATGCCGCCGATAGCAAACTGCATCGCTACCATCCAGTATGCATCAATTTCCTGGCTGACCTTTTTGACATACACTACACCAAGCGCCCAGAAGAATGCGGTACACAATCCGAGCATGACTCCGATAAATGACACATGCGTCGTTAACCCGTCCAAACCAACAATCACAATTCCTATGAATCCGATAATAAGGCCGAGCAATTTTATTGGTGTCATCTGTTCACCAAGCCACATCCACGCAAAGACACCGAGCAGCACCGGTTGAAAATAAACGAGAACCGAAAACAGTCCGCCAGGCAGAAACCCGAGACCGATTGTATGCAGTCCAAAAAAGAGCACCGTATTCAATAATGCGGAGATACAATATTTCGGCCAGTTTTTCCGCCAGTTTAAGCGGTTGCGTCTCTTCAGTATAATGATGGTAACGAGACATCCACCAAGCAAAGCACGCATGCCTGAGAATAACAGTGGTGGCGCAAACGCAGCTGAAACCTTATAGATCGGCCAGCTGATTCCCCAAATCACGACTAAACATAATAAAGCGACCGTTGATTTCGTAAACGACTTGTTCAACGCCCCATCCTTCCCCCATATAATCTTCCCTTTTGTCCATTCTATTCTTTCGGTTGTAGTCCTGACTCAACATGATCATTCTACACAGCGTAAGGGGCCCCCAGCGCCAAAGGGTTACCAAACCACAACATACCACCCTGAAGTCGCCATTACGTGATGAGCCTTTTCTTTTTGCGCAAAATTCTTTATGATTACATACGGGGGCGATTTTGAATGAAAAGAATTATGATGTTGATGATAGCAGCTGCCATGCTCGCAGCCTGCAATAATGAAGAGAAAACTAAACCTGCAGAAGAACAGCAAAAAGATGTCGTGGAAGAACAGGCGGCGGTCGGAATGGAAGAAGGACTGAAAGCCGACACCGAGGAACAGAATTATGCCTCTCTTTCAAATGATGAAGTAGCCGTCAACGCAAAAATAAAATTTGTTGGCACCGTCACGGTATATGAAGACGGGAAAATGGACGTACAGAGCGGCGATTCTACACAAGAAATCGTACAAGTTGATGATATCCGCCTTAGCGAACGCACAGAAATTGCTGAAGGCACTGAAGTGACGGTGTACGGCAGCTATAAAGGGAAAAACGATGACGGCATACCAGTGATCAAAGGTATTTTCATCGACGCTGACTGAAGTTGGAAGCAAGTTAGAGGTTTAATTCTGCTGAACTATTGGTATAGTAGTCTAACCCTAAATTTTTCACAAAATACGTAAGGTGGCATACAACTGTATGTCGCCTTTTTTGAGAAGAGGAAATTGAGTGCAGAGAAAACTAATTGATTACTCCGCGTTATTTATTGGATCCTTATTTTTTGCACTGGGCATTAACTATTTTGCGATACCAAATATGCTGTCAGAAGGCGGCGTCATTGGGATCACTATCATTACATACTATTTATTCGAATGGTCACCAGGCCTCGTGAATTTCATTATTAATCTCGCGTTGATTGTGATCGGTTATAAGTTTTTCAATAAGAAGACGATTATTTACACACTCATCACTATCGTCTTCACGTCTATCTTCCTTGAATTAACAAAAACATGGGGCGAACAGTTAGGCAATGATACACTGCTTGCGGCATTATTTGCGGGTGTATTTGTAGGAACCGGTCTAGGGATTATTTTCCGTGTGGGCGGCACGTCAGGCGGTGCCACAACACTAGCCAGGCTAATGCAGCAGTTTCTTGGCTGGAGCGTCGGGAAGTCCATGCTCGTCATTGATATTACCGTTATTTCACTGTCGGTATTTGTCATTGGGAAAGAGAAAGCGATGTATACGCTTGTCGCCGTGTTCATTGGGGCGAAGATTATCGATAAGATTGTGGACGGTGCTGATGACCGAAAAGCAGTGATGATTATTTCTAAACACCAGGAGAATATAAGGCAGGAACTGCTCAATACGATGGGCCGGGGTGTGACAATTTTAGAAGGGCGCGGTGGATATACGCTCGAAACGCAGCCGATTCTCTACGTCATCATCAACCAGACGGAAGTCGTGCAACTGCGTCGAATTTTGGAGCGCGTTGATGAGGATGCCTATGTCACGATTAATAATGTGCAGGAAATCTTTAAGCGCGGTTTTAAGGAGCGGCGGCCGAAATAAATTAATATTTTACAATTAAAACCACTGGATTTAGCTGATTCTGAAAGTGTGTTTAATTGTAATCCCTTTATAATTAAGCCTATAGTATAGACACTTACCCAACTATTCACCATCTTCCTATAAGTCACAACTATTTTCCAATTTAATTAATTTGTTAAGGTATTTAATTCGATATCCTTCTTCTATATACTGAAATAAGTTTAGAAAATTTAAGAATTCTATAACATAAAGATTCAGAATTTTCATTAGAGGAAGGTGTTTATCTTGGAAACGAAAAGAAAAGGTTTTTTCCAGAAGTTTTTGGATATGATTGAGAAAACCGGTAACCGTCTGCCCCATCCGGTAACATTGTTTGCGTCTCTTGCTCTGTTGGTTATTGTATTGTCGGCTGTCGTGTCTTACTTCGGCATCAGTGCTGAGCATCCGGGTAAAGAAGGCGAAATGATCGAAGTACATAATCTATTAAGCAGTGAAGGTATCCATTACATTATCACCAACATGACGGATAACTTCATCGGCTTTGCTCCGCTCGGCGTTGTATTGATTACGATGCTCGGGATTGGGGTGGCAGAAGGTTCGGGATTGATCAGTGCATTGCTTCGCGGCTTTGTGATGTCTGTACCGAAGCGTCTGATCACGCTTGGATTGGTATTTGCAGGAGTTATGTCCAGTGTTGCTTCTGACGCAGGATATGTAGTATTGCCGCCGCTTGGTGCAGTTTTATTCGCAGCTTTAGGACGGCATCCGTTAGCAGGTTTGGCTGCGGCATTCGCTGGGGTTTCCGGTGGATTTAGTGCCAACTTATTGCTGTCAGGTACGGATGCGATGCTCGGTAAATTGACAATTATGTCGGCAGCGATTATTAATCCTGAATATGCGGACGGCATGAATATTGCCATGAACTATTACTTCATCGCATTTTCTGTAATTGTGCTGACAGTTGTCGGGGCATGGGTAACGGAAAAGATTGTCGAACCGCGTCTTGGTGAGTATAACGGTGAATACCGTGAAAAAGTTGAGAAACTGACGGCTCTTGAGAAAAAAGGATTGATTTGGGCTGGTGTTTCTATAATTGTTGCAGGTATTCTGGTTGCTTTGCTTGTTATTTTCCCTGGTGCCCCATTGCGCGGAGACGAGGGCGATATGCCGATTATTAAATCACCATTTATGAAATCACTTGTACCGATTATTGCATTTATGTTCTTTGTTCCAGGACTTGTCTACGGAAAAGTAACGAAATTGATCCGTGACGATAAAGATGTGGCAGCGATGATGTCTACGACGATGGCTGCCATGGGTATGTTCATTGTGCTGTCGTTCACAGCAAGTCAATTCGTGGCGTTTTTCTCTGAATCAAATATGGGCTTGGTGCTCGGTGTTTACGGAGCTGAGTTCTTAGACAGCATAAGTCTGAAAGGAATTCCATTGCTGCTAATGTTCATCTTGATTGCCGCATTCATCAACCTATTTATCGGCAGCGCGTCTGCTAAATGGGCGATGATGGCGCCGGTATTTGTGCCGATCATGATGCAGCTTGGCTATTCTCCGGAATTAACACAAATGGCGTACCGTGTGGCAGATTCCTCTACGAATATCATTTCTCCGCTCATGACATATTTTGCGATCATCATCGCGTTTGCGCAGAAGTATGATAAGAAAATGGGAATCGGAACACTGGTTTCGGTCATGTTCCCTTACTCCATGTTCTTCTTGCTGTTCTGGAGTATCACGCTCGTTATCTGGATGTTGCTGGGCATTGATTTAGGACCTGGTTCTCCGATTTATTATACAAAATAAAAAGAGTGCACCCGTCGACAACTGTCGGCGGGTTTTTCAATTTTTCATTACATTTTATTAAACTGTCCATGGAATTCCTCTTCCATGAAGTCTACAAAAGCTTTTACGATATTCAGGTGCAAAGAGTCTTTGTGATAGAGCATCCACGTTTTGCGGACGATTGGATCACCGTTCAGTTTCGTGATATCAATTTTATACAGATCAGGTGCATCGTTGACAATCATTCTTGGCAAAATGGCATATCCCAGGCCGTTGATGACCATTTTCTTGCATGTATCGGATTTATCCACTTCAATACTGACGGTCGGGGGCTGGGCAAAATGTTCTGTCCACCAATTGTCGATAGAGCTTTTTAATAGAGAATCCGTATGATAATCAACACGCGGCAGATATGGCAGGTCTTCTACCGCGATTTTTTCTTTTGATGCAATGCAAATCGTTTCCTCCAATAAAAGCTGCTTTTCATCTTTCCAGGTAAAATCACCTTTGACAATGCCTATGTGCACGTCTTGATTGTAAATCAAATGAGCAATCTGGCTACTGAGATCAGTGGTCACTTTGAATTCCACGTCTGGATACCGGTCTTTGAATGACTTCAACAAATCAGGCAGCATATAGTCCGTAAAAAATGTGGAAACGCCAAGACGCAGTGTGCCTGTCAGCTGATCACCCATATTAATGACATGGTCTTTGATCGTTTGGATATTCAACAGCATCTCACGCGCGCTTCTCGCTAAATATTCTCCTTGAGGTGTAAACTGTATTCCCCTTCTCCCTCTGTTAACGATCTGCACGCCGAATTCTTTTTCCAACAGCTGCAGACGATTGGTTAATGCCGGCTGAGAAATATAGAGTCGGTGTGCCGTCTTTGTAATATTTTTCTCTTCATAAAGTATTTGCAATATAAGCCAGTCTCTTTCATTCATTGGATTCCCTTCTTTCTGGCATTAGTTTAATCTATGTCCAATGATAATAAATCGGTATTTTATTTATACCTGAAATTATACTATACTTAAGACAACAAGCAATGGATATACCATACACCACAGAATATCAGAAAGAAGGAATCCTCATGAAGAAAGGTTTAGACCATGTCAAGCCCTTTGCTTTCATTGCTGTCAGTGCGCTTGGAGGTCTGCTCGTATCTTTGACAGGGCTTCCGATTGGCTGGATGATCGGTACCCTTTTAACCGCCACTGTTCTCTCCATTTTCTTTCCCCATCTGATAAACTTACCGCAAAGTTATAATGGCCTGCCAAAGTATTGGCTTTATATTGGACAGCTCATTTTAGGTATTGAACTCGGACAGCGGGTAAACAGCACAGTCATTTCAGTATTTCACGATAATTGGCTAACCGTCATCATCATGCTGTTGCTGTCTGTTGTCATCTCACTAATCACCGGACTATTTTTATGGAAATACAGCAAACTGGATATGCTGACCAGCTTTTTTGCCACAACGCCGGGAGGTCTTTCTTCCATTCCCGTAATTGCTGAAGAATTCGGGGCAAATACTGGAGTCGTCAGCATCGTACAAACACTGCGGGCGTTCATGGTCATTCTGATCATCCCAATTGTCATTACTGTCTGGTTCGGTCATACGATCCCCGCATCTCTTGTTACTGTAGAGACCATTTTTCAGCCGCAGCAGATAGCAGTTACGCTTCTATTTGCCGGAATCGCTGTGATCGGTTGCTATGCAGGCAAGCTATTAAAGCTCCCTGCTCCATGGCTAATAGGAAGTATGATCAGTATTGCCTTGATGAAAACACTCGGGACGGTGCTGATTGGTTATGAGTTTATCTCCTGGTGGCCGGCAAGTCTGTTGATTATTTCGCAAATATTGATCGGTGCCAGCATCGGTTCCCGTTTTACGAAAGAAATGTTTGCGGGTTTGACTAGGACATTATTTGTTTCATTCGTGAGTATTTGGGGACTGATTATTGCCATGTTTGCATGTGCTTTCGCAGTATCCCGCTTCACCGATATCACTTTCCTCACTTCAGGGCTAGCCTTTGCCCCGGGCGGAATTGCAGAAATGTCGACAACAGCCCTTGTGCTGAACGGAGACGCTACATTTGTCGTAGCTGTACAAGTACTGCGGGTCATCATGGTCTCTATCAGCCTTCCACCGCTGTTTAGATTTTTGCGCTATGTAGAACAACGCAAAACATCGATATTTCTTCGAAGTAAACAGGCGCATTAAGAAACCCTCATTCACTCCGTGTGTTAGTTGTAAATCTCTACGACCCTGTTATCATAGTAAATGATAATGGTTTTCAGTTAGCTGAGAGGAGTTTTATTTATGAACGATAAAGGAAAAAACGACTTGGAAAATGCAATGATCGGCCGACGGTCCATCAAAAAATTCAAATCAGATCCTGTAGCGATAGATGAAGTGATTGAACTGCTCAATGTTGCCAAATGGGCACCGAATCATAAATTGACGGAACCTTGGCGTTTTCAGTTATATGCGAATGAAGGCAAAGAGAAATTTGTCGATGCCTTTCTTGCTTCTCAAATGAGAGACAGCAACTTACCGGATAAAGCGAAGAAAAAGGCAGAGTATTTCCGTGAAATTCCGCTGCATCTCGTAGTCTACATGCCAGAACCTTCCCGCCAGAAACAATGGGATGAAGACTTCGCGGCTGTATCCTCATTTATTCAAAATTTCCAGCTTGCTGCATGGGAGCGCGGAATAGGTATGATCTGGCGGACGAATGACTGGATAAATGATCCAGTATTCAAAGGAGCTGTCGGTATAAAGTCAGATGAAAAAATTATCGGAACGCTGATGATCGGTTATCCGAAACATGTTCCAGAAGTGCAGGAACGGACAGACATTCGGGAATTACTGACAATTATAGATCAATAATAGCGGGCGGTTAGGAGTTTAATGAATGAATTCGAGACTCGTAATCGCTTCATTTTCATTCTATCTGCACTTGATTTCTCATAAATAAAGACTAAACTAAAAAAAGAACTTTAATAAAGGGGCCCCTCGCAAATGAAATCTTTGATTCAACCTATTTTCACACGCTATTGGAACCCCTATGTTGTATTACTGATTGCCGGAGTTCTGAGTGCACTCTATTTCGGCTTAACGTCAACAGTTTGGGCTGTAACCGGTGAATTCACCCGGCTCGGAGGAGATCTCCTGCTGCTATTTGGAGTGGATATTTCCGGATGGCAGTATTTCGATATGGTACATCTGAAAGGAACAACCTGGAATCGCCCGGATGGCTGGATTGTCTGGGGAATGTTCATCGGTGCTCTGATTATGGTGCTGTTTAGCAATAGTTTCAAAATTCGTCTTCCGAAACAGAAACGTCGTTATATCCAAGGACTTGTCGGCGGCATCATTGCTGGATTCGGCGCGCGTTTAGCACTTGGCTGTAACTTGGCGGCATTCTTCACAGGTGTTCCTCAGTTTTCCATCCACTCTTGGATTTTTATTGTGGCAACTGGCATCGGAACGTTCTTCGGTGCGCAGCTTACGAAAACACGCTGGTGGAAAGGCAAACCTACGTTAACACGGGGTGCCGCGAAACCATCAAATGTTAAAAAACGCGTGATACAGCCGTATGTCGGCGGAATAATCGCTATCCTCTACATCGGATTAATCATCTATTTCTTCGCAACCGGCCAGAAGTTTCTTGGTTTGGGTGCAATGTTTGGACTGTTTTTCGGTATTCTAATAGAACGGGGACAAATCTGCTTCACATCGGCATTCCGGGATCTATTTCTCGTTGGCCGCAGTGTAATGGCAAAAGCGATCATTATCGGAATGGCAGTCAGTTCTATCCTTACTGTCATCGTAATTTCTATTTACGATTTGACGCCGATCACGCAAATTGCGGCGATGAGCACGTTTGTAGGCGGAGTGCTGTTTGGAGTCGGCATTGTCATGGCATCGGGCTGTGAAACCGGCATGATGTACAGACTAATGGAAGGACAGCTGCTGTTCTTGCCTGTCTTTGCAGGAAATATTATTGGCGCTACGTTCCTCGCATATGCTTGGGATCATCTCTGGGTGTATAATGTATTGGTCAAAGGCGGTTCAAAAATCAATCTGCTGGATTCAATTGGGCCAGTTGGTGCTATTTCTGCCACACTCGTAATGCTTGGCGTACTTTACGCCTTAACGGTTTATTGGGAAAAACGCTATCACCGAAAGTTAGCGGTCAAGAGAGGAATGAAAGCACATGTCAGCTGAAAAGGAAGCCGATTTCACACTCGATCTGCGTGGAGAATCATGTCCTTATCCCGTCATCTATACGCTGGAAACTTTAGAAGGAATGAATAAAGGAGAGCTGCTGCAAGTCATCACCGATTGCCCCGGCTCATTCCGCAACGTTCCTGAAGAAGCACTAGCGCACGGCTATACGTTTGCGCAGGACCCTGTGCAGAACGGGCAGGAATATTTGTTTTATATTTATGCGTGAGAAAAGGCAGCTGTCCAAGTTTGACTGGATGGCTGCCTTTTTCTCTATTCTGCAGTTAACTATTTACAACCGGCTGTTCCACAGGTATTTCCTTTATTTTAGCGACAATCACGCTATTAATCGCATTCATATACGCCAATGCACTCGCTTTTAAAATATCTGTATCTGCTGCCTTTGCGATGAATTTCTCTCCTTCATGTGAAATAGTGATTTTCACTTTGCCAAGAGCATCTTTCCCGCGTGATACACTGCTTATATCATATTCCACTAGCTTCACGCTGATTTTTGTGATTTCTGCTATGGCTGAATACAGCGCGTCGATCGGACCAGAGCCGACTGCGCTCGACCTAAAGACTTCTCCACCCTGGCGTATCTTCACACTGGCAGAAGGGAAACTTGAATTGCTGACAACTTGCAGATCTTCAAACTCAAAGAAATGATCGCTGTAGTTTGTGACATTGGTCTTATCATTCTTTTCATAATAGTTTTCCACTATAACATACAGATCATGGTCATATACTTCCTTTTTAATATCCGCCAATGCCAGGAACCCTTCGAAAATCCCTTCAAAGTCTTCTTGTGCCAAATGACTGAAACCTAGATTCTCCAGTGCGTTTTTCACAGCATGACGACCGGAACGCGCTGTCAGAATCAGTTCCATATCGTCCAGACCTACATCTTCAGGATGGACAATCTCATACGCATCGCGTGATTTCAGTAAACCATCTTGATGAATACCGGATGAATGAGCAAATGCATTATCGCCGGTAATCGCTTTATTAACCTGTACGTCCAGCCCCATAAAACTCGATACTAAACGAGAAGTATTCATAATTTCTTTCGTGTTAATTTGCGTCTCCACGTTATAGATCGAACTTCTTGTTTTCAATGCCATCACGACTTCTTCCAGCGCCGCGTTTCCTGCTCGTTCGCCAATTCCATTGATTGTACACTCTACTTTATCTGCACCATTTTTGACCGCCGCCAGTGTATTCGCTGTCGCCATGCCCAGATCATTGTGACAATGAACGCTCAATAAAACGTCTGGATTCAGGTTCTTCATTCGGTCATTCAGTTTGAAGATCATGGCACCGAATTCTTCCGGTTCTGCAAAGCCCACTGTGTCCGGCACATTAATCATCGTCGCTCCTGCCTTCATGACAGATTCAATCGTGTGCCATAAATATTCAAACTCTGAACGAGACGCATCTTCCGTTGAATACTGGACTTGAGGCATTAATGTTTTTGCATATTTCACGGCATCCACGCCGATTTGCAGTATTTGGTCTTTTGATTTATTGAATTTTTTCTCCACATGAATATCTGATGTACCCAGCACCATATGAATCATTGGATTTTCCGCGTGCTTCACTGCGTTGTAAACAGAATCAATATCTGCCTGAACTGCACGCGCCAGGGCGGTAATCATAATGTTACTTGTGTTACCGACCTTCTGGGCAACTGCCTGCACTGCATTAAAATCACCTTGGGAGGAGGCAGGGAATCCAGCTTCAATAATATCGACACCCAGCTTTTTGAGCTGCTGCGCAATTTCCACCTTTTCATAAAGATTTAATTTTGCACCCGGTACTTGCTCGCCATCACGTAACGTTGTATCAAACACCCAAATTTTTCTGCTCATTCCTCTGCACTCCTTTGTGATATAAATTATAAAATCAATCGTGCCTCCGCATGATTGCGTCTAGATTTTGAATCGTGCTTGCACGATTCACTCCTAACAAAATCTATGACATCCGCCCGAGTTTTTATCTGGTTACAGATAAAAAAATCCCGCCTCTATATAAAAATATAGAGACGAGATTATACTCGCGGTACCACTCTAATTGATTCGCTCAAATGAACAAATCCACTTATCGACAGCAAACACTGTCTATCCCGATAACGGAGGAAACCGACATCCCTTACTTAATTTCAGGGAGTGACTCCTGGATGAGTTCAAAATGTGCGCCTGCCGATTTTCACCAACCATCGACTCTCTCCAAAGACACAAACACTCTTACTAGTTCCATTCTTAGTCTGAACTGATATATTGTATGCAATATTACAATACACCACACTAAGTGTCAACAGTTTTCTGAAAAATTAATTGTTTGGTTATAAAATGCAGCGAAGCGTTGGTTGTTTTATTGCAGATTACTCCATCAAATCGTCAACAAATGAAGTGGGTACGTATGTTTTATTTGTTTCCAGAAGATCCGGTGCCACTTCAAATTGACGCAGTGATTTATTGTAACCGTACTTTTTCTCGCCGCGAGTAATCGTAAAGGATTTAGCATCTTTGGATAAGATAGCGCCTTTACCTGTTGTTTTAACCTGATAACCAAGCTCTTCCGCGATCAAACGAAGCGGAACCATCATCACGCCATCCACCATTTTGTGATCTGCCGCGATGATTTTGTCAACAGCAGAGTTCGTTCCTGGATCAGTTGCTTTTCCATCAAGAACGATGATTTTTTCAGGTGTTGTCTGTGCCGGGATGCTTCTTGTCGTCATTGTGTAAAATACGAGCAAATCTTTTTCTGCCAGATCAGCAGCCTTCACTTGTTTGCCTGAAACGCTTGATAGGTCTGTATCTTCACCTACGTTTAACTGTAGTTTGAGGTTGGAATCCACTAATTCTTTATCAAACGTCCCAACTGCCACAGAGCCTGTTTTTTCCGTTTCAACAATCACCGCATCCACTGTGTACTGAGGGGGATAGATCATGATCATCGGTTTATCAGCATCCGTGTATCCAGTAACCTTATCGCCCTTTTTCAGCTCTACCTGTTTACCGGTATTGTCAAAGACCAGTGCTTCTTTCGTGACAGCCAATACATTGATTTCTTCACCATTTTTAATTGTGTAAAGTGTTGCGTAATCGACTTTTTCTACTTCTTCAATCGTTCCGCCAACTTGTACAAATGATGGTTTCACTTGCATTTCTTCTGTATTCTCTCCTCCTTTTGCAAAAACTCCTGCAGGCAGGGCTGCGCCGCCCACAAGTAATGCAGACATCGCGAATGGTACAATTTTGTTCATTTTCATAGATAAACAGCTCCTTTTTTCGTTCTCATAGAAGTAGTCGAATGGGAATGGAAAAGGTTACAGACTCAGATAATTTTTCCCTTACAATGAAATCTCTCTATTTTCTCTCTACCCTCATTTCGATCAATCACACCGATGATCTGCATCACATCCCCGAGATTTTCCTTGAATAAAGTCGTAAACTATTTGAATAAGTCTCCAGCACATCGAAGCCCTCTGCAAATATTCTGTTAGAATTGGATTTTACGAAAGGAGAAGCTAGTTAGGAGCACGCTTAGTAACCTACAGCTAATCTAGTATGTTAAAGTTTGTAGTAACTGATAACCAAATATTTTAATTGAGAATTTGAAACTTTGAAACGGCGTTTTTATTGCTAATAAAATATGATTGAACAATCTTACTGACGATTTTATTGTTTGTAAGCAATACAATTGACAAAAATGCTAATTCGTATAATAATGATTATGGAATTAGAATTATTCTATTCTAGAATTTAGTTTATCCTGATGGCTGTATAGTCATCAAAAACACTTTAGGAGGAATTTTTTATGTCAATGATCGGAAAACAAATCGAAGAATTTAAGGCAGAAGCGTACAACAGCGGTAACGGAGAATTTATTCAGGTTACAGAAGAGAACCTAAAAGGAAAATGGAGCGTTGTGTGCTTCTACCCTGCAGATTTCACATTTGTCTGCCCTACTGAATTAGAAGATCTTCAAAACCAATACGAAGCATTAAAAGCATTGGATACGGAAGTGTATTCTGTTTCTACAGATACTCACTTTACACATAAAGCATGGCACGATCACTCAGATGCAATCAGCAAACTGCGTTACATCATGATCGGTGACCCTTCACAAAAAATCTCACGCATTTTCGACGTACTGGATGAAGAAGCTGGTCTTGCACAGCGCGGGACATTCATTATCGATCCGGACGGTGTCGTTCAGGCAGCTGAAATCAACGCAGACGGAATTGGCCGTGACGCAAGCGTTCTTGTGAATAAAATTAAAGCTGCACAATACGTACGCAACAATCCAGGCGAAGTGTGCCCGGCTAAATGGAAGGAAGGCAGCGAAACACTTAAGCCAAGCCTTGACCTTGTAGGAAAAATTTAAGGAGACGGTTCATATGTTAGACGCGAATATTAAAGCACAGCTATCCCAATATCTTGAGATGATGGAGAATGAGATACAGCTGAAACTCAGTACAGGAACTGATAAAGTATCGCAGGAAATGGAGGCATTAGTAGATGAACTGTCCGCTATGTCTTCCCTCATTCAAGTAGAAAAAACGGAATTGGAAAGAACTCCAAGCTTTAGTGTTAACCGTCCGGGAGAAGATACGGGTATTGTATTTGCCGGTATTCCTCTTGGCCATGAGTTCACTTCACTTGTACTCGCGTTGCTTCAGGTAAGCGGCAGAGCGCCAAAAGTGGACGAGCAAGTCCTCAATCAAGTGAAAAATATCGAAGGCAAGCACCATTTCGAATCGTATATCAGCCTGAGCTGTCAAAACTGTCCGGAAGTCGTACAGGCTTTGAACATCATGAGTGTATTGAACCCGAATATTACGCACACGATGATTGACGGCGCAGCTTATAAAGAAGAAGTGGAAAGCAAGAATATCCTCGCTGTTCCGACAGTTTATCTGAATGGAGAGCCTTTCACCAGCGGCCGAAAAACAGTGGAAGAGATTCTGGCTGAAATGGGCAGCGGACTTGATGCTTCAGAGTTTGAAGACAAAGAGCCGTTTGAAGTGCTCGTTGTCGGCGGCGGACCGGCTGGCGCAAGCGCTGCTATATACGCTGCACGCAAAGGGATCCGTACAGGCATTGTAGCTGATCGTTTCGGCGGTCAGATTTTGGATACAGCATCGATTGAAAACTTTATCAGCGTGAACCGCACAGAAGGTCCAAAACTTGCGGCTAGCCTGGAAGAACATGTGAAAGACTACAACATCGATGTGATGAACCTGCAGACAGCTAAACGGCTGGAGAAAAAGGAACTCATCGAAGTAGAATTGGAAAATGGAGCCGTCCTGAAAAGTAAAACGGTCATCCTTTCCACAGGTGCACGCTGGCGTAATATCGGCGTTCCCGGCGAAGCAGAATTCCGCAACAAAGGCGTTGCCTACTGCCCGCACTGTGACGGTCCTTTATTTGAAGGAAAAGACGTTGCAGTTGTCGGCGGTGGAAACTCGGGTATAGAAGCTGCGATTGACCTTGCGGGAATTGCCAATCATGTCACGGTTCTTGAGTTTGCTCCGGAACTTAAAGCGGATGCTGTTCTTCAGGAACGTTTGAATAGCTTGCCGAACGCTACAGTTTATACAAATGTGCAGACAAAAGAAATTACCGGAACCGACAAAGTAAACGGTGTAACATACGTCGAACGCGATTCTGGCGAAGAGAAGCATATTGAATTGTCCGGCGTATTCGTCCAGATTGGTCTCGTGCCAAACACGGACTGGCTTGGCGACACAGTCGAACGCAATCGCTTCGGTGAAATTTTGACTGATAAAAAAGGTGCTACCAACGTACCCGGCGTGTTTGCAGCAGGAGACTGCTCAGACAGCCCGTACAAACAGATTATTATTTCCATGGGCTCCGGCGCAACTGCCTCATTGAGTGCATTTGATTATTTGGTACGGAGCCAGGTGGAACTTGATCAGTAAGTTTCGTGTATGACAAAAGGTACCAGTTTCAAGAGAAATTCTTGAAGCTGGTACCTTTTATTTTATATAGGCGTTGTTGCAGTTTTTATGATCATTCCCCCTTATCTACTCTTTCTATTATTTTTTTACAGCAATAACAAAGGTACTGTAAATAACTGTGTTTATTACAACTCGAATAAAATCTGACTAGCTAACCACCCTATTACCATTATATTTTACGAATTATTATAGTAGACACTAGACGTATACAAAAAAGACCGGGTGCGTTATCCCCAGTCAATTGCAGCTTACTTCCCCTTCAACTGCACAAATAGTTCTTCTATCGTTTCGAAATCAACGTTATCGTATTTAGTTAAGGCGGCCAGGTCTTTGGGCAGCTGACCGACCCTTTCAATCTGATCTTCATACAGTTGCTGAAAGAGGATCTGGCTTCCCGTGAATTCCTCTTCAGTCAGCGGGATATGTGCCAGTTGATCGGTTACGATGACATAGTCTGTCTTATAGAACAGGACGAGTTTTCCTGGATGCGTCCACTCCACCTCACGTCTGACAGTCTCTTCTTTAATAAAATGTTTCAGTTCATTAAACAGGGTTTCATCACTTTTTTCACTGAATCCTTCCACATCGTTATGCAATCCTTCCAGATTATTCGGCAGTTCACTCATAATCCTTACTTCTTGTTCAGCCCCGAGAATTGTGAGAAAACTCTCTGACTCCTCGAATCTTTGGGGCAGCAGGAAAGCATCCCGAAGAAATTGCGGCACCTCAAGACTTCGGTCTTTATACACAATCGCGCGGGCCGATGCCAGACCCGTCATGGCATCTTCGGGGTTACCCGATCCTGTCGCTGTCTCGAATTCCTCAGTGAGCCCTTTTTGTTGTTGAATATTTGAATGAATTAGGGCTTCCATACTTTGAAGCCTCGCTTCCATTTCAGATACTTCGGTTTCATCACCCTTTGTTGGTTCCGGATCCTGATAAGCCGGCACCTTCACATCCTGAGGACAGTATTTCTTCACATACCACCCGACGATTGTATAGATCGCCTCCCAAGAAATGAGAGCCTCTGAATAGCGGAAGGTTCTGGTTTCGTGCGACGCTGAGTTTCCGTTTTTTCGGACCTGATGAAACGCATCGATGACTTCCTTTTCCAGCATCCCCTTTTTCTCCAGCAAATCAAGTTTGTCTTTAAGTGTAAAGCTTTCTCCACCTGACAGCTGTTCCGCAATCATGACCCGCTGCAGGATCGCTTCGACAAAAGTCCGTGTGTGCATCAGCATCGTCTGCGGACTGGAATAAATACTCTTTTCAAGCCCTTCAGCCATTTTCGCCAGTTGTTCAGATACCGGCTCTAAAAATCGATAAAAATAGGATGGGTTATTTTCCATAATCCGAGATCTCCTCAAGTTTCATTATAGTAGGCGTTTTGGCCATGCCGGTGACCAAGTCCGATGAACACAGCAGATCGGGATGAATGAGCATGGCGCAACCGGTTTTATCGGCAGGGCCTTGCTTTGTATTTTCCCCATTGAAGAAGCTTGTTAAACAATCCAGTTACTGTTTTTGGGAACGCTACTTTTCATGGTATGATGCCAAATCCAAATGTTTCAAATAAAAAAAGTACCAGGTTCCCAAATAACTCTTGGAACCGGTACTTCTCAGTATTGGTCTTTTAGAATAGATTGATAAAAACGCAACATCTGTCCAGCCTACTAAGGAAAAACCTTTTTATTAATTGATATGAAGAAATAGCAGGATGTTTATAACAAATCAAAACATCCCCTTGTAGATATTTAATCAGCTGTTAATATAAAAAGTAGATTGTTAATTCCACCAATACTTCATTTCTTTAATTGTAACATCCCATAACACTGCATTCCCTTTAATTGTGATTGTAAGTTCATTTACCTTATCCATATTCAATTCGGAAGAAACTTGGTCCATATTGGAATAGGTTTCTATCTCTTGCCCATTAACAGAAATAATTACCCTACCATCATTGTCACTAGCGTTATCAGGAATCCCGTAGTTTAAAGAAAGCACAATATCTTTTCCACCAAAGGCATAGGTAAATGTTTCTACATTATCGCCTTTGCTACTATAAAAGTTAATTTTTGGATCATTTTTTTCGTGTCCAATTTCGAAACTTTGAAGATTTTTATCTACTAGTATATTTCCACTTGGATACAGTTCATGTAAAGCTATAACGGGTCCTTCTATTTTTGTGAAAGATTTATTTAGTAACTCTGAAAAACCTATTACTGCTATTGAAAGGATCACAACAGTCAGAATAGTAAAAGTGATGTTTCTCCAAGAATTGGTGAAACGAAAACCAATTTTGTATGCACAAAACCCTACTGCTGCACCTACTGTATTG
Organism: Sporosarcina sp.; assembly: GCF_029257255.1. Taxonomy (GTDB): domain Bacteria; phylum Bacillota; class Bacilli; order Bacillales_A; family Planococcaceae; genus Sporosarcina. Next base: position 1,442 of record NZ_JARICI010000044.1, on the reverse strand, counting down.
ACGATTGCATCGTTCACATCAAAGCTACCGAGAAAAGTTAGCATTTGTACGGTTTCTATTATGAGGATTGACAAGAAAAACAATGAAATGAACCTAAAAAATTTACAACGATATAGCATAGGAATCAATATGCCTAAAGGGATGAATCCTGCAAAATTTCCTAATTCAAAAAAACCACACGGAAAATATTTCAAGTCTGAAATGGTGAGAAATCCGTATGAAAATATATTGGGAATTAAATTAAATTGATATTCGTTATTACTTACTGCTGCACCAGGTCTACCCACACCAAAAAACAGAAAGTATAATATCAAAGCAGTATAGATTATTATTATGGTAAAGATTAGCTTACGTTGCTTTATTGTCATAATAACCCCGATCTTATACATAATATATAGCTTCCAGTAATATACCATACAGTATAGTTAGTGTAAATATTATCCTTTTTCCATTACTTTATTAACAGTCATTCGCGGAATGAATATGGTGATCAACGCATGTGACGTTGACATATCTCCATAACTAACCTGCACGTAATTGTTCTTTATATCCTCAGTCATATACCATAATAATATCCAACCAATATTAACTTGGGCAGAATTCCGAAAAACGAAGTCCGGCATTAAGCTTCATTGCGGCTTGTGTTCTTGGAAAATGGTTGTTCCTACCCTGACAAGGCCGTTTTGACGAACGCCAAGGAACACGATCGTGGACAGCTGGAAGTACTGGTTTATGACAAGGAATGCCTGTATGTGTTAGATCGCGGCTATTTAGATTACGAACGGTTCGACCGCATGACGGATGAGGGCTATTTTTTCGTCTCTCGTCTGCGGAAAAATGCAGTCGTACGGACACTTGAACACTTAAACCTATTTACGACATCCAACTTCGGAGACGTATAGCCATTCTCATATTGCCAGATAGCTTGTTCAGTCACTCCTACTTTCTTAGCCAACTGCCCCCTGCTCAATTCATTCATCACACGGATGTTGGTTAAACTCTTTCCAATAAACAAGGTGGCACCTCTTTTCTATATAATTCAGCTTTCCCGTTCTTCACAAAGTACAGAAGCGTAAAATGTATATGATTCTCTTTTCCCCAAGTATAAGCACTATGTACCTTCAACTCTCTAGCTTTCTGACGTAGAACTTTCAAATATTCTTGAAACTCTTCAATAATTCGATCAAAAATGCCTTCATTTAATTGCTAAGGCAAATTATAATTCTCCATTTTTCATATACTCGCACATATTTTTTTTGCTATATAAGTTGAATTAATCTACTTGCATTAAATACTTTACAATGTACAGCCTGCACAGTTGATTGGAGTGCAAGGCGGCGACTCCCTCTTGGAAATACGATAGTGACAAGGTTTATCGCGTTCTGAGTAAGACCAAAAAATATTTTTTCGGATGTATCTGTAGTATGTGTTCCCTAAATATA
>NZ_JARICI010000030.1 GCF_029257255.1 Sporosarcina sp. | reverse complement strand
GCTCATGATCCGAATGACTTTGAAGTAGGTAACCGTCATAACTTGCAGCGTGTACTAGTGATGAATGAAGACGGTTCGATGAATAAACTGGCAGGTAAATATGAAGGCATGGATCGTTTTGAGTGCCGTAAGCAGATTGTGAAAGATCTGCAGGATATGGGTGTGCTCTTTGAAATCGAAGATCATATGCATTCTGTTGGGCACTCTGAGCGAAGCGGTGCAGTAGTTGAACCCTATCTTTCTACACAGTGGTTTGTAAAAATGGCACCTCTTTCTGAAGAAGCGATTAATCTACAGAAAAATGAAGAAGATAAAGTTCATTTCGTTCCTGAGCGTTTTGAAAAGACGTATCTTGGATGGATGGAAAATGTTCACGACTGGTGTATTTCTCGTCAACTTTGGTGGGGCCACCGAATTCCTGCCTGGTACCATAAGACGACTGGTGAAATCTACGTTGGACAGGAAGCTCCTGCTGACATGGAAAACTGGGAACAGGATAAAGATGTACTCGATACGTGGTTCTCTTCAGCGTTATGGCCGTTCTCTACGATGGGCTGGCCAGACACAGACAGCGAAGCGTTCAAGAAATATTATCCGACAGATGCCCTTGTAACAGGATATGATATTATCTTCTTTTGGGTGTCCCGCATGATTTTCCAAGCACTTGAATTCACGGAGGAACGTCCATTTAAAGATGTTTTAATCCACGGGCTGGTGCGCGCGGAAGACGGGCGAAAAATGTCTAAATCTCTTGGTAACGGTGTAGATCCAATGGACGTTATCGATCAGTACGGAGCAGACGCATTGCGTTACTTCCTAGCTACTGGTTCTTCACCAGGACAGGATTTGCGCTATTCAACAGAAAAAGTAGAAGCGATCTGGAACTTCGCCAATAAAATTTGGAATGCATCACGCTTTGCTTTGATGAATATGGACGGCATGAAGTTTGAAGAAATCGATCTGTCAGGAGAGAAATCGGTAGCGGACGACTGGATCTTAACACGTCTGAATGAAACGATTGAGCAAGTAACAAGCCTGGCTGACCGTTATGAGTTCGGCGAAATGGGCCGTGCGCTTTATAACTTCATCTGGGATGATTTCTGTGACTGGTATATCGAGATGGCGAAATTGCCATTGTACGGTGAAGATGAAGCAGCGAAGAAAATGACTCGTTCGGTGTTGGCACATGTGCTGGATCAGACGATGCGCTTGCTGCACCCATTAATGCCTTTCATTACCGAAGAAATCTGGCAAAACCTGCCGCATGAAGGCGAGTCAATCACAGTTGCGAAGTGGCCAGAAGTAGATGCTGCGCTTTCTGACTCAGCGCGTGCGTCTCACATGAAGCTGCTGATGGATATTATTAAAGCAGTCCGTAACATCCGTGCTGAAGTGAATACGCCGATGAGTCGTAAAGTCGATCTGTATATTTCTGCGAAAGACGAAGCGACAGTTACTGTTTTAGAAGCGAACCGCAGCTATATCGAGAAGTTCTGTAATCCAGAGACACTTACGATTGGTGTAAAAGTGGATGCTCCAGGAAAGACAATGTCAGCAGTTGTGACCGGCGCAGAATTATATCTGCCTCTTGAAGGTCTGATTGACATTGAAGAAGAAATTGCCCGCTTAACGAAAGAACTCGGAAAGTGGCAAGGTGAAGTAAAACGTGTTCAGGGCAAATTGTCCAATGAGCGCTTTACTGCCAAAGCGCCTGCAGAAGTGGTAGAAGAAGAACGTGCGAAAGAAAAGGATTATTTAGAGAAGCATGCGGCTGTTGAACGTCGTATTGCGGAGTTGAAAGAGATTTAATAAAGGTAAAACGGGTCTGCGGTTTAATTCGCAGGCCCGTTTTTGTTTAGCTGGTTTTGGATATAGGACATTAGTTTTTCAGCGACTGAAAAATCGTGCGTTACATATAGAGAACGTGCGCCGACAGGGTCTTCGATTTCATTTAGCAGCCAGCCGACGTCAGTCAATAGGAAGTCAATGCCTATGTAGTCGCTTTTGATTGCTCGTGCGATCTTTTGGACCTGTTGTGTTTGTGTGGAGTCCAGTTCGTATTTTTCGACAGAACCGCCTAAGGTGAAATTTGATTTGAATGAATTTGTTGGACCTGTGCGTTTTACTGCGCCTAGCACTTCTTCGCCAAGCAGGAAGACCCGAATGTCCTGTGAGTTGGATTCAATGTAAGGTTGAGCGATTATGTCTGTTGGGTCGAATTTGTTTAGGACTTCATCTGCCTGTAGTTTAGTATGACATAGAAATACTTCGCTGCCGCCATGACCTGAACGTGTTTTTAACACTAATGGTAAGGCCGGCAGTATCTTATCTGCCCGATAGGTCGGTACAGCTGGAATGCCAAGCATCGTGGCAACCTCGAATGTTCGCAGCTTGTCGTTGGCAATTTCATTGACTGCAGAGCGGTTAAACAGCCGATAACCTTTTTGCTCTAGTTGCTTAGACAGCTTTGAATTTCTGTCTCGGAATAAAATGAAATCATGGTCATCGGAAGGGGGCTCTGTCAGAAGTTCCAGCTCGATTCCGATTTTAATCGATTCCTTCTGTAAATCTTCAATAAACGCCTGATTGCGATCAGCTTCCTGTCGGCTGTAGTAGACGGCGCCTTTCAATCTAATTTCTCCAAGATATAGCTAATCATCGCGTCTGCTACATTGATGCCCGTGACATTGAAGATATTTCGTATATGTGCAGCTGCATTTACTTCGCAGACGAGTGGTTCTTCATTCTCTCCATAAAGAAGATCTACACCTGCAAACTCGGCTCCTACTGCTTTTGCTGCTCTTATAGCGAGCTGTTTCTGTTCAGTTGTTAGTTCGACGACTTCCGCTGTGCCGCCATTCGTAATATTCGCACGGAAATCAGTTTCGGAATGGCGATACATCGCAGCCACTACTTCATCACCCACAATATTGACCCGCAAGTCACGTCCTCTGCTAGTCTCAATGAATTCTTGGAAGACGTAATCGACTCCGCGCAGTTCATCGACCTTTTCATAGAAAGCTTCCTCCGTCTCAATTAAATAAACGTTCATGCCGAAAGATCCGTGACCTTCTTTGATAATCATCGGTAATCCGAGCTGATCCAGCACAATCTCATAATAGCCGCTGTCGCGTATTGTGAATTTTGGATACACTTTTGGTGCGATGATAGTCTTTGGCATAGGGATTTTGTGATTGGCCAGCTCCAGATACTGCTTCGCCTTATTATCACATGTCTCAATAACGTCAGGATCGTTGAATACAGGGATTCCGTTATGCTTCAGGTAACTCGCGAGCAGAATATCTTTATCAAGAAAAATTACAAAGCTCGGCGGGTTATGAATCGGTTCCTGCAGATCCATGGGAAGTTCATTATTTCTCAGTAGAAGGACCTCAACTCCAGCTTTGATTGCAGCTTCTCCGACCAACCGTGCCTGATCGGCAAATTTATCGCTCGTCAAACTCCCATTATATATAATCCAACAACTTTTCAATCGTCACGCCACCTTTGCTATAATGAATGTATACGTTAATTTTAGCACAGGAGGAATTTCAATGATTCCAAAACTCGATGAATATAAAAAACAATTTGAAATAGAAAGTGCTGATGAGATTAAACCAGGGCTTGAGGCGATACAGCAAGCGTTGACCTATGTACTAAATCCGGAGAAGGATTTACGCGTCATTCATGTAGCGGGAACAAATGGCAAAGGCTCCACGATTGCTGTGATGGAAGCGGTATTGCAGAAACATGGCTATTCAACGGGTGTGTTTTCATCACCGGCCATGATTGATCTACACGACCAGATCCGTATTAATGGCAAACCGATTTCTTCGATTGAATTGGAGTTTATTTTTGAGGAAATGAATGCAGTGGGTCTGAGCGGACTGCTGACTGATTTCGAATTGCTTACAGTGGCGGCGTTCATTGCTTTCCGAAATGCTTCACCTGATTATATTTTATTGGAAACCGGAATGGGTGGGCGGTTTGACAGTACGAATGTGGTGGTGCCTCTTGTTTCGGTGATTACGTCGATTGCTTTGGATCATACTGGATTTTTAGGAGATACACAGCGGAAGATTGCACGGCATAAAGCAGGGATTATAAAACCTGGGATTCCTGTTGTTATTGGAGAGTTATCTGAAGAAGCGCGGGAAGTGATGGAGGAAGAAGCTGAGCTCAATAGAAGTATATTATATGTGTATAAAAAAGACTTCTTAATGGATGAAGATGGAGACGAAGTTTTTAAAGGCAATCAGTCCTTTGCTATTCCTGAACGGAGAATGAAAGGCCCTCATCAAGCGATCAATCATGCTGTAGCACTGGAGGCTATGCTGGCGGCGGGTATTCCTTTGCAACAGACAAAAATTGCAGAAGCGATTGCCGAAGTACAGCTACCGTTCCGTTTTCAGAAAGTAGCGGAGAATGTCTATATCGATGGCGCACATAATCCCGCCGCAGCTAGAATGCTTGTGAAGACAATCCAAGCCGAATTTCCTGGCATTCAAGTCGATTGGGTTGTGGGGATGTTGAATACTAAAGATTATGAAGAAGTGTTGAAGGTATTGGCGCCTATTGCTCATAGTTTTACTTTTGTAGATTTTCCACATCCACAAGCTGCCAAAGCTGAAGATTTGCAGGCAGTTTGTCCGATAATGAATAGCCAGGTGATGTCTTCAGAGGATATTGATTTGATTGGTAACGAAAAGTACATAAGAGTTGTTGTTGGGTCACTTTACTTGTTGAGTAGTTTAATGAGACAATAGACTTAATAGAGTTTGAATATCTTTCGTTAATCAGTAAAATGAGGTATTTAGTTCGAGAGAGTAGTGTATCATATGAAAATACTGAATTAGAGTTGAGAGGAGAGACGTCATGAAAGTGGACAATGAAAAGGGAATGACATTGGTAGAGATCTTGGCTGCTTTGACGATTCTTGGAATTGTTTTTGTTGGCTTTATGACGATTTTTCCACAGATGAATACTATGAATAATCGGACGGAAGCTAAGTTGGAAACTATGAATATGGCTAAGCAAGAATTAGTTAAACTTAGAGATAGTCCTAATTCTTTATTTAATTTAGATCTCGAAATCAATTATGATTTAGGGGATTACGAACGATATGAGAAAGAAATTGAAAAAGAAAAAGATAGTTACTTAGTAGAGATTGATTGCTACAACAATGAATTAACTAACCAAAGTTGTAGTGGCGATGGAGAAGTGGAAGGTTCAAGAAAAAAAGAACTCTATAAAATCCATATTAAAATAACAAAAGATACAAAATTAACTAGCGAGACATTCGGTTATCTCATGCTAGATTAAAGGAGTAGTTAGTATGGTTAAGAAAGAGGCTGGTATGACGTTAATAGAGGTACTAGCGACTTTAGTTTTACTAACTCTTGTGACAGGTATTATATGGACTACAGTTTCGATTGCAACTAAGTTTAATGTTTCTGAAACAACTTCCTTGCAATTACAACAAGAAGCAAATTATATTATTTCGGAAATGCAACAAGTTCATAGGAATTGTTTTACATATAAATTATCAATAACCGATGATGAAATCAGAATAAATGAATGTTTGGACAGTAATAATAGTGTAATAAACTCATTCAATGGTGTCATTAGCAATAGTTATCACTATCTACCTGAAATTAAAAATCAGAAATTTAAGCCTTCAGCAAAAAATAGTTTTTACGAAAATGAAGATAATGTAAAGATTAAAGTTGAAAACGACTTGGAATTAAATGATTTAATATTAATAGATCCTATTAATAAGAAGAAACGTGTCAAAATATCAACTACTATTTCACGTTATAAAACAAAAGATGAAAACAATTGATAAATTATAGGAGATGGTTATGTGGACATTCTGAATAAGGAAAGAGGGTTTGCATTAGTAATTGTTTTATTTGCCATTGTTTTTATCACTATAATTACAGCTGTTTTTATGCGAGGTGCAATTAGTAACACTGTTCAAGAGAAGACGGTTGATGAGAATAATTTAGTAGTTGTATCTGCGGAAGCAGGGCTAGATTACTATAAATTTGAATTAGAAAAGATATATAATACTAAGGATTTAGAAGAATCCTTTGATGAAAAAGTTGGTGAAATTGATTTTAAAAAAGCGACTCCTGAAATTTATAATAAAGTTAGAATTGAAATCGCTAGAAATTTCAAAGAGAATATTTTGGATAGTAGAATAAATTCTCTGAAAAATGAAGGTAGTAAAACATTGGTTAAACCTTTTTTTCACAAATTAACGGCAGCCGAAGTTATAGATATTCCATGGACAAATATAAAGCCCGAAGATCCTATTGTCTTATTATTAGATGGAGACGTAATAGGGGAGATGGGAAACAATGGAAAACATAAAGCGTTAAATTTTAAATTAATATACGAGTTTCCTCCTGTGAAGATCACTGGGATTGACTCTCCCGATGACAGCGGAGATGGAGCAACTCCTCCAGAGATTGGAGGGGGTGGAATGCCGAATTTAAAAGAGCCAAATTCACCACGAAACCCAGAAGAAGTAGTTGGAATTGGAAAGATGAAAGCTTGCTCTAAGATTATAGGAAATATAGAAAATAAAGAATGTACATTATCAAGTAAGAACGAAGAAAACTATAACATTAATAAATCAAAATTATATATTACAAATTCCCTAGATTCTTGGGGTAAAGTAAATGTCGAAAACTCATATTTTAATATATTAGAGAATTTTAAATCTAAAGACTTAAAGGTAGGAGATACTGATTTAGTGATAAAAGGAATTCTGAGTGCATGGAACTCAATTGATATTTCAGGATCTAAATTAGTTGTTGGAAATTTAAACGGTGGCACAACTAAAATGAATAAAGTGCATTTGACTGTAAAGCAAAAGTTAGAAATGCAAACAGCTGATATTGAAAATTCTTTTATAGTAGCTAATGATTATCAAGTAAATTCAGTTACAAATAAATTTAATAAAACTGATATGAAGGTAATTAAAGATTACAGATCAAGTGGAAGTGATATCGAAAACTCTAATATCGAAGTTGGTGGTATCATGAATACAGGCGGCGGTATATTAAATCTTGGTGACTCAAGTTTGTCAGTAGGGGGCAACACTATTGCTGGTAATGGTTTCGATATTGAAAATTCCATAGTTAAAATAGGCGGAAATTTTGAAACTCCTGTGAAATTTAAAGGTGACGACTCTGACATTTTCGTAGGAGGAAATATTAGTGCTGGAAATGGTTCTGATTTAGAAGATGTTAATTTAGTTGTAATAGGAAGTTTTACTTCAGATACTCATTTTAAGTTAGAAGATTCGAAAATAAGTATAGGTGGAACTTTGAAGTTGGGCAATGGTGGAAAAACAGAAGATAGTATAATTTGGGCTGATCGTATAATTTCTAGCACAACATTAGATTTAGATGACACAAAAATCTATGGTAACTATTTGAAGTCAGATATTCTAATACTTGAAGATTCGAGAGTTTGCGTTAAGGATTTGGAAGTTAGAAAGTTATCTACTGATGATAGTAAAGTATATTATTTAAATAGTTCTAAACCAGAGCATAGTAACGCAACGCAATTAACAGTAGACGAGTATGAGAAAAAATGCGGCTCTGTAAATGATGAAGATTCTGATGAACCAGTATCTTCTAAAGGTCATGTCCATATTAATTTGCAACCACCTGTACTAGATAAAGTAACTTATTAATTTTTAGAAACGGATAAAAAGGTGGGATCTGATGAAGAAAAAATTATACACTGTTAGCATACTTTGGGCAGCGGCAATTATTGCATTATCAACACTGTTCGTCCAAGACACCTACGCCGGTGACGGCTTTCTCTCAAATATCAAGCGCTTCGGCAAGCATACATATGTCGGTCCGTTTGATATTTCCAAACAAAGCCGTAAGAAAGCGAAAGAAAAGCTTGCAGCTGATTTCGTAGAACTTGAAGATAATTTACAAGTGGAATTGCTTGTCCAGGATTATTCAGTAGAAGTTCCATCTGAAGTGGTTACGTTTGACGTTGATGCTACATTAAGTCAGGCAGCATCGAGTCATGACAACGCGCTGATCGCAGATGTTTCCCGTGATGGTTTGCGGACTGTTCTTAAACAGAATTTCGAATCGCTTTCTTTTACTGAAACTGAAGTGGAAACAATTGCTTCTAAAATTGAAGAGTTTGTACGCAGTGGTATTATGCCGCAGCGTATTCACTTACCAGAATATGTTCCAGAACTGTACTCACAGACCCAAACAATTGCTTCGACTTCTTATAAATTAGATGGGTTGCCGAAAGGTCTTCGATTGATTATGGAAGACCTTGATGGAACTGAGATTCAACCTAATTCTACGTTTTCATTTATGGAGTTTTTAGAAGGTAAGGAATCTGCTGGAGCAAATGATGTTCAAATGACGATTATGGCTTCTATGCTATATGCAGCGGCTTTGCAAACGAATTGGATCATAGACGAGCGTAATATCAGCAGTGAATTAACTGCTGAGGTTCAGCCTGGATTTGAAGCGGCGATTAATCGTAAGCTTGGCTTAAACTTTATGTTCTCCAATCCAAATCAAACGGTTTTCACTATTCATACGTCATGGACAAACTCTCAACTTGAACTGTCAATTGAAGGCCTGCCGTTTGTTCATTCCTATGAGCCAGAAGTGGAGACTTTGATTACGTATGAACCGAAAACAGTTATACGCTACAGTGCATTTATTTCACCTGGCGTTAAAGAAACGTTAGCTATCGGTAAAAAGGGCTTAGAAGCTACAGTTAAACGGAAAGTATTGCTTAATGGGCAACTTGAAAACTATGAAGATATTTCAGTAGACTTCTATGTGCCTCAGTCTCGAATTGAACGCCATCATTTGATTCAGCCTGAAAAGCCTGCAGACAATTCAGGCAGTGGAACGGATGGAAGTACTAGTGATAATAACGGAACATCAGGGAGCGATGGCTCTTCAAATGGAAACACAAATGGCGGAAATAATACGGGTTCGGGAAAAACAGATCCGAGTGATGGCAGTACTGCAGGACAATCCGGAAACTCTGGCAGTAATACAGGCAAGCCGAATGCATCAGATGGAAAAGATGACAACGAGGTTATCTATGACAAAGGCGGAAACATCATGAAGTTCGACAAGAATGGTAATCCGATCGATTAACAAAGGGGGATTCAGATGGCAACAACGAGAAAACGACTAGGGGATTTATTAATAGAATCCGGTTTGCTGACTGATGAACAGCTAATGACTACGCTAAAGGATAAACCGCGTGATCAGCGTCTGGGTGACGCTTTATTACAGCGTGGTTATATTACTGAACAGCAACTTATAGAAGTGCTAGAGTTTCAGCTTGGAATCCCTCATGTGAATTTATTCAGGTATCCATTTGATCCGAAACTCTTTAATATTGTGCCAAAAGGATTAGCGAAGCAGAAAATGATTGTTCCACTTAAAAAGGATAACGATAAGTTGTTTGTTGCGATGGCAGACCCTATGGATTACAACACAATAGAAGATTTGCGTCTGTCGACAGGTTTCCATATTGAAACTGCAATTGCTTCAAAAGATGATATAACGCGAACGATTACAAGATACTACGATGATGAACTATTTGATGACTTAGTTTTTGAAGAACCGGAGCAACAGACGGATCAACAGCAAGAAGATATTGTGGATAATGATTCTCCAGTAGTGCGCCTTGTCAATCAAATCATTTCGAGCGCAGTTTCTATGAAATCTAGTGATATTCATATAGATCCACAAGAGCATCAAGTCATCATCCGTTTTCGGATCGATGGCAAGCTGCAGACGGAGCGGATTCTTCCAAAGCATATGCAATCTATGCTAATTGCACGAATTAAGATTATGGGCAACCTGAATATAACAGAATCACGTACGCCACAGGACGGGCGCATAAAAGTAACCATCGATTTTCGTCCAATTGATTTGCGTTTGTCTACGCTGCCAACTGTTTTCGGCGAAAAAATTGTTATGCGGATTTTGGACTTGAGTAGCTCATTGAATGATTTAGCGAAACTTGGTTTTGGACATACAAACCTACAGCGATTTTTAGAAGAAATAGAGAAACCGAACGGAATTGTCTTAATTTCGGGCCCGACCGGTTCGGGTAAATCTTCCACTCTTTATGCGGCACTTAACAGATTGAACAGTGAGGAAGTAAATATCATTACGATTGAAGATCCTGTAGAATATCAACTTGAAGGTATCAATCAAATTCAAGTGAATTCGAATGTCGGGCTTACATTTGCTGCAGGATTACGGTCTATACTAAGACAAGATCCCGATATAGTTATGGTAGGGGAAATCCGTGATAAAGAGACAGTAGAAATTGCAATTCGAGCTTCCTTGACTGGTCACTTAGTGTTAAGTACAATTCATACAAATGACTCCGTCGCTTCGATTTCACGTCTGCTTGATATGGGTGTGGAGCCGTTTCTGTTAACTGCTTCTTTGAACGCTGTTGTTGCACAGCGTTTGATTAGAAGGGTATGCAGGGACTGTGGAACTCGCCAGCCCGCTTCTGAACGGGAAAAAGAGATTTTCGCGAAGCGCGGTATGGAAATTGAAGTAATCAATAGAGGTTCTGGATGTCCATCATGCAATATGACTGGCTATCGGGGGCGCATCGCGATTCATGAGGTATTGATTATGAATGCGGAAATGCGTGATGCCATCAACCGTGATGCAGCACCTACTGTTTTACGTGAAATAGCCGAGAAAAGCGCGACAATCTTCTTAATTGATGATGGTTTAGAAAAAGTAAAGCAGGGCATTACAACTACTGAGGAAGTATTACGAGTGGCCTTGATGGAATAGGAGTGTGTGCAGTGACAGAACGAATCGATCAATTACTGACGGAAGCCTTTAAACTTAAAGCTTCAGATATTCACTTAACAGTTAATGTTCCACCGATTTTCCGTATTCACGGAGATTTGAAACGCTTTGGAGAAACTTCACTAAACGAAGATGATACGAAAGAAATCGCCTATCAAACCATACCTGAAAAAATGATTCCTACTTTTAAAGAAGTAGGGCAGATCGACTACTCCTATGAAATTGATGGTGTCGCACGCTTTCGTGTCAACGCATTCCAACAGCGCGGTTCCATTTCATTAGCATTTCGGACAATCCCAACAAAGATTCCTACAATCGATGATTTGAATATGCCAGGGACACTCAAAAATCTTTCCGATACTGCACAAGGTCTTATATTGGTCACAGGGCCAACGGGTTCAGGTAAATCGACTACATTAGCAGCCATGATTCGTTATATGAATGAAACGATGAAAAAGCATATTATCACACTGGAAGATCCTATTGAGTATATGCATGATCATGGTTCGTCCATAATTGATCAACGGGAAGTTGGATTTGATACACTCTCCTTTGCTGATGGTTTGCGTGCCGCTCTGCGTCAGGATCCCGATGTCATATTAGTGGGTGAAATGCGTGACCTTGAAACCATCTCAACGGCTATCACTGCTGCAGAAACTGGACACTTAGTATTAGCCACTCTGCATACATGGAGTGCTGCCTCAACGATCGATAGAATAATAGATGTATTTCCTCATGGTCAGCAGGCACAAATTCGTGTGCAATTGGCAGGTGTCTTGACAGCGGTTGTATCTCAGAGGTTATTCCCAACGATTGATAAATTGGGCAGACGAGCAGCGACAGAAATTATGATCAATAATTCAGCCGTTTCAAACTTAATCCGATCTGAAAAAGTACATCAAATTCCAAACGTCATCCAAACTAGTCGTGCATTAGGAATGCATATGATGGATAATTCGGTTAAAAATCTTATGGAACAAAGAATTATTTCGTATGAAGCTGCATTACCGTATCTGCAGGGAGCTGACTGACTGTGGCGCGTTTTATGTATGAAGGGCGTGACTCGCGATCTATTCGTCGTGGTACTGTAACGGCCACTAATAAGCGAGACGCTGCAATAAAACTTAAAAACGAAGGGATTCGAGTTGTTAGTCTTGTGGAACAGAAAGAGACGGTTCTAACAAAAGATATTACCATTGGCAGTCCGGTAAAACGTGATCAACTCATTATGTTTTTGCGTCAGTTTTCAACTTTGCTTCAAGCTGGTGTAACAATCGTGGATGCAGTCAGAATCCTGGCTATGCAGGTGGAACAGCCGGCATTTCGTAAAATATTGACTTTGGTGCAAGAAGACTTGCGCACAGGAACACCGCTGTCAGATGCGTTTGCAAAACATCCTAAAGTATTTGAACCTTTAATTTTAAATTTGATCAGGGCAGGGGAAGTTTCAGGTACAGTAGATGAATCATTAGATCAACTGGCTGATCATTACGAGAAAGCTTATCGTTCGAGACAAAAAGTGATTTCGGCATTATCCTATCCTATTGTTGTGGGTATAATATCCGTTGGAGTGGTTATATTCCTTCTTTCATTCGTAGTACCGATGTTTGTAGAGATGTTTGACAGCATAGGTGGTGAGTTGCCTTGGCTGACTATGTTTGTCCTAAAAGCTAGTGATTTTGTCCAGAGCTACTGGTATCTCTTAGGCTTAATTGCGGCGGCAGTTGTTATAGGTATTTTATTAATCCGTAATAATCCTCAAGGGAAATACATGCTGGATTCAATTATATTAAAACTCCCTATTTTCGGTAACATCGTACAGAAGTCTTCATTGGCCATGATGACTCGTACACTTAGTTCAATGTTTTCTAGTTCCGTACCGATTTTACAGTCGCTTGCTATGACTGAAAAAGTAGTAGGAAATTCGGTGATTTCGAAAGTAATTGGTGAATCAAGGGAGTCAATGGAACGTGGCGGATCATTAACACAGCCGATGCTTAATCATTGGGCATTTCCTCCGCTTATACCGCACATGATTGCGATAGGTGAAGAAACTGGGTCCTTAGACTCCATGTTGTCAAAAGTAGCAGACTTCTATGAGAAAGAAGTAGAAGCTGCAACAGATCGTTTAAAGGCTTTAATAGAGCCTTTAATGATCGTTTTTCTAGCGATGATAGTAGGGACTATAGTTTTGGCAATTATGATGCCGATGTTTAGTATGTTTGAACAGATAGATAGTTTGTAACAGATAAAACATAATTTTATCGTAAAATTAATATTTTGTAATTTTTGTAGTGTTAATTTCCTAATCTCTCTGCTATACTAAATTCATAGAGTACGAAAAACACAGAGGAGGAAACTACATGAAAAAGTTTCTACAAAAGAAATTGAAAAATGAAAAAGGTTTGACGCTGGTTGAGTTATTGGCGGTAATTGTTATCTTAGGTATTATTGCTGCGATTGCGGTACCGGCTATTGGGAATATAATAGATAATTCCCGTATTAAGGCGACACATGCTGATGCGTTAAATATTATTTCTGCTGCAAATCTTTATTTAGCCGAGCATCCTGATCCAACTGGTGATAAGGTAACTTTGAAAATGATTTTCGAAGAAAAACTTATTGATGATGCTGGAAAATTCCAAGATAAAAAAGATAGTGAAGATGTTTATGTATCGAAAAAAGATGGCGGAAACACTTTTACTGGTTCTGCTAATTGGAAAGCAGAAAAGACAGTTGAATATTCCGATGCTACTATTAAGGAAATTAACGACGCGGGTACAAAAGCAAAAAATGATGGAAATGTTAAGATAACACGTTGATTTAACTAAAATAGGTAAGGTATTCCCCAAGCAATTCCTAATTTCAAATTACTCTAGACCTTGCAGAGAAAAAATTCTGCAGGGTCTTTTTAATTTAATTTCACATACTTGCGTATGTTTAAATAACTAGCTAACAAGGAACAGATTAGTAACCTGTATAATCACTCTTAAATAAGGAGGGAAATGATAGTGAAGAAAATGATTAGTAATTCAAAAGGACTCACCCTCATTGAATTGCTTGCAGTTATAGTGATCATCGGAATAATAGCTGCAATAGCTATTCCTTCCATTTCAACCATCATTGAAAACTCAAAAATTGGCTCTGAGAAAGCCAATGCAGTTAATATTATTGAAGCAGCAGATCTGTACTTTATTAATTACGAATCTCCGGACGGATATATGAAGTCTGTTGGGATACCTACGCTTATTGATCAGGGTTATTTAGACGGAGAAGGGTTGGCCAATAATTCGATGTATGTTGCTGATGCGCAGCCTTCCTGGATTTGTGGAAATTCAGTAACCGGTCAGAACAAAATAGTTTTCAAAAAAGCAACCCGTGAAATGATTGAAGAGAGTGGTAAAGATTTAGTTGTAGGGACAGAGCCTTGCGGTGACATGAAAGAATAAAATATAGTAAATCACACTATATACTAGGAATCTTTCATTCCATCACTGCATTTGCTATACTTAGCATAATTGAAGTATATAAAAAATTACTTCGAATGATCATTGCTTTTGTTTGAAGGGAGCTGCCCCATGACTATTTTTTCAAAATTAAAAACACCTTTATCAAACATATCTCTTCCAACATCTTTATTTAACCGTAAAAAACAAACTTATTCTTTAACATTTGAAGATGATGCAGTTAGATATATCCGAATTAAGACACTTGATCCGCTAATTCTCGAATCAGCAAATGAAATTACTATGCCGGCCCATGTAATTGAAGAAGGCCGTGTAGCTGATGTGGCTGCTCTTGAACATTTACTTACAGAGGCTGCTAAAGACTGGGGGCTCACGAAGCGTAATGTGGCATTCCTAGCCCCAGACGCCTATGTAATCATCCGAAAAGTCGCTTATCCCGAAACAGTAATGGATGAAGAACTAAAAGGACATTTCTTTATAGAAATCGGCTCAACCATTTATTTGCCATTCGACGATCCGGTATTTGACGTCATTCCTTACACAGCAAACAGTGCACAGAATGAAGCCATTTTAATTGCGTCAAAAGAAAGTGTAGTACAGACATATGAAAATGCACTGGAAGCAGCAAAGATGGTCCCTGTCGTTGCGGATATTGCTCCACTTTCACTATACCGCCTGGCACACAAAGAATACCAGTTCACCGGCGAAGAGCACATCCTTCTAGCAGATCTGCGTGGCCGCAGCCTAACAGTATCCATTTTCTACAGCCATTTCCCGTTGTTCATTCGCTCAATGGAACTTGAAGTCCCTCTCAGCCTGACAACTGGCGAAGCGTTAAACGAACATAGTGTGGATCCAATGACCATCGTCATGGAACTTGAAAAACTAGCGAACTTCTATCGATTTAATTTAGCTGAAAGTGAAGCGGCAATCACTCATTTACTATGGAACGGTACATATAGTCAGCAGGACGAGCTGCTGCAAATGGTTAGAGAACGTCTGGCGATTGAGGCACTTCCGCTTGTGAAGGAACCGATTCGTTGTGTAGATGGTTCTGTTGTTTCTGCAGAATTCCATCGCGTAATCGGTCTTGCACTGAAGGAAGAGGTGTAATTACATATGTTAGTCGATATTAACCTGCTCCCAGAAAAAATAAAGGAGCGGTCCACTTTTCTTTGGATTGCGATTGTGATTTTGTTAGCGGCGATCGTCAGCTGGGCAATCCTGTTCTGGCTAGCTCAAAAGAATGAAGGCGAAGCGCACGGGCTTCAGCAACAGACTTTTGAAATTCAAAAACAAGAAGAAGCGATCACATCTCAATTACGCCCATCTCAGTTTGGTCAGGAAAAAGCTAGTCTCAAAACAACTGTAGAGTGGCTTGAAGGTTATCACTACAAAACCGTTCCACTTATTCAAGATTTAGTACAAGCTCTGCCTGAACGAGGTTTCTTCCTAGAATTCACTTTCACTGCACCGAATGAAGCCACATTCGACGTGCAATTCGATGATATGGTGGAAGCAGCCCATTATCTGACACGCATGAAAGCTTCTTCATTGGTTCATGCTGCGACTTTTGAACAAGTTGAAACGGAAGAACTCGATGAAGAAAATCTGGATGCGAATGTGTTACCCAGATATGTAGCCCGATATTTCGTGCAATTCCTTGATGAGCGAGGTATCACTGCGCAGGATGCAGTCGTAGATCCAAATGCAATCGATCAGCCGGTTGAAGAATCACCGACTGAAGAGGATCAACCTGCTGATGAGCAACAACCGCCTGAAGACGAAACAGAAGGAGGCGGTACAAATGAATAACTATTTCACGAAGCGTCAAATGGAGATTGGACTTGTGTTGTTAGCTTCAATATTCTTGATGGCCCTTGTATTTTATTCCGTCTATAATATCTACCTTCCTGCAAAAGATCAACGTGAACAAGCTGCTCTCCAGCTGTCAACCGAGCGGGATACTCTTTTTGCTTTGCGAAAGCAATTGGCAAATAAAGAAACGGATGAAACCTTTACCTCTCAGCCGCTCCAACAGAAAGTGCCGGTCATTCCACTGGAAGACGGACTACTTCTGCAGATAGAAAAAGCAGAAGTGAAGTCAGGAAGCCAGGTAAACGGTGTAACATTTTCTAAAGAAGTAACAGCAATCGAAACAATGCCTGAAGACGTGCAAAACTTGGAAACCGTGTTGATGGAAGTGGAACTTGTCGCGAATAGTTATGACCAGGTCGAAAAATTCATTGACGAACTCGAACAGATGAAAAGGATTCTAAACGTTGAAACGATCCAGTTTAAAGCAACTGCTGAGAAAACAGAAGAGGATTCTGAAGTGGAACCGATGGAATTGGTGATTTCAATTAACGCATTTTTCCGTCCAGATCTCGAGAATTTGCAGAATGAGGCGCCGAAACTGGATGCACCACCTTCTTCGTTGAAAGAGGATCCGACAACGATCAACAAAATGACTGGCGACGAGACGGCAGATTAGGGGGCAATCTATGGAATGGGTAATTTGCATATTTTTCTTCCTCTACGGGATCACGTTTGGATCGTTCTTTAACGTAGTCGGCTTGCGGGTTCCGTTGAAAGAGTCGATTGTTAAGCCACCGTCGCACTGTACCACGTGCGATCGTAGATTGACGCTTGTTGATCTGTTTCCGGTATTTTCCTTTGTCTTCCTAAAAGGTAAGTGCCGTGGCTGCGGAGAGAAAATCAGCATGATCTATCCGCTGATGGAACTGATTACAGGCTTGCTCTTTGTCGCAGCCTACCTGCATTTTGGTTTCCGACTGGAACTGGCAGTCGCTTTGCTATTCATTTCCATGCTCGTCATTGTGACAGTATCCGATCTAAAATACATGCTAATCCCGAATAAAATCTTGCTGCCGTTTGGCATTGCGATTTTCATTTTGCGTATCTTCAGTCCGCTGACTCCCTGGTGGGACAGTATAATAGGCGCAGCAGTCGGATTCGGCGTCTTGTTACTCATCGCAATTGTGTCGAACGGTGGCATGGGCGGTGGAGATATTAAGTTATTTCTTGTAATCGGATTAGTGCTTGGAATCACACAAACTCTATTCACCTTATTTTTAGCTTCATTAATTGGCGCAATTGTCGGCGTGATCTTCTTGAAACGAACGAAGCAAGGACGTAAAACGCCAGTCCCGTTTGGCCCGTCAATCGCAGCAGCTGCACTCATCGCGTATTTTTATGGCGCACAGCTTGTCGAATGGTATATAGGATTGTTGAATTAAAACAGAAAATAATCAAGGACAAGACGACAAGAGTCTTGTCCTTTTTCGTGTCCGCTTTGGTAAAGTGAAGAAAAAAGTGGAGTGAACTCAAATGAATTTCCGCAGATCCTATTCAAAATTTACGGTGATCCGAGCAATGATTCAGGGAGTCGGCATTGGACTTGTCGCGATCCTTGTCATCGGGCTAACGATTTTCAGTACAGGAGGAAAAGAAGCAACACCTGATAAAACGGTCACAACATCTGGACCGAGCAAAGACAGTGCAGAAGAAACAAAAGCGGCGGATGGTGATGCTATCACGATGTTCGTCAAACAGCACGGTGTTTTTTCTAGTAAAGAGTCTGCTACGGATTTTGCGGCGGCGAACCCGTCACTCGCTAACACGTCTATCGTGCAGGTGAACGATCAATTCTATATTTGGGGGGCTGTCTGGTTGACAGAGAGTCAAGTGGTCTTAAAAGAAGGTGAGGATGCATTTAAAAAGAAAATACAGCTGGCTCCGGGTACTTGCAAGTCTGCGGACATCAAGCAAGTGGAAAAAGCACTTCTCGCTGACGATCTATCGAAAATTGATTTATCGAAAGAAGGGAAAGAAGCGAAAAAAGAATCTGATCTAGAGAAGAAAATCACTGCGATCTCTGCATTTACCAAGGATTCTTCGATCGCAAGGCTACATGTCCTGGCACATTATACAAGTCAGGATTCATGCTTCAAAATTCAATTTTGATTCGAAATCATAACTAAAAAACAGTTTTCAACCTTTTTCAAATCACCTCCAATCGCGTACACTGATAAAAAAGGAGGTTTTCCCAATGAAATTCACCAGTACAAAACCAATTGTTCTCGCATCCTCTTCACCCAGACGTAAAGAGCTGCTGGAACTTGCAGGCTTAGATTTTACAGTTAAACCAAGTTATGTTGATGAGGATCTGCCCTACACGCCGAAAGAGCCGCAACTATACGCGGTACGTTTGTCCGAAATGAAGGCAGAAGCAGTATACGCAAATTCGGCAGGCTCTATAGTCATCGCAGCAGACACTATTGTAGTGAGAAATGGCAATGTGTATCCGAAACCTAAAAACGACGCTCAGGCAGTGGAATTTCTTATGGAATTGTCGGGACAGGTTCATGAAGTAATTACAGGCGTAACTGTTTTATCAAAAGGTAAAAAGATCCAGCTTTCCAGTTCGTCACAAGTTAAGTTTAGAACATTAGATCTCGCGCTTGTCGAAGAATACGTCCGTTCCGGTGACGCAGCAGATAAAGCGGGAGCATATGGTATCCAGACAGAAGGTATGCTGTTTGTTGAATCTATTGTAGGAGAATACCAGAATATTGTCGGACTGCCGATTGCCCAATTAATTGAACGTTTACGTGAGGAAGACGTAATTGTGCTGGAAGCAGGTGCCGCCAAACATGCCACTTGATTTAGCGCCTAAAATGATGATTCGTGATGTTCATTTGGCGGACCGACCGAGAGAACGGCTGATTCGGGAGGGGGCTGGAAGTCTTTCGAATCAAGAACTGATGGCTATTTTACTGCGGACAGGCACTCGTTCTGAATCAGTTCTAGTGCTCGCTAACCGCGTTTTATCGACAGTCGATCGCCTGCAGGATTTAATTGGGATGACAGTAGGAGAAATGACGGAAATCAAAGGGATAGGTGAAGCGAAGGCAGTACATATTTTAGCAGCTGCAGAGCTCGGCAAACGGTTATACCGCACGTCACCGCAGGACCGCTATAAAATTCGATCGCCTGAAGATGCAGCGAATTATTTGATGACGGATATGTCTTCGTTGAATCAGGAGCATTTCGTAGTTTTATTTCTGAATGTAAAAAACGAAGTGCTGCACAAACAGACTATTTTCATTGGCAGTCTGAACAGCTCGATTGTTCATCCGCGAGAAGTGTTCCGTGAGGCATTTAAGCGTTCCGCGGCTTCGATGATAATTTCGCACAATCATCCGAGCGGAGACACAACGCCGTCCCGCGAAGATATCGAAGTGACCAAGCGATTAATGGAGGCGGGGGCAATTATGGGTATCGACGTACTCGACCATATTATCATTGGTGACCAGAAATTCATCAGTTTGAAGGATAAGGGCTATATCTGAGCGTGCCGTTAGACTGTAAGATGCATGTGAGAGACTGGGAAATCGGTCTCTTTTTTCGTGTTTTTGGGATTCTCGCGAGGCTCTACTGTAAATTTAGTTACCTTTCCGTTATAATGTGGTGTATGCTTTTAAGAAGGCCGTTGACGGTTATGCAGAAAGGAAGAAATAATTTGTTTGGAATTGGAACGAAAGACGTAGGAATCGACTTGGGGACAGCCAATACTCTAGTATTTATTAAAGGTAAAGGTATTGTGCTGCGGGAACCTTCCGTAGTAGCAAAAAATACTGTGACAAATGAAATCGTAGCAGTCGGTAGTGCTGCTAAAAATATGATTGGACGTACACCAGGTTCCATCGTGGCAACTCGCCCGATGAAAGATGGGGTTATTGCAGACTTTGAAACAACGACTGCAATGATTGAGCATTACATGAAAGAAGCAACGAAAGCAGCTGGAGGTTCTTGGAAAAAGCCGAATGTCATGATTTGTGTGCCATACGGAATTACTTCTGTCGAGCAACGCGCTGTAATTGATGCGGCTCGTCAGGCTGGAGCGAAAGATGCATTTACAATTGAAGAGCCTTTCGCGGCAGCAATCGGAGCAAATTTGCCAGTTTGGGAACCAACGGGCAGTATGGTCGTCGATATAGGTGGAGGTACAACAGAAGTCGCAGTTATTTCTCTTGGCGGTATTGTAACAAGTGAATCAATCCGTGTCGGTGGGGACACGATGGATTTGGCGATCATCAGTTATATTCGTAAAACTTATAACCTGACAATCGGTGAGCGTACGGCTGAAGCAATCAAAATTGAAGTCGGTTCTGCTAAAGATGCAGTGAAAGCAGAGAAGATGGATATTCGTGGTCGTGATTTGTTGACAGGACTTCCGAAAACGCTTGAGATTTCTTCAGAAGAAATTGTGGAGGCACTTCGTGAATCTATCTTACAGATTATAGAAGGCGTCAAAAAAACGCTTGAAACAACACCACCTGAGCTTTCTTCTGACGTAATGGAACGTGGAATCGTCTTAACTGGCGGTGGCGCGATGCTTCGTAATTTGGACAAGGTGATTTCTGATGAGACGAATATGCCTGTATTTATTGCAGAAGAGCCATTAGACTGTGTTGCTTTAGGTACCGGAAAAGCATTGGATAACTTAGAGATTATCAAAAAGATGCAAGTAAAATAATTGGAGGAGATGTAGGCAATGCCACGTTTTTTTTCCAATAAACGATTAATCATTTTATTAGTAGGAGTAATCGTCCTTGTGGCATTAATTGCATTCTCACTTCGTGACCGGAACCATTCCAATTTGCCGGAACAAGTAGTGAAGGATGTTGTCGGTTTCGGACAGTCGATGTTCACGAAACCGGCTCATTTTGTTACGGGGATTATTGAAAATATTGATACGATGCTTAATACATACGACGAAAACAAACGATTGAAAGAACGACTGGATGCGTATGCGGCTACACAGGCCGAGCTGGTCGACGTGAAAGCGGATAATGTGAAACTGCGCGATATTGTCAAGAAGCTGGATGATTTGCGTTCCTATGAACCTATTCAATCCACTGTCATTTCACGAAATCCAGATCAATGGGAAGATAAATTGATTGTGGATAAAGGAACGACTGACGGAGTAAAAGTCAATATGGCTGTTATTACGGCACAAGGACTAATTGGAAAAGTCGTGCTTTCAACACCGTTTTCTTCCACAGTCGAATTATTATCTACTGAAAATATTAACTTCCGTGTTGCAGCAATGATTTCTGGCGATAAAGAGATTTTCGGCTTAATCGAAGGATTTGATCGTCAGTCGCGTCAATTGATTATGAAACGAATCGATTCCAGTTTTGATGTAAAAAAAGGAATGCAGGTTACTTCTTCCGGACTCGGCGGAATTTTCCCGAAAGGTATCTTGATAGGGGAAATTACGGAAGTTTCAACGGATGACTATGGTTTAACAAAACTTGCTTATATTCGTCCCGCGGCAAACTTCTCAATGCTCGACCACGTCATGATCGCTAAACGTTCATCGAAGGTTGTGGACGGTACGGACGGTGGAAACTCTGTAGACGAAGAGGGGGAGGATGAATCATGACTCGGTTCGTCATCCCTCTCATTGCAGTTATCTTATTTTTCTTGGAGCCGATTTTCAGCCTGTTTTCACCTATTGAGAAAAATGGTGAGCTGTTTGTTTTTGTTCCAAGATTTTTGATTGTGTACTTAATCTTCATTGCGGCCTATTATAGCCGTCAGCGCGCGATTTTATATGGATTCATCCTTGGCCTCTTGTATGATATGTATCACATTGATATTATTGGACTATACACATTTATGTATCCGCTCATTTGCTATGTATCTACTTTAGTGATTCGGCAGATTCAGCGGCATACATTTACGGTCATGGTATTATCGCTGGTGATGATTGTATTGCTAGAGCTACTATCTTATCTATTTGCCAGCATTATTGCGCTGACATCTATTGATTTCAATGAATTCCTAACAAGCCGGTTGCTACCGACAGTCATTGCGAATTCGCTGTTCATTGTGATGTTCGGTTGGACTTTTAAACAAATTACTACAAAACGATTTAATCAAAAACAAGCGGGTTTTTAAGCATTGCGAGGTGATGTGGATGACGAAATCACAATTGGTAACAATCAAAGGGACGAAAGACGGTTTGGTGCTTCGATTGGACGAGTATTGCGCTTTTTCTGATTTATTAGAAGAACTGGAAGAAAAAGTGCAGGGAAGCGGACTTGAAGGCGTTGCAGAAGTGCAGCTGCATACCGGCCATCGCTATTGTGATGAACAAGATATGAAAAGCATTCTCTCGGTCATTCATCATTCTCCTCATTTACGTGTTTCAAAGGTTCAGAGTGATGTCATATCGTTAGAAGAGTGTCAGCAAAGGCTGGTCGAAAAACAATCCGAAACGTATATCGGTATTGTGCGATCTGGACAAATTGTGAAGGCAGCCGGCGATTTAGTCATTATCGGAGATGTGAATCCAAACGCCCAAGTAATCGCAGGCGGAAGTATTTACATTTTGGGTAGGCTAAAAGGTATAGCACATGCAGGAGCTGAAGGTAATTTAGATGCTGTCATCGCGGCATCCTGGCTGGAAGCGACACATTTAAAGATTGCGGATAAAATTGAAACAATGACTGATGAGTTAACGATTCTATCTGAACAGCCTGAAATGGAATGTGCGTATATCCATGATAATGGGCAGATTGCGATAGATCGCCTCCAGGAACTGCGGCATTTACGTCCGGGCCTTGCAACATTTAAAGGAGGTATATAATTTGGGAGAAGCAATTGTTGTTACTTCTGGTAAGGGCGGCGTTGGTAAAACCACGACGTCAGCTAATCTTGGAACTGCTCTTGCACTACAAGGGAAAAAAATATGTTTGATTGATACAGATATCGGTCTGCGGAACTTAGACGTTATTCTTGGCCTTGAGAACCGGATTATTTACGATCTGGTCGATGTCGTAGAAGGACGCTGTAAAATTCAACAGGCTCTTGTCAAAGACAAGCGTTTCGATGACAGGCTATTTTTACTTCCTGCTGCGCAGACTACAGATAAAAATGCCGTCAATCCGGAGCAAATGAAGAAACTGATTGGTGAATTAAAGATGGACTATGATTACATTCTGATTGACTGCCCTGCAGGAATTGAGCAAGGTTATAAAAATGCCATTGCGGGTGCAGACCGTGCAATCGTTGTGACTACACCGGAGATTTCTGCCGTGCGCGATGCGGACCGTATTATCGGATTGCTCGAATCAGAAGAAGGTATAGAGCCGCCTAAGCTGATCATCAACCGCATCAAAAAACGTCTCATGGAAAGCGGAGATGCGCTTGATGTCAATGAAATTACGACACATTTGTCGATCGACTTACTAGGAATCGTCCTGGACGACGAAAATGTTATTTCTTCTTCCAATAAAGGCGAGCCTGTCGTAATGGATCCTGCTAATCCTGCAGCAGTAGGCTATCGCAATATTGCGCGCCGTATATTAGGGGAATCTGTGCCGTTAATGTCTATGGACACAGGAAAGCCCGGCTTTTTTGGTAAGCTGAAAACATTATTTGGTAAATCTTGATAGCTAGTTATGCTCAGTACCTCAATGGTGCTGAGTTTTTTTATTTGCTTAATTTCATCCCGCATGTACCCCACGATACTTTCATACACTGCAGGTAAGGGAGGGGAAGTGATGAAATGGAAGACAAAATGGATTATCGCTTGCTTATTGAGTGTGTCTGTGATTGCCATGGCAAAACTTGAAGAACGCCAGCTTATCAATATTCCGGTCACACAATATGTCACGACAGGAAAAGATTTTGTTGTGATGAAAAAATGGGTGTCTTCGTTAATTGGAGAGGATGAGTCGATTACAGTATCTACTGGCACAGAATTTGATCCGTTCTCTGCGTACGACTCCTTTCAGCCTTACCAGGACGGTGCAATCATTTCCTATTCGCAACCGCTATCCATCACTTCTCAAGGAAGCGGACTGGTTGTATTCACGGGCTATACAAGGCAATCAGGCAAAACAGTGACTGTTCAATATGATAATGGTGATGAAGTGACCTATGGTTTTGTTGGTTCATTTTCGACACTGCCTTATACTACAGTCAGACGAGGTGATGAAATCGCTGTGATGGATGAAGATGCGGTGTATGTCAAAGTGAAACGCAACGGCATACCACTGGAACCGACTGTACTCGCAACGTACATGACAGGCGGCCTCGAATGAAATTTCGCATTCATCCCATTTTATTACCTATTTTTCTATTCTTTATGATTGTGGGCGGTGTCTCGCTGTATGCCATGATCTTATTTTCTTTAGTGTTTCATGAATTAGGACACGTTTTGGCGGCTAGACAATCGGGAATGAAAATTCGCAGTTGTACCATATTACCGTATGGAGGAGAATTGCAGATCGTCAATCGGCAGCTGGCAACGAAACGGCAGCGGCTGCTTATTGCATTGGGCGGGCCGCTTGCCACAGCAATTCTACTGGTAATCGGTCTCCTTTCCACTTTTCCAGGCAGTACGCAATTTACTCAAATTCAATTTCTCCTGCTAGCTGTCAATCTTTTGCCGATCCTACCGTTAGACGGCGGACAAGCGCTTTCTGTCTTGTTAGAGAACAAGCATAATAAATACGCTTCCCGCTCTGTATTTCTGCTGTACTCCATCATAGCATCAGCCTCACTCTGCCTATTCCTGAGTACATACCTGCCCGACAGCCTTCCCTATGTAATGATCTCTGCATTTCTCGCAATACAAAATTTTATTTCCTACCGTTTTCGAAAGTACGAGCAAGCATTTGAACAGCTCTCTGCTTCCAAGCGTCTTTCCCTTGACTAAAAAAGTATAGTTTCGCCGCTCGACATATAGGATTTTCTGAAAGTAGTATGATTGGCAGTTTAAAATCGCTTCGGCGCTGGGTGGGTTGCCTTACGCCATGAGCCAGCTAGCAAAAAGCATGCTAGTTGTCTCACAGCAACGGCCCACCCCACAGTTGCGCCTGCGCTGTAGTGGAGAATTTATATATTTTTTTGTTCAACTGGTTTAAATTTAATATTCCCTTGAAACAGTTTAAGAAAAGTCATTCAGATAAACTAAAAAGATCTTGTGATTTTTTATTGATGCATAAAAGTTCTAATTATAGATGATGTACTAAATTTTATACAGCTAAATAAAACATATTTCAAAGACGTTTGCTTTTTTTGCTTGTATATCAATTAGAAGCTGGAAGTCTTTTATTCTCTTCAATTTTGCAATTCACACAGATGCGATGTTTGGTTTATTTTTCACATAAAAAATACTGAAACACAATCCAGTGCACCGAAGTGGAAGGCAACCTAAGTACGCCGCGTCCTGCGGCAGCGGTTGCATGACTCACTTCGTGTGAGCCCGTGGCTAAAACACTCCGGGAGGATCAGCCCGACAGGTGAGACAATTTGCGGGAGCGAAGCGACCAAGTTGGCTCACCGCGGGCCCTCCGGAACGCGTCCGTCTGGAACGCAGGGAAACGGTCTATTTCTACTTATCTACTGTTATTTGTTTCAATCAATCCAACAGCTCAAAAAGATAACACTTGACCTATAGTTTTCTATGTGATAATATTTTACTGTTATTGTTTGTAGCACCCGTGCTACAACCGCACTGATCAGGTACAAGAATTCTTCGTGAATCACCTGTGAAGGCGAGTCTGAGTAAATAGAGGAGGTGCAAGTATGTACGCAATTATTGAAACAGGTGGAAAACAAATCAAAGTTGAAGCTGGCCAGGAGATTTTCATTGAGAAAGTTGCTGGAGAAGCTGATGAGGTTGTAACATTTGACAAAGTTCTTTTAGTAGGTGGAGATGACGTTAAAGTCGGTGCTCCATTCGTAGAAGGCGC
>NZ_JARICI010000082.1 GCF_029257255.1 Sporosarcina sp. | reverse complement strand
TATCATAAAAATTTTCTTTGAAATTCACTCATATTCAACCTGCGTAAATCATATATATTCATGTTGTGTGAAAAATGACAGGTAAATGCGGAGGGTGATCGGGTGTTGAAGAAATGGATTATGATGTGTGTAATTTGTTTATTGGCTGTGACGGGGACAATGCAAAGTGTCCAAGCAGCAGGTTTTAAAGATATGAATAAGAATACTTCGTCGTTGTACGTGGAAGTAGAATATTTAGTGGGACGTGGAATTATAAGCGGTTATCCGGATGGCAAGTTTAAGCCAAATGCGCCGATTGCAAAAAAACATATTGCAGCGATGCTCGTGCGGGCGCTGGATTTGCCTATGTTGGATTTGAAGGACCCAAAATATCAGGACGTGCCGAAAACACATCCTTATTACAAAGAAATAGCTGCTGCCTACACGGCTGGATTGTTTTCAGATTCCGCTAACTTTCAACCTGAATCCAGCATTTCACGTGCATTTATGGCGCGGTTGATGGGGAAGGCATGTAATTTAAAAGTGCAGAAAATGGCGGAAGGAGATCCAGGTTTCAGTGACGTTCCCCGTAATTCTGAATTTCATACTGATATTTTAAAAGTATCCACCAACCATATTGCGACTGGATATCCTGACGGCACATTTAAACCAAATCAACTCATTACGCGCTCGCATTTTGCTGCATTTTTGACGCGTGCACTTACTACAAGAGCAATGAATATTTTGCCCGATCCGAAATATACGTATTACTATACCGACGGGTCGAGCACGTACCGTTATGAATATGACCGCAAGGAAGAGAATGGCCTGGCCTATTGGCGCATCCATAACGAAACGAAATATGAATCCATACCTAGACTGGGATTCGGTCAAAATTTAGGGGCCTATGTAGAAGCGTTTGATGACTGGTTTCACTTTGATCAATATATTCCACATCCGTTCGTTATAACGAAGATCCACAGTGAAAATGAGATTGGGCCGGTCAACTATGGAAACGTCTGGATTACAGGGACGAATGAAGTGCGAACTGTTCGAGATGTAAACTATCAGGATGTGCTGGCAATTGAAACATCTATACCTTGGGAGAAGCAAACCATTTTTGAATATTACGCGAAAGATATTGGTTTGATTCAACGAGTGGATAGTTCGGGGAAAGAGTTGTTTGGATTGGTGAAACGTGTGAGAAAGTGATTGAAATAGATGCCTGTGCGTATAACAATTGTTATACGCACAGGTATTTTTATTCTAATACCTTTGAGGCCTATCAATCTGGGGATGTTCTCAAAATACGTCCTTTGGTATACTTTTTGATACTATACCACTTAAAAGTGCGTACTTACCTAATTAAAATTTGTGGATTATACTAAAAAGCGTAGTAAATTTATTATACACAAGAGGAGAAATATAACTTATGAACATTTTAGTCGTAAAAGCCAATAACCGTCCCGCCACTGAAGCGATTTCCAGCAAGATGTACGAAACGTTCATGGCTGAATTAGAAGGAAAAGATGTAAACGTCACAACGTACGATGTATTTGAAGAAGATACGCCGTATTTTGGTCAGGAACTGTTTAATGCTTTTGGTAAAGTACAAAACAGCGAAGAATTAACAGACGTCGAATCACGTCTTTTAGCTGCAAAACAAAAAGCGATGGATGCAGTCTCTGCTGCTGACGTAGTTGTATTCGCATTCCCATTATGGAACTTAACGATTCCGGCGAAATTACAAACATTTATTGATTATGTATATGCTGCAGGCTTTGCATTCAAATATGATGCGGAAGGCAATTTAATCAGCTTAATGACAGACAAAAAAGCGATCTTCTTAAATGCACGCGGTGGTATTTACTCATCTCCACAGACAGCACCGTTGGAAATGTCTGTTACGTACATGCGCAACGTGTTTGGTGGCGTGTTTGGAATGGAAATCATTGATGAAGTGGTAATAGAAGGACATAATGCTATGCCAGATAAAGCGAAAGAAATTGTTGCTGACGGCATGGAAGAAGTAAAAGCTTCTGCAAAACGTTTAGTGGATATGGCAATTCACGCGTAAAATTATTGAACTCAGAAACGCACAACAAGAGTTTAGTGCAACAATAAAAAATCGACATCCAAAAGGCTAAGGCCAGTCGGATGTCGATTTTTTTTTTTGGATTTTTGGTTCTTTGAATACGTCACACTTATCTTTTCGGAATAGAAATACCGCCCAATCTTCTGTGTTTCATTGATATCTTCCTTTGAGAAAAACAGTTCTGTATCTGCAAGGCTAATTATATAAATCTGTTGCTATGTTTTACAGATAGAGTCGATTAACGGTATGATTAGTAATATAAATGAAAATTGGGTAAACATATTGATAGATTGGATCTGCTGCTGTTAAATTTACCTTCATAGGAAAAGGGAGGCACGGATATGACGCTGCTCCTATTTATTTTATGTTACTTGGTCGGTGGTGTGTTGCCTGCCTTGTATGTGGGAAGAGCGAAGGGTATCGATATCCGTTCGCAAGGCAGCGGCAATCCAGGGGCTCGCAATGCAGGGAGAATGCTCGGGGAAAAGGCATTTGTTCTCGTGTTGGTACTGGACGCCGCGAAGGGTGCATTGCCGGTCCTGGTCGGCAAATCGCTGGGGTTCAGTCCTGCTGTTGTGCTATTGCTGCTTTTCGCAGTAATGCTCGGACATTGTTTTCCTATTTTGCATCATTTCAGGGGCGGCAAGGGCGCTGCGTCTTTACTAGGCGGGATCATTGCGTTTCAGCCTTTATTGGCAGTGCCTATTATTCTCGCTGCAGTTGTGCTGTATGCTTTTATTCGGGAGAAAACGAAAGTCAGTGTACTAGCGATGACTGTCATCATACCTATGATAGCCATCTTGCACGGCTGGCTGGCCGGAGGTATCGCTTTATGTTTGATTGCTTTACTGTTAGTGACACACCGAAGTTACTTACTCTGACGCAGGAAGGATGCGAATAAAATGACGTATTATTATCGGGTCGCTGTGCTTCCGCAAGATGCTGAACGAATCCATCATTTAAATTATCGAACGTTTGTAGAGGAAATCCCACAGCATCAGGCAAATGAAAAGAGACTGCTGGTGGATGCGTTTCATGAGGAAAATACATATGTTTTGTGTTTGAAAGATGATGACATGGTAGGAATGATTGCGATTCGTGAAGCGCGTCCGTTTTCATTGGATAAAAAAATTGGGCCGATTGAGAACCATTTTACAGAACCGCCTGTCTATCCCGTGGAGATCCGTCTTCTCGCCATTGATCAGGCACACCGTAAAGGCCGGGCATTTTTCGGATTGATGCAGGCACTCGTGAACTGGTGCCTAAAAACCGGATATGATGCAGTCGTAATTTCAGGGACAGTTCGCGAGCTTAAGCTGTACCGCCAAATTGGTTTTGTGCCATTCGCTGATCCGGTCGGCACCGAAGAGGCGAAATATGTGCCAATGATTATTACACATGCCACATTTGAAAAGAGTACAGCCAAACGTATTGGTCTGCCGATGGTGAATTTATTGCCGGGGCCAGTAAAAATCGCCAAAAACGTTCAGTCCGCTTTTACAGGAGAGCCTGTTTCCCACCGGTCACCAGCCTACGCGCGGCTTCTCGCTTCTGTAGAGAAAAAGCTGTTGAGGTTAACAGAAGCGCAGCATGTAAAGGTGCTGCAGGGAACCGGGACGCTTGCGAATGATGCGGTGGCGGCACAGCTTTCACGAATTTCAGGAAAAGGGCTGATTTTGGTAAATGGTGAATTCGGCCGGCGATTATGCGAGCATGCCAAACGGTTTGGCCTGTCGTTTGATTGCTTCGAACAAGCGTGGGGTAAAGCGTTTTCGATGGAACTGCTGGCGGAACGTCTAGATACTGGATTGTATAAGTGGGTATGGTCTGTTCATTCAGAAACATCTACAGGTGTCTTGAATGAACTCGGACAGATTGCAGCACTGTGCCGTGAGCGTGGAATTTATAGCGCCGCCGACTGCGCCAGTTCAATCGGAACGGTGTCTGTTGATTTGAAAAACGTGGATTTTGCCACGTCAGTCAGCGGCAAAGGACTTGGCGGCTATTCGGGGCTTGGACTTGTGTTTCATAAGGCCGCAATTGATCCGGACGAAACCATTCCGTGTTATTTAGATCTGGGTCTGTATGAGAAATGCGGCGGAATTCCTTATACACAGTCATCAAACCTGCTGTCTGCGCTTGAACAATCGCTAGACAATATACTGCAGAATCCAGATCAAACATTTCAGCAAATCCAAAGCTGTTCAGACAAGCTGCGTACAGGTATGGAAAAGCTCGGGATAGAGGTTCTTTCTCCAAAGGACTTTAGCAACCCGGGTATTCTAACGCTTAATTTGCCTGCAACCGTGTCTTCGCAGAAGCTAGGGGATAACTTATTTCTCAACGGATTCTGCACGCATTACGAAAGTGTCTATTTGCAGGAGAGGAACTGGCTGCAGCTGGCAGCGATGAATAAGCCTGATGATGTTGAAATTAAGAGGTTTTTGGAAGTGCTTGGCTATCTGATTTGAGGGCCATGTATGAGTGGGTGTATTTTCTATGTTTCTCACGCAGGTTATTTACATTTTGCGGAATAAAATTTTCTTCCACTTCGGCCTGCACAGTACTGAAACTCGGGGAACTTCCCTAGGATTAACTTATACCATCGTTTATGGCGCATGACTATTTACAGTCATGCGCTTTTTCGTACTGCGAACCATTCTGCGAAGCTGTTTTCACGGACGTGCAAAGTGGTATTGAAAGTAGTATTAAGTTTACAATAGACAGATAAAGGAGTGAGTGAAATTGAAATATAATGACACATGGGATTTGGAAGAGGTATTTGCAGGCGGTACAAATTCAGAAGAGGTGCAAACGAAAATATCCTCAATAAAGGAAGATATTGTACATTACGCGAATCAGTTAAAAGAATGGAACCGTGAGCCTGCCAATGATACAACTGCCTTGCAGTCAATATTAAAGCAGCAGGAAGTAATCGGGAAAGGCCTTGGTCAAGTGGCTACATTTGTAAATATGTGGCGCGATGCTTTTATGATGATGAATATGCAAGTGTTGTGAATGGTCAAGTAATGGAACTAGGCAGTGAAATTCAGCAGCTTTCCACGATATTCACTAAGAAACTTGTGGCGATTTCAGATGAGCATTGGAATAAACTGCTGCAGGATGACACGTTCAAAGAAATTAGGTTTTCCTTGAATGAGATACGAGAACAAGGTCAGCGTCTTTTATCTGAAGATGAAGAGAAGCTGATTGCTACATTAAATAAAGACGGCATAGCTGCATGGAGCGATCTGTATAATACAGTGGGCTCAATTTTAACAGTTCCTTTTACAGACGATGACGGCGAAACAACAGAGTTATCTATTGGTCAGGCTATGAATAAAATGTATGCAGATCCAGATCCAAGAGTTCGCGAAAGACTTTTTAATGAATGGGAAAAGGTCTGGTCCAAGAACGGTCCTGTATTTGCGGATATTCTCAATCATTTAGCCGGTTACCGCTTAACACTGCAGAAAGCTCACGGACGAAAAGGGCATTTGGAGGAACCGCTTGAATACAATCGGATGACAGAACAGACGCTTCGGGCAATGTGGTCGGCAGTCGACAAACAAAAACACATATTTCTTAAGTACTTGGATCAAAAAGCGAAATTATTGGATATGGAAAAGTTGGGATGGCAGGACGTGGATGCCCCGGTTGCCGTAGGGGAAACAAAGCCTTCACGTTTCACTTATGATGAAGCGGCTGATTTTATAATCGAGCATTTCTCTTCATTCGGCCCGAAACTGACCGACTTTACTAAGCATGCACTGGAAAATCGCTGGGTGGAAGCGGAAGATCGCCCAAATAAACGACCAGGTGGTTATTGTACGAGTTTACCTGAATTTGAAGAATCCCGTATATTCATGACGTTTACAGGATCACCAAGTGATGCCAGTACATTAGCACATGAACTGGGGCATGCTTTTCACAGTCATGTCATGAAAGATTTACCTGAACTGAATCAGGGGTATGCCATGAATGTGGCGGAAACAGCCAGTACATTTGCTGAGACGATTATTGCGGATGCAACAGTGAAAAATGCTGCAACGGATGAAGAGAAAATATCTCTTTTGGCAAATAAATTAGAAGGTGCTACCGCGATGTTTTTAAATATTCGTGCCCGCTTCTTATTTGAAGATCAATTTTATACAGAACGAGCAGAGGGAATTGTATCAGAAAAACGGTTGAATGAATTAATGACCGCAGCACAAAAAGAAGCATTTGGTGATAGCCTTTCATCTTATCATCCACATTTTTGGGCAGCCAAGCTTCACTTCTTCATCGACAGTGTGCCATTCTATAATTTCCCCTACACATTTGGGTACTTGTTCAGTCTCGGTATCTACGCGGAATACTTGAAGTCACCTGAAGGATTTGAAGAAAAATATATTGCCTTACTACGAGATACTGGATCGATGAAGGTGGAAGAACTGGCGAAGAAACACCTCGCTGCAGATATGACGAAGGAGGATTTCTGGACAGCGGGGATTGAGCTTGTCGGTAAAGATGTGGAAGAATTCATTAAGCTAACTGAACAATTGCGAAAATAAGATGTGATTAGGGGCGGTGTCAGCTTATTACCTGTCGCCGCGCCTTAATTGATAAGAAATATGCTTGAATCCCGGTTCTCTAAATGGGAATTATAAAGTGCGTACGATATACGAAGATGAAGGATTGCAACGGCATCTGCAGCAGTGGTGAATGAATTAGTAAAGGTATCTGTGCGAGATCATTTAGAATATGATCTTGCACAGGCCTTTTTATTATATAATGAAAGGAGAAGAAATACAGATGTCCGCAAAGGAGTGAAAAGATATGGAAAGTTACATAGTAATGCAGGGGCGTACTTACCACGTAGAGAAAGAATTAGGTATCCTCTTTTCATTGCGGCAGGATAGCGCAGGCAATGAACATCATTTCTGGGAACGAATGAAAGAAGTAGTCGAGGGAGATCGCATTTTTCACTATGTAAAAGGGGATATCGTGGCAATCAGTGTAGCGAAGTCGGGATATCGAGAAGAACATAAGCCGTCCACTATCCCACTGCCAGACAGTGAAAATGCTAAGGGGTACTTAGTGGAGGCGGAGTATTATGAGCTCGATAAGCCATTAACGATTGCTGATTCTTTTGATGAAATCCTTCCGCTTTTACCGATATTGTATTCTCCGTTTCAAGACAATGCGAATGGCAATCAGGGCTATCTATATCCATGTAACGAAGAACTTACCATTAAATTGGTCGAGCTGATCGCGGATTTGAACATTTACGAAATCGATGAAGAGCAGTTGGAGTTTGCAATGGGCACAGTGAAAAAGACCGAACACGATTTTCTCATTCCCTTACTAGCTGAAACCGAATCAGAAACGAAAACGAAAGTTAGAGTAGGACATCAGCGATTCCGAAAAGAACTGTTGCCGCTATGGCATGATCAATGTGCATTGTGCGAAATAGAGTTGCCAGAACTTCTTCAAGCAAGTTACGCAAAGCCCTGGAAAGACTGCACAGCTAATGAACGCATCAATCCCAACAACGGTATTCTTCTTTGCCGTAACCACGATGCCCTTTATCATAACGGGCTCATTTCATTTGACGGACAGGGCAAGATCCATATTTCATCTGCAATCTCTGAAGACGATTATGAAAAGTATGGACTTCATACCAAGATGAAAGTGAATAGAACCGACAGCAACAAGCCTTATCTAAAATGGCATAAGAAGCATATATTTAAAAAGTGAAAATGGTGAATAAAGTATCAGGTCCCGAAACAATTCCTATTTGTTTCAGGACCTGATACTTTTTTGTATGCATGCAGATGGACGTTCGCACATATAGATAAAAGTCGATTCCTTTAGTTTAAAATTTGACTTGACATTCAAAAGTTGAAAATTTGGAATAATCCACACAACTAGAATAGATGAATTAGAGGAAGTGAGATTGTATGTCACTGCGTGAGAAAAAGGTTGAGAAGAAAAAAGATGAAATTAGGCAGTCTGCTATGAGTGTCATTGCAGAAAAGGGCTACCACGCCACCACGATGGAAGATATTGCAGCAAAATTACTAATGACAAAGGGGTCCGTTTACTACTATTTCAAAGACAAAGAAGACCTAGTGTTTGAGAGTCAGAAAATGCTTCTTGAACAAGGTATTGAGCATCTTGAGAACGTCATGTCACAGGAAGTGTCTACTGGTCTGAAACTGCATAACGCCATGGTTGTACACATCGAATATCTAATCACTGAAAGAACAGATTTTTTCTTAGGAGCAAAACCTGATCAAGTTTTCAACGGCGAGCATTTACAGGAGATCTTGCGCCTTCGAAATAAATACAGTGATTATATTGACCAGCTGATTCAACAAGGAATGAAAGACGGCAGTTTTAAAAAAGTGGATTCCAACATCGTCAAAAATATTATTTTAGGTGCAATGAACAATGTGATTATCTGGTACTCGCCGAAAGGCAGCAAAAATAAAAATGAATTGGCAAATTCAATTGCTGATTATTTACTACAAATTCTCGTGTAGGATAAAAAATCAAGCTACTTAGAAGAGGAGAGAAGACGTTATGAAAATGGATGAAATATCAGCGGTTATTACAGGAGGAGCCTCGGGATTAGGAGAGGCGACAGCTAGAAAGATTGTGGCGGCCGGAGGGAAAGTGACCATTTTGGATTTGCAAGAAGACAAAGGGATGAATTTGGCGGAGGAGCTTGGAGAGAACGCATCATTCGTCAAGACGGATGTCACAAATACAGAAAGCGTTCAGTCGGCATTAGATCATGCAGTGAATACTTTCGGCACGATCAATGTAGCCGTTAACTGTGCGGGTATTGGT
This sequence comes from Sporosarcina sp., assembly GCF_029257255.1. Classification (GTDB taxonomy): domain Bacteria; phylum Bacillota; class Bacilli; order Bacillales_A; family Planococcaceae; genus Sporosarcina. The sequence goes on along the minus strand of NZ_JARICI010000082.1, from coordinate 31,342 downwards.
GTAGCAGAGAAAACATACAGCAGCAGAAAAGGCGTGCACGATTTACAAAGTTTCAGCAAAGTAATTCAGATTAATTTAATTGGAACGTTTAACACCATTCGTCTCGTTGCCGAACACATGGCGAAAAATGAACCGAATGAAAATGGTGAAAGAGGCGTGATCGTGAATACCGCATCTGTCGCAGCATTTGACGGACAGATCGGGCAAGTTGCGTATGCTGCATCCAAAGGCGGTATCGTTAGTATGACATTGCCGCTCGCTAGAGACTTGGCTTCTGAAGGTATTCGGGTGATGACGATTGCACCGGGGTTATTCGAAACGCCGATGTTCAATTCACTGCCTGAAAACGCCAAAACAGCTTTAGGCGCAATGGTACCTTTCCCTTCAAGGCTCGGATATCCAGAAGAATACGGACAATTAGTACAGAGTATCTTCGAAAATCCAATGCTGAACGGGGAAACAATCCGCCTGGACGGAGCGGTACGGATGCAGCCTAAATAAGTTAGTAAAGGAATCCTATATATCGAATGAAATGTAAGGGCCTACAAATAAACTGACAAAAGAGGGATCGTTATGCGTGAAGCAGTTATTGTGGAATGGGTCAGAACACCGGTAGGAAAGAGAAATGGTGCATTGAGTACGGTGCGAGCTGAAGATCTGGCAGCAAAGCCATTGGCGGAAGTCGTGAAAAGAGCCGGAATTGATGCCGGGATAGTAGAGGATGTCATCTTCGGCTGTGTTTCTCAAGTAGGTGAGCAGAGTTTTGATATCGCAAGAGTCGCTGCACTCCAGGCAGGTTATCCGATCGAAGTGCCCGGTACGACGATTGACAGACAGTGCGGATCAAGCCAGCAGGCGATTCATTTTGCTGCCCAGGCTATTATTAGCGGTGATATGGATGTAGTCGTTGCAGGTGGGGTTGAAAGTATGTCGCGGGTGCCGATGGGGTCAACTCGCTTAGGCGTAAATTTCAGTGAAGAATTAACGTCGAAATATGAAATGATACATCAAGTGGTATCAGCTGAACGAATTGCGGAGAAATGGGCTATTTCACGAGAGGAAATGGACAAATTTTCATTGGAAAGTCATGAGAAGGCTGTCATTGCTCAGAATGAATGCCGATTTGAAAAAGAACTCATGCCGATAGAGGTAACGCTGGCGGACGGAACGAAAACGGTGATTAAGGAAGATGAAGGACCAAGGGAAGATACGACAATGGAAAAGCTGAGCACATTACCCTCTCCATTTAAGGAAAATGGGAATGTCACAGCAGGAAACGCGAGCCAGATCAGTGACGGGGCCAATGCGATTTTGTTAATGTCGCGGGAAAAAGCTGAAGAGCTTGGATTAAAACCTAAATTCAAAGTCTTGACCCGCGTCGTCGTTGGTTCCGATCCGACATTGATGCTCACAGGACCGATTCCGGCTACAGAAAAAGCATTGCAGAAAGCAGGACTCACGCTCGATGATATAGATGTTTTTGAAGTAAATGAAGCATTTTCTGTTGTCGCTCTTGCTTGGTTGAAAGAAACGGGTGCAGATCCCAAAAAGTTGAATCCAAACGGCGGTGCAGTAGCTCTCGGCCATCCGCTTGGCGCTAGTGGCGGACGTTTGATGATTACGATGATGAGTGAACTGGAAAGAACAGGTGGCCGATATGGATTACAGACCATGTGTGAAGGACACGGAATGGCAAATGCGACAATTCTAGAAAGATTGGATTGAACGAGTAACGCAGTCAGAAAGGAGGAATTCATTTGCCGTTACACTCTATTCGTGTGCTAGATCTATCCCGTTTATTGCCGGGACCTTATTGTTCTATGCTTCTGGCAGACTTCGGAGCAGAAGTGATTAAGATTGAAGAGCCAAACATCGGTGACTACGCCAGAGAAGGATTACCGAAAATAGACGGAGTCAGCGCGCTCTTTCATTCATTAAACCGGAATAAAAAGAGTATTTGTCTTAATTTAAAAGCGGCAGAAGACAAAGAGCAGTTTTTGAAGCTTGTGAAAGATTCAGATGTAGTGATTGAATCATTTCGTCCAGGGGTGATGGAACGGCTGGGTCTTGACTATGAAACATTGAAAGAGATCAATCCCGGGTTAATCTATTGTGCCATCACAGGCTATGGTCAGGACGGTCCTTACGCTGATTTACCGGGGCATGACGTGAATTATATCAGCTACGCGGGACTGCTGAATATGATGGGCAAAAGGAATGGTGAACCTCAAATTCCCGCTACACAAATTGCCGATATTGGAGGAGGTTCCTATCCGGCAGCAGTCGGAATTCTGCTTGCATTATTTGAAAGAGAAAAGACAGGAATAGGTCAAATGGTGGATATTTCCATGATGGACGGTGCGATATCATGGATGCCAACGTTTCTTCCCAACTATCTGGCATCCGAAGAACAGCAAAAAAGAGGAGAGCTGGATTTAAGCGGGAAGCTCGCAAGCTATGCTGTATATGAGACAAAAGATCAAAAATGGTTATCTGTTGGAGCACTGGAACCGAAGTTCTGGAGTGAATTCTGTAAAACGATCGGTACAGAAGATTTCATTCATAAATTACGGGAGCCGATAGATGTGCAGGAACAAATGAAAGAAGAAATTCAACGTATACTGCTGCAGAAAACTAGTGCGGAATGGATGGAAACTTTTCAAAAGGTGAATGCGTGTGTATCTCCTGTTCAGTCATTTGAAGAAATGGTGGACGATCCACAAGTAAAGGCGCGGGGCATGATTCAAGAAATATCTGATTCAGAGTTTGGAACAGTCAGGCATATCGGAATTCCAATTAAACTATCAGACACGCCAGGAAAGATCAGAAGTGTTGCTCCGATGCTCGGAGAACATACAGAGGAAGTACTGGGAGAGTAGTAAAAAGTATATTTCCAGTCAGCACTATCAATAGGAAGGGGACCATTTACAATGGATATTGGACAATCGCTTTCACGCAACGCACGCAGGATACCTGAAAAAACGGCAATTATTTATGAGGATCGTACGTATACGTATCAGCAGCTTAATCAGGAAGTAAATCAACTGGCACATGGTCTAATTCAGCAAGGGGTGAAATCAGGAGACAAAGTGGCTCTCATGATGAAGAACTCCGATAAATTCGTCATTGTGTACTATGCGATTTTGAAAGCCGGTGCCATCGCTGTACCAGTGAATTTCCGTTTAACTGTGAATGAGGTTTCTTATATTTTGGATAACAGTGATGCAAGTGTCGTGTTATGTGACGAGGAATATGCTTCCTTAATAAATGAAGCAACACTGCAAAACAAGAAGCTTCATTTGAAAGTTACAGCAGGAGTTCAAGCGTTAAGCGGGCAAATAACATATCGGGAACTGCTGCATGAGAATCGTGGGAATCCAGATGTTTCTGTTGATGAATCTGATGACGCCGAAATATTGTACACATCCGGCACGACTGGCTATCCGAAAGGGGCATTATTTGATCATCACCGCGTACTCCATGTCGCATTTAATACCTCTATGATCCTGAAAATAAGTTCAGACGATGTTCTTCTCCATGCGGCACCACTGTTCCATTCAGCACAGTTAAATCTATTTATGGTTCCTGGAATCTATCTGGGCTGTACACAAATCATCCATCAAAATTTCGAACCTCAAAAAGTGCTGCAGGCCATCGAACATCATAAAATAAGCTTCTTTTTCGGTGTACCGACTATGTATAATTTCCTGCTGCAAGTTCCTGATAAAAACAACTATGATCTTACATCTGTTACCCGCTGCGGCTATGGTGCTGCGCCGATGCCTGTCGCACTATTGGAGCAGGCGATGGCACTGTTTAGCACGGACCAATTTTACAATATGTGCGGTCAGACAGAAGGTGGGCCGGGAGCCGGTGCGTTCCTGCTTCCAGAACAGCATAAAACGAAGATAGGTGCTGGCGGGAAAGCCTCGTTAAATACAGAATTGCGGGTCGTGGATGAACATGGCAATGACATAGCGCCAGGCGGAGTGGGAGAGTTTATTATACAAAGCGAAATGGTTATGAAAGGGTATTACAATAAGCCCGAGGAAACAGCGAAAACCCTGCAAAACGGGTGGCTGTATACCGGAGACCTGGCAACGATCGATGAAGACGGCTTCATTACGCTGGTAGACAGGAAGAAAGATATGATCGTTTCGGGCGGAGAAAATGTCTACTCTACAGAAGTCGAACAGGCGCTGTACAGACATCCTCAATTGTTGGATTTAACGGTGGTTGGCCTTCCTGATCCGGTATGGGGCGAGAAAGTAGTTGCCATTATCGTACCCAAGCCGAATGAAACGCTCGACTATGCGGAGCTAAAAAGTTTCTGTAAAGGCCATCTGGCTGATTATAAAGTGCCTGTTGAATTCATTGAAGAAACTGTCATCCCTAGAAATGCATCTGGAAAAGTGTTGAAATACCGCATCCGCGAAGCGTTGGTTTCGAACAAGCCCGTCAATCCTCTCAATGTACACTAATGTGGAACGGTCGCTTGCTAATCATTCACAATATAAAACAGCTTTCTTTATTGGTAGGCAAAGGAGAAGTGGATAGATGAAGAGAACATTTTTAACAGAAGAACATGAACTGTTCAGGACTTCTGTACAAAAGTTTTTGAGGAAAGAAGCTGTTCCGTATTTAGAGGATTGGGAGAAAGACAAACAAGTCCCCAGGTCTTTTTGGAAGAAAGCTGCAGCCCAAGGATTTTTAGCCCCTTCAGTCGATGAAAAATACGGCGGTTTTCATGCGGATTTTGGTTATGCCGTAGTCATCAGTGAAGAATTTGAAAAGGTGGCAAGCGGACTTGGAGGGATCGGACTCCATAATGATATCGTTATTCCGTATATACAATCTTTCGGTTCCGAAGAGCAAAAAGAACGCTGGCTAACGAAAGCAGTTACCGGCGAGATGATCAGTGCGATTGCTATGACGGAGCCAGGCACAGGCTCGGATTTGGCAGCGGTGCAGACGACTGCCGTGAGAGATGGAGAAAGATATATCATGAACGGAGAAAAGACTTTCATTACCAATGGCTATTCGGCTGACTTGGTCATTGTCGTTTGCAAAACCGATCCAAATGCTTCTCCTGCTCATAAAGGGATCAGCTTACTGATAGTAGAAGAAGGCACACCCGGATTTACAAAGGGGAAGAAACTGAATAAAGTAGGCCAGCATGCAAACGATACATGTGAATTACTATTTGAAGACGTGTCAGTACCTGCAGAGAACCTGCTTGGAGAAGAAGGAAAAGGCTTCTATTATTTAATGGAAAAGCTGCAGCAGGAACGTTTGATGTGTTCCATTCAAAGTATCGCTTCTGTACAGCGTATGATTGATATTACGCTTGATTATGTCAAAGAGCGGCAGGCATTCGGAAAAAGAATCGGTGACTTTCAAAACACCCAATTCAAACTCGCTGAAATGCAAACCCGTGCAACGATTGGACGTACATTTGTTGACCGTTTAATCGTTGAGCATATGAACGGTGGAAATGTTGTCAATGAAGTGTCGATGGCCAAATGGTGGACGACTGATTTGGCGCAGACTGTAGCCGTGGACTGCATGCAATTTCACGGTGGCTACGGCTATATGGAAGAGTACGAGATTGCCCGGAGATATCGGGACGTTGCAGTTAATTCGATTTATGCCGGTTCGAATGAAATTATGAAAGTGATTATTGCGAAAAATCTGGGGCTTTGAAAATCGTACCAGTTCCCGAAACAATACAAAATTGTTTTAGGAACTGGTGTTTTTAACTTTTTTGTGCTTAAAACTACTGCTTGTGCGGGGTGCATATCGGAAAAAGTATAGAATGGTTTTGATTTGTGTGATGCACAGGTAAGGTGTTTACATATTATAAGATGGGCTCAGGTTCAACTTTGAAATAATCATAAACATTTATAGAGGCGGCTTTTGCAGGGCTTCCTTTATATATTTTCCCTTCCAGTGTGTCCTTTACGACCAATGCTCCTGAAGAAATAAAACAATCCTTAGCAACCGATATTTCATCATTAAAGGTACTATTTATGCCGATAAAACAATTCTCTCCAATTTCACAGTTTCCAGCAATCACAGCATGTGAAGAAATAAAACAATTATCCTTGATAACGGATCGGTGTCCAATATGGTTTCCACTCCATAGGATAACGTTATTCCCTACACGAACATGGTGCTGAAGTACATTATGTTCAAAAATAAAACAATTCTCTCCGATTGTTACATTTCTCCAAACAAAGGCTTTGGAGCTAACATAAGATACTAATTCATAACCCTTATTTTTTGCTTCCTGAAATAATCTTGTTCGTAATCTATTAAAACCAGTATATGTCGCGGCGACGAACGCTTTATACTCACTTGCTGGATAAATTTTCTCAACCTCTTCAAAAGGAACAACAGGTAAATCATAAAGTCTATCCTTTTGTATATAGTCCTTCTCGGGAGCAAAAGCCACTATTTCATAGGGAGAGTCATAAGTGAAATATTCATATGCAATTTCTGCTAATTCTCCAGCTCCGACGATTACCAACTTTTCTCCATTTTTCAAAGGTTTCTCCATTTTTTATCCTCCAATAGATTATCATTTTTTTATTTCTTCCTAATTAAACTATACAGTATATAGTTTTAAAATGGGTATATTTTAATAAATTGTAAATCGATAGTTCCTCCCTGCTATCCTTCTTATATAAATGAAGATGTGAAGATGCGAGTGAAATGATATAGTTAAATCTTCAGATTATCTATTTAAAGGAGAGTGGGTTTATACATGGAGCAGACATTAACAGCATTAGCAAAATTCATGACAGAACAAGTGAGATTTATTGAAAATGAAGAGGAAGATTTTTTCGAAGGACGCACATTTGAAATAGCAGATGTAGAATCAGAAGAACTGCTGGCTGTCTGTGTGCTGGATTCCTCCGATCAGCTAGTCAGTTTTTATTATGTGGAGTCGTATGAGTCCGGTGAAATGAAGGCGGAAGAGATGCCTGCGGTTGCCGGGAATTTCATTAAGGCGTTCTATCCTGAAGGCTTAGAAACATATCGTCTGCAGTCGGTTATTGATTTAGACGATTCCTGTATCGTGGAGTACGGAATCAATGAAGAAAAGCATGGGCTGTATCTGCCTGGCATCGGATTCTCCGTTACTATTTCGACCGCGGGACGCATCGTGCAATTCAGCTACAGCCATGATCCACTTGACATCCGTTATCCTGCGCAAATGATTACTGCAGATGAAGCGAAGGAAAAATATGCAGAACTGATTGATTTTGAATTGATCATTCGGAAAACAGATACTGCAAACTATGTCAATGGAGACGACACGTACCGGCTGGTTTACGCAGTGAAGGAAGCGGCGGTGGACATCCCGGCTTCCGGTGAAGAACCTGACACGGTATCAGAGGGAAATCAATTTGAAGCGGTTTTGGAAGATCGTGTACCGGAAGAGTCCCTTTATGAAATGCTCGGAGTGACCGATGATCACGTGAAGATCGGAGGGCAAGTTGAAGAAGGAATCCGCACGGAACTGTGGCAGCATGCTTCATTAGATATCCCTGATGAAATTGATTTGTCATCAGTTTACAACGAACAAATGATTACGATTCAATTTGACAGTGCAACAAACAGTCCGGTATTTATTGCTAACGTGGAAGGATGGCAGGGAGAGCAGGAGTCGCTCGAAGACCAAATGCTGAAGGCACGCGCACTCGACTTCTTATACAAAGTGTTTCCGCGGGCAAAGGCCCATTTCCTTCTGGAGTTCGAGGAGCCCGAAGAAGAATGGCTGAATGAATTCGATGACGGAGAAGAAGTTGAAGAGCCGGAAGAAGAATGGGAAACGTTCTGCGATGAAGACCTGGAGGAAGTCGAAGAAGAGGACTCGAAAGTTTTCTATTTTCATTACCATGTCGGCGGAATTCCAGTAGAAGGATGTGTCACTGCCATTCAAGTGGGTCTGTATTCAGGGCATATTATCAGTGCTTCTGTGGAGCCTGCGGATGAAACGCCATTTTTGAAATTGAACACAGAGCCGGCGCTCACAAAAGCGCAGGCGAAAGAGCTGCTGATGCAAAAACTGCAGATGGAGCTTGCCATGGCGAACGAGTTTGATGAAGAAGGAGAGTCGTTTTATCAGTTGACGTATCTGCCGTCGTATCCTGAAACGACAGGTCATATTCAGATGATTGACGCGGAAAATGGCAAGGGGTATTTTGTGGATACGGGGGATTCTATTTTTTATTGATATGTTTATTGCATACATGTACATTGAAATAGACTACTGATTATTCAGTCATTAAATAAAGTGTCCACTTTCTTTAATACGTTAAAAAGAGAATGAAAAGGAACAAAATTTTATCCTTAATTTTATGAGTACATTTGAATGAAACCTAGAAAGCATTGATCCGTATTAAATAGAAACGGGAGGTGCCTAGATGTTAAAATCTTGGAAGTTCTGTTTCGTGTTGCTTCTTTTTGTCCTGCTCTCGGGCTGCAGTGGTGTAGCGAAATATGACAATGATGAACCGGCGGCCATTGTAAAAGGGCAAGAGATCACGGTTGGGGAGTTACGGTTCTTATTTCCGGATAAAACGGCATTAAGTTATTTGAACGGGGCAATTCAAGTAGAACTGGTGAAACAAGAAGTGAAGAAAATGGGCCTTGATATTTCTGAGCGTCTGGATGCAGAAAGTGACGGGTTTGAGATACTGCCCCCTGAGAGTACAGATGATGTAAATGCCAGGCAAAACCGAAAATTTGCTGAATCACAGGCTAAAAAGTTTGATATGGAACCAGAAGAATTTCAGAGGGAATATGCCAGAAGGCTGAATGAACAAAATGCTTATGTGATGACGTATCTGGAAGAGAAATTAGGCCCGTTTCATTTTGATGATAATAATGAAAATCAAATAACAGATTATAATGAGGAATCAAATCAGTTATTAGAGGAACTGGCTGAAAAGAATAAAAAGGAAATCGAAGTGCTGATAAAATAGTCGATTCACTAATCGGGTCAGTTTAGTGAATAGGAGTAATGAAAAATATCGAAGTAGGTGAGACGGAAGGGAAGTTCAAATATTATCTTAGTGGAATTGGATGGGCTGCTTAAGCTAACTGGGCAGTTGTGGAACAAGAAATGTACTTTAATCGGTCCAGATTGTTTAATTAAATATACTTAAGTAAAGGACGAGGGGAAATGGGATGAGAATTAGTCAGCAAGAATTTATTGTAAACAAGACGACCTATGTAATTAGGTCTGCCGAAAATAAAGACGCTAAGGATTTGTCTGAAATCAGATTGCAAATCGACGGTGAGACTGAAAACCTTGATAGAGAAAAAGGGGAAGCATTTATAGATGTTCAAGGTTTTGAAGAACTTATCAAAACAGATACAGCAAGCAAGAAGAACCTTTTTTTAGTTGCCGTAGTTCAGGACAGGATCGTCGGATTTTCAAGATGTGAAGGGAATTCATTAAAACGATTCGCTCACAAGGTGGAATTTGGGGTCTGTATCCTAAAAGATTATTGGGGGTACAGCATTGGCAAAAACCTTTTAAAAGAGTCTATTGCTTGGGCAGACTCAAATGGAATAAAAAAAATCACCTTACATGTTCTTGATACAAATGAAAAAGCAATCAGTCTATACGAAAAATTTGGTTTCACAACCGAAGGCATTCTAAAAAATGACAAAGTACTTTCCAATGGTGAATACTACAGCACCGTTGTAATGGGCAGATGTAATTTGTGATGAATTGTACTTGTAAAATTGTTACTGGCTTTATAAGAACCAATCTAAAACGGTCGTGTCTTAACCTTAGAGTTTGGAATATAGGCACAAACTAAGAGTCCATTCTGATGTGAATTTGGACTCTTTTTCGTTTTTAATGTAGGTTTGTGCCAGTGAAATAAACGAGTTGAAAAATCATGAGAAAAGGTTTTTTATCGCTTATTGTTTACATACGTACTCTTGTAACCACTTATCAGCTTGTTCTTTCGATGTGACATCGCCATTCAACTGGCATGCCTCCAGCTGCATCAGAAGTTCAGAGAATGAGGGGCCAGGTTTGAGTCCGGCTTTCATCAAATCGGAGCCCGTCAAGTACTTCGTAAGATTTCGTCGCTTCTGTAAATAGTCAACGACAGCCTGCTGTTCTGTCACTTGTCCGGCGGCCAGAATAAACAGGATCGCTTCATCAGAATAAGCGTTTAACAAGAAATGCCATTCGCCTTCCTGGCGCGTTTCCTCCCACTGTTCATATGCATGTAAATCTGATATTTCTTCCAGCAATTTTCGCTCGGGCTTCAGCAGCGCAAATCTTTCTGCAGCATACAGTTTGGAGTCGCAATAAAACGGAATCAAAAAGTAATCGAACCAGCTGGGTTGTTCCTGTTCGGTGTACATCTTCTGCAATGCTTCAGCAGCTGCACAGGAAGATTCCATTTGATTTTCCTTAATGCCGAATTGCTGCCATACATTTAGTTCAAAGAGCCGCCGGATGACTTTCTGTGGCATGCCTTCTTTAAACAAACGTTTCATTTCTTCATTAATGCGCTGTGTGGTTAATTGCGTCATTTTATCGATGGATTCTAAAGCTAGCTTTTCTGTTTGGTCGTCCATCGAAAATCCGAAACGGCCTTCAAAGCGGACCGCACGGAAAATACGGGTCGGATCCTCAACAAAACTGATGTTATGAAGAATTTTTATTTTTTGTTCCAGCAGATCATACTGTCCGCCGAACGGGTCGATTAATTCACCGAACGATTCTTCATTGAGCCTGATTGCCATCGCATTGATGGTGAAATCACGGCGCTGCAAATCGTCTCCCAAAACGGACTTCTCCACTTCGGGCAAAGCAGCGGGCTGTTCATAGTACTCAAGTCTCGAAGACGTAACGTCAATAGACAGCCCCGACGGATGAGTCCAAGTTGCAGTTCCGAAGCTTTCATGCTCGAGCACTTCTCCGCCATAGGCTTCCTGTAACCCTCTTGCCAAATGAATTCCGTCACCTTCTGCCACAATATCAATATCATCATTTGGTCTGTTCAGCAAGATATCCCGAACAATCCCGCCGATTAAATAGACTGGCGTATTCATTTCGCTGGCAGTCTTGCCGATTTCTTTCAATAGTCGGCAGACCTCTTCAGGCAGCTGTTCTCCCATTTTTCCAGCCAGCTCTTCCGCTGTCAGACCTTCCTGCGCGACCTGGTCCGTCAGTACGTCACTGTGCAGCACTTTAATAATATTGGTTCTTGTCACGATCCCGACGAGCTGACCGTCCACGATGACAGGCAGCCTTCCGATATTATGGTCAATAACCAGTTCTTGAATTTCTTCGAGAGAAGCATCAGGACCGATCGTATACACTTTCGTAGTCATATACGCTTTTACCGGTGCATGTCCGAGTCCGTGATGATTCGCTTTATCGAGATCCCGTCTAGTGATCAGGCCGATTAAACGACCTTCTTCAACAATTGGATAACCTGAGTGACCGTAGCGGTACATGCGGCGGCCAGCTTCTTCTATCGTCGTGTCGGGGGAGAGTGTCTTTACCGGACTGGTCATCAGTTCTTTTGCTGTAATTGCAGGCTTCAGTATTGTCGGAAGATCCTCAATCAGCTCGCTGAGAATTGCTTCTATATCACCTTTTTTGACAGTGGCCGAACCGGCTTGTTTATGACCGCCTCCACCAAGTTTTTTCAGGATTGGCAGCAGCGTAATCCGTTCGGAATTGGCACGGCCGACTACGACAACGGTCGTTTTCATTTTGACGACGGCAAAAGCTGCATCAGTTCCTTTGACTCCAAGTAGTTTACTCGTCAACAAAGCGAGTCCATTTTGGAATTTTTCCAGTCCATAGGTAGAAACAGCGATTTCCAGTCCGTCTACTTCGTGGATTTCGGTATGGGCGAGAAGATTGTCCAATAAATCTTGCTGTTCCGATGTCAGTGTCTGTTCCGAGAAACGCTGGACTATTTCCATATTCATTCCTTGCTCCAGCAGATAGGCGGCCATTTGAAAATCGCGGATTGTCGTATTGTTATACGTGAAATTACCCGTATCCGTATAAATTCCGAGTCCGAATAAAGATGCTTCAAACTTCGAGACCGGCAGCCCGCGTTTCTGGATCTCTTCCAGGAGTAGCGTCACGGCAGCCCCTGTCAGTTCTACAACACCTTCATCGTACGGAACATCTTTTTCGCTTTTTGGATGATGGTCATAGACGATGATATTCCGCGTTTTTGGATCGAAGTCCTGTGGAAGACTGCCAATACGGGATAAAGAAGCGACATCCACAATGATCATCTCCGTTACGAGTGCCCAGTCGATATGCGCGTTCGGCACAAAGTCGAACATGTCCCGGTAGATATTCAAATAACGCTGCACCCGGGTTTCCAGCTTATCTGAAATCACCAACTGCGCTTCAGGATAAAGCTTCTTTGCTGCAATCATGGAAGCCAGTGCGTCAAAGTCGGTATTTACATGTGATATAATAATTTGCAATTACAGTTCCTCCTGTAAAAAAATATAATGTTTAGTATATGGATAGTTTTCATTAGTGTTATAAAGTTTTGGAATCTTGATACCTATATAAGTTTAATTTTACGACTTATCTTGTAGAAGTAACTGAGTACCGTTGATTAGTCTATAAAGTATAAAAGTTTTATTCAATATATACGATAGTTATATTCTACAACAACATCTCAATCCATCGACGTTAAAACTTTCCGACAAATTGAAACCCTTATCATTTACAGCTGCTGTATCCTTTTTGATCCCTGCTTTCTATATAGAAAGAAAAAGGGGTTTTTCTAATGACTCATTATCTTTCGGCTTACGCCAGGTTTTCGAATAAAGAAGAAATGGATGCAGCGGCTCGTCGGCATATGGACATTCATTGGAATGCGATGAATAAAACGGATCGTGCAGTACTGGAGATGATTCGCTGTTATTCTGTGAAGTATTTGGCTGCACATTTGAAACATCAAACAATGGAAATGAAGCTGGATTTGTCGAACTCGACGATTCGGCGCACGCTTCGAAAACTCGAAAAGCTGCAAATTATTGAGCGTCATCACTTTGTCCGACCTGTAATGAATGGCCTGGGAGCGAACATTTATGTTATTTTGCCTATCGATGACCAGGGGGAAATGAACAGTCCGCTGGCAATGAATGAAGCCTATAAAGACACGGTTCCTGAGGTGATTGTAGAAAAGGAACCTTCTTTCTCTAAATCTCAAAACAGTAAAGACTTACCAAAGACGTCTCATCCTGCAGATGAAAAGTTATCCACATCGTTATTTACGAAAATGAAGGATTTGCTTGCGCTGACTGGAGATACATCGAAAGCCAGAGAGCTGTTTGCAATCTATAGATACCAGTCAGGTCGCATGCTGCGTTTTGAAATTCATCAAGGAAAAGAAGAGTTATTTGAGGAATTGGCATATCGCTCAGCGAAGATTAGTGTCATGGCGACGAAGACGAAAAAAATACGTAATGTAGCTGGATATTTCAGTGGAGTGCTGCGCCAGTTAATAGCTGAAGCGTTATTTCATGATATACATGAAGAATATACAGTCTCGGTGGAGGAGTTATATTTGTCTTAAAGAGGAATTTTCCAGTAAGATGTACCTGTACGATTTTTCTTACTGAAATAAAAAGGGGGATATTCTACATGTCCTATTCCATACAACTGATTAGAAAAGATGAGCAAATCACGACAGAATGGTCCGGCGGTGACACGACGCAGCTAGCTATTTATCCAGAGGATGCACAATATACGCAACAAAATTTCAAGTGGAGAATTAGTACAGCTGTGGTTGAAGCAGAAGAGTCTGTTTTCACTCCTCTTCCTACTATAGATAGGCTCATTATGGTAATTGACGGTGAAATGACGCTAAAGCATGAAGGGCATCATCACGTACATTTAACACCTTATGAACAAGATCGATTCAACGGAGGATGGACAACGCGAAGTTATGGAAAAGTAAGAGATTTCAATCTCATGCTGGCAAAAGGTTGCAACGGAGAACTTGAAGCCATCACTGTAGAAACAGACGGTGATTACAAAATTGTCAGTCCACATGCCAATGAACTTCAAACTTTTCAAGCGTTTTATTGTGTAAATGGTCCGGTGTATCTAACGGTTAATGATAAAGAAAAATTCGATGTTGAAGACGGTGACTTGTTCCTGTTACATAGGGAGGGTTTGGATAGTTGTGTTTCTATCAAGTTTTTCAATAAAGCTGAAGTCGAAGCAACGGTTATTAGAGCAAGCGTGGTTTTTCAATAGGTTGTAACTACATCGATAACTATATGATTTTCAATCAAACAGAAAAAAGCCGATTCGCAGTGGAATTGGCTTTTTACGCATGTCTTTTCACTTTTTCCGCACGTGGCCAGATAAAATAGGAAAGGGAAATGCCAATATCAATGGCTAAAATGACTGCCCAAAGCTTCAACATTTGAAACAATGCTTCCGTTTTATCGGCATCTGCAACGAAATAGATCATCCCTGCCAGAAAAGCTCCTCCGATGATAAATGCCAGCACATGTTGCAAGGAACCTTTCATTGAATGACGTGCATGAGCGTAACCTGTTTTCTTCTCAGGTTTCGAGCCTTGCTTCTTGATGTAATAAAGAAAGCGTACATCCGCCCAGCGAATCATGCTTTTACCAAACGCAATGGAAACTCCAAGATAAATTGCAGCAATAGCATGTACTTGGGTTGCCACGGCTCCGTTATACATATCTGACGCAGTGACGATTAACAATAGCAAGTCTATGACGGGAGTTAGAGCGAGAAAAAACAAGCCAAGTCTCTTCTTCTTAAATAGATAGCGTGTGATAAGCCCAGCCAAGATCACGACCCAAAAGCCTATTTCACAGGCAACAATCGTCCAAGCAATGAAATTCATGACATCACCCCTTTATATAATACAATTGTATTGTTTTTCTATCGTATCATGGAAAACCTTGTTAATACAAGTGTATTGTTACAACGTATTATTTAGACTATACTAGTTATATGGCAAAACTAGTTAATCATGATGAGCGTAAACAATTGATTGCTGAGGCGATGTGGCGAGTCATTTTGGATAAAGGGATGGAAGGAGCGACAGTACGGAATATAGCGGAAGAGGCGGGGCTCTCGCTTGGAGCTCTGCGCCATTATTTCTGTACCCAAGATGACTTGCTGGTCTATGCAATGACGCTCGTACAAGAAAGGGCGACTGCCCGAATTGAAACGGTTGTAAGACAAAAGCTGTCGCCAAAGGAAATGGTGCTGGCGGTGCTTTATGAGATCGTGCCGCTCAATAAAGAAACAAGAGCAGAGATGGAAGTATGGTTTGCATTCATTGCGTATGTCAACCATCGAAAAGACGAGCTGCCTATTCCCGATGATGGTGTTTGGGAGAGCATTCAAAAAGTAATAGGTTATTTGGAGATATCCGCTTTATTGAAGAAAGATCTAGATTTAGATCTAGAAGCAGAACGGCTATATTCGGTAATTGATGGAATTGCAATCCACGCTTTGCTCCAGCCGGAACGACTGGATGCCGAGAAGGTAAGGCGAACGATAAGCCATCATATTGATTCGATTTGTATATAGACAAATGGCGAGCCGGTATAGCGAAAATGGAGGAAATAAGTTTGAGCAGAGTAGAAATCATGGTGGAAATGAAGAGAATGATAGAAGAAAATCCATCACTTGCGATCAGTGAATGGCAAGGCACGTGTAAATATGTGGTGGGAGAAATGATTTCATTGGAAGTAAAAGATTTACAAGAAATGCATGTAAAAGGTGTAAAACCTGGCGAAAATCAAGTAATGCCGATTGAATTGATGTTCGCTGCTGCAGCGAATAGTTTCGGCTTACTTTTCCATCTGGAAGCTTATAATGAAGGCATCATAGTGGATTCAGCAGAAGTTATATTCAATGGAACGGTTAATAAAGCTAAATTTTTAGGCATTCAAAGCGGAAATAGCGGCATCACGAAACCGATGATTACACTAAAGGTAACTTCAGCTGCCAACAAAGGAAAATTATCTGAGATTGCAGCTATTGCAGCAGAACGTTCTCCCATTCTGTCCAGTCTAAATGAACGAGTCACACTGCATATTCTATAATAGTCAAAGACAAAGCCTTCCTCAGAATGATTGGGAAAGGCTTTGTCTTTGTTCTGTATTACACTATTAGGAACCCTCCGCTGACACTGATGCATTCGCCGTTGACGAAACTTGAATCATCGGAAGCCAAGAAAGAGACAACCGACGCTACTTCTGCAGGATCTCCCATGCGGGCAGCTGGTGTCAGCATCGTAGCCATTCGCTTCACATCTTCGGGCAAATCTTTCGTCATATCTGTATTGATTTGACCGGGTGCTATGGCGTTAACAGTTATCTGCTTGCTGCCGTTTTCTTTGGCAAGCGTTCTCGTCAACCCGATCACACCGGCTTTGGATGCACTGTAATTTGCCTGGCCCATATTGCCCCAGCTGGAAGAGGAAGAGACATTGACGATCTTACCGTAATTCTGTTCACGCATTCCTGGAATAACTGCCTGACACGTATAGAACATGCTGTTTAAATTGATGTCTATTACGGAATTCCATTGTTCTGCTGACATCTTGTGAAAGAATGAATCTCTGGTAATGCCTGCATTATTCACGAGGATATCGATCTTGCCGAATTTCTTGTAAATGGTGGAGAATGTATCTTGTACTTCAGTCTGATCTGCCACATTGCATTTTAATGCAAGAATCTTTTCACCAGATGAATCCAATCCGGCAGCTGTTTGTTCGAGCTTCTCGAAGTTAACATCCAGAATTGCTACAGAAGCTCCGTCCGCGAGTAGCCTCTCTGTGATTTTCTCGCCGATCCCTTGCGCTGACCCTGTTACGACTGCTACTTTATTTGCTAATTTCCCCATCCTCAACACTCCTTTAAAGTTAATAGAATAGTAAGGTAACTTTACCATAACTGAATGATGATTCATACCGATGAAAGTATAAATGAGATAGAAATTCACGATGATATAGCAGTAGTGTATAATCACGATAGGAGATGATGATCGAATGACAATCAGTAGAAAAGATTACTTACAGAAAATCATAAAATTACACGAACGACTTATCGTGGCTTCTGAGGAGTATGAAGGAATTTCCGAAGAATTTATTGCAAAGCAAGAGCTAGATATTCCCTCAATGAAAGAACAATGGCTGACAAAAGTTGAAGATTTTAAGCAGATTCTAACAGACATGAATGGTCTTGAAATTCCAAATGCCTTTGAAAAAGAAGGGAATGAACTCAAAGAGACCTACGAAAAGTACGTGGGCTGCGTAAACGAGAAAACGGAGACGTTTAGTATGGAAACAATGGAGAATGGAGTATTGGATGCCATTCAAGAAACTGAAATGCAGGCAGCAGAGGAAATTGATGACCTGATTCAGGCAATGTATGATAAGTGAAAACTTTGTGTGTGTAAGAGAATAATTAGGTAAATGAATAACAAGCATTCTTTCACTCTGAACGGGGTGAGGGAATGCTTTTTTTGATGGGAGATAATTTTTTAGATGATGCATTCGGACGGTATGGCGCGGTGAACGGCTGTTTTGGTTCGTTCAGGGAGTGGTTTCGCGCGGCGCCGCATGGTTAATGTGCGGCACTTTCAGTTTTTGGTTCGATTCCGAAGCCGTTTGGTGCGGCCAACCGCTGTTTTGGTGCGCTGCTTGGCTAATTCTGTCGGGTTCATACAGAAAAAACTGTCTCACAAATACTTTCAATACAGCAAGCTGAAATTAGCAATGAGCAGACGTAAGTAGAGTTCTTGTATTTTCTCCAAATCGGCATAACAGTGCATATTTTGGTGAGGGGCTCAATTATTGTAAAAAAGATTTGAAACAAATTTTGAATATCTTCGTCTGTACGGTGCCTTCAGGCAAATGGTGTTAAATGTTTCTGCTGATTGTTTGTACATTTACCACTGACTATCAAAGGTATCGGAGATGAATCGGTATGTCATTATCCATTTTTAACAAGATAAAAGTTCCAAGTTGCATTCTATTGTTATTTGTAATAGTTATTGTCATCGGTTTGCCGAAGATTAATTTTAGTGCAGAATCACAAAATCAGCGTTTCTCTGACGTAGATGATGCATTCTGGGCAAAAGATGAAGTTATGCAGCTGGTAGAAGAAGGTATCATTACGGGTTATCCAGACCTTCAATTCAGACCCGATGCCAGCATCACGAGGGGGCAGGCTGCCAATGTATTGGCCAATGCGATAAAAACCCCCGTACTCCCATATCAACCGGTATTTGCGGATGTGGGTCCCGAATCTGTTTATGTACGTGGAGCAATGAGCGCCTATCAGGGACAAATATTTACCGGTAAACCTGACGGCACATTCGGAACGGAAGATCTGTTGACGCGGGAACAAATGGCGAGTGTTGTTGTTCAGGCGTTTCACTTAGAGGATACAGGTACATCTGTACATTTCACAGACAGTAATCTAATTAGTGAATCTCATAAAGAGAGTGTGAAAATACTTAAGCAACATGGGATTTCGAGGGGTAAAGCGGACGGTTCTTTTGATCCGAAGACACCTGTTACGAGGGGGACATTTTCTGTATTTATACATCGGGCTATGATTCAATCGGGATTATTGGAAAGGAAAAAGCAGGTTACTTTCAATGAACCAGCAACTACTGGGAATTTTGAAACGACGCATGATACGGAGCAGTTTATTGAATTACCGTTAACGGATGATCATAAAACGTTTTTGCGTTCGAATCATCACTTCCAGTTACTGACGAAAAAAACACAGCGTTACGAATCTGCGACAGATGTGATGTACCAATATAACGAAAGTGAACTGGATTCAGTAACATTGACAGTGACCAAACGGGAGCTGCCAAATGGCGATTACTTCGTATTTACTGAGTTGCGAAACCCGCAGGCTTTGCCAGTTCGTGTAGACGTAGTGCAGATTGAAGAGGGGATAGGATCAACTAAACTTGAAACTTTTAGTAAGTACCCTATGAAAAACAAAAAAGATGAAACGTTCGGTGTGGATTTAACAACTTATCCCAGTGGAGTGCTTGAAACTTTTACGAAAGCAGGATTAAGTCAGCAAATGATCGGGAAGACGTATTTCTCGCATGAATTGGAGATGAATTATGCGGATGGTACTTCCAGTCATACACGGGAACTGCTGGTTGAACAGGATACATACAGTAATATGCTATTGGGAACTACACGTGTCTCTATTATTAAACTGGATTCACATGGCCATGATGTCGTTGATCATTGGTACTTGTCTTCGGCAGACAAGTTATTTACGACCAATCAACGACGCGATGATTGGATGAAAGAAACAGCCTTTAATTATAAAAAACGCAATAACTGGTACACAGCGACAGGAGCTTACAATAAAATGGCTGTGACTGTCGAACCGATGCCTTCTTCCGAAAACGTGTATGGACGCAACTTATTGCTGATGAAAGAAGACCGTGTGATGCTGCTATACAACGAGACACAGGAGCGTTATTACGAAGATCTTTTGCAGAATTCATTCACTAATTTACAGAATTTCAAAGGAGATAAAACCTATTGGGAAACGGAAGTGACAAGTACCTACCTAAAGGACTTATATAACTTCACAGCCCCGTTTGTTGATACCCGTTTTAATGAACAGATTGCGCTGTTTCTGTACAGGGGTGGAATGGCTTTTGGACATGAAGATTACAATGAAGGGTTGCGTAATTATGCCGATTTACTCGTTCATCAGAAGGAGCAAGGGAATGTCAGTGCAGTGAGTTCAGATGCCTATTATATTCCCGATTACTTCCCGGTGAAGCAGAACGTCCGTACACATACCTCTATGAACCATCTGCTGGGCGGGATGAATATTCTTTTATTTGCCTACCAGGAGTTTGAAGATCCTATCTATCTGGAAACAGCGGGTGCAATTGAACAAGCGATTCAACTGGAAGAGAAGGACTGGATCAGGGATGACGGAGATATCTGGTATAAACGTGCACCCGACGGGGAATTTGTCGGAAGAGACTATACACATCTAACACTGGAAGATTTGATAAATTCCTATGAAAACTGGAAAGCGATCGATGAAACAAAATCTGCTGTATTCGAAAGTCTTTTGCGTTCTAAAGCCAGTTATATGAATAAAAATCATAAAGGTTATACAACGAAAATCAAAGAAGGGTTGAAACGAATTAATATGTCTGAATTATTACCCGCAGGCATCGAACATACTGATGCACTTTAATAGAAAACGCCAATGGGATAAAAGAACTTAAAAAGTTTGAAACTTTTATTGAAAAACGTCGTCTGTACAGTGCATCAACAGAGGAATCGGCTTTATTGAACTTATTAACAAGAGAGAGAAAGGGAGAGTTTACACATGAAGAAATTTTTTATCACACTAGGAGCGTTGCTGCTGGCATTCAGTCTGCCGCTATCCGGTAAAGCGGCAAATACGAAGCAATTCTCAGATGTGCCGTCTACCAAGCACTTTGCGGAAGCGGTTTATGAGTTAGCTGAACGAAATATTATAGGCGGCTATCCTGACGGCACATTCAAACCAGGAAACTCGATTACGAGAGGACAGGCAGCTGCGATGATCTCGAAGCTTGTCGGACTGGACACGAAGAACGTCAAGAACCCTGGATTTAAAGATGTTTCAACAGCGAACGGTTATTATAAGGCAATCGCAGCCATGGCGGAGAAAAAGATCATCAACGGCTATGGCAACGGACGTTTTGGGCCGAATGACCCGATCACCCGCGCGCAGATGGCATCGATTCTTGTGAAAGCATTTGATCTGCCGCGCTATAGTTTCAAAGCATCTGAAAGTCCGTTTACGGATGTGTCACGGGGCACAGGACATGACCCGAATATTTTGATCATCTACAAAATGGGTATCACGACAGGTACATCAGCTGACACATTCAGCCCGAATGCACCGATAACAAGAGGACAGGCTGCTAAAATGATGAAAGCAACAGAGGTAGCAAGAGCACCGATTACGACATTGCGGGCAAAAGACTTTGGCTGGACCCGGTTTATGGGTATCTCAGACTATAACACGGGTTCCGATTTATTTGAAGTTGTATGGAGCAGTGATAAATATGATAACCAGGCACTTGATACGGTTCATTTAATACCACTTAAAGAGGGATCGGGCTTATTCTCTGTGGAGGTGGGTTATCATGAACCCCAAAAGGGATATTACCGCGCCTATTATGTTGACATCAAAGAAGTGGACGGCCAGCTGAAGCTGACGCTAAAGGAAACAGATGATTTCCTGACTACAAAGGCAGTAATGAATACTGACAATAAAAAACAAGTGGTGAATGTTGCACTTTCTACAATCGACGGAAAAGTCCTCTCAGACAGTGTACCTTTCACAAGGTGTAATTCATTTACTACCAATGCTTGTACTGATCAGGAACAAACGAATGCAGACGGTACATCACGTAATATCCGAATAGATATCGAAAAAGAAGGCCAGTATATTGCTACACTCCGTTTCATTGATGGAAATGAAATTCGCTATGGGATTGAAGCAACAAAGGAAAGTTCTATATTCTTTTATAGAATTCGTACGGTAGAAGAAAGACCGTCTGCCGAATTGGATATGGGGGAAGGCAGACATGTTCTGCCGGCAGGTTCCGGGGAGATTGCGGAAGTGACAAAAGACCCCGTTACCAATATTTTAAAAGTTAACGGGAAGAAGGAAGGCAATTTCGATATTAAACTGCCTGATAACAAGATACAGTCAATAAAGGGAATTAATGTGAGGGTCAGTAAAATTGGACCTATCATAAATACTATTGTCTATAGGGATATAGAAACTGGAGCGTAAAAACTAACGACATTTCTTTACTCTGAATGGGGTAAAGAAATGTCTTTTCCTTTCTTGCGGGCTGCATTCATTTATCGTGAAAATCTTTTCAAAAAGATTTGAAACTTTTTCTGAATTTCTCCGTCTGTACGGTGCCTGAATGAAAGCGGAGGTAAAGAGAATGAAGAGAATGATTGCTGGGGTACTGATAATTGGGGTACTGTTTTTATTGGCGGCAGGAAGCGGATTGAAATGGGGATTGCCGTTTGTCAATGAGCAGCACGGAAAAGTTTTTGCGCAGCTTATACAAAAGGATTCAAAAACAGAGTTTGAGAAAGTATTGATATTGCAGGAACGTCAGCCGATGTATATGAGAGAAACTACATTAGTGAAGATCGGAGAACTGGAAGCTGGCCAGCCCGTTGCGATTATGAGTGAAGATGAAGATTATTACGAACTGCGTCTGGGGAAAATGTCTGCGTATGTCCGCAAAGGGCAGTCGGTGGTTGAAAAGCGCAAATTGCAGACGGTTGGAAATACAGAGCGGCTTGGGGCAGTTAACACGCTGCGACAGACGATTGTTTATGAATCGGCTGATCTGCAAAGCGACATGTTGATGCAGCTGGAAAAAGGCTACCGCTATCCAGTTGTTCAGGAGCAAGAGGACTGGTATATCATAAAAATCGGGGAACGTCCGGGATACATACATAAGCAGTCCGTTGATTTTGATGAAGGGCTGCCCGTGCTTGTATACCACCAAGTGTTGCCGCGTGAATTAATGACTACAGAGTTAAGCACGGTTTCATTAGAAAGTTTCGAACAGCAGATGGACTATCTGGCGGATCAACAGTTCCATACGCTGACGTCACGGGAACTTTTTAATTATTTAGAGGGGCGGCTTGTCGTCCCGAGCAAAGCAATCATCATCACATTCGACGACGGGCTATTATCATCAAAAGAATATGCGTACCCGGTCTTGAAGAAATACGGATTTACGGCTCCTCATCATATCATTTCTTCGCGAATGGACAGAGGGCATCATGCGCCAATGTTTGCTGGCGGGGAACTTTTAAAATATATCACGGCTGAGGACTTGCCGGAAATGGAAGACGTCTTTCACTTCGAAGCGCATACCGATGAGCTGCATCAACTGACAGATGACCGTGAAGGGTTTGCCTTGCACCGTACAACAAATGAGCTCGTGAAGGACCTGCAGAACAATTTGAAACAAGTCCCAGGGGCTGTTTCAATAGCCTATCCATACGGTCATTATAATGATAAATTTGTTGCTGCGGCAAAAGAGGTCGGATTATTGATCGGCTTTACAACCACAGAAGGATATGCAAATATGGATAAGTCGAATTATGAAGTGAACCGGTTTGGCATAACAGAAAAAAGGCCATTTGAGGATTTTGTTGTGTATGTTGACGGTAATATGACCTGGCCATAGAAGAGAGTGATTTCCGCAAATGAATGGAATTGATCAGGTAATGAGTGAGCATTCGCGTTATTTAGTGCGCATCGCTTATTTATATGTGAAGAATTGGTCGACAGCTGAGGATATTGTGCAAGAAGTATTTGTCACGTATTTTCAAAAGAGTGATCAGTTTCGCAATGAGGCTTCATTGAAAACATATTTAACCAAGATGACAGCGAATCGAGCCAAAGATTATCTGCGCTCCTGGAAACATAAAAAAGATGTGCTGTTCGATACGGTATTTGCATCGACAAAAGGTACTGATGAACTAATGATTGAACAGGAGCGGCTGGCAGCTCTGGAAGAAAACCTTTTTAAGCTGTCGTTGACGTATCGGGAGCCATTAATTTTATACTATTATGACGAGCAATCGATAGCGGAAATCGCCAGTTATTTGCAGCTCAATGAAAATACGGTGAAGACCAGGCTGCGCAGGGCGAAACAGCAGATGAAGGAGTTTTTTGACGAAGAGGAGGTGGAGCAATGAATGAATTCAAACGTAAACTTGATCAGATGATGGGCGATACATCTGAACAGGAACGCCGGATTAAACAGCGTGTGCATGATCAGCTGCAGCCCGCCAAAGCAAAACGTCCGTGGTCGGTCATGTTTGTCAGTGCAGCCATCCCCGTAGTCGCGCTGTTGCTAATTTTCACCATCGGTCCATTTAATCAGCTTTCATCTGACGAAGGACCCGGCACGCCTTATGACCCGTTGGATGATTTGGCGGAAATCTCTGCATTGCAAAAGAAGCAGCAACTTTCAACTGTGGAGTATGAGGAGTTTGCCAAGCTGCCGCAGTTCGATGAAGTAGATGGGCTGTATTATGTGGATCGAGAAGGATTTTCATTGAAGGGAAGTCCTGATGCGTTTCATACAGTCATCGAACGCCAGGCAAATTTATATGATGAGATTGTTTATGAAGCAGGCGATATTGTGCGTACTATGACCAATACGTCCAGCCATCTGCCGACATATGCGGATGCGTATTATGAAGTGATTGCGGTTCCGGGAGACCGTGTCGTTCTGAAAGATGGGCAGTTGAAGATAAATGGGAAACATCTGAAGTCCAATATTATGGAGCGCTATGAAGAAACTGGAGTCAAGATTGCAGGAGGCTATGATCAGCTGCTGAACGCACGGGAATATCTTCTTTTAAATCATTTCCCTGCAAGTGAAACGATTCAGGGGGCAGCGATTACACCTGTCCACAAGATTTATGGGAAAGTGGCAGGCGTAGCAACAGAAGAAGGAACAGATTCAATTTATCTGGATTACTTAGCAGGACAGCTTGACCGTGAATATACACCGGAGCAGACGTTTGATTTATATCTTTACGACCAGCTTCTTGGTGAGTACAAATTACAGGAGTCTGCAAAGTTAGCGCAGTCGAACAAAGTGGAGCAGCTGTTTTTGGAAGCAGCTTATCGGGAGACGACAGCGATTTCCGAGAATCAAGTAGAAGTACGTTATCAGTATGGTCGTCAAGGTGTAGCAGAGCACGTGTTCATTATGGGAATGGACGCGCAAGCGCAATGGTTACTGGAAGACTGATTAACAGAAAAATGTGTTATAATCAAGTCGGTAACTGTTCCATAAAAGCTGTCAACCAACCGCTCGCGATATAGATTTTACCGTCTTGATTTTAACATAACATGAAGAAATAACAGAGATGACAAATCGGTAACTGTTTAGAAAACAAGCCGTCAACCAACCGCTTACTATAAAGCAGGCCGATCTGTTCTACTCTGTATTTAAAAAAATAAAAAATGCCTGCGCGATTATCTATTGCACAGGCATTTTTACTAAAGGGAGGTCTATAAATTGAAAAGTAAACTAATCGTACTGTTTATGACGCTGCTGCTGACTTTTGCGGTGTTGCCATTTCAAGTGCAGGCGACGTCTCAATTTTCGGACGTAAATACGCACTGGGCAAAGAAAGAAATCATGTACTTATCCGAACGCAATATCATCGGGGGCTATCCGGACGGAACGTTTAAACCGAATCAGCCGATTACAAGAGCGCAGGCAGCCGCTATGCTTATTAAGGCGCTGGAAATTCCGCTGACCAATAATACTTCCGTTCAGTTTAAGGACGTAGCGAAAACTTCTCCATATTATCAGATTCTCGCAACTGTAAATGAAAAAGGAATTCTGCGAGGAGATAACGGATTCATACGTCCGGGCGAACAAACGTCACGTGCGCAAATGGCTGCCATCCTGCGCCGAGCTTATAAAATGCCGTTAGACAAACAGGCGACGTTTGTTGATGTCACTCCTGCACACTGGGCTTATCAGGATATTAACGGAATCGCCAAACAGCGTGTTACTGGCGGTTCCCACGGCAAGTTTATGCCGGCCGATTCTGTTACACGCGCACAATTTTCGGCCTTTCTAGTGCGTGCAATGGATGATTCAATGAAACTCAGCGAATATCACTCCTATGTCAGTGCAAAAGGGAAAGTAGTAGAGCGAAATGGTTTTTCATATACTGTTAGTTCAGGTGAATATGCTAATCATGTCAGTAAGAAAAATAACAAGACTGGTTTGCAGGAAGTGATCATAAGAAATGAAGATATGCCGACAGATGATACATTCAAAGTCTTTCTGATGCCAGGTTTTCAGCTTATCGTTTATAACGAAGAGATCTATCTTCCTTATTGGAGTGCTGTGGGCGAAATGAGCGAAATACCAATAGCTTATGGTTTGGTGAAGTTTAATTTGAATGGGCAGAACGTGGTAGAGATGAATCAACCTTCAGGTTTCACATTCCGCAATATGTTTATCTGGAATGACCGGATTTTCTATACGAATGAAAAGAATAAAGAGCGCTACTTTGATTACACGTTTAATTCAGATAAGTTCATGGATGATCCGTTGGTGTTGTATTCGGCCTCCATGGACGGCAAAAATCAGAAAAAAGAATTGGTCTTTGATGCGCGTGTGATCTTTGATGATGTGAGATTTTCTTCTAAACATCCACAAGTGAGCCAAAACAATAAATCGGTGCTCTTTGACCATTCGACGATGTATTATTTCAATAAAAAAGGTGTTTTCAAATATAGCCTGCTTGATAGAAAGACGAGCAAAATGTCAGCGATCATGGCAAAAGATATGGAAGTTACCGAAACGAAGTTAGTCGTGACGGATACAAAAGGAAAGAGACATGCACTGAAGAAATAAAATAAAGTCATCCCTTCGCTCAATTACGAGTGAAGGGATGACTTTATTTATGACTAATTATTCTGTTGCTGTCACCATTTAGGTACGCCCACATGATTCTCCACCCACGCATCATTATATCTGATGACGTGACCTGCATTTTCCAGCGGCACGACTTTGAAGCGATTCTGTTCATCTTTAATGACGGCGGTCGGATAAAAACGTGGATCTTCAATTGTAACGGTTGAATTACCACCGATTTTCTCTTTCGTCACCGTCAGTCTCGCAATACCTCCGAAGTTTGTATATTCATAAGGCTGTGCGGAATAAAAGTTGCCCAGTGAGTAAAACACTTTAGCATTTCCGACTTCACTATACCGCTGCAGCACATGCGTGTGATGTCCAAAAATTACATCTGCACCTGCTACGGAAATATACTCTGCGAGCTCCTCCTGCTCCTTTGAAGCTTGAATCACATATTCAGGGCCCCAGTGTAAAGAAACAATCGTCACGTCAACAGAAGGTTTGATTTTAAGAATATCATCTGCGATCTTCTGGCGGTCGATTATGTTGACTAAATAGTCCTTCCCAGGTGGAGCCGACCCAATATTTGTTCCATACGTATAGGCAATAACGCCAATGCGAATACCGTTTACTTCGACAATTCTCTCAGTTTCCTGATCTTCAAATGAATCATAGGCACCGACATACTTCATCTTATACTCTCTGGCATGCTCGATGGACTTCAACACACCAATTTCACCCTTGTCCAACGTATGATTGTTGGCCATTGAAATCATATCCACGCCAATTTGCTGGAGGTCGTGAATGATATGTTTTGGGCTGTTGAAGATAGGATAAGTGGACAGCCCGAGTTCAGCACCTGCCGGCATGGATTCTTGATTGGCGAGCAGGAAATCAATACCCTTCGTCTTCTCTTTCACTGCTGCAAATGCAAAGTCAAAGCTTGGATACGTGTAGATGGGGTAATGTAGCAGTACATCACCAATCATCCCGATGGTAGCGGTGTTCACTACGGTATTTTCTACCTGCTGCTCTACGTTTTCTTCTACGTTATTACTCTCATCTCTATTATTAACTTCAGTTTCATCTTTGACCATGGTAACAGATAGGGATTGATTTCTTTCTGTCCAATGATCCCATAAAAGATAACCGCATACGACCCAGGTCATACACATGATAGCGATAAGCCACTTTGTCTTCACGTTCCACTCTCCATATCAAAATGCGAAATCGTCATGTAATGAGCACGCAAAAAATCAGATTCACATTTCTATGTTTTAAATAAATATTCCCCTATACTGTTAAAATCATCTAATTATACCATATGAAAACTAGAAACAGAAGGTGCCATAATATAAAGTGCGTAAGTAGTTGTACAAGCATATTACAGCTATAAAACAGAAAGAAAACCATATGATATCAGCTGATTGTAGACTGATTTCGTATGGCTGTCTTATGCAAATTCGCTATTACTATTCGATCAGCAATAGTTTCACTTTGTGAAAAAAAACAGGAACTCCTGTCACGGCTGACAGAGAGCTCCTATTGACATCAATCTAACCCATATACACACTATCGCAAGTACCTGGTAGCGGTTCATAAAAACAATGGCTTTTAAATTGTCCGGTAAACGGCTGATTGTACCAGGTTGGAGGACAAGGACCGTACGGATTGAAATACCATAGCGCATAGTGCGCCGGGTGCTGTCTCCAAGAATCTAAGTTCTGTTTTGCCAGCCTTTTTTCAGTTTCTCGTGCACGCTGGTAGAATAGATTACCTTTTTGGACCGCTTCAAATGAATAATTCCCGCCCTGAATCTGAAAAATGACATCATTAATACTTCGTACATCATTGAAATCCAAACAGTCTGCTATCGCGCGATTTACAATAACATTGCCGACATATAGCATTCCCTGCTGCCCTTCGCCTTCAGCCTCTGCCCGCATCATCCTTGCCATTAAATCAACATCTGAATCTCTGTATTTAACTCTTGGCATTTTTTCACCTCAAACATATTCTATGTGAAAAAATCCTCGATGATGTCTATATTTCTGAAAGTCAGAACTAAACTACGTAATACTAAACATTAATTCTATTCTATTAAAACCAAGTAGTATATTTTTGTTATCTGAGAGGTGCTTTTGTTTTCTTTTGAAAATTGTGGACCGTAGAAAGCGCTTTTTGCTGAAGATCGAGACCTATTCACAACGTTGGCCGCCGATTATAATTACTTCATACATACAAATAGCTTTTTATTTATCAAGACAGTAAATTTTAATAGACAGAGAGAAGTCTGTCATCAACCATTCTACTAGATGAGTGACTTATGTCTATAAAAATACTTAATTAGATACTGTAGTATTTTATGTTTCATTCATTTACATACATCTCGGTAAAAACTATCAACTTTTAAATTCTGGGAGCAAGATAAATTGAGACTGCATGAGCGCGGTTTTTAGCACCCAGTTTGACAAAAGATGATTTAATGTACTGTTTTATAGTGGCTTCACTTAAAGCTAAAATGTCAGTAAGCTCCTTAGTCGATAAGCCATTGGCGATTGCTCGTAAAATTTCGTTTTCGCGCGGACTTAATTTTGGATGTGAAATCTTTTGAGGTTGAATTAGTACCCTGCCAGCTATACCGCCGAATAATGTAAGTAACTCTATTGCTTGTCCATCTACTTGCGGAATATGGTGAATATATTCGCTTAAAATATAACCGATAGTTAGATTGTTGACGAAAATGGGAACTACAATTAATGCTTGTAAAGGTAGATCACGATTGTAGCGACTTGATATGAGCGTAATAATATCTTGACCGGAATAGCAGCATGCTTTTCGTTCGGCTACAACCCTTTTAATAATAGGTAATGAGCGGATATCATCACGTATATAGGAGATTGTTCGGAAGTTTCCATTTTCGAGTTGTGCTACACCTTCCGCCACGTATCCTATTGGGCTAAATCGATAAAATGAAATTTTTTCAAAGGAAAAGATCTCTTCAAAGCTTGAAAGAATATAGCATATTTGCTCTTCTTGAGTTTGGAAATGTAAAGTATTCTGTAATTTTTCTTCAATAGTCCATGAAGTTAACTGCATCGTATCACCCCTTTACGCAATGTATGCTTGGACCCTAAAAAGTAGTAGAGCAACTTCAAACAGTAACCGAT
This sequence comes from Sporosarcina sp., assembly GCF_029257255.1. Lineage (GTDB taxonomy): Bacteria > Bacillota > Bacilli > Bacillales_A > Planococcaceae > Sporosarcina. The sequence continues at coordinate 1,648 of NZ_JARICI010000082.1, read as the reverse complement.
AGGTATGATAATTATATACAATAGTAGGAATATTCACGATAGGTTGGTTTGGTTATACTGAAGTTGCATACAAAACGATGCAAAATTAGATTAGAAAGGAAGTTAGTAAAATGGGATTATCAAACAGTTCGAAGCAGTATTTAGATGCGTTTTACAGTGGCCCTTTATTACAAAGTCTTTCTGCTCAACAAGTTCAAGAGGCAATGAGTGCAGCCCCACTTATAGAGGGAATTGAGGTACCACCTGTTGCAAAGGTTGAAAATAGAACTATTTCTGTGAATGACGGAGAAATTGGCATTCGTATCTATACACCAACCGGCCGTGGTCCATTTCCACTGTTTATCTATTATCACGGCGGTGGTTGGGTTCTCGGGGACCTGGAGACCTCGGATGCGGGTTGTCGTTTATTAGCTGAACAATCAGGTCGTGTCGTGGTTTCAGTAGATTATCGATTAGCTCCTCAGTATCGTTTTCCGGTTCCAGTTGAGGATAGTTATTCAGCACTTTGCTGGGCAAATGATCATGCGGACGAGTTAAATGCAGTAGCGACTGATATTGTGGTTGGAGGGGATTCGGCAGGGGGAAATCTTGCAACGGTCATGACCATTTTGAGCGAAGTGAATAATGGCCCTTCCATATCTGCTCAAGCTTTGATATACCCTGTAACCAATCTTGATTTCACAACTTCTTCCTATGAAAAGTTTGCAGAGGGGCATGGTCTGGATAAAGATTTAATGATTTGGTTTGGTGAGTATTATGTAAAAAATAAGGAAGAGTTCAAAAATTCTTATGTGTCTCCATTGCTTCATGAAAATGTAGAAAATTTACCTCCAGCAATTATAATAGCAGCAGAAAATGATGTCCTGGTAGACGAAGGAATTCAATACCGTGACAAATTGAAAGAAGCAGGTGTTTCAGTTGACTATCTGCAATTAGAAGGAAGTATACACGGTTACTTTAGCAATATGTCATTATTTGCTGATGAGACAAAGACAACAGTAGATGCAATTGTGAAATTTTTAAGTTTAGTACCAACGAAATAAGTCATTTAAAAAGGGGGTTAGAAATTGGAGACTAATCAATATGATGCCATTGTAATAGGTGCTGGTTTTGCAGGGCTTTATATGTTGCATAAGTTAAAGGAACGCGGACTATCTGTACGTGTTATAGAGGCGGCAGATGGAGTGGGTGGTGTATGGTATTGGAGTCGTTATCCAGGTGCAAAATGTGACTCTGATTCAATCTATTATAACTTTACTTTTTCCGAAGACTTATATAAGAAATGGCGTTGGAAGGACCGATATGCTTCTCAACCTGAAATCTTAGAATATCTAAACTTTGTTGCAGACGAGCTTGATCTAAGATCTGATATACAACTGAAAACCCGTGTTACAAAAGCGTGTTTTAATGATAAGAAAAAGGTTTGGGAGATCACTACAGATAAAGATGAAGTATTTGAAACGAAATACTTTATCAGTGGGGTAGGTTGTTTATCCACAACGAATGTGCCGCAATTCGATGGAGTGGATACATTTAAAGGTGAACAGTATCATACTGGAAGATGGCCGCACACTAAGGTTGATTTTACAGGTAAACGGGTAGCGGTCATTGGTAACGGTTCAAGTGGAGTTCAAGCTATGCCCGAAAT
>NZ_JARICI010000080.1 GCF_029257255.1 Sporosarcina sp. | reverse complement strand
GTCGCATGGTTTCGGTAGGTGCTCATACCTTTAGCTGCCTTAATAAACACTTCTTGTACGAGATCTTCTACATCACGAGTTCCTGAATAGTAAACTAAAAAATTGAAAACATCTTGGCTATAGAGATAAAACCAATTGGAAATAATCTCTTTTTCGTTTTGCATTGATTTTGATCCTCCCTTTATAGGTCTCTGCTTATTAGACGTTTTTTATTTCATATTGTGTCAAAAAATGGCGCGAAAAGTTTTTTCTAAACACTGGATAGGTTTTACTCCAACAAGAAGGTAAATTGATATTTATATTGAAGAATTTGATGTAGGTGTTATAAGGAATGAAAGCTGAGATGTGTAATAGCGTATATATGCTAAAGAAGCAGATCCTTCATTAGAATTATGTTAAAGTGCTCTATAAAAACTGCATTTTCACATGGTAAGGTGAACCGTACCATAAGTAAGTGCGGTTTTAATGGTATTTTCTTGAGCATGCGCATATGTTTTTATGCTTGTTTACAGATATGTCTATTTTTTTAACCTTGTAACGTTTTAATGCTTCGCTAGTTGTTTAGGTAAAGGGGGGAAGGCATGGATTTTGAGGAAATCTATCAAGCATATTTTAATGACGTTTATTTTTATATAAGATCACTGACGTCAGACGAAAATATTGCGGAAGAAATAACACAAGAAACATTTTTTAAGGCACTAAAGTCCATGCACCAATTTGACGGCAAAAAAGATATACGAGCATGGCTTTTTACAATCGCAAAAAATACCTATTTTACGCATTACAAAAAGCAGCAACGTCAAATCAATCAGATGGAAGAATCAGTATTAGATGTTCAAATCGTGGAGCATTTAATGAATGAAGAACAAGCTTTTACTATTCATCGTTATTTACACACAATGGAGGAGCCCTATAAAGAAGTCTTTTCCCTTCGTACATTCGGTGAGCTGTCTTTTGAGAAAATTGGTCAACTTTTTGGAAAAAGTGATGGCTGGGCTAGAGTAACGTTTTACCGTGCGAAAAAGAAAATATTAGTTTATATGGAGGCGATACGAGATGAAGGAAATTAAATGTACAATTATTCAAGATTTATTACCGATTTATGTAGACGATGTCGTAAGTAAAGATACAAAAGAGCTGGTAGGGCATCATTTACTAACATGCCAAGCGTGTCAAAAAGAATACGAACAAATGGCGCAAACATTGTATGTACCAATCGAAAATAAAGTGACATTGTTCGAAAAGGTCAATAGAAAATGGAATCGCAAAAAAATGATACTTATTGGTGGATCGATTGTAACGACTGTTTTATTGTGCTTAGCTATATTTTCTTATGTATTTCACTATGCAAAACCAATTACGTATTCAAAGGATTTGTTTGAGATTGAACAACAGCAAGATGGGACGTTGGTTTCAAATTATTTTGGGAAAAGTCATGCAGGGACTCATATGACGCATCCGATGAAGGTTGAAATAGATGGTGAAATGAAAAATATTAGCTTGGTATATTATGTCGAAACGATCGCTAATTCGCCAACGAGTAATTTTTTACGGGATGATGAAAGAACAGGTCCCGATCGATTTGAATTACCGGATAGCAAAGCTGTTGATGCAGTGTATTATGGGCAATTTGATGTTGAAAAAGTAATCATCACAAAAAAACAATCATGGGACGAACTTTTGAAAGAAATGACTTTAATTTGGAAGAGATAGAAGGAACTAATCAACTCATTTAATTAAAATGTTATAAAATTAGAACTTAGAACGGATAAGGCTGTAGCCAAACTCAAATTTTGAGTCTGGCTACAGCCTTATACATAATTAAGAATTACTAGCTTCTACGTAAAACGATTTTTTCACACAATGGATGGTATAAAAATACTTTTTATATTTTATCTTTACAGTGCATGGAAGCCAAGTAACCAAAGGTCATACCTGGCCCTATTGTTGCCCCTGGACCAGGGTAAGAACGCCCCATTATCGAAGCTGAACAATTACCAGCAGCGTAGACATTATCAAATACAGTTCCATCCTCTTTTACTACCCTTGCAAATTCGTCCGTAACGACGCCACCTTTAGTACCGATATCGCCTGGATAAACTTTCATTGCATAATAAGGTGCTTCATTGATTTCGAGTAAATTTGGATTTGGTAAACTAGGATCACCATAATACGTGTCATGTGGCGTTTCTCCTCTATGGAAGTCCAAGTCTTTGCCATCTCTTGCAAATCCATTGAATCTGTCCATTGTTTCCACTAAATTTCCTTTTGGAATATTTAACTTCCCTTCTAATACTTCGACTGTATTTCCTTTTAAAACTACATCATTCTCGTAGTATTCTTTAGGGAAATCTTGTCCTGGGAATAGGCCGGTAAATATATACCTTTTCTTAGCACGTGCATCTAGAATAATCCAGGAAGTAATAGCTTTTCCATCTGTTTTTTCATTGTGTTCATACATTTTATCGACAAATTCATGGTAAGGGGTGGGTTCATTAACATATCTTTTTCCGTCTTGGTCAACGATGATCATATTCGGAATCCCTCTATCAGCGACTAAAAAGAATGGCATTCCCAAATGATTAATAACAGTAGGCGCCCCCCAAACCCTGTCCATTAAAGCAAACTTTGCATTCAGTTTTGCAAATGGTTCAATGATATCCCCGGTTTGCCCTTTTGGTGAACTTGTCCAATCGACGTTTTGTGGACTTGGAAGATACTTATTTCTCTTTTCTTGATCTCTAGAAAATCCACCTGAACCAAAAATTAAGCCTTTATTGATTTTGATTGATATATCATTACCGTTTTTCTTTACGAGTAGACCCGTTACTTTGTCGTCTTCATAAATAAAGTCAATAAATGGTGATTCAAGCCAAATCTCACCGTTTAGATCTTTGTAAGTTAAAGCCATTCTAGCGATTAAAGCACTTCCTAAAGAGGTATAATTCTTTTTGAGTAATATATGCTTAATTAATCGCCATCCTAATGTAATAGAAGCTCTTTTTCCTGCCCAAGTTCTAGTAATCATATTAACTTTTACGAAATCTTGTCCTGTCATAACGAAACCTTTTGTATCCATTGCAGGAGGAAGAAGCATACCCTTCCAATCTCGTAATTTATTTAAATCAATAACTTTGGGTTCAATCGATCTACCCTTTCCTTTCCCACCTGGTTGTGTTGGGTAATAGTCAGAGTAATTTTTTGCATAGGAGAACCTCATGTGTGGTCCTAGATTATGCATATATTCCAACATTTCGATACCCTTATTTAGATAAGTTTCTTTAATTTTATCACTTACTAAATCGCCAACAGTTGAATCTAAATATAATTTAGACTCTTCAAAACTATCGCCAGCGCCAGCCTCAACTAAATATTTATTATTCGGAATCCATATACCACCACCCGATAATGCAGAAGCTCCTCCAAAATACTTTTCTTTTTCGATTAATAACGTATTTAATCCTTCTTTTTTTGCTGTAATTGCAGCAGAGAAACCTGATGCACCAGAGCCAACTACTACAACATCATACTCATAATCCCATACCATCATAAAATCCTCCTTTGGTTATGTGTTTAATACTTTCTACGTTTGTAAGATAACTGTGAAATATATTTAAAAATTCGATAAAATGCTTAGACAACTAAACATTACAGTATTTACAAAATTTATACAATGTATGATTTAAATAGATTATATATGTTGATCTTATGATTCTCACGTAATCCCAGGCGACATGAAACACACAGCACTACTTCACAAAGCAGATAGCGAGAATAAAATGAAGAAGTTGGTTTGAATTGCTATTCTAAATTTATTGGTTAAATGGGTTTGGCCGGGACCCTCTTAGAGCCTATGACTGTTTTTTCTACCCCGAATGCTCAAGTAGTACCGGATTATCCCTTAGTGTTGATATGAAAATTTGACATACTAAAAAGGTTGTGTAACACTTTGAATATGAATGACATTCATTCATTAGGAGGTTAGTTATGAATAAAAGGGAAAAAATTGTCTCGGTAGCGATTGATACATTTATCGAAAAAGGTATTGAAAAGACAACTATTTCTGAAATTGTTGATAAGGCGGGGATCGCTCAGGGCACATTTTATTTATATTTCTCTTCTAAAATGTCATTAATGCCTGCAATAGCTGAGGTGTTGGTGAAAAAAATGCAAGTTTGTTTACAAAATGAAGTGAAATCTACTCATTTAGAACAACAATTAGAAGAAACTATAGATGCGATGTTTGCTTTTACGAGTGAATATAAGGAACTAACAAAAATAATGTATGTTGGGCTTATAAAAACTGAACATGTTAACGATTGGGAAATGGTTTATATTCCTATTTATCAATGGATGGAAGATCTCTTATATACCGCCCGAAGATTAGGCGATATACGATTAGATATAAATGTAAAGTATGTAGCTAAAATAATAATTGGTATGATTGAAGCTGCGGCGGAACAAAATTATCTATTTGATGAACAGAATCCAACCATCATTGCGGAACACCGTAAGGAATTGCAAAAGTTTGTAACGTACGCTTTAGGTGCACCTTCATAGCGTAATTTTTTTAAAACTAAAATGAATGACATTCATTCATTAGTAGTAGGCATAAGAATAAAAATCAGTGGCAATATATCTAAAAAGGAGTGATTTTTATGAACAAAGCTTGGTTTTATGTAGTGTTAACTAGTATATTTGAATTATTTTGGATTTTTGGGTTCAATGTAGCCAATACATGGTGGCATTGGCTAATCATTATTCCATTAATATTTATTGACTTTATATTCCTATCCAAGGCTTGCGAAACTTTACCAACCGGAACAGTGTACGCTATTTTTGCCGCTGCGGGTACAGTAGGAACAGCATTAATGGATGTATTCATCTTTGGCGGAGACTTTAGTTTTTCAAAAGGGTTCTTCATGACAGTTATTGTAGCCGGAGTTATTGCTTTAAAATTAGCAGATAATAATGTGAATAACACGTCAGAAAAGGAGGTTGATTAATATGGGTTGGTTATTTGTACTAATAGCAGCAATATTAGAACTTGTTGGTGTGATCGGATTGAATAAATTTAGTGAGAAAAAATCACTTGGTAACACGTTAATGTTCTTCGGGGGATTCGGCGGTGCATTTGTTTTCTTATACTCCTCATTTAACTATTTACAAGTAAGCATTGCATATGCAGTATGGATTGGTATTGGAACAGTAGCTGCAGTACTAGTAAATATGATTTTCTTTAATGAATCAAAGAGCTTAGGGAGGATCATTAGTCTTATCGTAATCATTATTGGAGTGGTAGGTTTAAAAGCAGTATCTTGATAGGGAAGTATTGTATAAATTGAAACCCCATGCTAATTATGTACCTCTTAAATAACTAAGGTTTTCCCTTCCTAGTTTTAATCCTATAAAAATGGGCCAACCTACATTTTAGTGAGTTGATGTATCTAAACAAAAATGTATATGAAAAATCTTAGTAAGTATAAAATAGGACAGTTAGCGTTAGGGAGGGGGATAAATTTGTTAAAAGCATATGGATGGCTAACTTTTTGTGTAATAGTGTGGGGAAGCAATTTTGTATTTGGAAAGATGTTAGTCCAAGACTTTTCCCCGACTCTTTTAACCATGCTTAGACTTTTGTTTATTGTATTATTTTTAATTGGATTATCCTCATACAAACAGCACTTTAAACGACTTAACAAATCCGATTTATTGGCGGTTTCCTTTCTAGGCGTTATTGGTGTTTTTATAAACCAGTGGTCCTTTTTTGCGGGATTACAAACAGCCGATCCAACAACGTCTGCATTAATTTTGGCCACTACCCCTATTGTAACCGGCGTATTAGCCGCCATTTTTTTAAAAGAACTAATAACCATTCGTATGGTAATGGGATCTATCGTTGCGATAATAGGTATCTACTTTGTTGTAGCAAAAGGAGATTTATCTTCTCTGCATATCGATAAAGGTTTATTTTGGATTGTTATCACGATGATTACCTTCGCCATTCTGATTATCATGACTAGGCTTCTTTCTAATAGAATAGATTCATTGACCATTACTTTATATTCAAATGTTGTAGGATTAATTGTGTCGATTCCTTTTGTTTTTTTACTTGATAACCCATTAAAGATAAGCTCTAAGATATCGGATTGGTCTTTTTTGATTGTAACTGCCGTTGTGGTACACGGTATAGCAATGTTGATTTGGAATAACAACATTAGATATGTCGATGTTTCAAAGGCTTCCATATTATCTAATTTAGAGCCTTTTGTAGCAATGATAATGGGATTGATATTGTTATACAAACCAATAACTGGAGCGGAAATTTTAGGATCACTATTTATAGTGGGAGGCGTATTGCTATCTACATATCAGCGAAAAAAACCTCTGCCTATTACACAGAAATGATTTCTGGATAAAAGGAGAGGCTATCAAGCAAAGTTGATAATCGGATGAGCTATACAACTTACTCTGCTTCATCCTCAAATAACTCAGGGAATAAATACTGTATGATTTCCATAGTCAACCGCCGGGACGTCCCTTTGTATGGATAGATATGCATATACATAGACGGATTAAAGTTCGCTTCAATAATTCCATACGCATTTTCATCAGTTGCAGGAACTTCGGTGTTTTCAATAATTAAATCGATACCGCTAATTTTTGCTTCAAGGGCAGCTACCGCATCCACCGCGATCTTCTTATAATCTTCAGGAATTTGATCCGTAACGTCAATAGAATCTCCACCTGTGCTCACGTTGGAATTCTCACGCAGGTACACGATCTCATCAGCTTTTGGAATCGAATCTATTTGATGTCCTTGTCCTTTAAGCATAAGAACTTCCAGATCACCTAATTGTATAAGTTCTAATGGGGTTCTATGGTCTCTGCCTCGTAAGGGATCACGGTTCTTTTCGTTAACTAACTCTTCAATAGTATGTTTTCCATCACCTGTAACATTGGCAGGCGTGCGCAATAAGACTGCATGAACCTTTTCATTCAGCACGAAGAAACGATATTCTGTGCCATTGAGAAACTCCTCTATAAGTACAGAAGAATCCTCTTGAAATGCCAGTGTGATGGCTTTTTGATAATCATCATAACTTGCACCGTCTTTGAAGATCGAAATTCCTAAACCATAGTTAGTTGTTTTCGGCTTCACGACAAAAGGCTTGGTGGAAAACAGAGTGTAAGCTCGTAAAGCGTGTTCTATGTCATTAAATTCATCACCTAATGGCACACGAAAGCCATGTTGATGAAGGATTTTCTTCGTTACTGTTTTATTTTCCATAATTAAAGGTGATACATAACTATCTTTACTTGTCATATTACCGTTTTTTACATACTCAATATGATCTTGTAATTGGAGCTTCAAAAATTGATCTTGCCGATCTAAAATCTCGACTTGTATCCCTTGCTGGATTGCATCGAACATTAAAATCTGCGTGGACAGCTCCATGTCAGTAAACCCTGTTAATTCATAGGGCTTAGCCCATGCCATAGTATAATTTTCTTTGGCAATCCCCACAGCCACCTGTTCTTGGCTGCTTTTTTCAATCTCTTCATAAAGTCTTCCGGCTAACGTTTTACTTGGATCTGCTAACATTTCTCTCAGATTAGTAAATAACGTATCTGAAACCGTCAGACCTAAGGTTTCTACTACATATTCCATTTCATCAATCATATGTTCAGCTTCTGTTTTAAACTGAGTAGGCTCTAATGGATGCTCGAGAGCTACTGTATTATTGTAAGATTCGCCAGTTTTACAATCAGTGCTTTCATCTTTCCAAAGTAAATATAGAAGGAATAGGTGCAGAAACTCTACTTGTTCATGACTGATCCCATACATTTCGAAAGGATTTAAGTCTATATTTCTCACTTCGACATAGCTGACGCCTTGCTCTTCCAGTTTTGAAACATGACCTTTGCTTCTCAGACGGATGGCTGAATAAAATTCTTTTTCCTCTAACAAATGTCCCTTTTTAACCATAGTGGCGAGACCGGCAACATAATCGGATATGCTGTTGTATGAAACTTGAACCTCATCTGAATTCGTATAACCATATTTACTGCTTCTAATACTTCTTACGGGCTTGTCAGAAGAATGATCTTCAAAAAAGTTCTTTTCACTAATAGGCGAAGCTCCGTAAAAGTAAGTTGTTAACCAGCGATACTGTATATAGTTTCTAGTTAGTTTTAAATAAATTTCACTTTTAAATTGAAGATATTCTTTATACTCCGATTGTAAATGAAACAACGCTTGAATCAACCTATCATCAAATTCAAAATTAAAATGAATACCGCTGATCATCTGTTTACGGCGTCCATAGGATTTGGCTAAGTACCGGCGATATAAAACACTTTCAAAGTTTTTTAACTTGGCAATGACAATGTCTTCTTCTTTTTCCGGTAACTGCGGCGGCATGCTTAACGGCCAAATCATTTCCTGATCACTCATAGAACGATATGCAACGTCATGAATAGCAGATAAGTGGTCAAATAGCTCTTCTATTGAATTGGTAACGGGCGTTATTAGTTCCATCTGTGTTTCTGAAAAGTCTCGCTGAATATATGGATGCTGATCTCTTGCTGCAAGCACTTGAGGATGGTCTGTTTTTGCTAAACTTCCGGATAGATCAACTCGTTGACCCTCTTTTTCAATCCCGTAGCGAGCTTTTAATAAGTATGGTTTCACATGTTCATTGCCTAACATTTCTTTTAAATTCATAGTAGCTATCGCTCCCTGATTACTTTTTCAAAGCAGTCTTTTAGGAAATTCACCCATAATATATGACAAAAAGCAGAAATTGAAAGTATCCACATTCGGTTAAAATGTGGATACTTTCAATTCCACATTTTATGATAAAAAAGGGAATTAACCTAAGTGTTTCATATGGAAAGCAAAATGATCATCCAAGAAAGAAGCAATAAAGAAATAGCTATGATCATAACCATCTGCTTTTTTATAAGTAACTGCTTGATGACTCTTCTGGGCATTTGCTAAGAATGTCGTTTCATCCAATTGTTCCGGATAAAACGAATCTTGAGTTCCTTGTGTAATAAGAATAGGCGGTATGCCAGTTTCTTTGATCAGTTCGGAAGCGTCCCATTCTTTCCAGGCATCTCGGTCTTCCCCTAAATAAGCGGAGAAAGCTTTCATTCCCCATGGAACGTCACTAGGGCTAAGGATTGGAGAAAAAGCAGAAATGGCTTTAAATCTTGCAGCATTTTTCATGCCAATTACTAAAGCGCCATGCCCTCCCATTGAGTGACCCATTATGCTCTCTTCTCCTGAAAAATTAGGCACTAACGTTGAAGCGATATCTGTTAATTCCTCCGTAATATACGTGTACATTTTATAATTATTTGCCCATGGTTCCTGAACTGCATCTAGATAAAAGCCTGCGCCTTTTCCAAGATCCCATGCATCGTCGTCCGCGACATGTTCTCCGCGGGGTGATGTATCGGGAATAATGACTGCTGTTTGATGTTTGTCAGCCAATCGCTGAAAACCGCTTTTTTGACTGAAATTATCATCTGTACAAGTCAAACCAGACAGCCACCAAATAAGAGGGATCTTTTTTCCCTCTTTATTTGACGGTAAATAAATGCTAAACGTCATATCACACTGTAAGACTTCTGAATAATGGCTGTACTTACATTGCTCTCCATCAAAAGAGCGATGTTGTTCCATGCGTTTAATACTCATTCTCTCACTCTCCATATGTTAAGATTGTGCGGATTGATTCGCCTTTGTGAAGCAAGTCGAATGCTTCGTTGATATCCATAAAGTCTAAATGATGGGTAATAAATGAATCCAGATCAATTTTGCCATTCATAAAGTCTTCAATCATTCCTGGAAGTTCAGTTCTGCCTTTCACTCCGCCGAAAGCTGAACCTTTCCAAACGCGGCCCGTAACTAATTGGAATGGACGAGTCTGAATCTCTTTCCCTCCAGCTGCTACGCCAATAATAATACTTTCTCCCCAGCCTTTATGGCAACATTCAAGAGCTGATCTCATCACTTCTACATTTCCAATACATTCAAAACTATAATCCGCGCCGCCATCAGTCATTCCAACAATGACTTCTTGGATAGGCTTATCAAATTTAGAAGGATTAATAAAATCAGTAGCGCCCATCTTTTTAGCCAATTCAAATTTATCCTCATTCATATCAATCGCAATAATTCGGCTAGCTTTTGCTTGAGCCAATCCTTGAATAACAGCTAATCCAATAGCCCCTAAACCAAATACAGCCGTCACAGCGCCTACTTCTACTTTCGCTGTGTTATGAACAGCACCAATACCAGTCGTAACACCACATCCGAACAGGCAAACTTTATCAAGCGGTACATTGTTGTCTTCCACTTTTACTAAAGAAATTTCGGATACAACTGTATATTCACTGAACGTACTTGTTCCCATATAGTGATAAATAGGTTCCCCATTATAAGAGAATCGTGTCGTTCCGTCCGGCATTAATCCTTTACCTTGCGTTTCCCGAATGGCACTGCACAAGTTTGTTTTGCCTGATAGACAGAATTTACACTTTCCACATTCAGGTGTATATAGTGGAATCACGTGGTCTCCTGGCTTTACAGAGGTCACTCCTTCACCTACAGATACGACAACACCCGCACCTTCATGACCGAGAACCGCAGGGAATACACCTTCAGGGTCGTCACCTGATAATGTGTATGCATCTGTATGACAGACTGAAGTGTACAGAATTTTGACCAGTACCTCTCCGGCTTTTGGCTCTTCTACATCAATTTCAACGATCTGAAGTGGTTCTCCTGATTTAAATGCAACAGCAGCTCTACTTTTCAAATGAAGACCTTCTTTCTAGAGTTTTTATAGTAATACTATACCCATAATTACATATCACGAACCGATCATCAATACTGACATATTTGTCACTATACAGGTTGCGCTACGTATAAAAGCTGCAAAAAGATAGTGTTTACATTTTCATACTGACATACTATAATTCATCTTACCATACTGACATATTTGTCACTTTAAACATCACGCTATTGGAAAGGTATGTGAACAGATCGTGATTCATTATAAAGAAAAAGAATTCTACAGCAGTAAAGACTTAGCCTTATCCGTTATAGGTGGGCGTTGGAAGATAGCGATTATTTGGTGCTTGCTCCAGCAGTCACCATTACGGTTGAGTGAAATAGAGAAAAAGCTTCCTGATGCCAACCAGCGTATGTTGATTAGACAATTGAGGGAATTAGAAGACGATAAAATCATTACTCGGTTTGTATATCCTGTTGTCCCGCCGAAAGTAGAGTATGAATTGAGTGAAATTGGTCTTCTTTTGGAACCCGTTGTTACATCGATCTGTAACTGGGGCGATAATTTCCATGCATTTTTAGAAAAAGATTAAAAGGGGTAATTGTTAAGTTCATTTCATAATCGCTCTTGTTAAAAATACAAGCGAGGAACGAATTTGCGTAGTCGTCCAATGAATCGCATTCATGAACATCTATCATTCCTCTTTTTTCAGTTTCGTGCTACATTTCATTTCAATGGGTATAATGAGAGAGTAAGGCATAAAAGCGTGAAGGGAGTCCGTTACAATGGCACAATCATTAAATGGAAAAGTAGCATTTATTACAGGCGCAGCAAGAGGGATTGGGAAGGCAACAGCACTTCACCTAGCAAAAGAGGGTGTCCATATTGGACTACTCGCAAGAACAGAGTCTGCTTTGAAAGAAGTGGCTGCAGACATTAAAAGTTACGGTGTGAAAGTAGCCTACGCAACAGCGGATGTTTCATCTGAAAAGCAAGTAGAAGCAGCGATTGCATCATTGACGAATGATTTAGGACCTGCTGATATTTTAATAAATAATGCAGGCATTGCAACATTCGGTACTGTCTTGGAAATGGATCCAGGGGAGTGGAAGAATATAGTGGATGTGAACTTAATGGGTACATATTATGTAACACGTGCCGTATTACCGCAGTTAATTGAAAAAAATGCGGGTGATATCATTAATATTTCATCGACAAATGGTTTAAATGGAGCTGCTACTTCTAGTGCATATAGTGCCTCAAAATTTGCCGTAATAGGTTTTACAGAATCATTAGCACAAGAAGTACGACGAAATAATATTCGTGTTTCAGCTCTAACACCTAGTACTGTAGCAACTGATTTAGCACTTGATTTAAACTTAATTAAAGAAAACGATGATTCCAAAATTATGCAACCGGAAGACATAGCTGAATTCGTCGTGAATCAATTAAAACTAAATCCACGTGTTTATGTGAAAACAGCAAGTTTCATCGCCACTAATCCATTCTAATCTTTTCTCATCAGAAAATTTTTATTTGTAATAGATGGACCCGAAGCTAATCACCCATTTTAATAGGTGATTAGCTTTTTTATTTGGATCAAAGTAAGTGAACTAATAACAATCCATTTTATTTTATGGTTCTTAACCGCAACCTGTTCTTGACTTCATAATTAAATGGGAGGTATTTGTGGTGATTAGAGAAAGTTTGTACATTTTGATTTCTAGTACAGCTGCAAAATGATACGATAAAGTAAATCAAAAAGGACTATACTAGGCGTAACAACCGCAAACCAGAAAGGTATCAGGTGATCACATTGAATAATAATGATATATTAGCCCGTTTACGATACGCATTGGATATAAAAGATGCAGGCATGACAGAGATATTTGAATTGGGCGGAGTAGAAGTAACCAGACAAGAAGTCCGCGACATGCTGGCAAAAGCAAAGGACAGCCAGGAACTTGATGCGCAGGAAAGTGAATACGTCAAAGAGATCGACAACAAAACGTTAGAATCGTTTCTGAATGGTTTTGTAATACTGAAAAGAGGAAAGCAAGAAGGTCAATCTGAAAATGCACCGAACCAGTTCTTGATGTCAGATAATCATCGAAACAAAAATAACATCCTGCTCAAAAAACTGAAAATCGCACTTTCGCTTACAGGTGAAGATATGATGGAAATCTTACACGAAGCAGGTGTTGATTTATCAAAAAATGAATTAAGTGCTGTTCTGAGAAAAGAAGGACATCGGAATTATAAAGAATGCGGTGACCGATATGCCCGGAATTTCTTAAAAGGTTTGGGATTACGTTACCGGGAATAGTGTAAAGACCTGAGTAATGCTTACAACAGCATTACTCAGGTCTTTTTTTATTTCGATTCTTTTCTCGAATGTCCTTTGACCTGTTTCAACGTCGCCACAATCAAAAAGCTGACGATCACCAGCAACAGCCACGAACTCAGCTTCCCAATCCCCACCAGATGCCACGTCTCGCTTTGATTCGGATATTTCCAGGCACCGAAAAACGTTGCGATATTTTCAGCGACCCAGATGAAAAATCCAATGAGTACAAATGAAAGTGCAATAGGCATACGGTAACGCGTCCCACCTACTTCATACGTAACCCAGGCCTGCCAAAAGACAATTAGCACTAGCGCAGACAGCCACCAGCGAATATCAATCCAATAATGGTGAGTGAAAAAGTTCAGGTAGATGGCGGCAGCAAGTGGGGTAACGAGCCAAAGTGGCGGCCACTTCACCAAATCTACATTCAGTCTTCTCCATGCCTGGCACAGATAACTGGCGACACTGGCATACATGAATCCACTGTACAGCGGCACGCCAAGTATTTTGAAGAAGCCTTCTTCAGGATATGACCAGGAACCCATATTCACTTTAAATATTTCCAAGGCCAGTCCTATTAAATGAAACAACGTAATCACTTTTAGTTCATCGCGAGTTTCGAGCCCCGAACGCACCATCCACCACTGCATGAGCAGGAAAATGAGTAGCAGCCAGTCATAACGAGGCAAAAAGGGAAGTGGTATCACCTGTGTCAGTGCTAATGAACCGAAAATAACGACCGGGAATAAGCAGGACAACGCCTGTTGCCAGCCGAAGCGGACGAGCTGCAACCAAGCCGTTGTAATAATTATTCTTACGGACTTTTTCTGAATCGCACTTTCTTGCATAAGTCACCGCCTTTTCATTATCAAGATAAATCGAAATCTTTCTGGAAATTAGTATGACGAAGTATGACCTGCTTTGGTTCACTCTTTATTGGGAATTAGCTGGCCATCTGTTATATAATGAGTTCGCACAATACATAAGGGAGTTGTAAAAAATATGTTCGTACGTAAAAAAACACTCGCTTTACTTTTTAGCTTAACAGCGATTGCCTTCTTGTTGATGGGCTGCGGTTCAAAGGCAGAAGAGGGGAAATTGGTAGAACAAGAAGTTGCTGAAGAGCCGGTAACCGACACAGAAGAAGTGAAAGAAGAAGCAGTAGATTATTCTGGAGATGTGGAAGAAAATCCAATCGTGACCATTACGATGGAAAACGATGAGAAAATCGTATTGGAACTGGAGCCTAAAGTTGCGCCAAATACAGTAGCGAACTTCATTTCATTAGTAGAAGAAGGATATTATGACGGGCTGATTTTTCACCGCGTTATTCCAGGATTCATGATTCAGGGCGGAGATCCTGCAGGAAATGGTTCAGGCGGCCCAGGGTATTCAATTGACGGGGAATTTACGGATAACGGCTTTGAAAACAACATGCTACATGAGCGCGGAGTTCTTTCCATGGCTCGTACACAAGATCCGAACTCTGCAGGTTCACAATTTTTCATTATGGCGGAAGATACGCCTGATCTAGACGCAGCGTATGCATCATTCGGAAAAGTGATCGAGGGAATGGAAACAGTCGATGCAATCGTTGCTGCTGAAACAGACCCTTCTGATAAACCTGTTGAAGATCAGAAGATGAAGACAGTCGAAGCGGATACAAAGGGTTTTGACTATCCTGCTCCGGCAGTTAATAAGTAAAAAATACAGGCTGCTCTTGTTAAAAAGAGCAGCCTGTATTTTTATTTACTCAACGATGATGTATGGTATAAATAAACTAATAAACACACCTGTGAATAGTGCATTTACCAGCGTCCAATGCCGATCGCCCCGTCGAAAAAGAAGGCGATGATGAAAGATAATTATGAAATCCAGCTTGTAGCAGTCGCAAAACATTTCATCTCCTATACCTAACGCAATCATTTCCTTTTGATTGTAACCCGCAATTGTAAAGCCTTCTATTAGAAAGCGAGGACATAAAATGAACAGACGTGTGATTGACGCGCATATTCATTTGGATATGTACAACGATGATGAAAGAGCGTTGATTCTAAAGGAGTTAGAAGGGCATTCCGTCGATGCGTTGGTTGCGGTTTCAAATGACCTGGCATCTTCCTGTCGACAACTGGAGTTTGCGCGTATAGACAGTCGTATCAAGCCGGCAATTGGCTGGCATCCAGAGCAAAATGTACCGGGTGAAGAAGAAATACAGGCAATCCTGAAATTGATTGATGAAAACCAGCATGGTCTGACTGCGATCGGTGAGGTTGGGCTGCCTTATTATTTGAGGCAGGAAAAACCTAAATTGAAGTTGGCGGCGTATGTAGAAGTGCTCGAGACCTTCATTCGAAAAGCTGCTCATACCAAGCTGCCGATTGTGCTGCATGCAGTTTATGAGGATGCAGAGGTTGTCTGCGATCTGCTGGAAGCTCATTCGATTACGCATGCTCATTTTCATTGGTTTAAAGGAGAGGACGCAGTTTTACAGCGTATCCTGGCAAATGGCTATATGGTTTCCGTCACGCCGGAAGTGTTATACAGAGAAAAGATTCAGCGAGTTGTCGAACAAACACCGCTGTCGCAGTTGATGGTGGAAACGGACGGACCGTGGCCGTTTGAAGAGCGGTTTTCAGGACACATGACACACCCATCGATGATGCACGACAGTATACAGAAGATCGCGGATATTAAGCGAATGAATGAGGATGAAGTGTATCAAAGCATCTATGAAACAACTAAAGAGTTTTATTGGATTGATAAAAAAAGAAATATATCCTTATCAGATAAACCATCCGGGAATGGTTGAAAAGTTAAATCAGAATCTGTTGTTGACAATCTGTCTCTTAAGCATTGTAAAAAGTGTGTTGTGGTTTTACAATGCTTGGGTTGTCCAATTGTTTATTTTCACCTTAATTTATAAAGCTAGACAGAAAAGGCATCTACTTTCACATCTAACTTTATTCACTTTCATATTATATGAGAATCACTTGAGATAATAGACTGCCAGTGTATAGTTATCCCTAATTACCCGTTCTATTAAATTATCTAACGACGGAGGGGAACTTTCCTCCGACATAGGCAGTGTCATTTTGGGGGCGTATACTAAATAAGTTTTGAAATACTTACTTAGTTGATCGTAGCGGAAGCCGGCGACTCCAGCGGGAACAGCACGAGCCGAAGACCCTGGACTGAGCGAAGCGAGAGAAGCGGCTGAGGCCGTGCCAGCGGAAAGCGTCCGGCTGCAGAGTTGGACGACTAAATGAATAAGATACGAATAATCATAACTGAAAGCCTGAATCCAAGATTACTGTGTAATCTAAGATACAGGCTTTTTATTTCAGACATCCTATCTCTTCACACATTATGAACAAAGTACAATAATTTGAGAAGGTGTTGCCTGTGGAGGAATACTTCTCGTAGTCGCTCCGTACACCACAATTAGATTTCTTCTACCAACGTCTCCAGTGAATGGCTGCCCGTTTTGCAATACAATACGTGTTTGCGGAGAAATAGTCCACTTTCACACGATAATAAGGCGAATCTTTACTCATCACGAGTGCTCTATACTGTGGTGGGTAGATCATGGGGACAGGCGCATTTGCATCGTAAAAACCAGTTACCCGGTCACCTGTCTGAATTATTTCATGATCAACAAAATACGTCGTCGGTTCCACTACAAAATTGACGATATTCCCATACCCGTTATCCACTGTAAACAGCTTATAGCAGCCTGCTTCATTCTTTTGCCCGATCGAAAAGTCCTCAATCATCATCACAGTGCCGCTGAAAGATAAAAAATTCATCATTTGGCTCCTTCCGGTATTCATTCTGTCTATATAGCCTATGTAATTTTCACGGCTTGGTGAATGTGGATGGTGGAAAATAATGTAACATAATACAGCCGCCTGGCAGACAGTCCTTCATATTTAAGAACCTGAATGGATGCCCCTGGTCATTTCCTGTCGAAAAGTAACGATTGAATTATACCGGAAATAATTGACATGGAAGGGAATACAGTATATAGTAAATGATAACCGTTCTCATTGAATGGGTGGGATGAAAACGTATACATAGTAAAGTCTACTCGTCACACAAATGTCATGAAGATTCATAAAGAATCTGTGAATTTACAGTAGAAAGACAAGGGATTTGTGAGATACTCTATAGGTGGGAATACGCCCAGCATATAGAAAAAATTATATTAATTTTCTTTAAGATAAAACTAACTTACTGAGAGGGGACGAATAAACATTGAAAAAAGGATTTATTTTTGTATTATTAGCTGGCTTTCTCATGCTGACAGTGGCTTTGCCGCAAGCATCAGCGCAAACCGCAGATGGAACACATTCACTCAATTACCAAGTAAATCAGCCAAACAGCAGCTCTGCTTCCATCGCCAATGATTACTTCTTAAAGCCCGCAAAGGCGACGGTGAAAGATGGAGTTGCTACAGTAGAACTTACGCTGAAGAACAGCACATGGATCACAAAATTCCAGCCACCGGGCGGTGCAATCGTACTCAGTGAAGACAAGGCGGCGGATACACGCGTCGTTCAATTTACAGTAAACGATCTGTCAAAGCCCTACACAGTTGAAATGAAAGTAGACGTGGATGATATCAATTACCACCATGAATACTCGGTTGATATCGTTTTTGATAAAGCGGCAGCAGTCGTTCCGCCGGCAAAGAATGAAACGGTGACACCAGCTCCAGAAAAGGATAAAACACCTGCTTCGAGTACGACAGGGACAAAAAAACCGTCGACTGAAAATCAAGTGAAGAATCCACAAACTAGTGATTCAACGCCGTACTTACTAATCTTTGCATTAGTCGGTTCAGCATTTTTATTTTATAAAACAAGAAACCACAGAAAACAGGGGGAACAATCATGACGAAAAAAGCTACATCACGCGCAACAAAAGCAGTACTGGCATCACTACTGGCTGCATCAATCGCACTTCCATCTGCAGCTTCCGCAAGTACAAATCCAATCAGTTCAAGCAATAATGCAGCAACTACACTTGCCGAGACAATTGCAGCAGATCAGATTATTGACTTCCACGTGTTTAAACCAGGAACGACTGAACCACAGCCGGCAATCAGCGGCCACATTGTACCTCAGGGAACACTTGTTGAAAAAGACGGAAAAACTACAGCATACTTAACGATTGCAGCTAAATCAGCTCCAATGATTGCAGCACTTCAAACAAAACAAGGGGAAGCATTTGTTGATGCAGCTGGTGTGAAAAATACAGATGGTACAATCACATACAGTTTCCCAATTGTTAAAGATACAGTTTATCCAGGGAAGATTCATGTAGTAGTACCAGCTGCAAATATGGATAAATGGTATGAATTCGACTTCAAAGCAACAGCAGCTAAAAACGATGTAGAAGCAGAAGTTAAATCAGTGCCTGTAAAAGTTTACAAAGACGGCACGAACGAAGAATCTATGATGAAGCAATACATGTCTTCTACTGCATCAGTGAAGAAGCTGGCAGACGGTAATGAAGTAACAATTTCATTCCCTAAAGGCCACTACATTCAAGAGTTCAAAGTAGACGGCAAGGTTGTAGCGATTGCTACAGACGACAAGTCTACAGGTGAACGTACGTATACATTCAAAGTAGCGGACTTAACAAAAGTAGTGAATGCTGACCTGCACGTGATTGTAGACGAAGCAGGCGTTAAGTACGATGCAAATCATAAAGTTCAACTTGGGCTGGATGGCGCAAAGCCTGGTGATAAGCCAGTTGTAGATCCAAAACCGGAACCAAAACCGGAACCAATCGTGAATCCATTTAAAGATATCGATAAAGACGGAAACAAAGATGCGATCCTTGCTCTTTACAAGAAAGATATCATCAAAGGCGCAGACAAGTTCAACCCGCGCAACAATATCACTCGTTCACAATTCGCATTGATGATCGCACGTGCCCTTGATCTAAAATCTTCAGGATCTGTAGGCTTTAAAGACCTTGCCAACATCACTGACAAAGAGCGAGTAAATGCAATCAATGCATTGGCACACGCAGGTATTGTTCAGAAAAACGAAAAGTTCAACCCGAATAACACATTGACTCGCCAGCAGGGAGCATTAATGCTTTACCGCGCGGTGAATTATGCAGCAGGCAAAGAAATGACTATTGGCGATACTAGCTTGAAATACTATGCTGACGGCGCGGTTGTTACAGACCCTGAAACGAAAAAAGCATTCGCATTATTGTATGCAGGAGAAATCATGACAGGCTCTAAGACAGCTGACGGTAAAAAGGTGATTAACGCAGGTAGTCCTCTGCAGCGTACACAGATGGCTAAAATCTTA
Source organism: Sporosarcina sp. (assembly GCF_029257255.1). Taxonomy (GTDB): domain Bacteria; phylum Bacillota; class Bacilli; order Bacillales_A; family Planococcaceae; genus Sporosarcina. The sequence continues at coordinate 67,608 of NZ_JARICI010000080.1, read as the reverse complement.
AACGGTTCATTGAATTTCATGGACAAATATAAATAAGTAATTCGAACAGATACTTCCTTTCGCTTTTTTCATTAAGCGGGAGGAAGTTCCTGTCGTTTTATCTGTATTCAGCAGTAAAACCGGTTTCTGAAATTGAAGGGAGCGTGCGGGTCTGAAATGAAAAGAATAGGTGGTCTTTCAATCCTGATCTTGATGGTCTCTGTACTGCTGCCCTTTCATTCAGCTGCTGACGCGGCAGAACGAAAACCCGTCAATGGTGTGTATCAAGTTGAGCTAAGTTTTCAATCAGAAGGAGCAGCGAGTCAGGAAGTTTTATTCGGCAATAAAGCTGAACTGACAGTTAAAGAAGGTCGCTACAGTCTATCGGTTCCAGTGAAATATCAAGACGTCATCAAGAAAATAACCGTGAAACAGTCAGGAAGTCAGCTAAAGTCTTCACTGAATGCCGATGAAAATTTAGTTCAGTTTGATATAAAGAATATACAGGAGAAGTTCATTCTCGAAGGAACTTTTCAATGGTCTGCAGACGATATTCCGATTGCATTTTCACGAGAACTAGTCATTAATAAGAATTCACTGCCTAAGGAAGAACAGCAGGCTGCAGGAGAGCAGGATGCTATTGGCAGCGCAGGGCAGACGGATGGAAAAGCAGAGCCGTCGGCCAGGGATGAATCTGTGAATTCAAATAAATCACCAATCATCAAAAAGACGGAAAGATGGTCGTATACCCCCCGACCCTCCAGACATTCAAAGGAAGCTGCAGAGGCTAGAGAAAAACAGCAGGCTGCAGAAGCAGCACGAAAAGCAGCATCTGAAGAGGAGCAGCTAGTATTTGATCGGACACAGGATGAGCCGGCAATAGAACAGCCAGTAAAAGAGCAAAGTCTGGTAAAACCGGCAGTGGTGCAGGTAGCAGAACAAGCAGCAGTGGCTCCGACCCGGGCTCAGACACAGACAGCAGAAGGTCCTGCCATTCCATTTGAACTTGCAAAAGTCGGTATCCTGTTTCTTGCCTGTATACTTTCAGGCGTTTTATTCATCCGACGAATGATAAACAGAAAAAAAGAAGTCATCAGTAAATGATGAGTGGAGGATTACAGCGTGCAGAAAACATGGAGATATTTTACGTTGTTCGCAGCCGTTCTCGTATTAGCGTTTGTGGCGGGTTGCGGTGCAGATACAGATAAGGAAAGTCCGGCAGCAGACAAAGCCGGCGATGACACAGTAAAAGAATCAGATCAGCGCATTGTAGCGGGAACAGTCGTCATTGCAGATATCCTGGATAAGTTAGACATCGACGCAATCGCTGTCCCTGAATCAGAAAAGCAACTGCCCACTCGCTTTGACGGACTGCCGACTATCGGCAACGCGATGACTCCAGATATGGAGATTGTGAAGTCTTTAGATCCGACAGAAGTGTTGTCCGTTTCTACGCTGGAATATGATTTGATCGACAGCTTCGAACAGTTAAATGTTCCGGTGAAGTTTTTGAACTTCCAAAGTGTTGATTCGATGATTGCGGAGATTCAAGCACTTGGGGAGCGTTATGACCGTACAGAAAAAGCGGATAAACTGACGGCCAATCTGCAAAAGAATATTGAAGCTGCAGAAACAGTTGCAGCGAACCGAAAAGGACCGCGTGTATTGATTTTACTTGGAATTCCCGGCAGTTATCTGGTAGCTACGGAAAACTCTTATGCAGGCGATTTAGTGAAGCGTGCAGGCGGCATTAACGTAATGGAAGGGCAAGATCCAGAATATCTGTCTTCCAATACAGAATATCTTCACAACAGTAATCCGGACATTATCTTGCGCTTGTCACACGGTATGCCGGAAGAAGTTGTAGAAATGTTTGATGAAGAATTCAAAACGAATGATGTGTGGAAACACTTTGATGCTGTGAAAAACGGCAAAGTTTATGATTTGGAAGAAGAGCTTTTCGGAACGACTGCTTCTCTGCAGGTACCGGAAGCATTGAAAGAGTTAATCAAGATATTCTATCGTTGATCAGACTGATTGATGAATTACGGTGAAAAGGGAAGTCCGCTATGACAAAAAGAATTGTTAGTTATGTGGCAGTAGCTGTGCTGCTTATCGTGACCATCGTTTATTCAGCTACGACCGGCAGTATTCAAATGGGATTTTTCGAATTTTTTAGCGCACTCTTTGAAAAAGGAAACAGCCAGATGGAAGCGATTCGGGATCTACGTTTTCCCCGGATCATCGTCGCTTTATTTGCAGGGGCGGCACTTTCCGTTTCAGGTGTTCTGCTGCAGTCGGTGATGCGTAATCCGCTGGCAGATGCAGGGATTATCGGGATTTCTTCAGGTGCTGCTTTTGTTCAGTTATTTATCATTTCGTTTTTCCCAGCGCTCTTTTTCATGACGCCTTTATTCGCATTTATGGGCGGAGCATTTGCTTGCTTCCTCGTTTTTGCGCTGTCATGGAAGTCTGGGCTCAGTCCGTTGAAACTGATTTTAGTCGGAATCGCAATCAATGCGATGTTCACAGGGCTGACGGAAGCATTCATCAGCTTTGGCGGATCGCTGAATGTTTCGGCATCTAGTGTCATAGGTTCGAATCTGACGCTGCGCACTTGGAAAGATGTTTCTACGATTGTTACATACGGCACAATTGGTTTAGTGTTGGCATTTGCACTTTATAGCTGGTGTAACTTGCTGGTGCTGCAGGATAAGACGGCAAAGAGCATTGGTTTCCACGTGGCACGTGCAAGGCTGATCATTGCGGCAGTGGCAGTTTTACTTTCAGCAATTTCGGTTGTTGTGGCGGGCGTCATTTCATTTGTCGGCTTACTCGTACCACATATTGCACGCAGATTAGTGGGCTATGACCACAAAGTGCTGATACCATTTACGGCGCTACTAGGAGCCCTCATCATCCTGCTGGCTGATACGATTGGAAGGACTATTGTGTCCCCACTTGAGATACCTGCATCGACGATCATGGCCATTATTGGCGGACCGTTCCTCATATTCTTACTGCGAAAAGAGTGACCTGCTATGGAAATGAAAAGTATCATTGTCTCGCATGATAATAAAACGAACCATTTGGACGGCGTGTCGACGTCGATTCAAAAAGGCAAGATCACGACGATCATCGGACCGAACGGCTGCGGAAAATCGACGTTATTAAGTGTGCTGTCCAGAAACAATGCACCGAAGTCAGGATCAGCTTCATTGGAAAATCGCGATTTACTGCAGTATAAGCCAAAGGAATTCGCAAAAAAGCTGGCGATTGTCTATCAGCAAAATGATATACCGAAAGATTTGACGATTGAAAAGCTTGTTGGCTTTGGCAGGTTGCCGCATAAACACTTACTGCAGCGTGCACAGGAAGAAGACCGTCAGGCGATCGACTGGGCGCTGTCGGTGACGAACCTGATCGATAAGCGTGATAAAGATCTGGAGGCGCTGTCAGGCGGAGAACGCCAGCGTGTGTGGATTGCAATGGCATTGGCACAACGCTCTGAAATTCTTTGTCTGGACGAACCGACGACGTATTTAGATATCTACTATCAGATTGAGCTGCTGGAACTGGTGAAGTCGCTGAATGAAGAATACGGACTGACGATTGTCATGGTGTTGCACGATATCAACCAGGCAATCCGCTACAGCGATGAAATCATCATGATGAAGGCGGGACAGATTGTGGCAGAAGGACCGCCGCTCGAAGTGATTACGAAAGACGTTATTAAGCAGGTGTACGGCGTCAATGCGATCTTCAAGGAAGACGACGAGATCGGCCTCTATATGATGTCACTCGGTATTTAGGAGGTCTCCGAATGAAAAAACGTTTGTCGAAAGTGATGCCGTTTGTTTATCTGGCAGTCTTTCTTTATTCGGGTTATTTACTGGTACAGTATCTCTATACGTACGTAGAAGCTGCCAGTTCATTGAAAGAGACACAGGAGATCTACGAGACGGCACTGGAGAATGTCACGGAGCCTGGGGTTGTAGAAGGTTCAAATAAAGAAGCCATTTTATCACGTTACACGATGCGGCCGCAATTTGAAGAGCTGCATAAGGTGAATGATGATATCGTCGGCTGGATCTCAGTGGAAGGTTCAAAGGTCAATAATCCGATTCTGCAGGCGGAGGATAACGACTTTTATCTAAACCGCAATTTCAAGGGAGATTACAGCCGTGCAGGAAGTGTCTTCATGGATTTCCGCAATGACGTGACGGACATGAGCCGCAACACAGTCATTTACGGCCACGCCATGAGAAATGATACGATGTTCGGCAGCCTGAAGAAGTTCGGTGATCAGGACTATGCCAATAAACATTCGGTGATCTATATGGACACGTTGTATGAAGGCTATGACATTGAAGTGTTCGCTGCCTATGAAACGACCATCGACTTTTATTATATTGAGACGCATTTCCAGTCGGATGAAGAGTTTGGGGACTTCTTAGGGGAAGTGGAATCGCGTTCGCTGATTGATATGCCGGTGGAAGTAGGACCGGACGATCAAATCGTTACGCTTTCTACATGCAATAATTCCGTCAACAGTAAAGACAAGCGCTACGTGGTACAAGGAAAATTAGTGAAAAGATAAAAATAGGAGTTACTACTTACAAAGGAATGCATAAACTATATGTGTTCCTTTTTTCTTTATCCGAGGGCAAATTGAGTATGAATAAGTAAAAGCTAGTTAGAATGGTTTGGTTAACTAATCGTAATTGACAGGTAATAAGATTCAATTTTTCTATATTATGAGAATGTTATTGTAAGATATGGTAGATTAACAGAATATCCAAGTCAGTAATTGTTTTCATTAGTAATTTATCAGTACATATTAGGAGGGTGTTTGTTGGGAAATCAATCGTTACTTTCAAGTAAAGAAACGCCGTATTTTGTCATTAGTATTGTATTCAGTGTCATCATCTACTTACTTGCCATTATTAGTGTTGTCGGTATCCTGATTGCGGCAGCGATTCTTGCCATTTTATTAGTTATGAATGCCATCATGATCGGAAGTATACGGGGGAACGGGATTCGGGTGAATGAAAAACAGTTTCCTGATGTCTATAAGAGAGTTGTGGACTTATCCGTGCAAATGGGAGTAGCTAAAGTACCTGATATATTCGTAATTAATTCTGAAGGTGCTTTAAATGCATTTGCCACAAGATTTATGGGCAGAAATATGATGGTGATTTATTCGGAAGTGTTCGAACTGGCGAGACAGCAGGGTGAAAAGGAACTGGATTTCATTATTGCCCATGAACTTGCCCATATTAAACGAAGACATGTGTGGAAAAACATCCTGACTATGCCTGCCAATTTTATCCCCTTTCTATCACAGGCCTACAGCCGTGCCTGTGAGTATACATGTGATCGGCATGCCGCCTATTACACGCAGGACGGGATCGCTGCAAAACGGGCACTTATTATTTTAGGTGTCGGGAAAGGGCTTTATAAAGAAGTGGATGAAGTCTCTTACCTCGAACAGATTGAAAGTGAATCCAATGTAGCGGTATGGTTTTCCGAAGTATTATCCAGCCATCCCAATCTGCCAAAACGAATTCAGACAGTCGGCCAATTTATGCAGGTCGAAGGAACACCGAACTTCAGGTCTAATGCAGGGAGAATTACAGTAGGCGCACTTATCGCAGGTGGAGCTATTACCGTTCTGTATGTTGGGATTATTTTCTTTTTTGCTCTGGGTTCTACTTTTCTTTCTACGTTCCTGGTCGGCTTTCAGGATGAATATGATTCCCCTAGTTTAAACGGGCTCATGGAGGCAGCGGCAGATGGAGACGTTAAAGAAGTAGAGAAGTATGTGGTGCAGGGGCAGGATATCTTTGAAGAAGATGACGAACATACAACTGCACTTCACTATGCAGTCTACAACAGCAATGTTGAAGTTGCTGAAGTATTATTGGAAAATGGGGCAAATCCAAATGACTCGGATAATTACTCAACTGTTTTAACAGCAGCATTGTCGAATGGAGATTATGAGTTGGCAGCACTGCTCTATGAATATGGTGCAGATCCATTAGCAAAAGATGTTGATGGTGAATCAGGAGTGAGTTATTTAGGAGTCCAAACGGAAGAAGAATTTAAGGAAATATTAGAATACTAATCTGCTATATGAAAGTCACTCTAAATGGGTGGCTTTTTTGAATCTCTTTTATCCGAACGATAGTAATGATACTATAGATAAAAACACCGGGGTGAGAATATTCTATGAACTTGGATCGACTGCACGATAAAATTCAGGATAGTAAATCGCTGTTCATTGGAGAAGATACGGCTTTTCGTTCAGCTGTAGTTATTCCGCTTGTAAAGTCCGAGGATGAATGGCATGTTTTATTTGAAGTACGATCATTCAAGATGAGAAAGCAGCCGGGAGATATCAGTTTCCCTGGAGGACGCATTGATGCGACAGACGCTTCTCCGATGGCGGCTGCTTTGCGGGAGACGCAGGAAGAACTAGGGATTAATCCCGACACTGTAAGGGTGATTGGCGAGTTAAGCCCGTATATTGCATCTCCATCGTTTGTTGTACATCCATTTGTAGCAGTCATTGATTATAATGAAATCATCCGTAGCTACAATAAAGACGAGGTAGAAGAAGTCTTCGCAATCCCTGTAGAATGGCTTCTTAAGCATGAGCCTTACATGCATCTAATATCTATAAATCCGTCTCCAGCCACAAACTTCCCATATGAGAAGATCATGAATGGCGATCAATACCAATGGAGAAGTCATTCATTGGAAGAGTGGTTTTATGAATACGGTAATTATACGGTGTGGGGATTGACAGCAAGAATTCTGAAACATTTTATAGAAATTATGAAAAAAACGACATGAAAAGGCTGCAGACGAAACAATTGTCTGCAGCCTTTTGATCGATTCTATTATAGTACTTCTAACGATACTTCGATATTTCCTCTCGTAGCTTTCGAGTACGGACAGAATTGATGAGCTTTTTCTACCAGGTCTTCAAGCTTGTCCTTTTCGATGTCTGTTCCTTTTACTTGCAGTTTCACTTCAAGTTTAAAACCACCGTCTGATTCGTCTTTACACAGACTGACGTTTGCCGTAACTTCGGAAGAGAATTTGACATGCTCTTTGCCTGCAACTAATTGCAGCGCGCCGTCAAAACAAGATGCATAGCCAGCTGCGAATAATTGTTCAGGATTAGTAGAATTTGTCAGCTCTTTTTCTCTCTTCGTACCCGGCATAGCCGTATCAAACTCGACAACTCCGTTTGAAGATTTTACATGACCTTCACGGCCGCCTGTAGCTGTAGCTGTTGAGGTGAATAATTTTTCTGACATGATATCACTTCTCCTATTCGAAATTTTATGATCTATTTTTCTGTTTACCCTAATGCCTATATATTATGTCTGAAATCCACAATATTTTTGCTTTCCCCGATAATTAGTCAATTTATGCAGGGGAAGTCCGCTATAATGGACTATAGAATGTTAGTGATCAGGAGTGGAAATAATAGATGAATAAAAATGATATCGCGGACATCCGCAAGCGTTTTAAAGTTGATTCGGATTTGCTGACGATCACGGATATATACAATATTTATATCCGGCAGGAGAGCAGTGAGATCTACCATGAGGAGAGTCAGGCATTCCCTTTGCTGGATCGCGAGCAACAAGAGCTGTTTTTGGCAAATTTCAAAAAAGTGCTGGGCGGCAAGCTGGGAATGAAGCTGTTTGAAGTGAAGTTTGAACCGCAGACCGATGAACAGCCGGACCACGCACAGAAGCTATTATACGCCGGGCTTCAAGCTGAAGAAGCAGATGAATGGAAAGATGAGATGCAGCATCTGGCGTTGAAAATGGTGAAAGAAGTACAGTATGAAAAAGATTTAGTGGTAACATTCATACGAGGAAATTATTTCAAGAAGACGAAGCGCAACAGTGAGGAAACAGAAATTGATGCGCGCGATGAAGTGTTCACAACACCGTTTATTCTGTGCAGCATGAATCATACGGATTTACCGAAACGCTCCATTGTCTTTGATTTCATTGAGCGTGAATTTAAGGCGAATACGATGATTGATCCGATTATTAATTTAGCATCACCGGTCGGCGGCTTTTTGTTCCCGAGCTTCACCGATAATGCGGCAGATGTCAATCATATTCTGTATGCTGCAGGTAAGGTGAATAAGCCGGATTACCGTTTCATTGAGGAAGTATTGAACGGCGAAGAGATCATGACGGCTGCAGATGATAAAGCAGTTTTTGAAGAAATTATTAAGCATGTGGTGGGGGAAGAAGTTGCTTCGCAGACGCTTGCCAATGTGTATGAAGCTGTGCATCGCTTGACCGAAGTGGATGAAGAAGACGAGGAGCCGGAAGAGCCGCCGGCATTGGATAAAGTGCAAATAGAACGTGTGCTGAAAATGAGTGGTGTGGATTATGTTGATGCAGAGCAAGTAAAGAATGCGTTTGAATCAGTTGTCGACGATGATATGTATGAAATGAAGGCAACCCATATTGTGCCGAGCTATACGTCGAAATCGATTAAGATCGAAACGAAAGTGGCCAATATCGCAATCAGTCCGCAAGATTTGAAGTATGTCAAACAGGTCAACTACGACGGCAAGCGTTGCATTTTGATTGAGGTAGAAGAAGATACGATTATTGATGGATTCAAATTGATTTCGGAGAAGCTGTTGAATTAATAAGTATTCTTGTATGAAAACCGTTCATTGTGGTGAACGGTTTTTTATTATAAGAAAATGAACTTTTTGCCGACGTGAAGACTCTTATAGATGAGGGGTGAAGATATGAGAATTGCTCGGTTGGTGAAGCGAGCTAAAAAGGGTGATAAAGAAGCGCTGTTGCAGTTAATCAGTGAGCAGCAAGATGACTATTACAGGCTGGCTCTGAGTTATATGGGCAATTCCCACGATGCCATGGACGCGATGGAAGAGATGATTGTCAGTCTGTACCGTCATATTCCGAAGCTCAAAAAGAATGAGTCGTTTTACAGCTGGAGTAAAACGATACTGGTGAATCAGTGCAGGAAGATGCTTCACAAGGCAGACCGGGTCGTACTGCTAGAAGATTTTGAGACGGATGAGTTTCATTCCGAAGATGTCTCTTTAAAGAGAACCGAGCAGGCGATAGATATCCAACAGATGCTGGCTGTCGTTAATAAACATCAAAGAGAAGCGATTGAGCTGAAGTACTTTCATGATTTGGATTATAAAACGATAGCGGATATAACGAAAGTCTCTGTGGGGACAGCAAAATCAAGAGTGTTTAATGGTTTGAATAAAATGCGTGAAGCGGCAAGGGGTGAATTCAATGACTGAACTTGAGCAGAAGCTGGCAGAAGAGAAAAAGCGTCTGGACGAAATAACGGCACCGAGTGAATTGGAAGGACGGCTGCGGGCTGCCTTGGAAACAGCGCCAAAGCAAAAGAGATCGCGGATGCCGCAATGGATTTCAGTGGCGGCTGCATTACTTATTCTGTCATTGGCCGGCTATCAATATGATGCATTCGCTTATTACGGGAAGAAATTGCTTGGTTTTGAAGAAATCATGCCTGAAACACTGACGAAGCTAAATGAAGCAGGAAATGGTCAAAACGTGGATAAAGCGATGACGCTGCCGGATGGATCGAAGTTTACTGTGAACGGAATTTTAGCAGATGAAAATAGGTTTGTGCTTTACTACACGCTCGACAACTCTGAAGGTGTGGGCGAGGACATGCATTTCATGGAACTGAATGGTTTCCTTACAAACTCGTTTTCTAGCCACGGCACGTCCACTATGAATGAAGAAGGCACGCAGTTGAAAGGAATGCGGACTTTTGAGCCGGTCAGTCCGTTTGCGAAAAAACTGACGCTGGAATTTCAGGACTCCCACTCACAAGATTGGCTGAAAATCACATTTCCATACGATCCAAGTACTGCGATGCAGACGAAACTGAAACAGTCCATTAAAAAAAGCGTTCAGGTAGATCAGGGAAATATTCGTTTTGATTCAATTACAGCAACGCCGAGTCAAACGACAATTAAGGGTAAACTAAAGGTAGATAATTTTGATCGGATTTCATTGGGATTTGAAGGGGTGAAACTGCTGGCAGACGGCGTGGCGATTGACGAGATCGGCAGCAGTGTTTCTTCGACATTTAATGGCGATGTATTTACAATTGATTTTGACGTGCTGCCCGATCATTTGGATTCGCTCGTGCTTTCCGTAGATACATTTGTAGGATATAAACAGGTGGATGAAAGGATATTACTGACGGCAGGAAAGGAAGCTACCGCAGATCTTAATGGCAAAGAATTGATTATCAGAAAGATGGACGTAACTTCAGATGGTTTAGAGGTTACAGTTGCGACAGAAGAAAATATCCTGCTGGATGGCGTGACAATTCAAATTAAAAATGACGAAATTCCATTAACAACAACACTGCGTCAGGACTATGCAATAGCGAAAAATGGCAGGGAATATAAGGAGCGGATTTTACTTTTTGACAGCACTCAGTTACCAGATGCGATCACAATTAAAGGGATACATTATGAGAAAAAGTACGGAGAAACTGTCGAAATCCCAGTTAGAAATAAGTAATTTGGCGTATAAAGTGTCATGAAGCCGCCAATATGTATCAAAATTCCGACATTTTTCTTGTTGAGTCCTTACAAATAAACAAGTCCCTTTAATCCCGGTTAAATTTCATGTATACTAGAAAAGATGTTAGTCGATGTATGGTAACTAAGACAGAATAAAGTGCTCCTCGTGCGCGCCATGTTCGTTGTGACGCCTTATTCAGGGACATTTACAGTTCTGTAAATTTCACATATAAGGAAGGTCAAAATGAGTAATAAACAAACTAAATCAGACGTTATCTTAATCGGTGCCGGAATTATGAGTGCGACACTAGGAACAATGCTTAAAGAACTAGCGCCAGATTGGAAAGTTTCATTGTTCGAAAAGCTGGATAAAGCGGGAGAAGAAAGTTCTCACGAATTGAACAATGCAGGAACAGGACACGCGGCATTGTGTGAACTGAACTATACTTCCGAAAAGGCGGACGGTTCCATTGACATCACAAAAGCAATCAAAGTCAATGAGCAATTCCAATTGTCCATGCAGTTCTGGTCCCATCTAGTAGAACAGAAATTAATCAAAGACCCGAATCAGTTTATCATGCCCCTGCCTCACATGAGTTTAGTTCAAGGCGAAGATAATGTAACGTATCTTAAAAAACGCTTTGCAGCAATGACAGCTAACCCGTTATTTCAAGGAATGGAGTTCTCTGATGATCCGGAAAAGCTCAAAGAGTGGATCCCGCTGATCATGAAGGACCGTCCAGCTAGTGAATCGATTGCTGCAACTAAAATCGATACGGGAACAGATGTAAACTTCGGTGCGCTTACACGTATGCTGATTGATCACTTGAAGCAAGCTGATGTGGATGTCAACTATGGTCATCAAGTGGAAGATATCAAACGTGCAAGCGACGGCGAATGGGAATTAAAAATAAAGAATAATCGTGATGGTGTTCTTGAATATCACAAAGCGAAATTTGTTTTCATTGGCGGCGGGGGCGGAAGTCTTCCATTGCTTCAAAAGACAAATATTCCAGAGAGCAAGCATATCGGTGGATTCCCTATCAGCGGAATCTTCATGATCTGTAAAAATCCTGACGTGATTGCAAAACATCATGCGAAAGTATACGGTAAAGCAAAAGTCGGTGCACCGCCAATGTCGGTTCCTCACTTGGATACACGCTATATTGACGGCGAAAAATCTTTGTTGTTCGGACCGTTTGCAGGCTTTTCACCAAAGTTCCTGAAAACAGGTTCTATGATGGATCTAATCGGCTCTGTAAAACCGAATAACGTAACGACGATGCTTGCATGCGGTGCTAAGAATATGTCATTGACTAAATACTTGGTAGAACAAGTCATACAGTCAAAAGAACAGCGTATTAATGAACTGCGAGAATTTGTTCCAGATGCGAAGAGCGAAGACTGGGATCTATGGACTGCAGGCCAGCGTGTTCAAGTTATTAAGGATACAGATAAAGGAAAAGGAACACTTCAGTTCGGTACAGAATTAGTAACGGACGCTGACGGAACAGTTGCTGCACTTTTAGGAGCTTCTCCAGGAGCATCAACAGCTGTTTCGGTTATGCTGGACCTATTGCAAAAATGTTTCCCTGAGTACGTAAAAGACTGGGAACCAAAACTAAAAGAAATGATTCCTTCCTACGGTAAGTCTTTAGTGGAAAACCCTGAACTTCTCAAAGAAATTCATGCGTCAACTGCTGAAACGCTAGGACTGTCTAAAAAAGAAGCGATTCTTGACTAATTAACAAATATTGAAGGCTTCGTTACGTTATTCGTAACGGAGCCTTTTTGCATCCCGATGAATTTCACCTGACCGTGATTAATTACGTAAAGAAATGGTGTACAATTAAGAAAACATCAGAAGAAAGGTATTGAGAAGCTTGGATTTATTGCTGACGTTTGGGATTTTAGGAATTACAATTGTCTTATTTATGACGAATCGTCTACGGGCAGATCTGGTGGCGGTTTTGGCTTTACTGGCTTTTGTGCTAACAGGTATTTTACAGCCTGCAGAAGCTCTAACCGGCTTTTCAAACTCCGTTGTCATCATGATTGCAGGACTTTTCATTGTAGGTGCCGGTATTTTACGCACAGGGCTCGCTCAAATGGCCGGCAATGTACTTGTACGTTATGCAGGTGACAGTGAAAAACGGTTATTTGTCCTGTTACTGCTGATTGTGGCGTTTGTCGGCGCCTTCATGAGCAATACAGGCACAGTGGCTCTGATGATGCCGATTGTCGTCAGTATTGCCATCAGCATTGGGAGTAATCCGTCCAAGTTTCTGCTGCCTCTTTCGTATATCGCCAGTTTCTCCGGCCTGCTGACATTGATCGCATCACCGCCGAACTTGATTGTCTCGCAGCTTCTGGTTGATAACGGATTTGAGCGTCTCAGCTTCTTCCAGATCACACCGATTGGATTGATTGGCGTTGCGGTGGGCGTGGTCTATCTGTACTTCATGCGTGATCGGATTGTACCGAAGGGGATGAGAAATGCGAAAGGTGATGTCTCGCAGCCGCTCTCTCCCAAACAGCTGGCTAAAGACTACAGACTTGGCGGGAAGCTGCTGCAGATTAAAGTTCCTGAAGACTCCTCACTCGTTGGACAGCGTCTGTCTCAGCTGAAGATTCCGGCGCGTTTTCATATGGCCATCCTGAAGATTGAACGTAAATCCATGGAAGGTATCAAGTTCCTGCCAATGACGTTTCAGGAAATGGCGGGTCCGTCGAGTATTATTGAGGCGAATGACATTTTATATGTACAGGGAACGGCCAGCCAGGCGGAGAACTTGATCAGAGAGTATGGTTTGCTGCTCGTGGAACAGGGAGCGGAAGCGGAGAAGCTTGTGTCAAAAGAACTCGGTATCGCAGAAGTATTGCTGACGCCGCATTCCCGTCTGATCAATAAAGATATTCGCAGCATCAGATTCCGTGAAACGTACAATTTGAACATTATCGGCATTAACCGACAGGGCAAGCAACTTTTGAAAGAGATGTCCAAGCGGCAGCTGCGCTTTGGAGATTCCTTACTAGTACAGGGATCATGGGAATCCATTGAGCTGTTGGCAAGAGAGACGAAAGATGTGGTCATCGTCGGACAGCCGCAGGAACATGCAAGCGTTGCTTCGGCGAGCGGTAAAGCATGGGTGGCGGGAGCAATCATGCTACTGATGGTGACACTGATGATAACTGAAGTTTTTCCGGCCTTTATATCGGTGTTAATTGCGGCCGTCTTAATGATTTTAACAGGATGTGTGCGAAATATGGATGATGCCTACGGGCAGATTAACTGGGAAAGTATTATCCTGATTGCAGCCATGCTTCCGATGGCGACCGCGCTTGAAAATTCCGGCGGCATGGAGCTGCTGTCCGAAGGTATGATTAAATTGCTAGGTGGACTGGGAGCGATAGGCGTGCTGGGTGGAATATATTTGCTGACTATGGTTTTTGGCCAGTTCATTAGCAATACAGCGACTGCTGTACTGTTTGCGCCGATTGCGATGAGTGCTGCTGTCAGTCTGGATGTCAATCCATATACTTTTCTGATCGCTGTAGCGGTGGGAGCAGGCATGTCGTTCGCAACACCGGTTGCATCACCTACAAATGCATTGGTGATGACAGCAGGTGGATATTCGTTTAAGGACTTTGCGAAAATAGGGATTCCGTTGCAAATTATTATGTTTGTTGTCATGATGATTGCAATTCCGCTGCTGTTTCCTCTATAAGTTACATGTGAATAGTAGTAAAAACGCAGCCTTTCGACCATTCATTTATGGGCGGAGGGTTTTTGCGTAAAGTCATGTGAAACATCAATCCTTTTGCAGCAATTACACAGCAACAAAATATCTTAGTGTATAAACTGCTATAATGAACAGTGAAAACATAGATAATTCCGGAATGAGGGCTGGCAAGATGACGCTTCAATTTATCAACGCAGAAAAACGCATACATGATTCGATTGTTTTTCCTTCCTTTAATTTAACTGTAAAACCTGGACAGGCCGTGGCAATCTACTCTAGTGTCAATGTTCGAGAGCAGTTAATGGAGGTGCTTTTGGAAAACTCCAGACTGTCAGGGGGAGAGGTCCGGGTATCAGGATCGTCATATATCAAAAGTAAACAGCAGCTTGGTTTTCTATTTCTGCATCATGGCTTATATGAGCGATTATCCATTGTAGAAATGATTCGTTTTACGAAGCAGCTCTACACCTCAAATTTGTCTATAGAAGATACGCTTCACATGGTTCAGCTGGATTCAAAATGGAAAGTGAAGATAAAAGAGCTGTCCTATTCGGAAAGAAGACGTGTTCAGCTGGCATGCCTGCTTGTGCAGAATCCTTCTTATTATATCTTTGAGGAAGCTGATCAGAATCTAGATCTCGAATCTAAACGCATTTTTCTAACTGTTCTGCAGGATTTGAAAGAACAAGAGAAAGGTGTATTAATACTGACAGGAAATATGGAGAGCGCAGTTACTGCCGGCGATGACGTCTTCCGTTTGGATGACAACGGACTTCATTCCATTCAGACACGCGATACGCTAGAAGATCAATCAGCTGCGGATGAAATATCTGTTACCGCAGAATCTGTTTTGCCGGTGCGCTTTGAAAAAATCCCAACAAAAGTAAATGAGAAGATTGTTTTATTTGATCCGCCTGAAATTGACTATGTTGAAAGTAATGAAGGTCAGTCTTTTTTACATATTAAGGGGGAAGGGTTTCCTACAAATTTCACGCTCAATGAATTGGAAGGACGTCTACTGCCATTCGGGTTCTTTCGTTGTCACCGCTCGTATATCGTCAATCTGCAGAAGGTGCGCGAAGTAATTACCTGGACGAGAAACAGTTACAGTCTCGTATTGGATGACACTGAAAAATCGACAATCCCTTTGTCGAAAACAAAAATGGTTGAACTTAAAGAGATGCTTGGACTCTAATTCTGTCGAAATATGCATTATTTCCCGGGTAATAAACTTGAGGAATATCAAGTTACTCTATCGGACTTAGGTTGTTTCAGCTGTTCATTCACCAATCTAATTGCTCCATTCACCCCGTATCACGCTCCTTTCATTCGAAATAGGATGCTGTTTTATTTTCATTCCCTTAATCTAAAGGTGCAAAGGAAAAACGTACAGCAAATTGATAGGAGGATAAAAATGGAGAATATTATAGAGGTGAAGGAACTGGCAAAAGTATTCGGCAATCAAAAAGCACTGGAGAGTGTAGACTTCCATGTGAAAAAGGGAGAGATCTTCGGCTTTTTAGGACCGAGTGGATCAGGTAAAACGACTACTATTAAAATATTGACGGGCCAGCTGACAGCTACGAGTGGAACGGCAACGATCTTCGGTGAGCCGGTATCTCAGCTGAAAAAATCTGAATATCGCAGCCGTTTCGGTGTACTTACGGATAGCAGCGGTCTTTATGAAAGACTGTCAATTTACGATAATTTGAAGTTGTATTGTGATCTGTATAATGTACCGAGTTCAGAGATTGATAAAGTGCTCGATGTCGTGAATTTGCGTCAGGATCAATCAAAACGCGTGTCTACTTTGTCCAAGGGAATGGCGCAGCGCGTGACACTGGCAAGAGCATTGATTCATAAACCTGAATTACTCTTTCTAGATGAACCGACGTCTGCACTGGATCCCGGAAACTCACTTCATATACACAAGGGATTACGCAGGCTCAATGAAATGGGAACAACCATTTTTCTCACTACACATGACATGCAGGAAGCAGAACTTCTGTGTAACCGTATTGCTTTTTTAGACGGCGGAAAGATTCAGCTTCTCGACACGCCCAAAAAGCTGAAGCAGCGTTTCTCAGATTCAACAATTACTGTGGAACTGGCAACGCAAGAGCGGGTCGTGCTGTCTGCAGGAGCCGAAGGGGCTGACCGCCTGTTTGATTATATGAACAACAATCAAGTAGTGACGGTTCATTCGAATGAACCGACTTTGGGAGAAATCTTTGTACAAGTGACGGGGAGGGAATTGGCATGATGATTTCATTGAAGCGAATGAATGCTATATTGGTAAAAGACTTTAAGGACTTTTCGCGGAACTTGGCGGTTTCGACTATTTTGATCTTACCAATCGGACTCGGAATCATGTATGGCCAGACAGGACCAAATTCGCTGGAGGCAAACTTTCTGTTGATCAACTTAGCTTTCGTTATGGTTGCTACTTTTGTTCAGTGCTGCTTAATCGCAGAGGAGAAAGAAAAGAATACACTTCGTGGACTGATGCTCTCGCCGGCGAGTACGGCTGAAATAATTGGCGGCAAAAGTTTGCTGACGTTTATACTGACTATGCTGACTGTCATCATCACTATATTCTTTACGGATTATAGACCGGCAAATATGGGTGTGATTGCTGTAGCATTTATTCTTACTGTATTTTTCTATATTGGTTTTGGAACGTTGCTTGGTTTATTTTCAAAGTCAGTTCTTGAAGCTTCAGTCATCGTCATGCCGGTCGTTACGGTTTTCTCCTTGGGTTCATTTCTGCCAGCATTTGTGGATCAATATCCGATTGCTAAAATAGGCATGTACTTACCGAACATCCAGCTGATCGAACTTGCAGTAATAGTGGAGCAGGGCGGAGGTTTCGGTGATGTGCTGTCGGAACTGCTCATTATTTTGGCGTGGGTTGTCGTGCTGTTCCTGCTGACACGTGTCATGTACCGCAAGAAAATGATTGATTAACATAAAAGAGTGCCTGCGCATTGTTTAGCGCAGGCACTCTTTGTTATTTAAACATCGGAACTTTCTTCAGCATTGCACATACCGGAATAGCCACCGCAATTCCGACTGCACATTGAACGAGGTCACCTGGAATCGAAGCCAAAGGAATAATCCAGCTGTGATACAGGATACTTTCGCCAATATAATAACCCGCTACTGTAACAGGAATCGATAGGATCATCGCCAGCAGGTTGAACGAAAAACTCGCACCTTTCCGGCCATTAGACCAAGCAATTTTTCCGATCAAGTAGCCTTGCAGCCCACGCGTAATGATCGTGATCGGTGCCCATAAAGCCCAGCCTCCGAATATATCAAACAATCCCATTCCAACAGCGCCTGCAATGGCACCTTTTTTCGGCCCGAATAAAATCGAAACGATAAACAGCATGGCAGTACCGAGGTGGATCAGTCCGCCGTTTGCAGCAATTGGCAGCTTAATATTCAATAACAGCGTCGCTACAAAAACGAGTGAAGCCAGCATGGAAGTGATGATCAAATCGAACGTCTTCGTACGAGACGGTGCATAGCTCTGTGATTTTTGCATTATCTCAACCTTCCTAACATTGTGGGATTGGTTCATTTAGAATAATGGATATCTGGTGTGTTTAAAAGTATCAATTTCTAATAAAGTTTAGGGGTCAGATAAATCCTTTTTTACTTTTACCAAATATCATGATGCCTGATTTATGAGCAGGTGAAGATGGCGAATCAAACGTATCCATTCAAGAAACAGCGATTCGCCATCATTTTCTGTGTTTCTATATGATAATATATTGATTCATTCATGAAAATAAGTTTAGCGGAAATGAAACCCGGTCCGTCCGAGTGTTGTCTAACATGCAAGTAGGAAGGGAGGCGACATGTTGGAAAAGCAAGAACGTGATCAGCTGCTGTATGAAGCGATGAATGAACATGGTGATTATTTACTGCGTGTCGTCTTTGCGGTTGTAAAGGACGAACAGCGGGCAGAGGACATCGTGCAGGAAGTATTCGTCCGTTATTATCTGCATCTGGATTCATTTGAAGGCCGTTCTTCTGTAAAGACGTACTTATATAGAATCGCGATGAATGAATGCAAGAATGTTTTTAAAAGCTGGTCTCATCGAAAACTCGTGATTTCTGATCTGTTCCGTCATGTACTTGTTTCGAATGAAACACCGGAAGAGGAAGTGCTGCTCGCAGAATCTTCGAGTCATGTAGCGCAAATGGTTGAAGTGCTGCCGATCAAATATCGGGAAGTCATCTGGCTGTATTATTATGCGGAATTGTCTGTTTCAGAAATCGGTGAAGTGCTGGACTCCCCGGTCAATACGGTAAAGACCAGACTGGCAAGGGGCAGGAAACTGGCGCGGATTGCATGGGAGGAGAGAAGTGATGATGAATAAGCGAATCAAAAAGGATCTACATAATTCCATACCTGAAAAACTGACGTTGAACGAGGAGAAAAAACAGACCATCCTGGCTGCTGCGCACAGACGGATGAATTCCGAAACGCCGCGGAAGAAACACCGCCTGGCACCTATTTTGGCTTCCGTTGCAGTCATTGGATTAGCGGGTTTCCTTGCCTTCTCTTATCTCCAGTCCGACAAAGAGCAGTCTGCCACACCGGTTCAGTCTGTTGTTCCGCAGCCGGAAGTGGTTACGCATCAGCAGCAGGTGGTCGTGGATCACGTAGAATACAGCCAGCTCATTGATTCGATTTACCTGGATGAAACTGATGAATTGATCTATACGGACAGCCATGACATCTTCTCTAATTCAATGGAGACACTGACAACAAAACGACTAGCGCAAGGAACGGGTGACGTGATTGCAGGTGTCACACTGTCAGCAAATGAACAGTGGATTTCCTGGGAATCCGGTGGTCTGATTCATGTGTTGAATAGAGAGACTGGGGAGACTCAGGATATTTCCGATCACTTGGGCATGCAGCAAGTCGCAGGTGATACACTTCTTTATTTATCAGTGCAGAAAAATATTGCGGTTATGCAGCTGGGCTTGCATACAAAGGAGCTGCATCTGGTTCATGAGTATGAGGGAAAGGGAGATCAACAATCATACACAGTATATGAAGATCAAGCTGTCTTTTCAGAACAGCTCAGCGACCAGGGCAAACCTTATACGAAATTTACGCTGTACGACTTAAACACTCGCGCAGAGATTGGCACGTATTCAATTCCTTACAGTGAGATCGGAAAGGTCGAGCTGCAGAATGACAGAATATATGCAGAAGTTTCAGCAGACGGGGATGCTTATACGCTTGGTTATATAGATATGAAAGAGGGTAAATTCAACAAACTGGATGTTCCTCAGCACTTTGATTATGCAGTTCATGGTGAATGGCTTGCATTAAGCGTACCGGATACAACATCTGATACAGTGAAGGCGTTTAAGTTGGAAGGTGACAAAGCGGTTGTGCAAACCTATCTGCAGGATATCAAAGAACGGTTGGTCAAGCCGCGGTTTACGGAACGCGGCACATTGGTTTTGAATAGCGAAGATGCGCTTCATTCCA
Organism: Sporosarcina sp.; assembly: GCF_029257255.1. Classification (GTDB taxonomy): domain Bacteria; phylum Bacillota; class Bacilli; order Bacillales_A; family Planococcaceae; genus Sporosarcina. The sequence continues at coordinate 47,768 of NZ_JARICI010000080.1, read as the reverse complement.
TGCATTTGTTGCATACGCAGACACTGGAATGAGCCAATGAATACTGAAAGACAGCCAGGCATTTGCCTGGTTTTTTTTATTGTGCGAAAGCATGAGACTGAACTTCGGTTGCCATTACCTATCTAAATAGCGAACCATATTATCTCTCCTGCATACTATATCTTTAAAACCTATTGACTAATCGGAATAATAAGGTATTATAGTTATTAATTCAGATTAGTTAACTAGGTTTAGAGGGAAGGGGAGATTGTCCTTGATAGAGTTTACAGATATAGGGAAGCAATTTACACACAAGGGCAATACGATTGTTGCGTTACAGGACGTTTCATTAAAAGTTGAGAAGGGCGATATTTTTGGAGTGATTGGTTATAGCGGGGCGGGTAAGAGTACGCTGCTCCGAATGGTGAACTCTTTAGAGGTGCCAACAACCGGAAACGTGATAGTGAAAGGAAAAGAGCTAGGCGTACTTTCAAATATTGCACTTTCTCAAGTGAAAAAAGATATCGGAATGGTGTTCCAGCATTTTAATCTATTGGAATCGAAAACGGTGTTTGAGAATATTGCGATCCCTCTAGTTCTTAATAAAGTTAATAAAAAAGAGATTCGAATGCGTGTCAAAGAACTGCTGGAATTTGTGGGGCTGGCAGATAAGGAGAAGAACTATCCGGCTCAATTGTCTGGAGGGCAAAAGCAGCGGGTTGGGATTGCCAGGGCATTGGTGACAAATCCTGAAATATTGCTTTGTGATGAAGCCACTTCTGCACTTGATCCGAAGACAACATTTTCGATATTAGAATTACTAAAGCAGATTAATGAAAAGTTTCATATTACCATTTTAGTTGTAACGCATGAAATGGAAGTCATTCGTGAAATATGCAACAAGGTAGCGGTAATGGAGAATGGGCGTGTCATTGAGTCAGGACACGTATTGGATGTATTCGGAAACCCGCAAAATCCTACAACTAAAGGTTTTGTGAAGACTGTCATTCATGATGAGATTCCGCCCAGTGTTATCGCTGAAATTCAGGACGATCAAACAAACCGCAGGATTTTTCAATTTAAGTTTCTCGGTGAAAATTCCACCAGCTCACTGCTCTTTGAACTTTCAAAACAGTTTGAAGCAGAGATCAAGATCCTGTTTGCAAACGTGACGGAGCTTCAAGGTACAACGCTCGGAATCTTTACCGTCGCTTTTTATGGTGACGATGCTGAAATTGAGCGAATGGTACGTTACGTGACAGAAAGAGAAGTACTGATTCAGGAGGTGAAGCTATGAATGGTGTTTCGACAGAGTTAATTATGCGATCCGTCTATGAAACGGTGTATATGGTTTCGGTTTCCCTTTTAATTGGTGCGTTGATTGGTATTCCGCTGGGGATTTTATTAGTGTTAACACGGTCCAATGGCATAAAGCCCAATGCAGTCTTTTTCACCGTACTGAACGGCATCATCAATATTTTACGATCCATACCATTCATTATTTTATTGGTTGCGATTACGCCGCTTACTCGATTAATTGTTGGGCAAACCTATGGATCAACAGCCGCAATCGTTCCGCTTCTAGTATATATCGCTCCGTTTATTGCACGATTGGTAGAAAACTCTTTATTGGAAGTAGGGCCGGGTATTATGGAACTCGCAAAGTCACTCGGTGCCTCTACTTTTCAGACGATTCGATTCTTCTTGCTGCCTGAAGCGCTAGGGTCACTGGTACTGACGTTGACAACGGCAACTATCGGATTAATCGGGGCTACTGCGATGGCGGGTACGATCGGCGGTGGAGGGGTCGGAAGTCTTGCGATCACATATGGCTATGAACGGTTTAATACATTTGTCATTGTGTTGACGGTCATCATTTTGATTATCATTGTGCAGATTATTCAAGGCGCGGGGAACCGCTTAGCAAAAAAACTACGACATGAGTAAAGGGGATAGGAAGATGAGGAAATTTTCGATAGTAGCAGGTTTATTGGCGGTATTCGTATTGGCTTTGTCAGGCTGCGGTAAAGATGATCATGTAGAAGGTGAAGAAAAAACAACGATCAAAGTAGGTACATCACCAGGACCTTACAGTTTATTATTCTTGGATGCGGTCAAACCGATCTTAGAAGAAAAAGGCTATACAATTAAACAGGTAGAATTTAACGATTTATTGCAGGCGGATGTTGCAATGGCAGATGGCGGTATTGATTTGAATGTGGATCAGCACACAGCGTATTTGGAGAATTTCAATGAAAATAAGAAAGCTGATTTAACAAGCATTACGCCGATTCCAACTGTGCCGGCAGGTTTATTCCCGGGCAAGAAAACTTCATTGGATGAGATCAAGGAAGGCGACACAATCGGGATTCCAAATGACCCGTCGAATGCAGCGAGAGCATATGCAATCCTTCAGAAAGCTGAAATTATTAAACTGAAAGATGGCGTAGAACCAATTAAAGCAACGGCTGGTGATATCGAAGAAAATCCTCATGGCGTGAAGATCGTAGAGATGGATTCCGCACAGATTCCTCGTTCGTTAAGTGATTTGGATTATGGTGTGGTACCGGGAAGTATCGTCTTTGCTTCGAACATGGATCCTTCGACTAAACTGATTTCAGAAGATGTACAGGATCATTTAGTGTTAGTAGCCACGACAACTGAAAAACATAAGGATTCACAATGGGCCAAAGATGTAGTGGCTGCGTATCAATCGGATGAATTCAAAGAGTATTTGAAGGGACATAACAAAGATGACTACTGGTTTGTTCCGAAAGAATTGCAGTAATTCATAGTGTATCGCCTGCAAGGCATATAGCTAACCTTGCAGGTTTTTTCATTACTATAAAGGAGGAATAACGAGATGACCAGCAAGCAACCAATCCTGAATGACCTACATGATAAGCTGGCAGAAACCGCTTATGAAGCAATAGAGTGGAGACGCTATATGCACCAGTATCCTGAACTGTCCTTCCAAGAAGAAAAAACGGCGTTATATATTCAAGAGAAGCTGCGCAGTTTTGGATTACAAGTGACTTCAAATATTGGGGGACTTGGAATTACAGCGGTTTTGGAAGGTGCTCATCCAGGAAAAACGATTGCATTCAGAGCAGACTTCGATGCATTGCCGATTGAGGACGAAAAAGAAGTTCCCTATAAATCGCAAAACCCTGGCGTGATGCATGCATGTGGTCATGACGGGCATACAGCGGCATTGTTATGGACAGCGAAAACACTTAGCGAATTCAAACGGTCTATCCACGGAAAGATCGTTTTCATTTTTCAGCCTGCAGAAGAATTACCTCCAGGAGGAGCAAAGTTCATGGTGGAAGCAGGTGTGTTGGGAGGCGTAGATTACGTGTTTGGAGCACACTTAGATTCTCAGTCACCGCTAGGAACTATGGTTGTGGGGGAAGGGTACCAGATGGCTGCAGTAGATAAGTTTTCCATTAAGGTTCAAGGTATAGGCGGTCATGGGGCAAGACCTCATCAAGCAGTGGATGCCATTGTAATTGCTAGTGAAATCGTTAATTCTTTGCAGAAAATCGTCAGCAGACAAGTCGATCCGCTGCAGTCGGCAGTCGTGACGATTGGTGTGTTACAGGCTGGGAGCGCATTCAATATTATAGCTGATAAAGCTTTATTGGAAGGAACGGTGCGGACATTTGATGCAGCCGTGCGGAAGCAGGTGGAAGAACAAATCTACCGGATTGCCGAAGGAATTACGGCGGCTTTCGGTGCTACCTGTCAAATCGACTATTTAAACGGCTATCCTGCCTTATACAACCCGTCAGCTGAGACAGAAACCGTACGATCTTTATTTGTAGAAGAGTTTTCAGCGGACCGAGTAGTAGAAATGGAGCCGTCTATGGGAGCAGAAGATTTCTCGTATTTCTTGCTGGAGAAACCAGGTACTTATTTCAGAGCAGGTTCACGAAATGAAGACCCGGCCACTCATTATCCTCATCATCATCCGAAATTTGATTTTGATGAAAGGGCATTAGAGAATATAAGCAAAGCATTTGTGAAGATTGCAAATCATTATGTAATGTAAAAAAAGAGGCTGAACTGAGGTCGGTATACCGACTAACAGTTCAGCCTCTAATCGTTAACGTTGATTCTTTACAATTTCATATTCCTCGTCAGTAAATACACGGGATTCCATTATAAAATGTGTATCTTCAATGCTATCGAGTGAAAACTCTGCACCACGTCCAGGCACGGCATCGATGATGAGCTGCGTGTGCTTCCAGTACTCGTATTGGCTTACATGCATATAAAAAGGTGTATCGCCAATCATGCCAAGTAACTTGTCCGCTTCTCCGATACGGAAATCGCCTTCTATATAGCACATCGGTGCTGAGCCGTCACAGCAGCCGCCGGATTGGTATAACAAAACAGGGCCATGAGCTTTTATTAAATTATCAAGAAAAGACAGAGCCTCATTTGTAGCTGTTACTAGTTTGACCATGATCAAACACATCCTTTTAGTTTAGAAGAAACCTTGAGAACTTTCATCGTAGCTTACTAATAAACATTTTGTCTGTTGATAGTGGTCCAGCATCATCGCATGGTTTTCACGGCCGATGCCAGATAGTTTGTAACCACCGAATGCAGCGCCGGCAGGGTATTGGTGATACGTATTTGTCCATACACGTCCCGCTTGAATTGCACGTCCAGCACGGTAGGCGACGTCACCTTTACGTGACCATACACCTGCTCCTAATCCGTAAAGTGTATCGTTTGCAATTTCCATTGCTTCGTCAAAATCTTTAAATGTTGTGACTGCAAGTACAGGTCCGAAGATTTCTTCTTGGAAGATGCGCATTTTATTGTGCCCTTTGAATACAGTCGGTTTGATATAGTTACCGTTTTCAAGATCTCCGCCTAAATGGTTTTCTTCTCCACCTATTAAGCATTCAGCGCCTTCTTCAGCACCCAATTTAATGTAGGAAAGAATTTTTTCTTTCTGTTCATTGGAAGCTTGAGCACCCATCATTACTTCTGTATCAAGTGGGTTGCCGATTTTGATTGCTTTTACTCGTTCAAGTGCACGTTTCATGAATTCATCATAAATGGATTCCTGAATTAATGCGCGTGAAGGGCATGTACAAATTTCGCCGGAGTTAAGAGCGAACATAACAAAGCCTTCAATTGCTTTATTCAAATATTCGTCATCTTGAGCCATAACGTCCTCAAAGAATACGTTTGGCGACTTACCACCAAGTTCAAGTGTTACTGGAATGATGTTTTCTGTCGCATATTGCATGATTTGACGTCCGACAGCTGTTGAACCTGTGAATGCAATTTTTGCGATTCGCGGGTTAGTAGCAAGCGGCTTACCAACTTCTATACCAAATCCGTTTACGATATTCAGAACACCAGCAGGGAGCAGATCCTGGATTACTTCGATAAGCACCATAATAGAAGCTGGAGTTTGTTCAGCCGGTTTCATTACGATACAGTTACCCGCCGCCAAAGCCGGTGCAATTTTCCAGACTGCCATTAAAATAGGGAAGTTCCAAGGAATAATTTGTCCAACTACACCAAGTGGTTCCTGGAAATGATAAGCAACGGTATCGTTATCCAGCTGTGATGTGCGGCCTTCTTGTGCACGTATGACACCTGCAAAATAGCGGAAGTGGTCAATTGCTAGTGGAATATCGGCGTTTAATGTTTCACGGACTGCTTTCCCGTTATCCCAAGTTTCTGCAACAGCGATCTTCTCGAGATTTTCTTCCATGCGGTCGGCAATTTTATTTAATATAATAGCCCGTTCAGCAGAAGATGTTTTGCCCCATGCATCTTTAGCAGCATGAGCCGCGTCCAGTGCCAGTTCAATATCTTCAGCGGAAGAGCGTGCAATCTTTGTAAATACTTCGCCTGTAATAGGAGTTTTGTTATCAAAGTATTTTCCGTTTACCGGTGGGGTCCATTTACCGCCAATAAAGTTATCATATTTCTCTTTGAATTGGACGATTGAGCCGTCAGTATTTGGGTTTGAGTAAATCATAGATGTCTATCTCCTTAAAAATGTTTTAAACTACATCTAAATGATGTATTAAAGTTATTTGATTAAAACATATTCAGATGTTGTTCATCTCCTATGATGCCTGTATAGTCTTTGAAATTCAAGTGTAAAAAAATTTAAAGAGATTACCTTCTTTTTATTTATTTTTAAATAGCGATAACCAGTAGCGAATAATGGATAATTACAGTTTTTGCTCTGAAACAAAAGCGTATAGATTGTAGAAACATATATGTAAGTACTATATAGGCTCATCCTCTCGTGGACATCTGATTGAGAGGTTTGGCACAAAGTAATGCGGTATTGTTGTAGTGCAAAGATTTCATCAACCGCGGTTGGAGAGGCATTTACGTGTAACACGGTAAGTTTTTGCAGTATTATGGATTGGGTGCAGTGTGATAACAAACCTAATTTTCAACATTTTACGCAAAAGAGCATGGGCAGCAGCCCTTCTCTTTTGCGCTTTTTAGTTGCGATACGGGTCAAACAGGAAAGAGATTTATTGTAATCAAGAATGTGCTATAGAATAAAAAATACAAAACTAATGGAAAGCTACTGCAATTCGGGTGGCTTTCCATTAGTCTACTTGTTCAAAACTAAAATCCATTATCAACTCCAACTGACCCACTTTTCCTGATAGATCTGTAATGACTGTTTTAATCTCACCGATTCCTTTGACCAAATCCTCCAACAGTTACAGCATTTGCCCTGTCATATATCCAGCCTCCTTATTTTGTTCTGTTAGCCCAATAAAATAGCAATATAAATCATTCACCTATTAATAAAATGAACCCGCGTTTCCTTATTATTTTGGGGGGAATCGAATGCATACAGACATACTCAGATGATAAGTTCAACATTTTACGGTAAAATGGCAAAGGCGGCTTAAGCTGCCGGGAAGGACGGATTGACACGTGAAAACGACATCAGCGAAACAAAAGCTGCTCAGCGAATATATTTGGATTATGGTAGGCTCCGTATTTGTCGGCTTAGCTTTTAATATATTTTTTCTTCCTGCAAAACTTGCGGCAGGTGGAGTATCAGGGGTCAGTACATTATTGTATGAGTTATACAATTTTGAACCTGCCTACGTGCAGTGGATTATCAATATCCCTATCTTTTTTCTAGGTCTGGCATTGCTCGGAAAAGACTTCAGTTTGAAAACATTAGTCGGCACATTTTTTGTACCGCTGACGATCTATCTCAGCAGGGACATTCCTTATACAATCGACAATCCTCTTTTATCTGCTATTTACGGAGGGATTTTATTGGGATTTGGCCTTGGAATTGTCTATCGGGGCAACGGCTCTACAGGAGGGCTTGCTACGGTGGCACAGATTGTTAAAAAATATACCGGGCTATCCAGCGGTTATGCGCAGATGCTTGTAGATGGAGTTGTCGTAATAGCTTCCGCGGTCGTCTTTAATTTGGAGTTGGCATTGTTCGCGATGATGGCGATTTTTGTGACGAGCAAAGTAATCGACTTTGTACAGTTGCAAACGTCACATTCAAAATTGGTACTGATTATTACTGAGCATGAAGAACGCATCCAGAACATTATTAAAGAAGAAATCGATAGAGGACTGACAAAAGTACGGTCTGTCGGCGGCTTTTCGAATCAAGAAAAAACAATGATTTTATGTGTGGTTGAACAGCAGGAGGCCATTTATTTGAAGAAGGTCTTACAGGAAGAGGAACCGCATTCGTTTGTCGTATTCTTAAATGCGTCTGAAATCCTTGGAAGAGGTTTTTCCCTTGCGAAATTCTAAAGAACAGGCAATTAGGAGAGCTGAAGATCGCTTTTCTAATAGCCTGTTTTATTATTTACACTTCTTGTAAAACCATATTTTCTTTTGTGATGACATCGATCAAGTCATCAAGCAGTGTAATGACTTCGGCAGATGCCATTTCAAGCAGCCGTAAATCTTGCTCCGCTCCTGCGATATCGTCTCGTTCAAAATTGACAGCAGCTTTTCGTGCATATTTGTGCACATCGGCATGATATTGATCTATTTCTATAAATGAAGACAAATGACCAAGTCTTTTCCTGGTTTCTTCTGAGTGATACCACTTTCCAAGACGGCAGTCATTATGCGAAGAGACATCTGATGGTTTTACTGTCTCCAAGCCTAATAGCATATTGTAGATTCGCCATTTCCAAAGAATGTGATCTGCTTTTGACAGCTGCAGTAAAGCGATGGAAGACAGATGTACATTATTTTCCTCAACCACGCGGAGACGGAAGTTATTAATTTCCTGACTTAACTGGTAAACAGAAGTGGATGTGCTCTCACCGAAGCGGCGGATATCTTCCTGTGTTTGAGAAATGACCATCATACGATTGGATACTTCATCAATAGAAGCGGCCTGTTCCTGAGAAATAGCGGCTGTATTACTGACGTCTAAATTGATTTCCTCGAAAGCTTCTACAATGGCATTCAGTAATGGCAGGGCATTTTTTGCTTCTTCAGTTGCACGATTAATACTTTTCGTTGTATCTTCAATGGAACTCGACACATTGTTTGCGTACGATTTCAAATGGCCGACATTATCCGTCACTTCTGCAAGTGCAGATACTGTATTTTCTGCAAGTTTACGGACTTCCTGAGCGACAACCGCAAACCCTTTGCCGTGTTCACCTGCTCGTGCTGCTTCAATGGATGCATTCAGTGCCAATAAATTGGTCTGTCCTGCAATCCCATTGATCAGTTTCACAACATTTTCGATTTCCTCTACACGATGCTGTAAGGAAGCGAATGTTTCAACGATTGAACTGAACTGTTTTTCTGTCTGGAAAATGTCAGCCAGCGTCGTTTCAATCGTCTTTTTACCGTTGATTGCATAATCAACAGAGTCAGCAGTTTTTTCGGAAATACGTGAAGAAGTGTTGGCTACTTCTGTAATCGACGCTGAAATCTGCTCGGTTGCTGCAGTGGATGACTGTATTTCATTGGATTGATGATCTAGGTTGAAAATCAAATCTTTCATGAACATAATCTTGGTATTGGCATCGACAAGATGAGAAATCTCGGTTACGACATGCTCAACCGTCTGCTCAGTCATCAGCTCAATATAAAGCTGCTGGTCAATGTTTACTGCTGATTGCAGGGATTTCAGCAATTCAAAAGCTTTACCGGGACGGTATCCGAAATGGTATAGGAGATGCGTTTGAATATAAAAAGCAAACTGGTTGAAGAGTACGATCGTCTTCCCAGGTTCAAATTGATTTTTTCGCAAAATGAAAAAGAACTTTAATGTCTCTTCCATATAATCTTCATCGCGTGTCTGAGTGAAGAAATTTGTCAAATAGGCGTCAATCAGTGGCTTGGGAATGGGATTATGTTGTTTAGGGGACAGTTCTTCTAAATATTGTTCGAAGATTTCCGTGATTGTTGGAGTAACGTCTTTTAGCTTATTATATAACTCCTTCAGGTTTTGAATATCTACTTGTTGGAAATGATTATAGTGTAACGTCTCTTTAAAACGCTGGGGTGCCTCTATATCGGTACCTCGCTGCAATAGTTGTTCTACATTCATTTTGGGACGAAATGATGACATGCAGTGACCTCCTAAAAAATATTATTATCCTAAGTATAGATACTTTTCATTATAAATCAATGTTTCAAAGGGAAATAGTTATAGTTTTTTGAGCAATAAGTTCTAATTGTCATTAATGAGTTATATTTCCCCTATTGCTTACTTCACTTTTGTGAATCGTCTTAATGGACATCTGTTTACGAGTAAAGCAGGATGAAGCTAGTACCATTTTTTTGCTTGGACTTGGGAGAGGAGAACATATGAATACACAACAACCTATTGGCTGGAATTTAGGGATGAGTTATGTTGAATTACCTGAATCGTTTTATTCAGAAATGGAGCCAAATCAAGTGAGTTCACCTCAAGTGGTTTTACTGAATGATCAGCTTGCGGCTACGCTGGGACTGAATTTGGAACAGTTACAGAGTACAGATATGGCAGCAATTTTTGCTGGCAATGAAAAACTGGAAGGCATCGAACCGATTGCACAGGCGTATGCAGGCCATCAATTCGGTAATTTTACCATGCTAGGTGACGGACGGGCGCTGCTGCTTGGTGAGCAAACGACTCCACAGGGAAATCTAGTAGATATTCAATTGAAGGGCTCAGGACGTACTCCGTATTCCCGTGGGGGAGACGGCCGGGCGGCACTCGGACCGATGCTTCGCGAGTACCTCATCAGTGAAGCGATGCATGGGCTGGGCATTCCGACGACACGAAGTCTGGCAGTGGCAGTAACGGGCGAGCCTGTACTGCGTGAAATCGCTCTGACAGGCGCTGTGTTAACACGTATTGCTTCAAGTCACTTACGGGTTGGAACGTTTCAATATGCAGCTGCCCGGAGAGTGCGGGAAGATCTTCAGGCGCTGGCTGATTATACAATCAAACGTCATTATCCAGCAGCTCTACATGAAGAGCACCCTTATCTTGCGCTGCTCGAAAAAGTCATAGAGAGACAAGCTTCCTTACTTGCAAAATGGCAGCTTGCCGGCTTTATTCACGGCGTCATGAATACGGACAACATGACAATCAGTGGCGAGACAATTGATTACGGGCCGTGTGCCTTTATGGATATGTATAATCCGGCAACTGTCTTTAGTTCAATTGATGTGCAGGGACGTTATTCATATCGAAATCAACCTGGCATTGCAGAATGGAATTTGACGCGGTTTGCGGAAACTCTTCTGCCATTGCTTCACGACAATCAGGAAGAAGCGGTGAAGCTCGCTGAAAGTAAGCTCTCTGAATTTGCCCGATTGTATGTGACAGAATGGATGGCCGGCATGAGAGCGAAACTCGGACTGTTCAATGAAGAAGAGCAGGACGAAACGCTTGTGAAGGATTTGTTGGACATCATGAACGAGCAACAGGCGGATTACACGAATACATTCCGTTCATTGACACTTGATCAATCAGAGAAAATGTTCAACGCACCAGAATTCATTGAATGGAAAGAACGCTGGACAGCAAGACTACAGCGCCAGCCGAATGATCGGGAAGCAGTGAAGATGCGGATGAAACAGCATAATCCGTCTGTGATTCCGAGAAATCATCGGGTGGAAGAAGCATTGCAGGCAGCGGAAACAGGGGATATGCGACCCTTCCTGAAGTTGCTGAATGTACTTGAAAATCCTTATGCGTATACAGCTGAACAAGAAGAATATACAGAACCGCTTTCCGACGGAGGTTCTTTCCAGACGTATTGCGGTACATGAAAAAGGCCTGCTCAAACTGAGCAGGCCTTTTGATTATTGAAAGTTTTTATGCAGTAATATCCCGCTTCGTAAACACGGTGTAGCTGATCATCAAGAAAACTACAAGGTACACAGCCAAAACTGCTAGCGAGAACGGCATGGTGATACCATCTACAAACACGGAACCGGTTTCGTACATCGTCAGATTCATATGAGTGAAGACGAGATATTTTGCGATTTCGTATTGTGAAAGTAATAAAACAATCGTGTTGCCCGTAAAGAAAATGAATAACGACAGACCGATGGCCATTCCGTTTGACCGGAAGACACTGCCGATCATGAATGCAAAAGTAGCCGTAATGATCACGTTGGCGAAAGCCAGAATCAGCATATACAGACCGTGGCCCCAGACTGAAACGGGGACAACCGCATTACCATCCCACTTCAGTTCCTGACCTATGCCTGAAGGGAATAGTATATATGCACTGATGATCGTTACCGCGAAGCCGATGAACATCAGCAATATACCAAATAAAAGAACAGTCGCGTATTTTGACGTCATGATTTTCCATCTACTAACAGGGCGTGTCAGAAGCATTTTGATTGTTCCTTGTGAGAATTCAGACGCTACGATGCCGGCTGCTACAATAACCGTAATCAGTACAACGAGACTTCCAACACCTACAGGATTAATGATCAGTGATTCCCGGCCATCTTCAGCAAGCGGCGGAATGTTATTTGCTAAACGGTATTCCAAAATCTTAACGGTTTCTTCATTCTGCTCCTGTTCCATCTCCGGCAGATCGAGTTCAATCGCTTCTTTTGTATACCGTAATTGCTCTTGTGCATTAGCTTTCCAGTCAGTATGCTCGGTAGTATCTTGACTGTTAATCCATTTAGTCAATCCCATCAGACCGATGACTGCAGCAATCAGCAGAATCGTCATAATCCATGTACCTTTTTTAGCCCACAGTTTCATCCATTCATTTTGTATGAGATTCAGCAATCTGTCCGCCCCCCGTCATTTCCAGGAATTGATCCTCTAATGTTTTGCGGTGCGGCTGCACAGCGAAGACTTCGATTTCATTGGCTGTCAGCAGCTGTACGATTGATGGAACCTGATTTTTTTCAGCCTGGAGTACCAAGCCAATAGGTAGTGGTTCCACTGTGAAGCCTTTAGAAACCAGCAGTTCCTGTGCTTTTGCAGCAGGGGACAGTTCCAGGTAATAATGGGACTGCGCTGTTTCTGACATGTCGCGAATATCGACGAGTCGGCCGTTTTGAATCACTGCTATCCGATCACACATTAATTCAATTTCCGAAAGCATATGGCTTGAAACGAAGACAGACACCCCCTCGGTTTCCGCAATGACGCGCAAGTGTTGACGGAATTCGCGGATGCCGGCGGGGTCGAGTCCGTTTGTCGGTTCGTCTAAGATCAGGAACTTCGGCCGGTGCAATAAAGCTTGAGCCAGACCGAGACGCTGCCGCATGCCGAGAGAGTAAGTAGAAACCTTCTCGTTAATCCGCTGTTCCAATCCTACTTGCCGGACGACTTCATCGATTCGTTCTTTACTGATATTTTTTTGCATGCGTGCGAAATGCAGCAGGTTTTTATAACCGGACATAAATTTGTACATCTCAGGATTTTCTACTATAACGCCGACTTTTGACAAACCTTCTTCAAAGTCCTCTGATAGCGGCTTGCCGTCAATCAAGATTTCACCGCTCGTTCGTTTCATCAGGCCGACCATCATACGGATCGTCGTCGTTTTACCGGCTCCATTCGGCCCTAGGAATCCGGTAATTTGCCCGGGATATAACGATAAACTGACATCGTCAATAATTTTTTTGTTTCCAATGATTTTCGTCAGATTTTGTAACTCGACTATTGGTTTTATGACCATACATCCTCCTTCTTCTTACGTTAGTAAATTCTAACCTGTAATAACTAACGATTTTTATTTGCAAAAGTTTTCTGATTTGGAATATTAGGCGTGGTCAAAATCAGTTTTGCGGACAATTCGAATCGATAGCAGGATAGACAGCCATGTCAGTATGGCGCTTATCAGAAGGACTGAGAGTGCGATTGTCCATTGATTTGTGGTGACAAGCTCCGCAGTTTGCAGGAAAAATTGTTGTTCCGCTACCATTCTTGGATTTTCCATGATGTTCAGTATGATTCTAAACGACATCATGCTAAACAAAGGTAGTATGATCGTTAAAGAGGTTGCTAATAGATAACCCATTTTAAATTGAATTGGATAAAACAGGGAAAGAATTACGTAAAAACTTCCGAGAGCGATGAGCAGTTCAGGCATCGTCATCATTCGTGTAGGAAACGGAGCGAACGTCTCAAACAAGAAGATATACACCAGTATTCCAACTGCAGACAATCCAAACCACATAAAACCTGCTGCGTACTTTGCCAGTACGAATTGTTTTCTCGTGACAGGAAGACTGTTTACCAAGACAGATTCTTTCTCAAAATCTTTGTTACTGGTGGAAATGGCTATAAAATAAGCGACGAAGATCAGCAGGAGAATATGACGTACAGGCTGCCCATCTGTGAAAAAGTTTGTAAATATGATAAACCATAAAGCTGTAAGGAAGTAGGTGCTCGCTTTTTGCGTATATAGGTCTTTTCGTATTAGAGCATTCATTGAGATCCGCCCCTTCCTGTGTAATACATAATATCTTCGAGTGTCGGTTTTTCAATTAGCAATGGTTGCAGTCGATCTAAAGGGGTTTGTGAAGTATCCGCTAAACATTCGAACCCGACATCAGTTACACGGAGGCCAATCACAGACAATCCTTCTACTAGACTGCGTTGATCTGCATTCCCTTTTACCAACACATAACGTTCGGTAAATTCCTCTTTTTCTCCCTGAAAGATAATGCGTCCATCGTGAATGAAAATAATGAAGTCTGCTATTTTCTCTAAATCGGTTGTAATGTGAGTCGAGAAGAAAATGGCTTTTTCTTCATCTTGTATAAGGTCCTGCATCATATCGAGCAGTTCGCGGCGGACAATCGGATCAAGGCCTGCTGTCGGCTCATCCATGATGATAAAGTCAGGATGGTGAGACAGAGCCATAGCAAGTGCAAATTTCATTCGCATTCCTTTGGACAGATGCTTGACGCGTTTTGCTTTATTCAGCTGGAATTTCCGCAGATAGTGATAGAACAGTTCATCATCCCACTTGGAGTAGAAAGGTGCGAGAATTCGTTTATTTTTCTCGATAGTAAGATCTTCGTAGTAAAAATCTGCGTCATAGACAAAACCGATGCGCTCCTTAATTTCTGCGGTATGGTTCTCGTGTGACTCGCCAAACACACGTATTTCTCCTTGTCCAGCTCGAATTAAATCCATTAGACAGCGGATGGTTGTCGTTTTTCCCGCACCGTTTGCCCCGATGAATCCGGTAATGAATCCTTTTTTTATATCGAAGCTAAGATTATCCAGTGCAAAACCATTGAATTGCTTCGTCAGGTTTCGTACTTCCACTATATTTTCCATTCTTTTCACTCCTCGTACAGTAGTGTCAGCATATGAATCAATTCTTCAAGACCCACGTCAAATGCGCGGCCGTCTTCAATCACATTCACCAGCTGCTGCTCAATTTTCTTCAATTGCTCTTCTTTCAAAAGCTCACGGTTCTGTGCAGCGACAAATGAACCTTTGCCTGGAAACGTTTCAATAAGTCCGTCGCGTTCCAATTCTTCATAAGCCTTTTTCGTTGTGATCACACTAATCTGAAGGTCTTTCGCAAGCTTGCGGATCGATGGCAAAGCTTCTTTTTCCTGCAGTGCACCCAGCAAAATCTGCTCCTTCAACTGATTCTTAATCTGCAAATAAATCGGCTGATTCACCGAATTGGAGATGACAATATTCAATACATCACCCTTTTCTTTGTTAACTGTATATGTGCAGTATATACGGTAGTAACAGTTGAGTCAATACTAAAAAACCCTTCAGAGATTTTCTCTGAAGGGCATGTTGATATTAAACTGTGACCGTATAGTGTAAATCTAAGCAATACTTTCCGAAGCAATTTGTTGAAGTTTCCGAAAGGGAATTACAAACAATTTCCACTCTACTGATATCTGGGAATGCTCGACTGACAGTATTACCTGTCGTATCTGTCAAACATTTTCCAACTGCCTTAGGAACAACAAAACTTGCTCCTGAAACATTGTCGTAAGGTTTATTCTGGCTATCGTATACAACCACGCCAAGTAAATTGTCACAGCCTCCTTGGTAATTAATCGTTACAGTACCAGAAACTTTGCCTGTAAAACTATTTTCTTTTTCCCAAAGTGTTCTAAAAGTTGAACCGCAAGGATAGCACCAATTACCACAAGCAGAAGTAGAAGCTAAGAACGACTGAGGATCCGGAGCAAAAACCGGATCTGGACAACATCCTCCTCCACACATATATTTCACCTCCCTCGCTTTGATCTGAAGGACTTTCTGTGTTGCTCTGTCCTTCTGTTATATCTAATGCAGCAGCGAAAGAAGTACTTGGTTGCTCGTCTCGTAGGTTATCAATAAAACTTTTTACGGGTGAATAGTACAAGGCGTATCGGTTTTGTTTCATACAATAAAGTACTAAGTCTATTTAAAGGATGATCAGATGATACAGAGCAGAAGGGGGCATCAGGGCAAGTGCGGAGAATTGTTCTCCAAAAATACGCTGGTCCATGTGACGATGCAGAACGGAGTGCTGCGTGCCGCGGGTAAAATGTCGAATGGCAATTGTTTTACGACGTGTTATTTTTCAGTTCAACATATTAATTACGAAACAGGCTGTGTAGTCCTGCAATTAATCCGTCCTATCTTTCGAAAACGTCTGTTATTGATTCGTACGAATAAAACACTGATGATTACACTCGATTGTGTATGTGCAGTGCAGAAATTGGCCCGTCCCGTGCTGGACTGGGTGGAATTGAAGGACACAGTAAGAAACGCTGCCTGCGGGAATATATGTAGGGAATGGTCTTCTGAGCAGCCTGTTATTTATAGGAATTATTCATGTACATCATCCATAGCATTTTTTGTTTTCTCCTATTGGAAGGGAACGAAGGAAAAGATACAGCTCCGGATTTCGAGCCGGTCGCAAGAAGATGTATTTCTGACAGTAGCCAGGGGCGAAACCGTCAGTATAGCAATAAAAGATATAGTACTGGTGGAGATCACTACACCGTCAGCCCGTGTGACCGGACGTTATACAATCTCTCTTCATCAACTATATACAAATCGAATACAGGACTGCTTTCCTAAGAGGCCAAAATACTTCAGAGAAATGGTGCTGATCACGGAAACGGTTCATCTATGTAATGCTTCGGGAAAAGTATTTCATAATTTCACAGACCAGTTGCTCTATGCGACGGTCACTATTACGAATAAAAACGACATAAAAGCAGTGGTTAAAATGGATGGGGAGTCCTTCTTCATTCCGTCGAATAATGCACGTTCCATCACGGTTTCGAGTTTAGACTGCTTGGAAACGATTTGCGGCTGTCCGGTAGATATTACGATTACTTTCCATACGATTGCCTAGCTATAGTCATACAGAAAAAGGACTGCATAGATGATATATGCAGTCCGTGTATCCATCAACCTGTTTGTACTTGATCGTATGAATAATGATACGATTCTTTTTTTGTTCTAATCAGTAGGAAAAACAGTGTCAACGGGCCGATGCGTCCCAAAAACATGACGATGCAAATAATGACTTTTCCTGCAGAACTTAAATCGCCTGTAATGCCGACCGATAATCCGACAGTGCCAAATGCGGAAACCGTTTCAAAAAGAAGAGCCAGGAACGGCATTTTTTCTGTGATGGTCAATAAAAATAAGGCAGTGAAAATCACGCCAGAACTGACTGCGGCAATTGCCATGGAACGCACGATAATCTCTGCTTTAATGGTGCGCTTAAAAATATGCGGCTCTTTGATCCCTCTGAAATACGTCAGCGTCGCCAAAACAATAACGATAAATGTCGTCAGTTTAATTCCGGATGCTGTGGAAGCACTTCCTCCTCCAATAAACATAAGGACAAGAGTGAGTAAGAGCGAGGACTCTTCCATATCACCGACAGCCACCATATTGAATCCAGCGGTTCTTGGTGTGACAGCCTGAAAATAGGAAGTCCCTACTTTACCCAAAAAACTCATGTCGGCAATCGTTTTTTCATTGTGAAATTCAAGTATGAGCAGAAACAGGGCAGCGATGGCATTGACGATTAATGTACCGTAAATCATCATTTTTGTGTGCAGTGCCCATTGGCGTATGGAGCGTTTATGCAGCACATCCATGACGACTACAAAACCGATGCCGCCAATAATAAATAAGCCCGATAAGATGATGGTCACAGCGGGATTTCCTGCGAAAGACGCCAAGTTATCAGGAAATATTGAAAAACCGGCATTATTAAATGCAGACACGACATGGAATACACTGTAATACAGGCCGTGCTTCCATCCGAATTCAGGAACCCAGAAGAATGACAGCGCAATAAACGCAATACCTTCCGTGATGAAAACGAACAATAAAATTTCACGCAGGAATTTGAGTGTGCCTCCAATGGATTGATAGCTAAATGTTTCCTGTATGAATATCCGGTTTTTCATGCCGACTTTTCTGCCGAGAATCATTAGTGTGGCGACAGCGAACGCCATTAAACCAACGCCCCCGATTTGAATCATCAGCAGCAAAACGATTTCACCGAATAACGTCAGTGTGGTATGGATATCAAATACACCCAGGCCCGTAACGGTTGTGGCCGAAGTGGCGGTAAAAAATGCATCTACCCAGCTAATTGGTGTGTAGGTTGCCATTGGCAGTTTCAGAAGCAATGTACCGGTTAAAATGGTCAATACAAACGATACAGCAATTAAAGCAGGCGGAGAAATAGTTTTACGTCGTTTCCGAACAGTTTTCATCGTCTGTTCAACTCCTACTTTTCTGAATGAAAAACAAACTGCAGTATGTATTGATTATTGATCAAAATTTCAATAAATCAATAGGAGTATTGTCCATTTTTTTACAAAGCAGAATCTGACTTCTCATAATTAAGCTGCAATGATCCACACTATCTAAAATCCAAATCATGCAGGGGAGTTATTCGAGATGAACAAACCTTTCGTTCCACAGTTAGTCTACTTTGAACCGAATGCATTGGAATATCCGCTTGGACAAGAACTAAAACGTAAATTTGAAGCCATGGACATTGAAATTCGCTATACAACTTCACATAATCAAGTGCGTAATTTGCCGGGTGAGACAGATGCCCAAAAATATCGCATTGCGAAGTCCACATTGGTTGTAGGTATCCGAAAAACATTGAAATTCGATACGTCAAAACCGTCCGCTGAATATGCCATTCCACTTGCGACCGGATGTATGGGTCATTGCCATTACTGCTATTTGCAGACGACAATGGGGTCCAAGCCGTATATTCGGACGTATGTGAATGTGGAAGAAATTTTAGAAGCTGCCGACAAGTATATAGAAGAACGTGCACCGGAAATCACTCGTTTTGAAGCAGCGTGTACATCAGATATTGTGGGCATTGATCACCTGACTCATTCATTGAAACGAGCGATTGAGCACATCGGTCAGACTGAACTCGGACGTCTGCGCTTCGTGACGAAATTTCATTTTGTCGATCATCTGCTGGATGCCAAGCATAACGGCAACACCCGATTCCGGTTCAGCGTCAATGCCGATTACGTAATCAAGAACTTTGAACCCGGCACCTCTCCGCTGGATAAACGGATAGAAGCAGCAGGAAAAGTGGCACGGGCTGGCTATCCGCTCGGCTTTATCGTAGCGCCTATTTACTTGCATGATGGGTGGGAAGAGGGTTACCGCCATTTATTCGAACGTCTGGATGCAGAACTGCCGCAAGACGCTCGTGACGACATTACCTTCGAATTAATTCAGCATCGTTTTACGAAGCCCGCTAAGAAAGTCATTGAAAAAAATTATCCCAAGACGAAACTGGAACTGGATGAAGAAAAGCGCCGATATAAGTGGGGCAAGTATGGAATCGGCAAATATATCTATCCGAAAGATGAAGAAGATCAGATTAAGGATAGGCTGTACCACTATATTGAAGAATTCTTTCCGAATGCAAAGCTTGAGTATTTTACTTAAGAGCCTCAACACAAAAACAGGCTCGCGGCTCTGGAAAACCAAGCAGCAAGCCCCTAATTCCATATAATTGAAAAATGTGATAGACTGTTTGGCAAAAGGGGGAAAGTTACATGAGCAGATGTACAATTGATCATTCGCATGAAGACACGTTGAAAAAGCTGCAGGAACAGCAGGAATATTTACCGGATAATCTTGTTGAAAGATGTGGGATGTTTTTACGTAAGCCATTGGGTCAGGAGACATTAAATGAGGTGTTTCATTTATTAAAAAAATACGATTTGGCAGAGGAAATTGAAAGACTAGAACGGAATCGACAACTTGAAAAGCTGTTGAATGAGTGAAATTAGTTTTATCACAACTCACCCAGCAATAGGGAGATAGCTGTTTTGAGCAGTTTGATATCTTCCATGATGAAGTTTTTGATATCGGCGGGTGCAGTATTGTATTCGTTTGTCAGTAGGTGAAGTTCTCGGCTGAGGATAAAACTATCGTGTAGATTCTCCATAATCGCGACCCTCCTTATTACTCATTTTACCCGGTGTACAGCGTTATAAACTGAATCCCAGTCAAAATATTTCATTTAGATGACATTTCGATGACTGACTAAATGCAAACGATTGGGGGACCAGGTTCTTAAAAATTGTTTTGTACGGTTTCGACCGATAGTGAGTAGTTCCTCCATTTGTTCCTCGGTCATGTCAAATTGTGTGGCACTGTAATCATCGACTGGAATGAAAACGATATTTTGTTCATGTTCCCGTGAAATGTATTTTTCGTCATGCGCATTTTTCATGGTGGAGAACAGCGCTTCAAATAACTGAAGAGCGTTATGAATGGTGCGTCCCGGCATATCCTCTTGGCGCCGACTTAATTTTAATCCAATTACCGGACGCTTTTTTGACTTATTGTCGTCGAATAGCCACATGGGAAAGTTGCTTAACACGCCGCCGTCCACGACAATCGTTCCCTTTGGAGCATCCAGACGAACTGGTTCGAAAAAGTAAGGGATGCCGCAGCTCATTCGAAGTGCTTTCGCGATGGAAAACTTATCGGGATCGTAGCCGTACTGATCTAAATCGTCGGGCAGCACCATCATTTTCCCGTTGGTCAGATCGGAAGCTACTAACTTTAACGACCCGCTTGGCAAATCACCAAATGCATAGCAGCCTTTGCGAGCCAGCTTATCGAAAAACCAGTCTTCCAGCGCTTTGCCCTGATACAATCCCATGCGCCAATAAAGTGAAACCCATTTCATAAAAGGAAATGGAAGTAACGTTTTTCTTGGGTCCAGAAGCGCCTGGAAATCCTCTTCCGCTAAGAGTTCCCCAATTTCATCGGCTGTATAACCTGCCGCCAAAAAACTTGCCACAATGGCGCCTGCACTCGTTCCTGCAACCTGCTCAAACTGATAACCCTGACTTTCGAGTTCCTGAACAGCACCGACTAATGCAAATCCTTTCAATCCGCCTCCTGAAAATACGCCATCAATCCGCACATCATCCCTGCTTTCATTTATAGTCTTCTTATACTGTAGAGCCCCAAGCACTCAAATAGAACTGAATCCTCATGAAACATGCATGAAAATGCTCGATTAGCGAATCATAGGAAAGAATCTTCAATCAATGGATTCGATTATGTGAAGCTGAGGAGGTGTATGGAATGAGTATGTTTATGCGGGTTGCATTGGCTTTGGTCATTATAGGCGCTCTTAACTGGGGACTGATCGGATTTTTCAGCTTTGACTTGGTAGCCACTATTTTCGGTGGACAAAACACTCTATTGGCAAAGATCATTTATGCGATAGTAGGGCTTAGCGGATTAGCCACGATTGCACTGCTGTTCCGTCCGGATGAAGAGGCGGAAGAAGCAATTAGAGCAGAGCGTGATCTATCAACAAAGATGGACTACAGCACGGAATTCGGAGACGAACCGGATTTTACCGAAGTACGTAAAGATGCCGAGAAAAAAGAAATAAAGAAGGATTACTAAAAGTCGTATGGCGTGACAGCATGCCCCTTTACTTTATGTAGAGGGGTTTTTTACTTACTTGTGAAACAATATAAATGAGCAGGGAGAACATAACGTGAAAAACTCACTAAAATAAAGCCTTCGGTGGATTGTGATCAGCAGAATTACTGTATGCTGTTGCTCGGACAAGTTCCTTTCTACTAAATAATTAAGGGTATTGTGGAAAAGTTAGGAATTTTTACATAGAAACTTCTTCGTCTGCTAAAACGTAAATAGAGATAGGATATTTATGAAGGGGAGAGGTTGGTATGACGCTAAGAAAGATCATGTTCCTATTTATTGCAAGTAGTCTTTTATTGATAGCAGCCTGTTCCAATCAACCAGCGAAGGATTCTGCTGCTGCAAATGCTGAAGATGAACAAGTGACCGAGAAAAAGGATGGCGGTGATATTTCCCCTGCGGCAAAAACGCTGGAAGAGTTAATGGGTCAGCCTCCAGGTACATTGGTGGAAGAGTTCATGGATCCCGATATTGAAGCGGCACGGACGGTCAACTTCGTTCATTACCTTCGATTTTATGAAGATACGTTTAAAGGTGTAGTGGAGAATGATCTGCCGGGCTATTTCAAGAAAAATCCCAAAGCAGATGCCGCTCTTGTTTATGACTATCTGGTGTATACGTTAGGTTCAGGCCAGTACAAGCCGTACTATGATCAGCTAAAAGATTTTGATCATGGCTATGTCATGCCTGAACTGCCGGACGGCGAGGATGAAATTGAACGCGTGAAAGCTCAGGAGACAAATATTGTCGTCTTAATGGATGCGAGCGGCAGTATGAAAGCCGAAATCCAAGGTGAAACGATGATGGACTTGGCAAAAGATGCGATAGATCAATTCACAAGCGGATTGGATGAATCGGTGAATATTGCATTATTCGCTTATGGACATAAGGGGAAAGGTACAGAGGCAGACCGTCAGTTATCTTGTTCATCTATTGATAATTTGTATCCGTTAAGCAGTTATGATGAAAATTCATTTCATGAAGCATTGAATTCATTTCAGGCTAGCGGCTGGACGCCTTTAGCAGGCGCTATGGCGAAAGCACGTGAGTACCTGTCTGATTATGATCGCGAAAAGTACCGCAATATCATCTACATCGTCAGCGACGGTGTGGAAACTTGCGATGGCGATCCCATGGAAGAAGCGAAGCAACTGCATGACAGCGAAATTGAAGCAAAGGTCAATATTATCGGATTTGACGTCGATGATGAAGGCCAAAATCAGCTGAAGCAAGTGGCGGAGGCAGGGGGCGGTCAATATGCAACGGTTCGGAACCAATCGGAATTTGAAGAGGTACTAATCCGCAAATGGCAGCCTAGCCGAATGCAAGTTTTCACACAACAAGGTGTGAAACTGCAGGACTCTGTCTGGAAAATGGATGAGCTGATCGAATTATACGGTCGGCTGACCAATCTTGCGACACGTGAAAGCCAACGAATAACGGATGCCGCATCTTTCTTGCGCAATGAGGGGTACATAAGTGCAGAAGTGGCGGATGAAGTAATTGAAATGGCAAAGCAACAGCAAGAGATGCGAAATACGCATTTTGAAGAACTGAAAAACCAAAAGGTTGAAGAAGCCGATGGGGCAAAAGAAGAAATTGATGCTGCTGTGAATGAGTGGAAAGAAGAGTGGTCTGAAGTTTTGGAGTGAAACGAGTGAGAGACGCTGGTGAGAAATCATCAGTGTTTTTTTATTTTATCAAGAGATGAACTTTTCCGGGTCTGTGCAGTCTAATGTATAAGAAGCGGGGGTGGGACCGAATGGAAACGACAGACAGAGAGATCCATATAAAAGCGATTGCAGGAGATGACGAAGCTTTTCTCGCATTGATGCAGCTTTATAAGGAAGACCTTCTGAGGACGGCTCTCGCGTTCTTGCGAAATGAGCACGACGCTCTGGAAGCGCTGCAGGAAGTGACGTATCGTGCCTATAAAAAGATTCGTACAGTGAAAAATCCAGCGTTTGTCAAAACGTGGCTAATCCGCATCATGATGAACTATTGCCAGGATCAATTAAAAAATAATAAACGATTTGCGTCAGATGACACCTTTATATCGACAGAAGGAAAAGAAGATGTCTCACGCCTTGAAATGCGCGAAGCACTGGCCGAGTTATCCAATGAAGAACAGCAATTAATTTATTTGAAATATTTTCAAGAAGTTAAAATCAAAGATATCGCACGGCTGGAAAATATCCCGGAAGGCACAGTGAAATCGAGGCTGCATAAGACATTGCGCACGCTTCGGTCGTATTTTGAAGAGAAGGGAGGAACCGGACATGTATGAGGAGGAAGAGGAAAAGTTGAATCAGCTGAAAGATCAATTGGACAGTTATCCACTTCCGTTATCTGAAGCTGATCAGGTAATTCGTGAGGGAATGGAAAGAGCGAAGCGGGAAACGCAGCAAGTACGTAAAAGACGTAAGCGAGTCTTCAGCAGTATAGCGGTTGTTGCATTGCTGCTTCTGACCTTTGTCACATCGATCCGAGTTTCTCCCGCGTTTGCAAATGCAGTGGCTTCTATTCCTGGAATGGAGAAATTCGTTGAGCTCATAGCGATGGATAAGGGTCTGGATGCGGCCATTCAGAATGATTATTATCAAGAGATTGGGGCTTCTCAGACAGTTGGAGATCTGACGCTGACAGTGGACGGGGTCATTATGGATGAGTCGGGAATGAATGTGTTTTATACGATTGATTCGGAGAGTTCACTGGAACGTATTAGGATTAAGTCTGTAAATTTATCGATGGAAGGAGGTATGCCGGAAGGAAGTGTTTCTTACGGCTCGCCGCAAGAGGAAAGTGAAAATATCCGAAAGTATACAGATCGAATAGATTTTCATTTTGCCGAACTTTACACGTCGGAGAATCGTTCATTCGACTTGGAAGTTGAAACACTGTTGAGTGGAGAGAGGGCAGAGTTTTCTGTGCCGTTTACCTTGCCGGAGAAAATAAAATCCAGCGATGTGTATACACTGAATCAACAAGTTGAGATTGATTCACAAAAGTTTACGGTGGAAACAGTCACCATTTCACCGCTGCGGGTTGGAGTGAAAATTGTACTTGATCCCGACAACCCAATGAAAATACTTGGGTTTGAAGATATGAGATTGGAAGATGAAAAAGGTGAAGTGTGGAGTTCCATCAGAAACGGCACTTCTGCATTTGGTGAAGTGGACGGAAGGAGTCAGACGTATTTCCTGCAAAGTAATTATTTCTCCCAGCCGAAAAAGCTGTATTTACGCATGAATAAAGTGCAGGCTGTCAAGCAGGAGGAAGCAATAGCGGAAATTAACACTGAAACAGGGGAGTGGTTCAATCAGCCGAGCGATCAGAAAATCAAGCTGCTAGAATGGGATAAATATCATGTAAAACTGAAGATGCCGAGCGAAGCAGAGGATGCTGTTCACCATGACCTATTCAGCACGATAACAGACGCAGCAGGAAAAGAAGTGAACAATCCTTCCACAGGGATGTATACCACAGAGGGATTCGATTACTGGGATTACAGCTTCAGTCCGACGGAGTATCAAAACCCGCTGAAGCTGGAGCTTTCTGCGTATCCTAACTATCTGGAAGGTGACGTTAAAGTGGAATTAAAGTAAGGTGGTCGAAAATCCGCGTGCGATCATTAACCCGGTATAAGCGCTCATAAAACTGCGCAGCTGCTCCTAATCTTTCGGGCGGTGCTCATAAGGAGCATTGGCGTGATCATGCAGCTTACGAATTTGATCATAGAATTGCTTTGCGCGCTCATAGATCAACTAAGACACTGAAAAAGAGAGGAAACGTGCGGCAGTCGGCTGGTTTGGTTCGTTCATCATGGAGTTTGGAGTGGTGAGGCTCTGTAAATGTGCGGTCAGTCAGCGGTTTGGTGCGCCATGACAACGTTTTGGTTCGATGCTGGAAGAGTTTG
Source organism: Sporosarcina sp. (assembly GCF_029257255.1). Taxonomy (GTDB): domain Bacteria; phylum Bacillota; class Bacilli; order Bacillales_A; family Planococcaceae; genus Sporosarcina. Next base: position 22,422 of record NZ_JARICI010000080.1, on the reverse strand, counting down.
GCGCGTTCCTGCTCCAATATGAAAATCAGGACTGCACGCGGAGATATTTCTCCCGAGGCAGTCCTGTTTTTTATGCTTTTCTCTGAATAAAACTCAAATGACGGCCTGCTTTTTTATCCTCACGATAAGAAAATCCGTCAGCACTCTGGAACGTACACGTGCGGTCGATTGAAATATTCTCAGCAGGGATTCCAGCTAGTTCACATTGCTTTTTCACCGTCAGCTGATTGTCGATATGGTATTTATTCGTCGTTTCATTGTAGTGGATAAAATCATCCGCGTAGCCGAGGTTGTGGAATTTCGTATAGACGTCTTCATCGACTTCAAACTTCTTCTGGCTTAGTGCAGCACCGATTTGAACGTGAACGCGGCTCAGATCACATTGCTCAGCGTGCTGTAAATGATGAAACAATTTCAATGTGATTTCCTTCACGGTCCCTTGCCAGCCGGAATGGACGACACCGGTCAGCGTGCTATTATCACTGTAAAAAATTACAGGTACACAATCTGCCGTCAAGCTGCAGAGTACAATATTTGATTCGTATGTGTACAGTGCGTCGGTATCAGGAATGGCAGTTTCCAGTTCATTGACACCGCGTCCCTGGTCTTCTTTCGTCACGCGGTGAAAGTTCGCGCTGTGTGTTTGATTGGCGAATACGAAATCAGCAAGTGAACAGCCAAGGAACGCAGCAAGTTGTTGGCGGTTGCTGCGTACGTGATCTGCAGATTCACATGCGTGGAGTGCCATATTGTTACTTTCAAGTTCAGCACTGTCTTTCATTGTCATGCCTGCGAGTAGTTTTTCATTCTCGATATAAATATTGGTTTTCATATTAGCCAGCACCTCATTTATACGTGGTAATAGTAAAAGACGACTGGTTAGAAGTCGTCTTTTACTGAATTATTTAGCTAAGTGATTTTGAATATAATTGAAACCATTTCTGACGTGAGACTGCATAGCAAGTTTTGCCTGTACTTTGTCCTTTTCTTCAATAGCTTTTACAATCTCCATATGTTCTTTATATATTTCGCTTCTTCTTTCATCGTTAAAAGAAGATATATTTCTATTGTGATAGATGACATCGTTCAACTGTACAAGCAGATTGCTTAGTGTTTCATTATCAGCATATCTCAATATGGTATTGTGTATCGCAGAACTGAGTTCAAAGTACTCAGAAGAAGAAGTGGTCTCTACTGAGCGCTCTACAAAATTATAGAGTTCACGTATTCCAACTTCATCCATGTTATCAATAGCCAATTCGACTGCCAAGGCTTCCAGAGACTCTCTGCATGTATACACATTAGCTAACTGCTTTGTAGAGAACTCTTGTACGATCGCACCTCTCCAAGGTATGATCTTGACCAGACCTTCAGAAGCAAGTCTCCTGAAAGCTTCACGTACAGGAGTAGTGCTGACGCCTAATTGCTCACTCACTTTAGTTTCAGTGAGACGTGTTCCCGGTGCTATGTCTCCTTCGACAATAGCTACCTTAATGTTCTCATAAACCATGACATTTAAGGGTTGGCGTCCAACAGTTTTAATATTTTCAATGCTCATATAATATTCCTTTCATTTGCTTTAGTCGTAGATACATGAAACAACTTGGTTAAACCTTTTGTGTTTTCATGAACATGCGCTTAAAAACAGGATAGAAAACAATAAGTGCTATGAGTACTAAAAATAATAAAGAAACCGGTCTAGTGACAAAAATACCGAGTCCAGTTTCAGACATGATTAAAGACTGTCTTAACGTATTTTCAGCTAATGGGCCTAGCACTAAAGCTAAAACAAGGGCAGCAGGGGAATAGCCATATAATTTCATGAAAAATCCTATGACGCCGAATATTAGTAATATCCATATTTCAATTATACTATGGTTTAAGCTGTAAGTCCCAATTAAGCATAAAGAGATTATAACAGGTATGAGAAATCGATATGGTAATTTTACAATCATTAAAAAGAATGGTATAGCAACTATATTGATTAGAAGTAAAATTGCATTACCAAAATACATACTTGAGATGATACCCCAAGCAAAGTCCGGTTTTTCAATCATTAGTAAAGGACCTGGCTGTAAACCATACATTAAAAACGCTCCTAATAGAATGGCAGTTGATGCGGAACCTGGAATACCCAAAGTCATTAATGGGACCATAGCGCCTGATGTAGCACCATTATTCGCAGTTTCCGGTGCAATTAAACCGGGTAGATGCCCTTTTCCGAATTTTTCAGGTTCTTTTGATACTTTCTTTTCAATTGAATAAGAGAAGAAAGAAGCAATGGTTGCACCTGCACCAGGTAACACACCTGTTACAAAGCCAATTATAGAACCTCTTAAAAAGGTGAACTTTGCTTTCATCAATTCTTTCCAAGAAGGCCAATTTTCCTTGCTTTTTAATGAAAGGTCTAAGTTTTCTAACTTTCCATCTTTATGAGATCCTGAATACACTCTGAATAACAACTCTCCGATTCCAAACAAACCAATTGTAACAGGGATAAAACTGACCCCGCTTATTAGCTCAGGCGAACCAAAAGTGTATCTTGGAGTTCCTGTAATTACATCCACTCCAACGGTTGCAACAGCTAACCCAATTAATGCTGATATAAAACCTTTCAATTTGCTGTCATCAGTCATCCATATTAGAGTAAGTAATCCCATAATCATCAACATGAAATATTCAGGTGGTCCAAATTTAAGGGCTACTTTAGCAAATGTAGGTGCTAACGTAAAAATTAATATAACTCCAATAGTACCACCGACAAAGGATGCGATTGCCTGCACAATTAATGCTTTTCCGGCTTTTCCCTGAAGCGTCATGGGGTAACCGTCAAACGTACTTGCTACAGCTGCGGAATCTCCTGGTGTATTAATTAATATTGAGGTTGTAGCGCCGCCGTATTGAGAACCATAGTAAATACCTGCCAGCATAATGATAGCCGAAGTTGGATCTAAGGTGAGTGTGAGAGGCAATAAAATGGCTATCCCAGCTGAAGCTCCAAAACCAGGAATAATTCCTACAACCATACCTATGAAAGCGCCAACAATTAGGAGCAGCATATTTGTTGGTGTTAAAACTACAGAAAAACCTTGTATAAGATTAGTGACTATTTCTTGCATGATATCGCTCCTAACAAGAGAGTATAAATTTAAAATATATTTTCAAAGATACCTTGGGGCAATCCAGTTTTTAACATAAATTCAAATAGAATAAAGATTGAAAGCGGAATTGTAAGTCCTAGTATTATGTTTTGCTTCAACTTATTCTCATTTAATAACAGAAGAACTACGAACATAAACAGTATAGTGGATAACAATGAACCTAAAATATTGAATATAGCTATGTAAACAGTTGTAACAATTAATAGCTTAAAGAAAATAGATATGTGTAAAAGGGAAATCTTTTCTTCACGATTACCTTTATAATTCTTAATTAAATCAAATGCGATTAAAATAATAAGCGTTATGCCGATTACGATAGGAAAGAAACCGCTTCCAGGAATATCATTTGAAAAGAATTTTAATGTAAAGGCTATGGATAAGTATAAGCAGGAAACAACTAATAAAAAGAACGTAAATATGTTTTTCATTTCAAGTTGAACCCCTTTCCTGATAAGAAAACTCTGTCTTCTGTTTTAAAAAGACAGAGTTTCTATAATAATTATTGGTTCGCTGACTCTAACGAATCTTTAAATTTTGTGTTAGTCTCTTCAAGAAACTCTGAGAAATCATCGCCGAATAGAATATAATCAGACATCCCATTGTCTAGAATGTATTTTTTCCACTCGTCCGTTTCTGCTACCTTTTTCATAGCGTCAATCCACCAGTCTTTTACTTCATCATCGATATCAGCAGGAAGAACTACGCCGCGTGGTTGCGAAATATTAACGTCATATCCGAGTTCAGTAAAGGTAGGTACGTCTTCCAATTGCTTTAATCGCTCTAATCCTGAAAAAGCTAACGGTTTCATAAGTCCGCCTTCAATTTGTCCCATTGAACGAGCGGGGTTACCAACAATAGCATCTAAACTGTCGGATAATAATGCACTAGTAAGTTCACCGGCTCCTTGGAAAGGAACGTAGTCAAAATCAAAACCAGCTTCTTTAGCAAAAAGATTAGGAACAATCATTTCATCACTAACTTGTCCAACCCCGCCAATTTTCATCTTCTTACCACTTTTTGTTGCTTCAATAAAGTCCTCCAGTGAACCATATTTAGACTCACCTTTAACTAGAAAGAATAAGTCGTCGGCACCCATTAATGCAATTGGTGTAAAAGAATCGTAACTGAAAGCAGTTTCAGAAACTAGAGGAGTAGTAAAGAAGCTGCCGCTTGTAGGACCTACAAAGTATGGATCACCCTTTTTTGTCTCCAAGAACCCCCAACCAACTGCGCCACTACCGCCCTCACGGTTTTCAATCTTTATACTGTCTGTATAAATATCTTCTTTTTGCATGATTTCCATGATCTTTCTCAGGTACAAGTCTGTACCGCCGCCAGGACCAAAAGGTATTACAGCATTCAGTGTTTTAGCAGGGTATTTATCGGTACTGCTTTCTTTTTCGCCAGCGTTGCTGGAGCAAGCTGCAGTCATCATAGCAATTGTAAATACGATTGATAGAGTCAAAAACCTTTTCATATTCATACCTCCCTGGATTTATAAGAGAACGTTGCCGTTTTCTATAATAGTTACTCCATCCGCAACGAGTGTTGTTTCAGTCATGATCAAATCATAGTGACAGGCCGCTTTAACTGTTCCGCCAAGTGTAATACTTGAACCAATTCCGATATGAACCGATCCGAATACTCCTTCATCTTCAAGCATCAGCCCGTTAAATTTACAGCGGGGGTTCAACCCTACTCCAATTTCTGCAATGTTATAGACGTTCGGATCATTTTTAGATGCTAGGTTGTCAGCCAGTATATGTGCTTCAAAACCGCCTTCAATATTAGTAATCATGCCGTCTTCTACTGTACAAACGACTTGTTCTTTCAAGATACCAATTCCAATGTAAGGAATACTTGCGTTCGCAACAATCTTTCCATTTGCGGATCCTTCAAGAGGGGATACGTTCGCTTCAATAGTTGGTACAGGTGCAAATTGTCCGCTCTTTACCATACCAGTCATCGAGTTACTCTTACGTCCTGTTGCAGACATCTTTAAGTCAGTACCGTGAGTAGTCGTCAAATGAATTTCTTTTGCATTTTCTAAAGCTTTTCCTACAGCTTCACAAGTCGGAGCTGCTTTCGGGAAGTCTGCAAGAACTCCGCTATCAATCAGCATATGATCTTCAAATTGTGTCAACATGATTCCCCTAGAACCATTTTCAACCGCATTTTTTACAGCATACGTATGAGTGATTGATGTAAATACTGCACTGATAAATACGTCGCTTTCTTTCATTGCAGCAGCAACAGTTGCCGGCGGTTCGCTACTGTCTGACGTTCTCGGCATAATAATAGAAATCGTTGGCTCTGCGCCAACTGCGGTAACGGCTGCGGCAATACTTTCTGCAATTGACATTGTTTTTGGTTCCGTAATTATGACAACGCTTTCATTTTCTTTAATATTTGCACACACTTCGACTACTTGCTTTGCACCTTTAGACATTAACATACTTTTCAAAATAAACAACTCCATATTCTATAGTATTTGTTTCTTTAGACTATTATCAATTATCAATCTTGTAAAGTCAACTATATTCTATAGAATATATAAATATTAAAAAACTGTTCCTTATTATAAGGAACAGTCTAATTTAATATAAATTCGCTTTAACTAGTCTAAATTACTGTTTCATTTTTGCATCATCTTATATTTTTAATACTCATTCATTTATTTGTGATTTGCTTTTAAGAACATTTTCGTCAAAGTTATCGTGTTGCAAGTAGAGATTTTTATAAAAAACATCTTTAGATTAGAAAGACATGCCCTTAAATCAGAGTCTAATACAATCAACCTTGCAAAGATATCTAGGTATGCAGATAGGTCAAATGTGCTCAGTATTAAATAGTCGTTTTCATGAAGATCCCTCCAGCCTTACTATATGCCGAGTACGTTCCTCAACCCCTGTGAAACACTTGACTATGAACCATGAATTTCTCTACCATATCCCAGTTTAACTCAAATCCAATTCCTGGCGCCTCGGGCACATCGATCAGCCCGTCATGCATAGTAACTTCAGGCAGGATGATATCTTCCTCCCAGTAATGCGCGGAAGGAGCGGTATCTCCCGGCAGTGTGAAGCCGGGCAGACTGGTGATGGCGATATTGTGTGCTCGTCCGACACCGGCTTCGAGCATTCCGCCGCACCAAAGCGGGATATTATGTTGCACACATAAATCGTGGATCTTCTTCGATTCTGACAATCCGCCGACACGTCCGATTTTCAAGTTAATAATTTTCGTGCTGCCAAGCTCAATGGACTTTCTGGTATCTTCGGCAGAATGAATGCTTTCATCCAGACAAATCGGCGTTTCGATCTTCGCTTGCAGCTTTGCATGGTCGATAATATCACCATGCGCGAGAGGCTGTTCGATCATAGACAGATTAAATTCATCAAATTTCCGTAAGTGATCGATGTCTGCCAAAGTATATGCACAGTTTGCGTCTGCCATCAGTTGGATAGTAGGAAATTCGCTGCGGATTGCCCGCAAAATGTCCAGATCTCTTTCTGGCATGACTTTCACTTTAATGCGTCTGAAACCCTGCTCTAAATAACCTTCTAGTTTCTTCAGCAATTTCGCTTCAGTTTCTTGAATGCCGACACTTACGCCGACTTCAATTTTCTTCTTCGTACCGCCTAATGCAGCGGCTAGAGAGAGGTTCTGTTCTTTCGCGTATAAATCCCATACCGCCCCCTCAATTGCGGCTTTTGCATTATAATTCCCTCTGAAGTGAGAGAAAATCGTTGAGACATCATCAGGATGCTGGATATCGGATTTCAAAAGTAATGGAATCAAATAATCCGTAAGCATATGCCAATTCGTCTGGACCGTTTCTTCATGAAAGAGGGGAGCAATTGAAGCAACAGATTCACCGAAGCCCGATTTCCCGTCTGCTGATTTTACTTCGACCAAAATAAAGTCTTTATCCTGCTCCACTCCGACACTTGTCTTGAACGGGTGCAGCATTTTCATTTTCATATAACGTAAGATGACAGTTTTAATTTCCATTCGGGTTCCCTCGCTTCTCCAAAATATATACATAGCTTTCTTCTACTTCGGGGTGTTTAACAAGATCAGTTACTACCCAGCCGTTTTCTAAATATCTTTTGAAAATCCCCCTCGTCTTTTCGCGCCAGATTAGCGCTTCCGATAGATCGTGTTTTTTGAGCGCTTGAAAGTTCGCGGGTACTGGTACGGCCACTGTCTGATCGCCTTTGCGGTAAATTGAATTTTTTGCAAAGAGATATCCGTCTTCTTCATGCACTTCAATAAGAAAAGGTATTTGACGAATATCGGTGGATACAGAATTGCGGGGCTGTTCCCGAATTTTCCATTCGACTGTAAAACGATCGGATGGAATTCCGTCATTCATCCCGTCTTCCATGTCCCCGTAAGCATTTTCCGTATAGTCCACTACAACAGCCCGTAGTTTCCGCAGATTCAGATTGGCGTTGACCGTTTCGAGAGGATCGTATGTCCACACAATCCGGTCGAATCCTTTTTCTAGAGCAACTTGCCGCTGAGCGATTTTCAACTGTTCGCCTATACCAAGTCTGCGGTAGTCCGGATGAATGCCGAGGCTGTGTGAATATAAGTAGACTGACTGGCCGTCAAAACCGGGAAAACTGTACTGAAAGCCGACCAATTGATCTTGATCGAATGCGCCTAAAATTAATCCGCCATTCTTCACGGTAGCTATTGTGTGACTGAGCGGCACGGTGTCTTCGATGCTCCAGACGATCGATTCAAGCGCCTGGACTTTCTGTAAATCATCCAGCTCTTCAATCATCCGAATAGTTAAGGGAGGATGTTTCATAGGGGCTTTTCCTCCATTTCTTGATCTGCTCTCACCAGCAGCTCGGTAAGTATTTTTGCTCCGTAAATTAACGCTTCTGTGTTGAACGACATCTGCGGATGATGAAGGCCGGGTCTTAAATCACAACCTAATCCGATCATCGTGGCGGCGATGTGAGGCGTCTTCCATGTATAAAAATGAAAATCTTCCGCACCTTGCGAAACGCATGGACCAGCAGTGTTTTCTTCTCCCAAAACAGAACCGATAGCTTGCTGTGCAATGCGGACTGCTGATTCATTTTTGATAGCTGCAGGGGAGTAGCCGACTGATTCATAATCAATTACTGTTTCGGTCAATGCAGCAGTTCTTTCTATTATGTGTTTCGCTTTTGTCAGCAAGTCTTCCATCGTTTCATTCGCTTCGGCACGGATATCTAACGTGAAGCGGGCAGTTGCCGGGATGGAGTTACTCGTTTCTCCGCTATGTAACTCGGTCATTTTGATGGAGAATTTCTTGCCTCCAGTCAGTCGAATTCTCTGTAAGGACTGAATCAATATACTGACTGCTTCAATTGGATTATTGCCTTCTTCAGGGCGTGCGGCATGAGCGGGTGTTCCTTTGATAACTCCTTTAATAGTAGAAGAGGAACCGTGAAGGATTACAGGAGCGGCCTGTCCAAACGGAACTTCCATGTGCGGCCGTACATGAACTCCACCTAAAAAGAGTACATCTTCCAAAACGCCTTCTTCCATCATTTTTAACGCGCCTTCCGCCAGTTCTTCAGCAGGTTGGAAAATAAATCGCACCGTATGTTCGAATGAAATACCACTGTTCTTCAGGGCTAGTGCCGTATACAAAGCCATTGTGCTGTGGGCATCATGGCCGCATGAATGATTGGCTATGACAGCGCCGTCCACTTCTTGAACCAGTGCATCCATATCTGCACGGAGCGCGATGACACTCTTTTTTTGACCCGGAATTTCTGCGGTGAACCCATGATGTCCTGTATGCGTTTTGATTTTCAGTCCGGCTGCCGAAAGTTTTTCCTGTAAATAGCGGGATGTCCGCTGTTCTTCCCAGCTCGGCTCTGCTAGCGCATGCAATTCCTGGTAGGTTTGCAGAATCTGTTCTTTGTGGTCTGTAATGAATTGAATTGGATTGTCCAATGAAATAACCTCCTTCATTCTGAAAATAATTGTTGTTCTGTATATAAACGCTCCAGCAGCTGCTGCCGCTTGGTAATGCGTCCTGAATTTCGAATACGTATGCCGGCAAGGAGGATATCCAGTAAGCTAATGGTCGATGCGATGGAATGTGTATCGACATGTTCTTTTCCCAAACAGCCGAACGTCATATCCGCCAGCTGACCAATCGGTGATAGGGTTCGATCAGTAATGCCGATTACTTTTGCTCCCTGTCCTTTTGCGATAGTTGCCGCCTGTACGGTGTCACGCCGGTAACGTGGAAATGAAAAGACAACGGCTACTGAGTCTGTTGTTAAATCGCAAAGATCCTCGGTCATAAAGCCGGCGGGACTCGATAGTACGACATTATCTCTTAATTGCTTCAGTGAATAAAATAACCAATAAGCCGCTGCATATGAACTACCGAATCCCGCGATGTAAACACGATCCGATTGAATGAGGGTGTCTGCCATTGCCCAGATGTCCTCGATATTTATCTGATTGGCTGTATGTTGCAGGATGGTCTGCTCTCTTTGGATGGCTTGACGTATAAAATGATTGTCGCTCGCTGGGTCATCTTGTAAAAAAAATCCTTCAGCAACTTTCTGCTTAGGCAAAAATAAGTCTTTCCGAAGAGCTTGCTGTAATTCTGAGTACCCGCTGAAACCTAATGCGTAAGCCAATCGAATGACCGTTGTTTCACTGACACCCACTTGTTTACCGATTTGAAAAGCGGTTAACAATGCGGCTTCTTGCGGATGTTCTATATAAAAGGCTGCTACCTTTTGCTGGCCTGATGATAAAGAAGAATAGTGCAGTTTAATGATTTGGTGCAACGTTTTCATAAAGTCACCTACCAATAAATGAAGTTTGTGCTTCGTTAATTTAAACATAGTGAAGGGGAAACTTCAATTGGGAGTGCCTGTGTGCCAAACAATTGCGTTAGTTCAAACATTCATGATTGTTCAAACAAACATGAATGTTTCGCGCACAGGCACCCAGTTAGTTTGGATGAAAATCTTGTAAGTGGGTATAGTAATGATAAATAATCGGTCCAATAAAATTTTTAATAAAATTGATAATGTAGAAAACCTTGTCGCCACGGGCCTGAATCTATCTCGTATACTAATAAAATCAAAGAAAAACAGGTTGTCCATTTGATTTCTTAATTAATAGAGAGTATAGTGTAAAGCTGCTTGTGTAAACTATGACTACAGGGGGAACTATGAGAAAAATATCAAATGTTTTTTACATTACAATAGGATTAATCGTTTTAGCAGTCGGCTACGGTGTAATTGATCCTGTCCATTTTGAGCAGATCACGAATTCCGGTAAAGCTTTCGTTGCATCGACATTCGGCTGGTACTACATGCTCCTAATGACCGCGCTTTTGTTAATCAGTATTTTTATGATATTCAGCCCGTACGGTAAAATTCGTCTCGGGAAAGATACAGATCGTCCTCAATTCTCCACAATTACTTGGATTGCCATGCTGTTCTCGGCAGGGATGGGTATCGGTTTAGTGTTCTACGGTGCCGCAGAGCCTTTGTCTCATTACGCAGTTCCGGCAACTGAAGATCCATTTACAGCTGATGCATTTAAAGAATCTTTACGGAAAACATTTTTACATTATGGCCTTCACATCTGGGCACTATACGGAATGGTTGCTTTGGCTTTGGCATACTTCCAGTTTCGAAAAGGTGAGCCTGGTTTAATTTCAGCAACACTGAAGCCGATTTTCGGAGCGAGAATGAAAGGTCCATGGGGGACAGTAATCGATGTTCTTGCTGTATTTGCAACTGCTTTCGGTGTAGCAACATCTCTCGGCTTCGGCGCTGTTCAAATTAACGCAGGTTTGGATTATTTATTTGGATTCACGATTGGCATCAAGTCACAATTCATCATCGTGACTGTAGTGACGTTCTTATTTATCGGGTCTGCTTGGTCAGGATTGAATAAAGGGATTCGTTACCTATCGAATACCAATTTAATATTGGCTGTCGCGCTTTTAGGACTTATATTAATATTAGGACCGACAATGCTGATTTTGAATATGTTTACTGATTCAGTGGGTGGTTATTTTACAAATCTTATTGATATGAGTATGGGTACAGCTCCATTGAACGGAGAAAATCGGGGCTGGCTCGATGGATGGACAATCTTCTACTGGGCTTGGTGGATTTCTTGGTCACCTTTCGTCAGTATGTTTATTGCACGTGTTTCAAAAGGACGGACAATCCGTGAATTTATGGCAGGCGTTCTGCTTGTACCATCATTCTTCGGTTTTATCTGGTTTGCAGCATTCGGTACGACAGCAATCGATATGCAGGATTCAGGGGTTGCAAATTTGGCGTCACTGGATATTGAGTTAGTCGTATTTGAGATGTTTAACGAGCTTCCTTTAGGTACACTAATTTCGTTATTCGCTATCCTGCTGGTAACTTCATTCTTCATCACTTCGGCAGACTCGGCAACCTATGTACTCGGTATGCAGTCGACATACGGTTCACTGACGCCACCGAACTCGGTGAAGGTCGTCTGGGGAATCATCCAATCTTCTATTGCGCTGATTTTACTTTCAGTAGGCGGCCTGGGAGCATTGCAGAATACCATTATTATCGCTGCTCTGCCGTTCTCGTTCGTCATTGTATTTATGATGTTTGCGCTGTTTAAATCACTGAATCAAGAACTTGATTAATGAAATTAAAAGGAACATGCGATAAAATTCGCATGTTCTTTTTCTATTTATTGACCAGTTTGACCACCTTTCCCCAACGTGTTACGATCGAATCATTATTTTACGTGATGGAGGAAACGCAATGAATATCGAAGAAAAACTTGCAGCTCTGGGAATTCATCTTCCGCCGCCTTCACGACCGATGGCGAACTACGAAATGTCGGCGCGTGTCGGCAATGTGCTGTATTCTTCCGGAGCAGGCTATATGAAGGACGGGAAGCCTGCGATTACAGGAAAGTTAGGCGACGACGTTTCGATGGAGCAGGGCTATCAGGCGGCGCGAGGGACGGCATTGCAGTTACTGAGTAATCTGCAGGACGAATTGGGATCACTTGATAAGATCAAAAACTTTGTAAAAATACTCGGCTATGTCAATTCTACAGATGATTTCATTCGCCAGCCGGAAGTAATCAACGGAGCTTCTGACGTAATTATTGAAGTGTTTGGAGATAAAGGAAAACATGCCCGTTCCGCAATCGGCGTAAACACTTTGCCGTTTGATATACCCGTTGAAATTGAGCTGATTGTTGAATTGGAAGACTGAAGCAGAAACCGGCCAAATTCATCGGGCTGGTTTTCTGTTTTCTAAAGCAATTGAGCGCACCGGGTGGTAAAATAGGTAAGTTAAGTAGGGGGTACTTCACAGTGCGAACCGTTGAAATTGTTACTTATCGCGAAGAATGGCCAGTGCTGTTTCAGGAAGCAGCGACTCAGATATTTTCAATTTTCGGTGACGAGCTGATTGATATCCATCATATGGGAAGTACTTCTATCAAGGGACTGGCGGCTAAACCGATTATCGACATGATGCCGGTAGTGAAAAATATCAATGATGCGGATAATTATCATCCGCAAATGAAGTCAGCAGGCTATGAGCCGCTAGGCGAATTCGGAATTCCCGGGAGCCGCTATTTCCGCAGAGGCGGTGACAAGCGGACACATCATGTGCATATATTTGAACAAGGTGACCTGGCAATTACACGACATCTTGCATTCTGTGACTATCTTCGTTCGCATCCTGAGAAAGCTGACAGTTACGGTGCATTGAAATTAGAATTGGCTGCGCGTTTTCCGTTTGATATAGAATCCTATATCGAGGGGAAGGAACCGTTTATCATAGAGGAAGAGAAGAAAGCGCTGAATTGGTATTTACGCAAGGAAGAAAAGTACAGATAAATAAAAAGGAACAGGTGTACAACATGAGTTTATTAACCGTAAAAAATATCAGCCACAGCTTCGGTGACCGGGCGATTTTTGATGATGTTTCGTTCCGTCTATTAGCAGGAGAACATATCGGATTAGTAGGTGCAAACGGCGAAGGAAAGTCCACGTTCATGAATATTATTACGCATAAGCTGGAGCCGGATGCCGGAACAGTTGAATGGTCAAAGCGTGTACGAGTCGGTTATTTGGATCAGCATGCCGTTTTGAAGCAGGGGATGACTATCCGCGATGTGCTGCGTACGGCGTTTCAATATTTATACGATATGGAAACCGAGATGAATGAACTTTTTGCCAAGATGGGCGAAGTGGAGCCGGATGAACTGGAAAAGCTGTTGGAGGAAACGGGGCAGCTGCAAGATTCCTTAGAGCAGAATGGCTTTTACATGATTGATGCAAAAGTGGAAGAAGTGGCAAACGGACTGGGTCTGAATGAATTCGGGCTGGACCGCGATGTCAATGATCTCAGTGGAGGACAGCGGACAAAAGTATTGCTTGCCAAACTGTTACTGGAGATACCGGATATTTTACTCCTCGATGAGCCGACGAACTATTTGGACATCGAACATATTGAATGGTTGCGCACCTATTTACAGGAGTATCCCGGTGCGTTCATCTTAATTTCGCATGATATTCCATTTTTGAACAGTGTCATTAACTTGATCTATCATATGGAGAATCAGCAGGTTAACCGCTATCCAGGCGATTACGATGAGTTTTTACGCGTACATGAAATGAAGCAGCAACAAGTCGAAGCAGCATATAAGAAACAACAGAAAGAAATTGCGAATCTCAAAGATTTCGTAGCACGTAATAAAGCGAATGCTGCGACAAGCAGAATGGCGATGTCACGGCAGAAGAAACTCGATAAAATGGATGTCATTGAAATGGATTCTGAGAAGCCAAAGCCGCATTTTGATTTTAAAACCGCTCGGACGCCAGGCAAGTATTTATTCGAGACAACAGGCCTCGTTATTGGCTATGATGAGCCTCTGTCACAGCCGCTTGATTTAACGATGGAACGCGGGCAGAAGATTGCTTTATCCGGTGCAAACGGTATTGGTAAAACAACGCTGCTTAAGAGTCTGTTGGGTGAAATTCCTGCATTGCAGGGAAAAGTGGAGCGTGGAGAGCATCTGTCGATCGGCTACTTTGAGCAGGAAATGAAAACAGATTCAGACCGAACATGTCTGGAAGAGATCTGGAGTGAATTCCCGCATTTTGCCCAATATGAAGTGCGTGCTGCGTTAGCACGTGTTGGATTGACGACGAAGCATATTGAAAGCAAGGTGAAAGTGTTGAGCGGAGGAGAGCGCGCGAAAGTACGCCTCTGCAAGCTGGTGAATCAGGAAACCAATTTGCTCGTTCTGGATGAACCGACAAATCACTTGGATTACGATGCGAAAGAAGAGTTGAAACGTGCGCTGAAAGAATATAAAGGCAGCATATTGCTAATTTCACACGAGCCTGATTTTTATGAAGGTGTGGTTTCTACAATTTGGAACGGCGAAACATGGACGACCAAAATGTTCTGATTGACAAAATTATACAATGTTCCACGTGAAACGTTAAAAAATCCAACCGGGTGTCGGTTGGATTTTTTAATTTATAGTTTCAGTCACGCATCTCTAAATATGAAAGGGATACTTTCAAATTCGCATTACGTACACGGATTTCATTGAGCAGGTCCTGATCTTTTGTATCGGTTTTGCTTCTAATTGCAAAAGTATAGAGAATCATCGTCCCCAAGTTCGTTGTCTCTACTTGACGAAGCTGGTAAGATTCTGTCTTTTCATTTAAGATGTCATCGAATAAGTTTTCGTGGTTCAAGTTCTCAGGCACCGTCACTTTTAGGATCTGTGTGTCTTTCCCTTTGCCGTAATCGACTTTATATAGAAGGTAGAAGATCAGACTTGCGAATAATGTTAAAGCAATGGCGAGAGGGAACTGAAACAGTCCTGCGGTCATTCCCACACATAATCCAAAGAAAATGTACGAGATATCCTTGGCATTCGTTACAGCACTTCTAAAACGAATGAGGGAAAAGACGGCGAATAAACCGAATGCGACGCCTGCATTGTCGCTTACGACATTCATGACGACGGACACGACGACACTCATCATGATGATCGTATGTACAAATGCCTGTGAATAGCGTTCTCCTGTAAACGTAATCTGGTAAACCTTTGTAATTATTAAGCTTAGGACAGCTGCAAGCGCCATCGCGGAAATACTCATCCACATTGTCGGCGTGGCACCGTCTAATCCATTAGATGAAAACAAGTTCGTGATCTGATTCATTCTCTATTCCTCCTGTAATCGGTTCTTCCAATTCTTTTGGTTCAAAATAGCCTGCCTGCGGTAATATATCTCCGCTTAACAACTCTGTGCTTGTGCAAAACTTTGACGCACTTCGCTGCTCGCACTGCAGTTCCTGTAAAATACGAGCGAGCCAAAGCGGCACACTGTGATCGACTTTTACTTCCAGCACGACAAGGTCGGGATCTATAAAATGCTCTCCATACGGTCCATTCTCAATATGTAGATCTTCTTTGCGACATTTCAAATCGAAGTCGAACGTGATGCGCAGTTCGGAATCATTAATGCCGTGAAGCGCATGACGGCTGTATGACACGACCATTTCAGGACGCAACTGATAGAACTTCCGGAAATAATCAACTTCCTTCATGACTTGTGAATTAGACGTTTCGTATTGATCCAATCCGGCTTGTCCATCTTCTTCTAAATAGCGGTATGCTTCTCTGAGCGGTAGAAGCATTCGCCGTTTATTGACAACTTTCTTATGTTTCTGTTTCACTTCAAAGAACGCGGTGCTGTTAAGGTCTGCGTCATCGTATACGCGCAAGCGCAATTTCTGACGATATTTTAGTTTGTTTTTTGTCTCAAAGTAAATACCTTTCTCTGCATTGTCGAAGTACAGGCTAGTGACTGAATATTTCCCGTCGACACCGTTCTTATCGTTGCGCATTTTGGGTCCGATCCGGTCTGTAAGTTCTTCGTATTGGCGGCGAGTAATTAAGTATTTTTGCTCTTTTCTGCTGAAGATTTCTATCGCCATATGGATCTGCTCCTTCTGTTTTCATTCGATAGTCTAAGTATAAGTAAGGAACATGAGGAAAAGAGTAGTGAAAGATTAGAAATTGATGAGAACTATATAAGTTGAACTAAACAAATTACATCGTGGAAGTAACTGAGCGCCGTTGATTTCCGTATTTCTGTGCACTTTACAGAAATTAAGGAAATACAGTGTTCCTTCTACAAACTAATGTCGAAAGCTCCCCTAAGTAGCGTTTACCTATTGTTAAATTAGAATAATTTAAACATTGACATTATTCTAATTTACTATTATTCTATGGATACTTATTACGTAATCAAATTGGTTTATTGAATAGGAGAATACATCATGCAATTTGATTGTCGACCTGCTGGCGATTGTGCAGTGTTGGTTTCATTCGAACAGAAAATCTCTGAAGATATAAATGAGAACGTTATACGCTTGGCAGAGTGCATTCATCAAGCAGGAATTCATGGCGTAGAAGAGTTAGTTCCGGCTTTTGCAACTGTCATGATCTATTACAATCCGCTGCACATTACATGTAGCGAATTAATAAAAAGAATTCATTTAATAGATGTATCGTCAGTCAGTCAGAAGAAAAAGAAAATGGTTGTTCACGACATACCCGTCTTGTATGGAGGCGATGCAGGACCTGACCTGGCGTTCATAGCAGAGTATCATCATCTGATAGAACAAGAAGTGATACGAATTCATACGGAAGAAATATACCGGGTTTATATGATTGGCTTCGTTCCCGGCTTTCCCTATTTGGGAGGATTAGATTCAAGAATACATACACCCCGATTGGAATCACCAAGATTACAGACTCCCGCAGGTTCAGTCGGCATTGCCGGACAGCAGACAGGCATTTATCCGCTGACTACACCGGGCGGCTGGAGAATCATAGGAAGAACGCCTGCACCGCTTTTCAAACCCGAAGAAACTGAACGCCCTGTGTTGATTTCCCCAGGAGACGCAATCCGCTTCATTCCGATTACAGAAGAACGATATTCCGAATTAATGCATGAAGATACTCCGCAGTACAAGGGAGGCAGCTACTAACATGAAAAGCATGGCGGTACTAGAAGTGTTGAAACCCGGAATGCTGACAACTATTCAGGATCTGGGCCGCTCAGGCTATCAGCAATTTGGAATTGTAGTGTCAGGCGCAATGGACAAGTATGCTATGCGAATGGCAAATTTATTGGCAGGCAATGACGAAAATGCAGCTGTACTTGAAATTACGCTGACAGGACCAACGTTTTCTATTCTGGAAGACTGCAAGATTGCGATAACAGGTGCAGATTTATCTCCTTCAGTCAACGGAAAGCCGATTCCTTTATGGACAGAGATGGACTTAAAGAAAGGGACAGTCTTAGAGTTTGGACCGATTATTGACGGGTGCCGGACATACTTAGCAATCGCCGGTGGATTTGACGCACCGCTGCTGATGGGCAGCCGTTCTACTTACTTGCGAGCAAATATCGGCGGCTATGAAGGACGAAAGCTGCAAAAAGGCGATGTACTGCATGCATATAATTCTCAGCACGAAACGAGAAAGGGATACAGAAAAAGCCTGCACAGTGAGTTGATTCCGAAGTATGCCAATGAAATCACGCTACGAATCATTAAGGGGCCACAGTGGGACGCTTTTACGGAGGACAGCCAGAAAAAGTTCCTGGCGAGTACATATGAGGTATCCGCGCATTCTGACCGGATGGGCTATCGTCTGCAGGGGGAGCGCCTGGAAACCAATCTGACGCAAGAGCAAATCACGGATCCGATTCCAAACGGTGCTATCCAGATTCCGAACAACGGTGAACCGATTCTCTTATTAGCAGACAGACAGACAACGGGCGGTTATCCAAAAATCGGTGTAGTCGTAACCGTCGACCTGTTTAAAATCGCACAGGGAAAACCAGGTGACCTTGTATTTTTTGAAGCAATTGATATAGAAGAAAGTCACCGGTTGCTGGCAGAACAAGAAAGCGTTTTTAAACTGCTTTCTGTTAGTAATCGGTGAGTTTTCTATAAACAGATGATAAAAACTACGCGACTTTAAAGGGGGGGCGGGGTAGTGCTGAATGGAATGTGATAGTAAAACATACAAGGGGGATCTACAAACATGAAAAAACAAATGACACTTGCAGCATCGGTATTATCTTTATTCTTAATATTGTCCGGTTGTGGTAATGACGACTCAGGTAAAGAAGCAGGAAGCGACGGCGGAAGTTCAGATAAGCCGGTCAGCTGGGTAGCAAACTCCGTCTATCCTGAAAATAACCACAACGGTGAAGGCTTGAAAGAATTTGCTCAAAAGTTGGATGAAGCAACAGACGGAAAAGTGAAATTGGAAGTACAATTGGGCGGGGCTCTGGGTTATGAAGGACCTGAGCTTTTATCTGCAGTGCGTGACAATGCTGTTCCAGTATCAGATATCTTAACGAGCGGTGTGGCGGGTGATGAGCCTTTATTCGAAATCGTAACATTGCCATTCTTAGTACAAAGTTATGAAGAAGGAAAAATTCTTAACGATATCTCCCGACCTTACTTTGACAAAATGGCAGAAGAAAAATGGAATCAAAAGATTCTTTATATCGCTCCTTGGCCGGCTGCAGGTTTCTGGACAAAGAACGAAGTAAAGTCTTTGGCTGATATGAAAGGTTTGAAGATGCGTACGTATGACAAGAACGGTGCATTGGTAGTAGAAGCTGCTGGCGGAACACCTCACCCGCTTCCGTTCAGTGAAGTGTATTCTTCATTGTCAACTGGCGTAATTGACTCTGTATTGACGTCCACTCCTACTGGGGTAGATGCGAAATTCTGGGAAGTTCTTGACTACTATGTACCTGCAAACGTAACAATGGCAACAAACTTTGTTTCTGTAAACTTGGACGAATTAAACAAGCTGGATAAAGAAACACAGGACAAAATCATTAATGCAGGTAAGGAAATGGAAGAAATCATGTGGAAGATCGGTGCGGAGCTTGATAAAGAAAAAGAAGCCGTCGTCAATGAAAACGGAATTACAACGCTTGAGCCAAGTCAGGAGTTTATGGACAGCTTAGCGGAAGTAACAGAAGACATCAGGCAGGACTGGCTGAAGACTGCGCCCCCTGAAGCACAGGAAATTATCGATCAGTTCAATAAAGAAGTTGGACGCTAATCAGCTTCTTTAAATCGGATAGAAAGCTCTTGGCGGATTATTCATAAGAATGCCAGGAGCTTTCTATTGAAATTTAATGAATCCACTTTTGCGGAAAGGGGACAGACAGCATGAGAAGATTTATACGAATCATCGATGCGATTTCTCAGTTTTTGGGGATTCTTGCCGGCGTATTCATTATGGCGGGTGTTGTGCTGGTAATGGCCGAAATTGTCGTGAGAAATTTATTCAACGGCACACTTTATATCACTCAGGAATACACAGCGTATTTCATGGTAGCGATCACCTTTTTCGGTTTAGCTTACACACTCAAAGATAAAGGTCATATCAGACTGGAGTTTTTATATAGAGTAGTGAAGACCGGAAAGTCCCGTGCTATGTTAGAAATTTATGCGCTATTGGTCGGACTCATTATATTTATTATTATCACGTATGCAACAACGAACTACTTTTTAGATGCTGTTGCAACCGGCAAACGTTCTATGCAAATCTCCAAAACAATGCTCGCCATTCCTCAATTTGCTATGCCTCTCGGTTCATTATTAATTTCACTTCAATTTGTTGCGGAAATTTTTAAATGCATCTTGAAGATTAAAGATAAAGATTACGGTGAACAGCAGGAAGAAGAAATTGATATACTGGGCCGTTAACAATAGCACTTATGAAATGAAGGGGGACTAGCCTTGAGTTTAGCCGTTGTATCAATTACATTAATAGGTCTCTTAGTCCTATTCTTAGGAAGTACGATATGGGTGGGTGTCTCGCTGTTCCTTGTAGGAATTGGCGGTTTAATGTTCTTTACAAGCAGCCCCCCGATGACCATCATGAACAATATACTTTGGAACAACACTAACAGTTCCACCATGCTTGCGCTGCCGTTATTCATTTTGATGGGAGAAATTTTATTCCGCAGTAAGATTTCAGAGAATCTGTTCAAAGGATTGACGCCTTGGATCAGTTTTCTGCCGGGCCGTCTGATTCACGTTAATATCGCGGCTAGCAGTTTGTTTGCCGCAGTCAGCGGATCTTCTGCTGCTACTACTGCAACAGTGGGAAAGATCACGCTGCCAGAACTATCCAAAAGGAATTACGACCGTTCACTAAGCCTCGGTTCCTTGGCAGGCGCCGGAACGCTTGGCTTTCTGATTCCTCCGAGTATGATGATGATCGTATATGGAATTGTAGCGGATGTCAGTATCGGTAAACTGTTTATCGCGGGGATTGTTCCGGGAATTATCCTGGCGACCGGGTTGAGCGGCTACATAATTATCAGATGCTTAATTAATCCGAGTCTTGCAGTGGGAGACGAAAAATATTCTTGGGCGTACCGGTTCCAGACTTTGCCTTTGATTCTTCCGGTCATTGTACTGATCTTTCTTGTACTGGGAAGTATCTATTCGGGATGGGCGACGCCGACCGAAGCAGCTTCCGTAGGTGTTGTCGGATCTTTAATTTTCGCTTTATTCTCGCGCACGTTAACAATTCGCATTTTTAAGGAAGTTCTGCTGGCAACGGTGAAAACGAGCACGATGATTATGTTGATCGTAGCAGGAGCTTCTTATCTGTCAGTCGTTGTCGGCTACTTAAATATGCCTGCCAAGCTGACCTCTTTTATCTCGGAAATGGGATTATCAAGTTATATGCTGATTGTCATCTTGACGATTATGTATATTATTCTAGGCTGTTTACTAGATGGTTTCTCCATGATTGTAATGACGATGCCGCTGGCGCTGCCTTTAATTGTCGCAGCGGGCTTTGACCCTTTATGGTTCGGTATCTATCTGATCTTTATGATCGAAGTCGCGCAGATCACGCCGCCGGTCGGCTTTAACTTGTTTGTCATTAACGGGATGGTGGACGAAGATATTTTAACGATTGCCAGATACGCATTGCCTTCTTTCTTGATCATCTTGCTGATCGTGGCGGTTATAACAGTCTTCCCGGACATTATTTTATGGCTTCCCAATAAAATGTAGAGGTGAAGGATGAATGGTGAAAGTAGATATAAATTGTGATCTTGGTGAAAGCTTCGGCAATTTTAAAGTAGGAAATGATGAAATTGTCCTGCAGTATGTTACTTCTGCAAACGTAGCATGCGGTTTTCATGCCGGTGATCCCATTGTTATGCAAAAGACAGTGGAAATGGCGCTGGAAAATAACGTGGCCATCGGCGCGCACCCAGGCTTTCCAGATCTATTAGGTTTCGGACGCAGACAAATGTTCATCACACCTGTTGAAGCCAAAGCGTATGTGCTGTATCAAGTAAGTGCGCTGAATGGTTTTGTGAAGGCTGCGGGCGGAACATTACAGCACGTCAAACCGCATGGTGCTTTTTACAATATGGCGGCCAAGGATTATGATTTGGCACGGGGTATTGCAGAAGGCGTGCATGCAGTAAATCCGGATTTGATCCTAATGGGGTTGGCCGGCGGGGAACTGATCAGGGCAGGAAAAGAAATCGGACTGCAGACAGCGAGTGAAGTATTTGGCGACCGCCGCTATACGTCAGACGGCAAGCTGATGGACCGCAGCATCGAAGGTTCTGTGATCCATGATAAACAGGTAGCTGCTGATCAGATACTTAATATGGTACTGAACGGCAAGGTCCGCACACTTGATGGCGAAGAAGTGCGGGTCCAGGCAGACAGCATCTGCGTTCACGGCGATAATTATGAAGCAGTGGAGCTGGTGAAGGAAATCAAAAAGTCACTGACTGAAAAGGGTGTAGAGCTGAAGGCCCTGCGCTGAGCGGGATTAAGTAATAGGAAAAAGGATCATCCGTAGGGGATGATCCTTTTGATCGTGAGTGATGCGAGTGGCGAATGGTGCGGTGGACGACAGAATTGGTTCGTTCGTTGAGCTGTTTGGAGCGGCAAAGCGGACTAAACGCGCGGTGGCGGTGATGTTTGGCTCGTTTCTAGATGTTTTTGGCGCGGTGCCAGGCTACTTTCGCGCGCGGCCGTTTTAATTCGATAAAGTCCATATAATTGTGTAAAAAGAAAAAGGGCCAATATTTACCCTCATGATACAATGTTTTCAACCACGATAAACATCTAAGGAGAGGTAAATATGACCC
>NZ_JARICI010000034.1 GCF_029257255.1 Sporosarcina sp. | reverse complement strand
CTATGCTTTTGTTGAATTGTCCGTAGCTTTAGCGATGCTGTTATTTTATACCTTTCCAGCAATTGTTACTATACTTTGTGCAATTACCGGTGTGGAACGGTTAAATTCACCTAAAATGATTGCGTTGATCCTTTCCTTGATTGGTGGTGCTTTAGCTGTTTTTGGACAGTTACTTGGACAAAGCGTACAAATAAGTACACTTGGAATTATCCTTGCCCTTGGCGCAGCGCTGGGCATGTCGGTGTTTTATATGATTGGCAGGAGCGGTTATCAAAGTTTACATCCCACTTATGCTACAACATTCTTCTTAGCTGTGGGGACTATTGTATTTGCCATTTGCGGAGTGGCCTTTGGAGAAGGTGCTACATTGATTGCGCCATTTGTTGATTCGTCTGCATACGTGTGGTTTATTCTCGTATTTGCTGGATTAGCCGGAGCTGCCATCCCAACGATGTTAATGATAACGAGTATTCGGATGATTGGGGCTTCACGGGCTTCAACCATGCAAATATTTGAACCAGTTGTTGCTGCGGTTCTAGCCGCTATCTTTCTTGGACAGCAAATCTATTCCATTCAAATCATTGGTGGTATTTTGATTATTGTTGCTGCATATATCCTTCAGCGTAAAACTGAAGAATTGAGCGTAGAGCCAGTATCCGTTCCCGCAATGGGTGTTCAGAAGGTTGAATAAATTTCGTTTTCAATGCCGTTATGATTATCACTTTGCCACAGATAGAGGGCAAGAGTCTGACAGTCCAGTTTCGTTATTAACAACACAAAACATGGATTATATAAAAAACAAACAAAATAAGGTGCCAGACACTCACACAACTCAGAAACAACTCAGATTTGTATCAGGACCAGGTACGCAACACTAACGCAGCCGGCAATGGAGCTGGCAAGGCAGGCTCAGATTAGTACAGAACTTGTTGTTTTTGAAGGGGATCCGGCACAAAGGGTTGTGCAGTACACGGATTCAAATCCACTGGATCACTTGGTTATTGGAAGCCGCGGACTGAATGCCGTGCAGGAAATGATGCTCGGAAGCGTCAGCCATAAAGTGATCAAGGAAGCAAAATGTCCGGTTACGGTTATTAAATAAGCACAAATCCTCTGCATGAAGCGGGGGATTTTTCATTTGAATCGGGGATGCCCTAGCCATGGGTTCGAGTGCCTGTGCACGAAACAATCGTGATTGTTTAAACATACACGATTGTTTCAACAATCATGAATAAGTGAACTTTCACGTTTGTTTTTCACACAGGCACCGCTTCACTGTTTTTCACACAGGCACTGCTTCAGGCAC
This sequence comes from Sporosarcina sp., assembly GCF_029257255.1. GTDB lineage: Bacteria > Bacillota > Bacilli > Bacillales_A > Planococcaceae > Sporosarcina. The sequence goes on along the minus strand of NZ_JARICI010000034.1, from coordinate 15,853 downwards.
TGCTTTGAAACCGCGCTAGAACACTTCACCTGCAACTTTCATACAGATGCATCGTCAACTACATGCTATAATTTTCCTGCTATTAGTTAGTAGGTTACTTCTTTTCAATATGCTAAACTTTGAAAGGTCGAAAGGTAATGATGAAGGTGGAATTTGTATGAGAAGAACGGAATATAAGCGGCAACAGAAAAAGGATAATGACGGTAAGAAAAATAGAAAAATAAAGAAACCAATTCGCATCGTATTCTTCGGAATGCTCATTGCGGCTATTTCAGGTTTGGTTATAGTAAATGTATTCATTTCATTGAGTGATGTGAGTAAATTAGAAGAGCCTGTACCGAGACCTACGTTTGTTTACGATCAAAACGGAAAAGTAGTAAGTGAAATTTCCAATTCGAAAATGGAGGGGGTCTCCTTTGACCGTATTCCAAGGGAGTTAATTGAGGCTGTCATCTCAGTTGAGGATCAGCAATTTTACAAGCATTCCGGGGTGAACTATTTCAGGATGGGGCGCGCGTTGATCCATAACCTCTTTATAGGTGAGATTACTGCAGGCGGAAGCACCATTACCCAACAGCTGACAAAGAATGTGTTTTTAACGCAAGAGCGTACATATTCCCGTAAGTTTAAAGAGTTACTCATTGCGAAGAAAATCGAGAGAACGTATTCAAAAGAGGAAATTTTGGAGCACTATCTTAACCAAATTTATTTTGGCGATGGTGCATGGGGTGTTCAACGCGCTGCGCAGATCTATTTTGGTAAAGATATAAGCGAGTTATCGCTTAGCGAAAGTGCGACAATAGCAGGATTAATTAAAGCACCGTCCCATTTATCTCCTGCCAAAAATATGAAAAAGTCGGTGGAACGGCGTAACGTTGTTTTATCATTAATGAAAAGTGAAAATTATATTAGTCAGACAGAGTTTGATGAAGCAGTCGGCGAAGAAGTTGTATTAGCTGATTCCACAATGCCGAATTATAAAGGGAAATATCCTTATTATATTGACCGTGTTATCGATGAAGCGATCAACACCTATCATCTTACAAAAAATGAAGTGTTATATGGCGGATTACATATTTACACAGAAATTAATCCTGTTATCCAAGATGCTTTGGAAGAAGTGTATAAAGATGAGCGGTATTTTCCTGAGAGTAAGCCCGATCAACTTATTCAAAGTGCTTCTGTTTTTCTGAATCCTCAAACAGGTGGGATATCGGCACTGGTTGGGGGCAGAGGGGAATATACACATGGCCGATTTAATAATGCGACCGAACTCGTCAGGCAACCGGGTTCGGCATTAAAACCGCTTGCCGTCTACACTCCGGCGCTGGAGAAAGGTTATCGTATGTCGGATTTGCTTCTCGATGAACCAATAAACATTGACGGCTATTCACCGAAAAATTTTGATCAGAAAAATAGAGGGCACGTGACAATGTACGATGCACTTGTGCACTCGTATAATATCCCTCCCGTCTCGCTTTTGCATCAGATCGGAATAAAAAATGGGGTGCGCGCTGTTGAACGGTTCGGAATTTCATTGGAAGAAAACGATCACACGCTTGGTCTGGCTTTAGGAGGATTGGATAAAGGGACTTCCCCTTTGCGAATGGCTCAGGCTTTTTCTGCGTTTGCCAATGACGGGGTGATGAGGGATGCACATGCGATTACAGAAATAAAAAATTCAGAAGGAAAAGTCCTGGGGAAGTGGCGTGAACAGTCTGTGACAGTCACAGAGCCGGAAGTTGCCCAGCAAATGACCTATATGCTGAAAGGCGCTGTCGAAGAAGGAACGGCTGAGAAAACTCAAATTTCTGGTCTGGAAGTGGCGGGCAAAACAGGCACCACCCAACTGCCGTTTTCAGGAGTGGACGGCTCAAAGGATCATTGGTTCGTCGGCTATACTCCAGACATCGTCGGTGCGGTTTGGCTCGGGTATGATCAAACAGATTCAGAACATTATTTGACATCAACCAGCAGTTTTACGGCACCACCCATTTTTGCGCAGGTTCTTTCAAGAACTATGAGTGAATTGCCGACTAAGAAATTCGATTTGGCATTAATCGGGGAAAATATAGAAGAGCTGGAGAAACAGAAAGAAAAGTTGAATAAAAAAGAACGTATAAAAGAAAAAAAGAAAAGAAAACAGGAGAAAAAAGAAGAGAAAGAACGGAAAAATAAAGAAAAGAAAGAGAAGATGGAGAAAGAGATCAGGCATGAAATAGAAAACTGGAAACGGAAATGGAAGGAATTTAAAGAGAACTAGTAGGTGCCTGTGCAAGAAACTATTGTGTTTGTTTACACATTCATGATAACTAAAAAAACGTGAATAAGTGAATGTTTATAATTTTTTCTTTCCAGGCACCACAAAATTAAAACCTTTTAATCGTCAATAGTTTCAACATTAATTAAAAACGCTTTTTTAGAACGTAGAATCTCGTATCTGAAAAAGTATATTGTGTTTTTTTCAAAAGTAAAATCATAATCAGAAGGAACTTCTATTTCTGTAATTCCTCCTCCTTCATTTTCTATTGTTATAGAATCCTTATTAATTTCATTCACAGTTGCAAACTCTGCAACAAGAGGATTGCTGCAACCAGACAAGAAAACCATAAGTACAACGAATAATAACTTTCTCAACCTATAACCTCCCCAAACCTAAACTGCATTTCTTAACGAGCATTTGTTTTATGTTCCAAGTAATAATAAGGAATCTCCATTCTTTATTTCCAACCATTATAACATGTTTTAGTTAAGCTACCAGTTTCTGATACAATTCTGAAATTTTCCTGAGTAGTATCAGAAACTGGTACCTAAAACAATAAACTAACCGTCTACCACTCCGATGGTGAATTCTGGGATTCGGGCAAGTGCAGACCCTAAAGGGCTGCTGCAGAATGTAAAGGTGGTGGTGATGTTGAACCCGTACTTTACGCCGATGAAAATGTTAGTATTACGAAGGGTATCAGTAAAGTTGTTCTGCTCCAATTTCTTTCGTTACTCCTCTAAATATGATTAAATAATGACATAACGATTGTTTTCATCTCCCCTTTCACTGATGGGGGTTGATAGGGAGTTCTGTAATTGGTACTCTCCTATACCGTGAAAACTTTGGTTTCTTTCTGTTTCGCTTTATCTGTTTCATATATAATAGGTCAAGCATCGACCATAAGAGAGCACTAAGGAGATGAAATAATGAAAGAACCCATTATCATTGTTGGTGCTGGGGTAAGTGGTTTACGGGCCGCGTCCTTACTGAAGTCTAAAGGAATTGCGCATATTGTGCTAGAAGCCCGGGATCGAATAGGTGGACGAGTGCTCAGTGAGGAAGTTCAGGGCAAACCTGAGTTGGGACGGTTTGACTTAGGTCCGACTTGGTTTTGGCCGCAGCATGAGCCGGCCATTACCCAGTTAGTAGAGGAATTGCAATTAGAGACGATAGAACAGCATACGACGGGCGCGTTTGTTTACGAATCATCTCCTCATGAACCACCCGAACGTCATCAGTTGCCAGTGGGAGCAGTTGAACAATCCATGCGGTTACACGGCGGGATTCGTTCGCTTGTAAAGGCACTGGCTGCAACATTAGTACCGGGAACTGTGCGGTTGTCCACACGAGTAATAGGCATTCATCAGGAAGACAATGGATTAGTGACTGTATCTGCTGTATTGCCTGACGGAAGCCATCAGAATATACATGGACGGGCAGTAATTCTTGCGATGCCGCCCCGTCTCATTGCACATCACATCATTTTTTCACCAGCGCTTCCAACAGAGTTGCGCATGTCACTGGAAAACCAGCCGACGTGGATGGCAGGACAGGCAAAAGTGATCGCAATCTATGATCATCCGTTTTGGCGTAAAGATGGACTATCGGGTCAGGGAATGAGTAGAATCAGTCTGTTGCAGGAAATTCACGATGCGACGAACGAAAAAGGCGTGGGTGCACTCTTTGGATTCTTTGGTATGCCAGCAGGGAGGCGGAACGAGTTAAGTAAAGACAAAATTCTCGAATTGGCAGTGAATCAATTGACTCGAATGTACGGTCCGGCTGCAGAGAAGCCAGTTGCTATGCTCTACAAAGACTGGGCAATAGATTCCGCGACGGCTGTGGCGGATGACGCTAAGCCGTTGACCGCATTTCCGGCGTATGGCCTTCCGCTAAGCGCTGATGCATGGGGGAAGACCCTGCAGTTTGCCGGAACAGAAACGTCGGTATACCAAGGTGGTCATTTAGAAGGGGCACTGCGCTCAGCGGAACGCGTGGTATCCAATGTGGCAAGCCTGTAAGTATACATCTATAATTACCAACAAACGAAAATAGACGAGCTTTCATATTTGTATCCCATACCGGTATGTTTTTGAGTTTCTGTGTTGGATGAAAGAGTTTCGTCGACAGGTAGTTCAGTTTCTCCATAGGAATTATAAAACAGGAGCTGTCGCAGAAATCAGTTTGAGCTGATTTCTGCGGTGGCTCCTGTTTGTGTTTTCCAATCTTATGCTAAGGTTTAAACAGTTTCAGCAGTTAGCGAACGAAATGGGTCGTCACTTAATCCTGCTTCTACTACTAATTTAGCATATTCTTGTGCAGCGAATAGTGAATGATCTCGGTAATTTCCGCATTCGAGTGCAGAAACAGCGGGAATATGTTCAGTTTCAATTACTTTTTTAAGTACCGTGGTAAGTGCCGCAGCAACATCTTTTGGTTCGTGTTCATTCCAAATAATCATATAAAATCCTGTTCGGCAGCCCATGGGAGAAATATCGACGATTCCTTCTAGTTCATCGCGCAAGTATGTTGCCAGTAAATGTTCTAGTGTGTGTATCGCTGAAGTCGGGATTGAATCGTGATTAGGTTGTAAAAAACGTAGATCGTATTTCTGTAATACACTCCCTTTTTCATGTTGTTCTGTGCCAGCCAATCTTACATAGGGAGCCTTTACTTTCGTATGATCAAGTAAAAAACTTTCGACTAATGCCATTGTTATCATCCTTTCCGTAGTTGATATATAAACTATCACAACTTCACTAGTGTTGTAAATCAATATTTACTAATATTTAGAAAAGTGAATTATTGTATTGACAGTCTCTAGTGGCTGAGATATTATATTAATAATTCCGATATGACTTATAGGTATTGTTAAATTAAAAGTTATTTAGGAATTTTTTTAGGAGAATAAAAGAATTATCATACAAAATGAGTTGAGGGGGGATTTGAAATGACCGTAAAAGAAGTGAAGAAAGGAAATGCATTTGCACTTTTACCATTAATTATTTTTGTAGCGCTCTTTATTGGCGCTGGTGTATTGACGAAAGACTTTTCGAATATGCCGCTGAACGTAGCGGTGATTATTGCTTCTGCTGTTGCTTTATTAATGAATCGAAAAGAAAAATTTGAGGATAAAGTGACTATATTCACGAAAGGTGCGGGCCATCCAAATATTATGTTAATGGCGGTTATTTTCATACTGGCAGGTGCATTTGCGACGGTTGCAAAAGGCATGGGTGCTGTAGATTCCACTGTTAACTTAGGGTTGTCTCTGCTGCCTGCAAATCTATTGATGGTAGGACTGTTTGCGATTGGCTGCTTCATTTCAATATCAATGGGAACTTCAATGGGGACAGTAGTAGCTTTGGCGCCAATTGGAATTGGTATCGCGAGCCAAACGGATATCCCGGTGGCACTGGCGATGGCAACGGTGATCGGCGGGGCAATGTTTGGAGATAATTTATCGATGATTTCAGACACAACAATCGCAGCAGTCAGGACCCAACATACCAAAATGAAGGATAAATTCAAAGTGAACTTTTTCATAGTACTGCCGGGTGCCATTTTAACAGCGATTATTCTGGGTGTTATTACGCGGGGAAACAAAGCTATAATCGGGGCGGATTTTCAATATGAACTGATAAAGATTCTTCCGTATATTGCCGTATTGGCTGCAGCATTGGCGGGCGTGCATGTACTGATTGTTTTAATTGGCGGTACGATTTTTGCCGGCGGCGTCGGATTGGCTGACGGGTCCTACAGTTTTGGAAGCTTCTTACAAACGATTGGTGAAGGGTTAATGAGTATGGAAGATTTAGCGATTATTGCACTCTTGATCGGTGGTCTGGTGGAGATTATTCGGCATAATGGCGGGATTGATTATCTTCTATATACGGTAAACAGTAAAATAAAATCGAAAAAAGGTGCAGAATTTGGGATTGCAGGATTGGTCAGTGCGGCAGCAATCGCTACTGCCAATAATACAATTTCAATTGTTGTTACAGGCCCTTTGGCGAAAAGTATTGCGGATGAGTATGAAATTGATCCAAGAAAGTCAGCTAGTCTGCTCGATACATTCGCTGGCAGTTGGCAAGGAATTCTGCCTTATGGCGGGCAAATGCTTGCAGCGGCGGGACTTGCAGCGATTTCACCGGTAAGTATTATCCCCTACTCGTTTTATCCGATTTTGATGGGCGGTTGTGCAATTGTTGCGATTCTTATCGGATATCCGAAACTAGGCAGAAAGAGAAATGAAGTGAAACAGGTCGTTACAGTGCCTGTGAAGGAATAAAATTAAGAAGTCATTAGAAAACAACAACTTCATAAATAGTAGAGAAGGTAACCACTCTGTCAGCCGAGGGTGGTTACTTTTTTATGGACATGAGTTTTCCCTCATATTTTGAAACTTTTTTAGTGATTTTCCGTCTATACGCCGCTTAGAAATTGAGTTGTTTAGAGAGGATGAAAGAAATGAAGAAGTTATTTGCTGTAGTGGGGGCATTCTTACTGGCGTGCAGTATCCCATTGTCAGGGGCTGCTGCCGGTAAGCAAGGGTTTTCTGATGTGCCACCGTCGAAGCATTTTGCGGATGCGGTGAATGATTTGGCCGCGCGTAACATCATAGGAGGTTATCCGGACGGCACGTTCAAGCCGGGGAATTCAATTACGCGAGGACAAGCCGCGGCGATTATTGCGAAGATGAGAGGTCTGGATACATCGACTGTAAAAGGCCAGAAATTTAAAGATGTACCAGCATCACATGGTTTTTATAAAGCGATTGTAAAAATGGCGGAGGAAGGAATTATCGGCGGTTATCCGGACGGCAGTTTCAAACCGAATGAGCCGATTAAGCGTAAAAACATGGCTGCCATTCTTGTGAAAGCATTTGATTTGCCCCGTGATACGAATGTAAAAAACCCATTCAAAGGAGAAGTCGGCATTACGAATGACGTACTTGTTATTTACAAGCTCGGCATTACTTCAGGTACATCGCCTACAACATTCAGCCCTAATGCATCGATTACGAGAGGGCAGGCCGCAAAAATGCTTGCGGCGACGGAGCAGGTAACGATGAAGAATGCTGTGACAGTGAAAGCGGGTGATTTAGGATGGGATACAATGGAATCATTTGTCGCTGATGAAGTGAATCCGGGTGTATTCCGGGCAGTAAAAGTTAAAGGGAATAAAGACGGCATGCAAGATCAAGTTCAACTATTTCCGATTAAAGAAGGAAAAGGTGGCATTGTCATTGGGGGAAGAGCGGGACATAAATTTACGTATCAAAAATATTATGTTCATGTAAAAAAAGAGGGCAGCGAACTGCGTTTGACGTTAGAAAAGACGGATGAAACACTCCCGGCACTGGTATCGCTCAATACGAAGTATAAACCCGTACAAAATATAGCTCTTGCCAAGACGGACGGAGAGAATATCTCTGACAACGTAACGATTGAAAAAAATGAATATAATTTTACATATATTAAGATTGAAAAGCCGGGCGATTATATCGCGACAGTCCGCTTTTTGAATGGAGACGAAGTGCGCTATAGGGTGACAGCTTTTGAAATGGATGACAGCTTTTTATATGGTACATCTGCGGTAGAAATAGGACCGCCTGTTGACCCGCTTGATCCGGTAAACCCTGAAAAGCCGTTACCAGGGCAGCTGACGACTTATCTGCCCGAGGAACTGCAAGGTGACGACTACAGAATTGCTCATGTAATGCTTACCATGATGAGGCAGAAAGTGACGCACTATCCAGCCGATTATCTGATCACCGATCCCATCAAAGACGGTCCGTACGGCGATCGGCGTGAAGTCGAATTTTACGGCAGCCATTTCGGTAAATACAACTAAATGGCGAAGCAGAACATCCTCTACTTAAAATGGTTTACCAAAGAGGATACGGTCGTTGGCGAGATGCTGAACCGCTGGCTTAAAGGCGATTTCTCACAGGTGATTGATGACTATCGAACGTTACGCAGGTTGACGGACGATGATTACGGCAACTGCGCAGATGTATGTATGGACGACTCCATCAAAGCCCGTACTAAACGGGCGGAAGAATATTTCCTGAAAACAGTTTCCGGAGCAGAAGCTGTAAAACGTTACCATGCAGAATGGGGAACAGAATAAATACTGTCAGTCTGCTTGGAGTTTAATTAGTGGTGTGTAAGGAATCATTAGTGGTTCCTGTGTGAGAAATTAATGTGTTTGTTTGAACAATCATGAATAATTGAACATTCATGATTGTTTCTCACACAGGAACGTTTTAGTGTGGAACTGGAACTTATTCATTCCTAGACCCTATCGACATATCATACAATGAACAACAACTACATTTGAACAGGAGAGATTGAGGTTAACGGGAAACGTACATTGTTGGATAGGAATATGGGTGATGTAAACGGGGATGGAATCTTGGACACCGTTTATTTGTATGGTCAATTCGATGGGCCGCCAGGTATCTATGCTGATAATATTACGCTGGTGATTCATGATGGACGGTCAAATAAAAGTACAACCGTTCATCTGAAAAATAACGCGGGCTATCATGCGCGCTTGTTTCTTGGCGATTTTAACAAAGATGGTGTCCCTGACATTATGATAAGTATGGATACGGGCGGCAGCGGGGGATATCGTATTTTTTATATCTATTCTTTTAGGAATAACAGGTTACGAGAATTGTTCAACAGTGATCACTACGATGAAAAATATGAATTCGAAGCACATTATGAGGATTTCTATAAAGTGCGTGTGGAAAGTTCTCAGCTTAACGTTTTATTCATCCTAGACATTAGCAACAGAGGCTTTGATTATTTATCCCAGTTTTATAACGGTGATGGGAAATTGAAAAATCCAGTTCAAGGCGGAGTTCTTGGTATAGGAGGATTATTTCCAATTAACACCACAAACAGAAACAATTATTTTGATTTATTAGCCTTGCAACGTATTATCGGACCAACCAATTCAGATACATTAGGATATGTTGAAAATCTATTGTCGTGGCAAGACATCGAATTTATTTCCAATCGACTGACTGTATCTGTATTTGGTGTGGATAGTAAGTGAAGAAGAGCGTATTTTAAGAAAAAATACAAATCGATTTTTTTAATTAAAGGTGTGGAACAATGCACGAACTGTGAACTGGCCTACGGGAAAAGCTATGGAGATTTGATCAATGAATTTTTAGCAAAACGAAAACAGAACTAGCCGATTACATATATTCATGTAATGGGCTAGTTCTGTTGAATTCACTGATAATAAGGTGCCCATGTCCGCCAGTAATTATTTGCCGCTGCGATCGTTTGAAAATGAATGGAAATGACTTGAGAGGCAGCTATTAAACTATTCGCGTCTCTCGAGTAGACGGGACGCAGTACTTCCCTGACTTCTTTTGAAGGTTGCGTAACTAAAACCCCTTTTTGAGCGAGCTCAACTGCTAATGCATACCCTTCTTCTGGAGTTTGTGTCAGAAGGGTTTGCAATGGCTGATTTGGCATGCTGTTCACTTCCTTTTCAACTTACTCTCTCTATACATATGCAATTTTATTGGGAATGTGCCTAGGGTATGCGGGTAACATGCAGGTGGATCTTTGTTCATCATTTAAAGTTATATCCAATCAACAAACCGTCCTACACTCCGATATTAAGCATAACAGCAAAAAACATTCGACTTTTCACGATATGGGAGAGATAGACATGCACATACAAGCTGATAAAAGTACCATCAACTATGATAAATTAGCTGCCACAACAAAAGCGTATGGGAAAGCGCAGAATCCTGTCGAAAGTAAAATTCGCCAGAAGGATACACTGGAGCTGTCGAGCGCCAATAAAATGATGAAAGGGATGCTTAGCGCAGATAAAGGAACTGCGTCTCATACTACGCTGTATGTAGACAATTCTACGTTTCAAAAGATTGCAACGTATACGACGAATCATCCGGATACACGATGGTCCGAGATAGGTGTTGATGAGAATAAACGTTGGATTGTTGTGAATGGACAACGTTTTGAATCGCCAAAAAGTGAAGCAGAAAAGGCGATGCAGAAAAGAGCGCAGATGACACTTGGAGATCATCTTCAGGAACATGAAGAGAATAAAAAGGATATGTCACCAAAAGAAAAAGTGACACTGAATTTCCTTACTGACAACGCTGAGGCTCAGGCAAGTACAGACCCTAAAATAAAAGGGCTGATGCAGAATGAAAAGGTGATGGAGATGCTGAAAAACATTTCGAAGTCATCAAAAGGGCAACTGTCAGTTTCTTTTTAAGAGACAGTCAAGTGCTGCAATTTGATTCAAATTTAGATGCTGGCTATGCGTGTCCACCAGGAACATTTTTAAAATAATCAGTTGAGCTTCTACTTCCGAAGTAACGCAAATAGGATTTTATAAGGTATACTATAAATCTCAATCAAAATCGTCTTTCAAGACATGAAAAAGCAGGTGAGTGCAGTGGGGAAATATCAGTTGGATTCCAAAGGCCAGGCGGCTGTGGCGAAGTATCATGAGAAAAATAAGCCTGCCCAATTTGATAAGAAGCAGCAGGTGGAGAAGATCCGGGCGGCGTATTTAGAGAAAAAACAGAAACAGGCAGAACAGACAGATAAATAATTTGAATGAGGGCATAGTGAGGGGAACATCTCGCTATGTTTTTTTTGTGCTCGGTGCCTGTGCAGGAAATGTAATCGGTGCCTGTGCAGGAAACAATCGTGTTTGTTTGAACAATCACGACTATTTAAACAAACGTGAATAAGTGAACTTTCATGTTTGTTTCTCACACAGGCACTTCTTTGGACACTTCTTTGAAAAGGGGATGAACAATATTGAAAAAGAAAATACTGCCTCCCAAGCGAAAAAGGATGAAAAGGCAGCAGCGTTTGCAGGATGCCAAGAAGAATTTTCTGCCGGGAAGTACAGCTGAAAATAAAGCAAGGGCATACAGTAATTGGTATGGAGTGGACTTGCACTGTGCCATTAAAGAGTTAGAGTTGATTGGTTATCCCGTCTCAGAAAAGTATAAGGAGCAGGTGGCTGTCTCTATGAAAGACATAGAAGCACAGCGGCTTAAAAAGATGAAAGAAGCAGAACAGCAACGTGAGCTTGAAGCATACATTGATTCGATTTTCTATTGGTAGTGTAATCGGTGCCTGTGCAGGAAACAATCGTGTTTGTTTAAACAATCACGACTATTTAAACAAACGTGAATAAGTGAACAATCATGTTTGTTTCTCACACAGGCACCACCACAATGCAACGCTAGTAGGCACCACCACAATAATTCCAGTTTGATAGAAAGACGCAGCGGGTATCTTACTAATACAGAGAGGAATATAGCATCTGGTAAAGAACTTTTTCTTCCCAGTCTAGTTCTAGAGTCGCAATCTGCTTCATAATCTTTTGAGTAGACAACCATCATGAAAGGGTGATTCCAATGAAAAAAATGTTATTTGCAATTATGATCTTACTTCTCGGCTTTTCCTATACTGAGCCGGCCGCAACAGCTTCAGCGTCAGTGAACAGTGGCTTATCTCCAGACGACGGGTTAATCCTGACCTATTCACCTTCATTCAGCGAGCCTTCCAAAGAAACGTTTCATGTGAAAAAGGAAGACACGTTTACGTATCTTTACAATAAAAAGAGTCAACACTTTCCGGAATTATCTAATGTAGTCTATATCGAAGACGAATTCGGACTGTCGGCAAGTTTAGGTTATTCAGATTTTGTTTTTGTCAGTGCACCTAATTCTCTAAAACAAGGTACCACTTTCATACAAAGCGATCACTATGATGACTATAAAGTCCTCGTTGAAAATACGGCAAAAACTATAAAAGTAAAAGCCGGTACTTTTAACAATACAGTGATTCTGAAATACCCAGACAGTTCTCGAGTATACCTTGCTAAAGGGGTCGGCATTATTAAAACGACAAATGCTGCTGGGAAAGTGACAACTGAACTCGCTGCTGTAAAAGCAGCGAAGTGATTGTACATGGACAGCAAGTACTTTTGCTCATACTTGAATAGTACTTCCATAGGAAATCCTTTCAGTCATACATTAGGCTGCAAGGATTTTTCTTTGATATCCTGGCTGTGTGCCAGGTCCTTACACAATTAAAGATTTCATAAATTAACAATTGTTGTTATGATAAGTTTATACGCAACTTTAGGTTTTCATAATTCCCCAGAAAGTTGTGTAAGAACTGGATTGATTGGGAAGGCTATAGTGCAGAAAAACTCAACAAGGTGGGAATCACATTGAATCTATTACATGTTAGAAAAGGCCAATTTGTTTATTATAATAACAAGCTGCATAAAGTGTATTCTGTAAAAGCTTTTTTTAAACAGTCTATTCATTTGATACGGCTTGAGGATTTCGAACAGCAACTGGCAACGGCTAAAGAAATTACTCTTTATAAACCAAAGCATATGGACAGTTTTATTGTCAATCACAAACGTTACACATTGCACAAAGACGTCAAGGCTAAGGTCGGCGATTATATTTTAATTATTAATCCTCAGCCGGATTCCTTGGATCATCACCATCTTCATGCGATGGAAATGGTATCTTCTATAGAAGCGAATGGTGTCATCAGCAATAAATCGAACGGGATTAAGCATAATGAATATTGGGTTATGATGCCGGGGCTTGAAGAAGGCGCGACGATTATTGATATGGAACATCCAGATGCAAATTATCTTACACAGCAGGAGGAAGAAAAGCCGGAAATCACTATGCCTGAAACGTATAATCCTAAAATAGGCGACGTGTATCAAAGTAACAATAGTGAACCGGTTATTCAGGCGATGGTTGTGGCTATCCAGGGGGAGACTGCTTTTTTAGGCGGAGATCTTGAAGTGAAAATAGATGAGCTGACTGATCCTAATTCTTGGAGCTTTGTTCACAGCGTGCTGAATCGGTAATCTAACATGTTGAGGAACTAGTAAAAGGTACCTGTATAAGACAGGTACCTTTTTTGATGGTGCGCCCATCATGGATGAAGTCTCTAGGGTGCAAGTCCCGAACTGTGAAGGCAGAACTAGGAGAGGCCGAGAACCAAAGTAAGAAAGCTGATCGGATTAGGTGTTCCAGGCAACACACGTAAAAGCTATTGGCGAGTCTCCTAAAGCCCCATACTACACAGAACCCTCGGAAACTCTTACTGGAGTTTTCGAGGGTTTAAAAGTATTATTGTTGCATTTTACCTGCAGTATAACCGCCATCTACTGCAAGTGTGACACCGCTGATTGATCTTGCAAGGTCTGAGCATAAGAAAACTACAGCGTTTGCTTGCTCTTCAGCAGTGGACATTCTTCCGGCCGGCAGCGATGAGAGGACTCCCTGGTATTGTTCAGGCGATGTTTTTGCCCAATGTTCAATTGCAGGTGTAATGGTGGCACCAGGTGCAATAGAATTAATGGTAATCCCTTTTTGACCATATTCCAGTGCGACAGATTTAGTTAAACCGGCAATTGCATGTTTTGATGCAGTATAAGGAGCCATGTTCGGTGAACCTTCAATACCGGCGCCTGAAGCCGTGTTGACAATTGCGCCGCCACCAGTTTTCAGCATCGCATTTACTTCGTGCTTGATGCAGTAAAATGTGCCATACAAATTTACTTTCATGGTAATATCCCAATCCTTGGTTTCCATTTCCCCGATGGGAACCAGCCCCTTGTTAATGCCGGCATTGTTATGAGCAAAGTCCAGCTTGCCGAATGTTTCAACCGTTTTATTCACAAGTTCGATTACTTGCTCTTCATTACTTACGTCACATTTGAAGAATGCTGCTTCGCCGCCTTGATCTTTGATCATTTGTACGGTTTCTTGTCCTGCTTCATCACTGACGTCAGATATCATAACTTTTGCGCCTGCTTTTGCTAATGCAATTGCAGTGGCTCTACCAATACCTGAACCCGAACCTGTGACTAATCCTGCTTTTCCTTCCATCATTCCTACCATGAAAAAACACTCCTTTTTTAAGTAACATACGTATTGTGCTTACTTCATTGAGACAATATACGCTTTAATGTAGGCCTAATCAAACATTTAGTAGTGCCTGTGTGGAAAACATTCATGATTGTTTGAACAATCGTGAATAAGTGAACTTTCATGATTGTTTCTCACACAGGAACGTTCTGAACTCTTTGTTTTCTCATCCATTGTGTTGCGACCCACTTTTCCCCTTCTACAACGGGTGCGCCACCATGTAAAGTTAAATCATTCAGCGTTTGGTCGCTGTAGAAATACTCGAAGTAGACCGCCATGCCTTTTCGGGGCGTGATAGATAGTTTCAGGTGGGGGAAAAAGGTTTCTCCACCTTGTTCCACATCATTTAAGTACATCACAAGCGTGCTGATTCGATTGTTTGCTACGTTACTTTCCGCTGAAAAGAAGTCATGATGTGCTCTGTACTGCTGCCCAGGAGTATACCGTAAGATCTGAAGTCCTTCTCCGTGTTCGACAGGGATATCCATAATTTCAGAAATTCGCTTTTTGATTCTCGTGATCATCAGGTTTTCACTTTCTTCTATAAACATACCGCTGCTTGTCCTCAGCTCATTTTCTTCACGTGTAGTTCCGATTTTTGAACGAGTAATTTTGTCTGCAGCTAATCGGATCAGTTCATCGCATTCTTCATCACTTAACACATTGCCTAATACGACGATCAATGGCTCTTCGATTCTGGCGATTATATCAATCTCTCTATCCGTCATAATTTTTTTGCCGTCATGATGAAATATTGTTTGCTCTATATTCTCCGTTATCAACTCTGAACACCTCTTAAACTGTTTGATTTTCAAAACAAAAACGTTTTTGGGTAATGGGTTTACAGCTCAATAACGGGATTCTTCTTTTGAGTTTCACACTTCCTTTTGGAATTAAATTCAATTTATTTTAGCATGCTGGATTAGCTAACGTAAAATTTGATTGTCTCAAGAAAGGCAAAAAATATTCTCAAGTTGCCTTAATTTGCTATACAATCGAGTATATAAATTAATTGAATTATGTTAATATACTTCATCTTTGATTTCATGAGCAAATACATATAAAATGAACTACTGTACTTGTATTCTTTGCAGAAAGAAGTACGAACGGACATAAAGAATAAATGTTTTAGTGGAGGGTCTTTATGAATTATAGAGTTATGAACAAACAAGTATTCGAACAAGCTCAGCTACGTTCGGTTTCAGATGTACCGTTTACAGAAGAAGAACTTCAAAACGGTATGATGTTGGCAGTATCTAAGGGAGACGCTGAACTGGCGCTTTATCTGGTAGAGGTGGACGGTCAGAAGAAATTCGAAGTGCGCTGGGATGATTCGCAGGAGTTTTTCACCGGCTGGTATTCCGCGTGGGAAAACTTTACTTGGTGCCTGAATATCACAGGCAACTGATTTTCGGTCACCTGTGTGTAAAACTATAATCCTTATACCATAAATAAAAAACTCTGCTGGTGTAGTGACCCCTAAAAGTTAGAGTTTTATATTACGCAGCTAGTTGGCTGGTGTGTAGACGGTATTGTACCGGACTCATGCCAGCCAATTTCTGTTTGATACGTTTGTTGTTGTAATAATGAATATA
>NZ_JARICI010000061.1 GCF_029257255.1 Sporosarcina sp. | reverse complement strand
TCAGCCTTTACACCATATTTTCTGGCCAATGTCTTATATCCTGATTTCCCATCGAGATATTCATGAATAATCATCATCTTAAATTCATTACTATACTTAGCCACAATAAAACACCCCAAAAGTTAGAATTTATAACTCTAACTTTTGGGGTGCACATCAACTCTCGTCACTGTTTTTTAAGTACCTTCTATTTAAACAAACTTCACCATGCTATACTTCTTCTTCCCGCGTCTCACAATCGTAAAGGCATCCTCTAACCGTTGCTCTGCCCCTACTGTGAAATCAGTTTCTGTAATACGCTCTCCATTAAATGAAATTGCACCGTTTGCGACATCTTCACGCGCCTGGCGTTTTGATGGAGACACGCCTGCCTGTACGATGAAGTCGACAATGTTGATGTCTTCTTTCTTCATCTCTACAGTCGGTACGTCTTTGAATGCATCTTTCATTTCTGATGCTGTCAGTGCCTTTAGATCACCGCTGAATAACGCAGCGGAAATACGAATCGCCTGTTCTAATGAAGCTGGTCCGTGAATTAGGCGTGTCATTTCCTCCGCCAGTGTTTTTTGTGCTTTGCGCAGATGTGGCTCTTCCTGAACCGATATTTCAAGCGCTTCGATTTCTTCACGGCTTAAGAATGTGAAGATCTTCAGGTATTTAACAACATCTGCGTCTGCAGCGTTGATCCAGAATTGGTAGAACTCATATGGTGATGTTTTCTTTGCATCGAGCCATACTGCGCCGCCTGCAGATTTACCGAATTTCGTGCCGTCTGCTTTCGTTACCAAAGGAATTGTAAATCCATATGCTTTCACTTCTTCGTCATGCATCTTGCGGATCACTTCAAGACCTGTTGTGATGTTCCCCCACTGATCCGATCCACCGATTTGCACGCGGCAATTATGATGGTCGAATAAATGGTTGAAGTCTGCACCCTGCATCAACATATAAGAGAATTCAGTGAAGGAAATCCCCTGATCCAAACGAGACGCGACATTATCTTTTGCAAGCATGTAATTGACGCTCAGCAACTTTCCGTAGTCACGTAAAAATTCGATCAATGACATGGAACCAATCCAGTCATTGTTGTTAACGAGCTTAGCCCCATTTTCTGTTTGGAAATCAAAGATCATTTCCAGTTGTTTTTTGATGCCACGAACATTATCTTCAACTTGTGCAGTCGTCTGCAGCTGGCGTTCTTCAGAGCGTCCTGATGGATCCCCGATCATTCCTGTAGCTCCACCAATTAACAATATCGGCTTATGCCCGTGCAGCTGAAAACGGCGTAGTGTCAGTAACGGCACGATATGTCCGATATGCATACTGTCTGCTGTCGGATCGACTCCGCAGTACAAAGAAATCTTTTCATCCGTTAAAAGCTTTTCCAAACCTTCTTCATTTGTTTGCTGGTACAGCAGACCTCTCCATCTTAAATCATCCATTAATTCATTTGTCATTTTCCATTTCCTCCTCAATCAACATAAAAAGTCCCCACACAATCATAAAAATGATTATGCAGGGACGCTAGTTGAATGTAATAAACGTAACGCGGTACCACCCGGCTTGAGAGAGACTCTCCGGCTTTAAGGCACTGGTAACGCCGTGCAAAGCGTACACTCCAAAACTGTAATTCATGAATAGCGCACCGAACAGCTTCCACCAACCGCTGTCTCTCTAAGACGGACACTCGCTATCATTACTTCGGTTTTTTCAACATGTAATTTCGTATGTCTTTCATTTTATACAAGTTCTAATGAAAGTCAACAATAAATGATTATTTACTGTGCCATCTATGATATAATAAGAAAGATTTTTAGGGGGAGAATGACTTGACTAAAGACAAAAACCAACGTATCCAGCAACTAGAAAATAAGTTTGAACAATTGAAAAAAGAGTCTTGGGCAAAAAAGATTCGAATTGGTTCAGGAGTTATCTGGAATTTATTTATTTTGTTACTGATCTTTGGCGTAATCGGTGCCGTTTTTGCCACCTCTGTCGGAGCCGGATATTTTGCTTCATTAGTTGCAAAAGAACCCCTTCGGACGAAAGAAGAACTGCGCAACGCGGTTTTCACTTACGAAGAAACTTCCGAAATGTATTTTGCGAAAGATGTTTATCTCGGTAAAATCAACTCAGATATTGAACGAAGACAAATTACATTGGACAAAGTGTCCCAATATGCTCTAGATGCAGTCCTCGCAACTGAAGATGAATATTTCAACACACATACCGGGATCGTGCCAAAAGCCATTTTTCGCGGAGTTTTCCAGGACGTCACGAACTCTGACAGTCAGACAGGCGGTTCAACTCTGACGCAGCAGCTCGTAAAAAACCAAATCCTGACGAATGAAGTTTCCTATGAACGAAAAGCAAAAGAAATATTACTCGCTATGCGTTTAGAGCACTTTATGACAAAAGATGAAATTTTGGAAGCATACTTGAATATCATTCCGTACGGTCGTGATGTAGTGGGACAAAATATCGCAGGCATCGAAACTGCTGCAAGAGGAATTTTCGGAATTAAAGCCAGCGAGCTAACATTACCTCAGGCCGCGTATATTGCAGGGATTCCACAAGCACCTTTTGCCTATACCCCTTTCTACAGTAAAAACCAGGGATTGAAAGAACCTGAAAAACTTCAGCCAGGCATCAACCGGATGAAAACAGTATTGTTCAGAATGCGGGACACTGGCTATATTACTGCCAAAGAATATGAAGAGGCAATTGCTTATGACATCACGAAAGATTTCAGACAGCCTACTCAACGAGCAACTGAACGATATCCATACGTTACACAGGAAATTCAAAATCGTACGATAAAAATCCTGGCAAAAGTGCTGGCTGAAAAAGACGGTATTGATGCAGAACGTTTCGAAGAAGATTCTAATATTGAGGAAAAATATAAGATAATTGCCGACCGCTCGATGCGCACAGACGGTTATCGTATTTATTCTACGATTGATAAAGAACTTTATGACAAAATGAATGAAGTCGCAAAGAATTTCCAGTACTACGGATTTACTTATACGTCTGAAACAACTGATAAAGAATCCGGTAAAAGTACAATTGTTGAAAATCCTGTACAAGTCGGCGCTACGATGATTGAAAACCACAGCGGAAAAATCCTTTCATTTGTGGGCGGACGGGATCATGAATTAGAAGCCACAAATCACTCGACGCAGGCTTTCAGACAGAATGGTTCCTCGATGAAACCTTTGCTTGTCTATGCCCCGGCAATTGAATATGGCGTAATTGGCGCTGGCAGTCCCGTCGTTGACGTGAAGTTTAACTTGCGCGGATGGAAACCTTCAAACTATTACGATAGAGAATTAGGAATTATTTCCGCACGTGAATCGTTGGCGCGTTCACAAAACTTATCGACAGCCCGCCTGTACGATCAGATCATAGACAGACAGCCAATCGACTTCCTGCGCAAAATGAATTTCTCTAAAATTATTGATGAAGACGGCCATAATCACTCAGCAGCGCTGGGTGGATTAAAGTATGGTGTTTCTGTTGAAGAAAATACAAATGCCTTCGCGACATTTGCGAATGATGGTCAATTTATTGAATCGTACATGATTGATCGCATTGAAGATATGAAAGGCAATATTGTCTACGAACATAAAGCGGAGCCAGTAGAAGTCTTCAGCCCTGAAACTGCGTATATCGTTACTGATATGCTACGCGATGTACTGAAAACGGTAGGTACTGGTGCGCGAGTGCCCAGCTTCATGAACTTCCGGCCTGATCTAGCAGCCAAAACAGGTACGTCTCAACATTATGCAGATGCCTGGCTGATGGGATATACCCCTAATGTATCACTGGGTATTTGGCTTGGTTATAAAGATCAGACGAAAACTTTGTATAATGGCAGCCGCAGTCAGATGCACCCTTCAGAGCGAACTGCTCGTTTATTCGGTCAACTGATGAATACTGCGAATGGCATAATACCAGAAACGATTAAAGCGCGGGATACATTTAAAAGACCTGCAGGTGTCGTATCTCGTTCATTCTGTTCGATCTCTGGCTTAGCTCCATCAGCTGCCTGTTCAGCAGCGGGACTAGTGAAATCGGATCTCTTTAATTCAAAAGCCATGGTACCTTCAAAACCGGATGACAGTATCATTTCATCTGCAGGGGTACTGATTAACGGTAAGATGTATCAGGCATTACCTTCGACACCTCGTGAATTTGTCACAGCAGGAGGCGTTGGTGTAAACTCTGAGTTTATTAAAAGGATGCTCGGCCGACTTGGTGGAGATGGATCGAAGCTGTTTGCAGGCCAAGGTGGATATTCAACTAATGTTGTGTCTGGTTCTGTATTCCCTGCGGACAACGTCCCCCCTGCCCCTGTGTCAGCGAGCAGTAACGGATCTGTTCTCTCTTGGTCAGGATCAGCTTCCAATGACGTCGTTGGATATTATATATATCAAAACGGCGCACGAATTGGTGCTGTAGGATCTGGGTCCCGTTCTTATTCAATCGGTTCCGGTTCTTACTATGTGCGGGCGGTAGATATTACTGGTTTGTTATCAGGACCTTCTAATACTGTTGGAAACGAAATTGAAGCTGAGCCGGAACCTGAAAAAGAGCCTGAAACTCCTGTCACGGAGCCAAATAAACCGGCTCCTGACAATAACAATGGCTCTACTGATGGCAGTTCTAAACCGGACAAAGAAGATGGCAGCACAAATACTGACGATCAAAAAGATGAGGCGAAAAAACCGGATGCGGTAAAACCGGAACCGCCTAAGAAAGATTAATTTTCAAACCGAATTGCAATCTTATGATTGTAGTTCGGTTTTTTGTAATATAATACCGACATTTTCATTCTAGAACTTGTATACTTAATAGAGAGATGAAAATTCGGAATTATCAACGATTAATTCGTCACTGACAGGGTAACTTATTAAGGAAGGAGTGAACTGCGTGGAACATCATAAAACCTATTTTTCAAGGACGTTTCCTCACGATGAAGGTGAATTGGTTATTGAAGGGCCGGTTTCATCTGAGCAATTAGCTGCGTTAGATTTCCACGATGGACTGAAAGCATTTCGTCCTCCAAAACAGCAGCAAGAAGCATTAGTGAAAATCTCGGCATTTCCAGAAGGAAGAATTAATATTGCAAGGATTGGCACCACCATCGTTGGTTATGTAACGTTTCTCTATCCAGATCCTTTGGAGCGATGGTATGAGGCAAAGCTTCCTAATTTAATTGAGCTGGGTGCAATTGAAGTGGCAAATGACTATCGGGGTGCAAGGATAGGAAAAAGATTATTAGAGCTGTCTATGATTGATGATGCAATGGAAGATTATATCATCATTACTACTGAATATTACTGGCATTGGGATTTAAAAGGAACCGGTTTAACGGTGTGGGATTACCGAAAAGTGATGGAAAAAATGATGCGTGCAGGCGGTATGGAGTTTTTCTCCACTGATGATCCAGAAGTTTGTTCTCATCCTGCCAACTGTTTGATGGCGAGAATTGGCAAACGAGTCGACCAAAATTCCATTCAGCAATTTGACAACGTACGTTTCAAGAATCGCGTAAACCACTGAAAGTGAGGAATGACGATGCTCGTACAAGATATTATGAAAACAGATGTCATTACATTGAATGCAACCCATACAATTGAGGACGCCATTCAATTGATGCAAAAGAAGAAAATCAGACATATTCCGATTATCGATGATGGACGTTTAATTGGCTTGGTAACAGACCGTGATGTAAAAGAAGCATCGCCGTCGAGTATTTCAGACAGGCTGGAGCCTTCACTTTATGAGACTCCCCTATCTAAGATTATGAAAACTGATCTATTGATTGGGCATCCGAGAGACTTTGTGGAAGAAGCTGCTTTGCTTTTCTATGAATATGAAATTGGTTGCGTTCCAGTTGTTTCTAATTATGAGTTGGTTGGAATTTTGACGAAAACTGACCTGCTTCATAATTATATTGAATTAACTGGTGCCAATCAGCCTAGTTCACATATCCAAATCCGTGTGCCTAACAAACCAGGCATACTTTATGAAGTATCTAAAATCTTTCATGAACATAATACCAACGTACTCAGTGTCCTCGTACATCCCTATCAAGACGAGGAAGATTATAAAATTCTAGCTGTCCGAATCAAACGAATGAATCCCCTTTCGATTATCGAGGATTTAAAAGCGGAAGGGTTTCAGGTTCTTTGGCCAAGCGAACCGGAGATGGGCTCATGAAGAAACAAGCAAGTTTTATATTTTCACCAGACCAATTAAACTATGAATTTTCGGATACGCATCCCTTTAATCAGAAGAGAATCATTTTAACAATAGATTTATTGAAAGAATTACATGCGATTAACGAAGATGATATCGTCATACCGCGTGTAGCAACAGACGAAGAATTGCTTTTGGCACATGATGCGAAGTATATCGAGATCGTGAAAAGAGCAAGTAAAGGCGAGGTAACCGAAAGCATAGGAAGTATCTATGGTATCGGGACAGAAGATACTCCTTTCTTCCCCGGTATGCACGATGCAAGCGCTTTACTAGTCGGTGGCACGCTTACTGCAATTGAAGAAGTGATGGAAGGTCGGTCAAGATATGCATTAAATCTTGGCGGAGGTCTACATCACGGATTCCAAGGAAAAGCGTCGGGTTTTTGTATTTATAATGACAGCTCCGTTGCGATTAAGTATCTGCAGAAAAAATATGGCGCGCGTGTATTGTATGTGGATACAGATGCTCACCATGGAGATGGTGTGCAATGGACTTTTTATGATGATTCCGACGTCTGCACGTTTTCTATTCATGAAACGGGACGCTATTTATTTCCAGGGACCGGAAATGTGACGGAACGCGGTAACGGGAAAGGTTACGGAACGTCTTTCAACTTCCCAGTAGATGCGTTTACAGAGGACGAATCTTTCCTTCATATTTACCGAACAGCTCTGCGTGAAGTAGCAGAGCACTTCAAACCTGATGTGATTTTAACTCAGAACGGAGCAGATGCTCATTACTTTGATCCGCTAACCCACTTATACAGCACGATGAAAATCTACGAAGAAATACCAAAACTCGCGAAGGATATTGCCGAAGAATATTGCGATGGGCGATGGATTGCCATTGGCGGCGGAGGATATGATATATGGCGCGTAGTACCGCGTGCATGGTCACATTTATGGCTGACAATGAAAGGTATCCCTACACCTGCTGGTCCCCTTCCAGAGACTTGGCTTGAGAAGTGGCAGCCGGAATCTCCAGTTACGCTCATAGACACATGGGAAGACCCCTCGGACTTGTACGAGCCTGTGCCGAGAAAGAATGATATTAATGAGAAGAATGAACAAATGCTGACGAGAGCACTTCACATAATACGAAAAGATTAATATTCTTTGCCCTATACGAAAACAAGCAGCTTATCTTAGTAAAGAGATAAGCTGCTTGTTTTTATTTAACAGACTGGCGTTCTTCTAAATGATAAGGTAAGACGACTTCTGTTTCTTCTACATCTTCTTTATTGATCAATTTCGTCAATAAACGCATGGATACTGCACCTAAGTCATATAAAGGTACAACAATCGCTGACAGCTGAGGACGGACGATCCTTGCGAGATTGGAGTGCTGGAAGCAGATGATTTCTAAATCCTCCGGTATGCGAAGATCTTGATCACGCACTCCATTCATAATACCGACCGCGACTTCATCACTGCTTGCCATGACTGCAGTAGGACGCTCATCCAAATTCTTCAGGATGTTCCAGCTCTCATAAGCCTCATCGTACGTATTGTCAGTTTCTACAATTAACGACTCATCAATTGTTAAACCCGCTTCCTCTAACGCACGCACATAGCCTACACGCTTACAAACTCTGTTGATGTCACGTGTAAAAGGTCCTGAAACGAAAGCAATTCGCTTGTGTCCATTATCGATCAGCATCTTCACTACTTCATAAGCAGCCTGTTCATGATCAATATTGACTGAAGGTAAATTAGTTTCGAAATCTAGTGTGCCTGCTAACACAATTGGAACGTTTGCAGTTTTCATTTCTGTCCGTACTTCAGGAGAAATTGAATCGCTCATAAAGATTAGTCCATCTACTTGCTTGCCTAAATGGTCTTCAAACAGTTCTACTTCACGTGATGTACTCTTATCCGAGTTAGAAATGATAATATTATATTCGTACATCGTTGCTACATCTGCGATTCCCCGTGAAAGTTCTGCGTAGTAGCTTTTTGACATATCGGGTACGATGACGCCAATGGTCGTTGTCCGCTTGCTTGCCAGACCTCTCGCCACTGCATTCGGTCTGTACCCCAATCTTTCAATACAATCCAATACTTTTTTGCGTGTAGCAGGTTTCACATTCTGATTACCGTTCACTACACGTGAAACCGTTGCCATAGATACGTTTGCTTCTCGTGCTACATCGTAAATGGTGATGGCCATTTCTGATCCTCCCAACTATCCTTATTCTATACTAGTATACAGTGTTACCCCGATTTATAGGGTTTTTTCTTTATTTAAAAAACTTTTATATGTAGAAGGCACCGACCCTCTTAGGAAGGATCGGTGCCTCATTGTCAGATCGTTTGGTGCGTGTTCATGAAACGTTGCATCTGTTCGTAGAATTCATCGAACTGCTCGATGTCCATTTGCTGTGCCGAATCTGACAAAGCAACTGCAGGATCCGGATGAACTTCCGCCATTACACCATCAGCTCCTACTGCAATCGCTGCTTTCGCAGTTGGAAGCAATAGATCCTTACGACCTGTAGAGTGCGTCACATCAACGAATACAGGCAAATGTGTTTCTTGCTTCAGAATTGGAACAGCTGAAATATCTAATGTATTTCGTGTAGCTGTTTCATACGTGCGGATTCCGCGCTCACATAGCATGATATTAGTATTTCCTTTAGAAATAATATATTCAGCTGCATTGACGAATTCAGAAATTGTAGCAGACATTCCACGCTTTAGAAGCACTGGCTTATCAACCATTCCTGCCTCTTTCAGCAATTCGAAGTTCTGCATGTTACGTGCACCGATTTGGATCACGTCGATATACTCAAGCGCTTCTTCCAAATGTGTCGGTGTAATAATTTCCGTAACAATGGACAATCCAGTTTCATCTGCAACACGTTTAAGAATTTTCAATCCTTCAAGACCTAAGCCTTGGAAGTCATATGGAGATGTACGCGGTTTGTATGCTCCTCCGCGAATCATCGTTAATCCTTTAGCTTTGATTGACTTGGCAACCGCCAATACCTGCTCGTAAGATTCTACTGCACAAGGACCGAAAATAAATGTTGGTTCAGAACCTCCAATTTTCTGTCCGTTTACATCTACGATTGTATCTTCCGCTTTCTTAGTACGGGATACGAGCAATGCGTTCTTTTGCTCGTCCTGCTGTACCTCCAGCGCTGACATGAATATCGACTTGAATACCTGTTCCAAAATACCGTCTGGCAATGGGCCGTGATTGGCATTTTTTAAGACATTCAACATCTCCCGTTCGCGGATTGGATCATATCTATTAACACCTTGCTTTTCTTTTAATTTCCCAATTTCTTGGACTATTGCTGTTCGATTATTGATCAATTCTAAAATCTCTACGTTCAACTGATCAATACGTCCTCTTAACTCACCTAAATCTTGCTTGCTCATCATTCTGTCTCCTCCCCGCACATATCATCCTTTTCTAACTTCGGAATCTATGTTACATTTTTATATAATAGACCTAGTATAAAGAAACCTCTTTGAAAAGTCACGCAATTTCACCGAATTAATACATTTACACTATTTTCACATAGAAACGGGGTTGAAGATTCTGGCTAATACTTTATTCGCACTAGACATCGGTACACGCTCTGTTGTCGGCATCGTGCTAAAAGAACAGGAAGATTCATTTCACATTGTTGATTTGATCTCAAAAGAACATAAAGAACGTTCCATGATTGATGGACAAATACATAACATTTTAAGCGTCGCCTCTATTATTCAAGAAATTAAGTTGGAGCTTGAAGAGCGGCACGGTAAGTTAGAGCGCGTCAGTGTTGCTGCTGCCGGCCGCTCTCTTAAGACAGCAGAAGGTTCCGTGACCATAGATATCTCGGAGCGCTCCTTAATCTCAACTGAAGACATTAACCGATTGGAATTATCCGCAGTGCAAAAAGCTCAACAGACGTTACTTTCCTCTCAAGAGCTGAAAGAAGACGATCATTATTACTGTGTAGGCTATTCTGTATTGCATTATAAATTGAATGGGGAAGACATTGGGAATCTGATAGATCAGACGGGTAAAGAAGCAACGATTGAAGTAATCGCCACATTCCTGCCGCGTGTTGTAGTTGAATCGTTACTCGCAGCCTTAAAACGCGCTGATTTAGAGATGGAAGCACTGACGCTTGAGCCGATTGCTGCCATTAACGTACTTATTCCTCCTTCCATGAGAAGATTAAACATCGCGCTAGTGGATATCGGTGCAGGTACTTCTGATATTGCCATTGCCAATGAAAATACCGTAACCGCTTATGGTATGGTGCCGGTAGCAGGCGATGAAGTGACCGAAGCGTTGAGCAGTCATTATTTATTAGACTTTCCGCTGGCTGAAACCATGAAGCGGCAGATTTCTTCCGAAGATACATTGACAGTACAGGATATTTTAGGGTTCGAACAGCAAATTCCTTCTGCAGAGGCCGTTGATGTCATTGCTCCTGCAGTAAAACGTTTAGCTGTTTCAATTGCAGATGAGATCAAAAAGTTAAATAATTATTCTTCCCCTCAAGCCGTGATGATTGTCGGAGGCGGAAGTCTAACGCCTACTTTGCCAAAGGAATTGAGTGTACAGCTTGAACTACCCGAAAATCGCGTAGCCATAAGAAGTCTAGACGCCCTATCAGGTGTCACTCTCGACGAGTCAATTCAAGCCTCTCCTGCACTAGTAACGCCGATAGGTATCGCGATTGCTGCCAAGAGAGCGCCGATTCATTATATGTCAGTTACAGTTAATGAACAGACGATCAGACTCTTTGAACTTAAAGAAATGACCGTAGGTGACGCACTGCTTGCTGCGCATGTATCCGCCCGTCAATTATACGGCAAGCCGGGTCTCGCACTGACAATTAAAGTGAATGGCCAATGGGTGACGATTCCAGGCGAGCACGGTTCTTCTACTAGAATTTTATTAAATGGAGCCGAAGCGAGCACAAAAGACCTGATACGTAATCAAGATGTAATTGAGCTAGATTTCGGAAAAGACGGAAGTGATGCAAAAGCTACTGTCAGCGATTTGGCAGATGGACCTGCATCCATACATTTCTATCTGGACGGAATGCCTGTTACTCTGGAAAGCGAGATCCTGTTAAACGGTCGTGTAACTGCGTTAGACACGCAACTCGCTGACCGTGATGAGCTGACTATACGGCTGGCTAATACATTGGTTGCTGCCATTGGACAAGTTCATGGGACACCGCATCCTTTATCATCCGCTGAGCCATTTGTTGTGAAGTGGAACGGGATAAATCATGTATTGAAACTGCGCTCCACTGGCTTTTTGTTGGACGGCAAAGAAATATCTCCACAGCATATTGTTCAGGACGGGGATATTATTGAAATCAAACAGCCAGCTTTACTGCAGATTAAAGAAATCGCTGATGAATTAGCGATTATATTAGAAGCACGCGCTGATGTGACTTTCAATAATCAGCCGGTAACCATAAAAAAACAGCGGACAGCCGCATATGTCAATGGCCAGCTCGCTGATCTAACGTATCAAGTGCATCCGGATGATCAAGTAGAATTTAAGACCGTATCCGAGGCACCGATTATTTTTAGTGATATTTTCTCTTTTACCGACTTTTCCCTTCCAGCCAATTCATCTTCGGCTTATCGCTTATTGCGAAATGGCGAATCAATTCGATTTAATGAACCGATTTTCGGAGGAGATAATCTGGAAATTCGATTTGAATAAACAAAAAGCTGTGATCCTTTACAGATCACAGCTTTTTTATTTACCGTTTATCAGTTTTTAGTGGAACTTACTTTCTGATTTGGATTTACATTTTTGTTAGGTTTTTGTTTTTCGTTTTCACTGATCGGCTGATCTGATTTCTTTAGCTCACCGGACGTTTCGCTATTTTTGTTCATGCTTTTATAATCCGTTGCTTCTTCACCTTCAGAAGATACAGTACCGTCATCCATTGGAATGCTTGTTTTCGCTGTAGCTGACTTCACTTTATCCATTAATTGTCCCGACTGCACCTGGATAGTCTGAGACAGTTCTGAAGTTTTATCTTTCGCTGCAGAAGTAAACGCGGCAGTTTTTTCTTTTGCTGTATCAGTCAGATCAGCTGTTTTGTCTTTAGCCGCACTGGATAGCTCTACCGCTTTTTCTTTTGCAGTTGAACTCAATTCAATACTTTTATCTTTCAATTGAGATGCCTGTGTTGTGAAATCTTCACGCATCTCACGGCCAGTTTTAGGCGCAAGGAACAATGCAGTAGCTGCGCCGATGATACCACCGATGATCGCGCCGGCAAGGAAGCTTCCCGTGCCGTTGCTCTCCTCTTCATACAGATCGTTGGTAGAACGGTATGTGTAATTTGCCGGGTACTGAGGCTGCCCGTACGTATTCGTATAAGTACCTTGGTTTTCATTGTAATTCGGTTTGTTTTCTGTCATTTTTCTTCCTCCTGTGAATTAAGTGTTTTGTATGCCGCTTAGGAAAATGCTTGTACTATGAACGAGCTTTGTACACTGTCCAGCCAGAAGACTTTGCCGGCTGTCGCTCTTTCACTTGATCGTAAAGACCGACTGCAACAGTTCCCCATTGCAAAACCTGCGCAATTTTCTCACTGTGTTGTTCAGCTTTTGAAGTAACAGAGCTAGAGATTTGATGAACAGATTGGTTCAAGTTAGTAACCGAATCTCCTACTCCCTTAACAGCATCCACTACAGTGTTCAGCTTTTCCACTTTTCCTTGCAGATCTTCAGCCAGCTGATTGGTTTTGTGAAGAAGCTGCGTACTTTCTGTTGTGACTCCTTCTAGTTGTTTTGTCAAATCATCCATTGTGTGTGAAACACTGCTCAACGTAGTCTTTAAAGACCCGAGAGTCATGGCTAGACTGACACATAAAATAAGAAATGCGATTGCAGCCACAACTGCTGCAATGTAAAGTAAATTAACCACTGACCTTTTCCCCCTACAGCATATTCTATACGAAAACTTTACCCTTCTTACAGAGCATCTAAACTTTTCGTCCTATTACTCCTCTTCGACATAACTAGGCGATATCCTCCAACAAATTCTAATTGTTTCTAACTAAAAAAAGAAACAGCTGACGCGAAGGTCAGGCTGTTTCTTCTTTCGAAATACTGGACTTGAACTTTTGTAAATACAGTTGAATATCACCTGCGCCCATAAACAGAATTACGGCGTCTTGGTGTTGTGCAAGTTCAGACATTTCATCCAGTTTCAAATGGTGTGAATTAGGAATCTTATTGATTAAGTCCACAATCGTTAAATTACCGGCTTGTTCTCTTGCTGAACCAAAAATATCGCAAAGATATACTTGATCTGCTTCAGCCAGACTTTCAGCAAATTGATCCATCAGCGCAGCGGTGCGTGTAAACGTATGCGGCTGGAAGACAGCTACTACTTCGCGATCGGGATATTTTTGACGTGCTGAATCTAGTGTAGCACGGATTTCAGTAGGATGATGTGCATAATCATCTACTAGAATTCTTCCTTCGTGCTCCATGACGGAAAACCTTCTTTTCACACCAGGAAATGAAGCAAAACGTTCATTGATCACTTCTGCCGGGATATTCTCATAATGGCATAATGTAATGACTCCGAGCGCATTTTTTATCGCATGATCCCCTGTCTGTAGAATCGTGAAGCGATAGTAGAATTCATTGCGGATGAAGACGTCAAAAGAACAGCCCACTTGATCTTTTTCAATATTAGCTGCACAAAAATCATTAGATGATTCCAAACCGTAATAGACAATCGGAACCTGCGTCTGCAGACGTTGAAGATTTTCATCATCACCGCAAGCAATCAATGCTTTTTTCACCTGGCCAGCCATCTCACTAAAAGCATCCAGGATGTCATCTAAACTCGTAAAGTAGTCAGGATGATCAAAATCAATATTGGTCATGATTGCATAATCAGGGTGATAAGCTAAAAAATGGCGTTTATATTCGCAGGCTTCAAAAACAAAGAACTCCGTATTTTCGACACCTTTTCCAGTGCCGTCCCCAATTAAATAGGAAGTCGGCGCAAATCCGCCAAGTACATGGGACAGCAATCCCGTAGTGGACGTTTTACCATGTGTTCCAGTAACACCGATCGATGTGAATTGCTCCATATACGTACCAAGAAAATCATGATAGCGTATCACTTCAAGTCCTAATTCATTCGCGCGGACCAATTCGGGATGATCGTCTTTAAAGGCATTCCCTGCAATAATTTTCATATCGGGTTGGATATTATTTTCATCAAAGGGCAGTACTTTTATATTTCGTTCATGTAAAGGGTCTTCTGTAAAAAAGTATTTTTCTACATCTGAACCTTGGACTGTATAAGCAGAATCATGCAAAAGCTGAGCAAGTGAACTCATACCCGAACCTTTGATGCCTGTAAAATGAAACAATGTCATATTGAAACCTCCCGGGAACTCTTTCATCCCACTTTTTATCAACAGCACATACGCATTTCCAGCGGCTGAAGAATATATCTTGTCATAGTATAGCATGTGTTTTTATAAAGATTAGTGACCGGCTATGAAACATTTTCAACCTAGAAAGCTTTCCAATTCCTGATGTGTCAAAAATACATCTCTCGGCTTGCTTCCTCGCTGTTCCGATATAAACTGGTTCGATTCCATGCGGTCAATTAATTTTGCAGCACGATTGTATCCGATGCTGAAATGACGCTGCAGCGAAGAGGTGGATGCACTCCCCTGTTCAATGACAAACGTACAGGCTTGCCGGAATAACGGGTCGGTCTCCTCTTCTTGAATAGCGGACGCCAATAAGTCTTCCTGGCCGAATAAATAATCTGGTTCCGCTTCATTTCGAACATGTTCTATTATACGCTCTATTTCATCGTCCGTGACAAATGTCCCTTGCAGCCGGACAGGAGATGATTGGCCATTGCCTAAGTAGAGCATATCGCCTTTTCCTAACAGACGTTCCGCCCCGACACCATCCAATATCGTTCTGGAGTCGACCTGTGAAGAGACTGCAAATGCAATACGTGTCGGGATATTTGCTTTTATCGTACCTGTGATTACGTCTACAGAAGGACGTTGGGTAGCAATAATCAAATGAATCCCGCAAGCACGGGCTTTTTGTGTAATCCGACTGATCGATATTTCTACATCTGCCGGTGCCATCATCATTTAATCTGCTAACTCATCAATGACGATCAACATATAAGGCATTTTCAAAGAGAAACGACGTGACTCCATGACCATATCATTATAGCGTTCGATGTTTCGTACGCCGGAATGAGCAAATAATTCATAGCGTCTTTCCATTTCCTCTACCGCCCATTTAAGTGCAGCAGTGGCAGCTTTGACATCCGTAATAACAGGACTCAATAAATGCGGAATTCCGTTATACGGCGCCAGTTCCACCATCTTCGGATCAATTAATAATAATTTCAGATCGTGGTAAGAAGCCTTATAGAGCAAACTAATTAGAATTGAATTGATACATACTGATTTACCGGAACCAGTAGCTCCCGCGATCATTCCATGTGGCATTTTACGCAAGTCAAGTGTTTGCGGCTCACCTGTTAAACTCAAACCTAACACCGCTTCTAAAGGTGAAGCTGACGAAGTAAATGATGTACTTTCAATGACTTCTGAAATACGAACTGCTCTCGTCTGGCGATTCGGAATCTCTACTCCGATCATGCTAGTGCCGGGAATCGGTGCTTGAATTCGAATATCTCTAGCAGCCAAAGCCAGTTTCAGATCATCGGTCAGATTTCGAATTTTACTAACTTTCACACCTTGCTCTACTGTCAATTCGAACATCGTAACAGCAGGACCTTGTACAGCTGCCATTACGGTCGCTTGGATAGAGAAAGAAGACAGTGCTTCTTCTAATTTAGCGGATTGCATTTTCAACCACTCTTCATCCTTAATTTCTTCTTCAGGCGGCGTGAGATAGCTAATAGAAGGAAAAGCATAAGAAGGCGGTGGTGTTTCTTCTATTTCTTCCGTTTCAACTACTTTTTCAGTCTCTTCTGGTACCGAAGGAGCTACACTCATTGCTGGCGTCCTTACTAGCACTGCCTTTTCAATCGCAGACTGTACAGGAGGAATTTGCTCTGTCGGTGTTGAATCCGTTTTTACAGACGCACTCTTCGCAAGCAATTTCTGTTTATCAGATTGAAGCATCAAAACATTAAATGGCATGATTTTCTCTTTCTTTTCTGGAACACGCTCTTCAGGTTGCTCTTCCACTTCTTCTTGTGAAACTTCCTGCTCTTCTGCAACGATTTCATCAGTAATCAGAGGTGGTAATTTCTCGACCTCTTCTGGATTGTCTTCTCGTGTTTCTGCTAGTACTGCCTGTTGCACTTGTGCCTTTTCTTGCTGTAATGAATAATCTGCTTGCTCTACTTCTATAGGTTGTTCTTTTATTTGTTGTTTTGGTTGTTCTTGTTCTTGTTCTTCTTGTTCTTCTTGTTCTTCTTGTTCTTCTTGTTCTTCTTCAATTATCGTACTAACCATTGAAGGAGATGATTCTTCTGATAGGTCTTCAGCAATTGCTAGGAGAGATGAAGTCTGTACGTCTTTCTGTTCTAGCGGCATTGCTTCAGTCTTCGTTTCAGGTTCACCTTCAGATTCATATTCAGGTTCCTTTGATTCTATGTAAGAATCTCCCATGTGATCTTGTGCAGGTTCCATAATTTCTTGGATTGCAGGGATCTTTGTATCTTCTGGCGGCAGCTCTACTGGAAGAACAGTTTCTTTCTGTACTTGCACCTTCTCAACTTCTTCAGGACCGTATAACGGTGTTATTTTCGGCTGTTCTGCCTCTTGTTGCTGTCTCTTTATTTTTGCCGCTTCCATTGCAGAAAGAATCGGTGAACTTTTGTGATAGCCATAAATAGGTGACGGTACTTCCGTCGGAGAAAATGGCCTGCGTGAAGGTTTTGGCCGTTCTGACAAGGGTGCAGGTTCCGCCTCTACTTTTTTTATTACTGGAGCAGCCGGCTGACTGCTTGAGTGAGATTGTGGCTTACTAGATTCAGCTCGTGCTTCTGCTCTGTGAATCTTGCCGGTTTGCGCATGCCGTCCGGGCCAACGGTTATTTTGATAGAGCGGCACCTTTTCATACTCTTCTTCTAATTCTTGTTGTAAATAGTCTTTTGTATATTCGTTTTGATCGATTTCTTTTTCCCAGCCATAGATCTCATGGTCTGAAACGATAGGAAATCTAAACTTTGTTTTTTTATTATTTTCTGTATCACCGGTTAAATCATTTTGATATGGATCGATTGTCTGTCCATCGTCTTCCTTCATTTGCTGAAGACGCCTTTTCATGTTTCGTAACCAACTCAAATATATCACTCTTTTCATGTCAATCAATCTATTTTAACAGGTTACTTGCATGGAAATCAAACAGATCTATGCTGTTGGGGAAATAAAAGAAAATTAGATACTTATCAAAATATTTAGTTAGGGTTATTCCACAAGAGTTACATTGTATAATTAAAAAAAGCTTTTGCAACAGGCTGTATTGAGCCCGTCGCAAAAGCTGATTAGTTAATTGGAGTTGAT
The DNA here is from genome assembly GCF_029257255.1 of Sporosarcina sp. Lineage (GTDB taxonomy): Bacteria > Bacillota > Bacilli > Bacillales_A > Planococcaceae > Sporosarcina. The sequence continues at coordinate 3,867 of NZ_JARICI010000061.1, read as the reverse complement.
TAGATTTCGAATGCTTCTCCAGCTTCTTTTTGTTCATCCAGCACAAGAATGCCTTTTTCTTCCGGTGCATCTTTAAGTCCCAGCTCTTTAGCTGAACAAATCATGCCTGATGAAGCCACACCACGCAGTTCTGCATCTTTAATGATCATCCCTGAAGGCATCACAGCCCCCACTTTTGCGACAACCACTTTCTGCCCTGCTTCTACATTTGGTGCTCCACAGACGATTTGCAATGTTTCGTCTCCAACATCAACCTGACAGATATTCAGCTTATCAGCGTTTGGATGCTTTTCCTTCTCTGTTACATAACCGACAACAAATTTCGGACTGAAGTCTAAATTCAGTTCAATATTAGCTTCATTTTTCTTCAGGGCATCTTTAAGCTGTTCACCGAGTTCTTCTGTTAATTCTACCTGTCCTACTGCAGAGACAGCGAAGTAAGTAGAGACATCAAATAAGTTGAAACCAGCGATCTCGCCTGTTTTCTCATCTTTTAAAATTGCTACATCATTTTTACGCTCGCAAACTACCTGAGCTGGTGTTTCTGTCGTAAGCTGGACGAATAAAACATCGCCCACTCCTTGTGCATTATAAAATACGTTCATTTTTTCTTTTCCCTTCTAGCTAATCTGTTTTTTGCCATAATAAAAATCGGTTCCAGTTTACCGTCTTCGTAAATAAATGATAGCGATGTAACCGGCACTGCTCCAGTCGTGAAAAACTGCATGGCCATTTGTGCGATGACATCATATCCAGTATCATTGCGCACATCCGCAATGATTAAGACATCCTGATGCGGTACAGAGACAACCATATGCCCCTCTATCTTCTGTTCCATTTCTTTCAAAAACGGCTGATTAAGAATTCGGCTGGCATCATAGCCGTCATTATTGTTAATGAAGTAAAATACATTATCAGAAACGGTATCTTGTTTCCATGCAGTCGGCAATGTTTTAACCGTAAACATTGCCACTTCCTGCACTTCTCGTTCTGTCATGTTCATATCTTTTAACATATTTTCATCGATTAAACGATAAGTTGTTCCCAAATCAAGTGCGTAATAAATTTGCGTCTCCGCTGTATGATCCTTAGTCAAGAACGGAATGCCTGCAGTACTTTCTTTTGGAAATGAAGTAGAGCGAATAACAGGATAAATATTTTTTTGATTCGCAAATCCTTTTGCCTGCTCCTGTTCCATTGCATCAAACGTTTCCTGAATCGTATAAACGATCTCATCAATCGCTCGTTCTTTTTTCACTTCATACTTTGCCAGGATTTCCGGTAAGGAAATATCCATCCCATGATGAAGAGTGTGGTGAACGATTCGCAGTTTGTCTGCCTTGCGATCGAATTGCCAGTCAAACTTTTCCGCGGGCAGCCGACGTTTCAATTCTTCCACTAAGTCCTTTGCTTCCATTGAAGTTTCTCTCCCTCCATAATCATTACCATGCAAACTTATTGATCATTATGCTGAACAGAACGGGCAATCTGCATCATCTTCTCCAAATAAGAGTCGATATTTTCTTCATTTGTTACAGTTTCTACTTTTGCTCCACCAACATTCGCAACTAATTCAACCAGGTTTTCACTTTTTTGAATGACTGCCACAAAACCAAACGCTTCATCTTTCGCGAAAGTCTGAGCCCCGATTAATTTTTCTGGTTCATCTGTCAGTAGTAAATCATAATAGACGCGACTATCTTTCTTTTCATTCGGATTGACAGTCAAATAAAACGAATCATTTCGTTTAGTTAAAACAATCGTCTGAGAAGTAGACTGCTTGTCCACTTTCATTGTGGTTGGCTTATGGAACTTTATATCTCCAACTGAATCATTGGCTCTCTTATCATTCGCTTCAAAAGCATTTTTTGCGTCAATAAATCCATCGTCTGTGCGGCTCTCTACTTTCTGAGAACATCCTGCAAGGACGACAGCCAACAATATCAGCAAGACAACCTTTCCATTTCGGAACATCCAGGTTCCCCCCTTCTCTGCACCGTACAATTTCTATCAGTCTTATTCTAATCGCATGCTGTAACTAATGCAATCTTCATCGAAGAGCTGCTTGGACATAAAGAAACTGACCGATCAACAACTGCATAATATGTTCAAATAACACATCACGGGGGACTGCCTGGGCAGTCAGCATGCCCATCGCCCCTTCAGACATTCGAATATCCTGTTTTTTAAAATACTGATCAACAGCATCTCCTAATTCAATGCCTTTTCTTATTTCTGCCGCTAATGCTTCCGGTATAGGAATCTGTGCACCTGCAGCAGTAAATGTCTTGCCATCCGGAGTTGTCAGCGCGCCCCAATTACAAAGGTACATGGTGCCTTCAATCATACGCACCCCGCCTTCGAGTCCAATGCCATATGCATCTTCACGCAAAGCACACACTGCCATCGCGCGATTAATAGCACCTTGTCTGGTTTCCAGATCACTCATCGGTTGGGCACTTACTCCTGACTGAACGGAAACAGATGAAATTTCACTGCCTACCAGATGCTGCTTCACAATACGCGAAACAGCACGTAGTTTTGCTTGGTTTTCTGAACCTAGAATAAACTTCATGCAGTAAACTCCCTTCTATCTACATCAGCAGTTTTGCTTTATCGTTTCCACAGTTGTTTTATCGCATGCTTTCACTAAATGTACAAGCAGTTCTTTAGCTGCCGCATAGTCATCGGTATGGATAATGGAGGCTGCTGTATGAATATAGCGTGAACAGATTCCAATTACTGCACTCGGAACCCCTTCATTAGAAACGTGCACCTGTCCAGCATCTGTACCGCCTTGGGAAACGAAATATTGATAAGGGATATGATGTGTTTCTGCCGTATCCAGAATAAACTCACGCAACCCGCGGTGTGTCACCATCGTGCGATCAAGTATTCTCAATAATGTTCCTTTCCCAAGCTGACCGAACTCTGTTTTATTGCCGCTCGCGTCATTAGCTGGACTGGCATCTAATCCGAAAAACAAATCCGGATTGATCATACGAGCTGCCGTCTGCGCACCCCGAAGACCGACTTCTTCCATAACAGTTGCACCTGAATAAAGCGTGTTGGGAAGAGTATCATTCTTCACTTCCTGCAGCAATTCCACCGCAAGTCCGCAGCCATAACGATTATCCCATGCTTTTGCCATGATTTTTTTCGGATTGGCCATCGGTGTGAACGGACAAATAGGCAAGATCTGCTGGCCTGGACGAATGCCAAAGCTCTCTGCGTCTGCTTTATCATCTGCACCTACATCAATCAGCATATTTTTGATATCCATTGGCTTACTTCGTTCAGCATCACTCAATAAATGTGGAGGAATCGAGCCGATGACCCCTTGTACCGCATCGTTTTCCGTAATAATTTCCACACGCTGTGCAAGTAACACCTGGTTCCACCAGCCGCCTAACGGCTGAAAACGCAACATTCCATTGTCTGTAATACCAGTCACCATGAATCCAACTTCATCCATATGGCCTGCCACCATAATCTTCGGCTGGCCTTCTTTACCATGACGAATACCGAACACACCGCCCAGTCCGTCCTGAATCATTTCATCTGCATTTTTTTCAAGCTGTTCACGCATAAAAGCCCGGACACGATACTCATTCCCCGGTGCGCCTGGAAGTTCTGTTAACGTACGAAATAATTCCAATGTTTCTTTGTTCATACAAATCCCTCACTTTTTTTAACTGCCTCTCTGTCATTATAGACAGATGACAGAAAGATGAAAACTATTTGATACCAAAAGCGGAAGCGGGCGCTTAGCTGCGACAGGCACTGGAGACTTTTTCACAAAAGATGCGTCCTTTGCATCTTTTTGTAAAAGTCGAAGTGACCCGAGCAGCTGCCCGTCCGAAACGT
>NZ_JARICI010000045.1 GCF_029257255.1 Sporosarcina sp. | reverse complement strand
CATGCGTTGCTTAAAAGTAACAGATGAGTTGGCAGCATCTGGAACTACACGTGGCTTAGAGCTAGAGGCGAAAAGATTCGCTTTAAATAGGATTTATTTTTCTTGGCAGGAATATATGGTAACAATTTTAGGAATTGCTTTTTTGGGGCTTCTTTTGTTTCTTGATCATACATCTATTGGTGAAATAATTTTGTGGAGGGTATAGTGGATGATAGAATTTCAGAAATTTTCATTTAGATATGAAGAAAGCTCCGAGTTTACATTAAAGAATATTGATGTAACCGTTCAGGATGGAGAATTTATTCTTTTGACAGGAAGAAGCGGTTGCGGAAAGACGACCTTGATTCGGTCATTAAATGGTTTGATACCACATTTTTATCCAGGAGAGATTAAAGGGAATCTACTTTTGAATGGAAAGTCTGTTTTGGATATGCAACCTGCACAATTGGCTGGGAAAGTAGGAACGGTATTTCAAGATCCACGTTCTCAATTTTTCATGACCGATACTACGAGAGAATTAGCCTTTGGGAGTGAGAACATGGGATATCCACGAGAGGAAACTATTTCTCGGATAGCAAAATCTACAAAGGATTTAGAATTGGAGGAGTTTTTAAACAGGAGTATTTTTACATTATCAAGTGGCGAGAAACAACAGATAGCAATTGGTTCAGTTTATGCGTTGGCTCCTAAAGTGTATATTTTTGATGAACCTTCAGCAAATTTAGATTATGAAGCAACAAAACGTTTGGCACGGATTATGAAGATGTTGAAGCAACAAGGCTTTACGATTTTTGTGGTAGAGCATCGATTCTATTATCTACGGGAATTGTTTGATCGTATATTTTTAATTGAAGATGGATGTATTAAAGAAAGATTTACTAGAAAAGAGTTTTGCGAGTTACAAGAAGAACGTCGCGTGAATTATGGGTTGCGAACAGTATTTCCAGAAAAAGATGCGGAGAGTTATCGAGCCAAAAAGCGGGAAGTTAAAGAACAGCATATTTTGCGAGTTGATAATTTGAAATTCGCATATAAAAAGGGAGAAGAGGTATTAAATAATATAAGTTTTGAGACACATACTGGAGAGGTAATAGGTATTCTAGGGCATAATGGGGCGGGAAAAACAACACTACTGTCTATTTTAACCGGTTTGTTGAAGGAAACAGGTGGGGAGATTCAATATGATGGGAAAAAATTATCTCCACGGAAGCGTAGAGCATTATCATATTTGGTTATGCAGGATACAGATTATCAACTTTTTGGAAGTAGCGTGGAAGAAGAATTATCCCTTGGTATTGAGATGGATTGTACAGAAAAAATTAAAGAGACGTTAGAGGCTCTAGAACTTCTGGAATATAAAACGAGACACCCTGCCTCTCTTTCAGGAGGACAGAAACAACGGGTAACTATTGGAGCTTCTCTAGTAAAGGACAGTCCGGTTATTTATTTTGATGAGCCGACAAGTGGACTGGATTACGACTCAATGATAAGAGTTAGCCGCCTAATCAAACGTCTTGCAGATTCAGGAGTTATTATTTTTGTGGTATCACATGATTTTGAGTTTATTGTTCGTACCTGTACGGAGGTGTTGCAGCTTGATCAGTCGGAGTATATTCAAAATCAAGAACTTACCCCGGCAATGTTAAAGGAACTATCAAAAAAATATTTTAGTTAGGAGGTTTATTATGTTACAAAAAGTATTTGAGTATGCAGGTGCTCATAAAAAGAGCCTGTATAGAGCGACTTTTGTTGTACTGCTAAGCGTTCTTATGGGAGTATTTCCATTTGTATTAGCTTACCAGATTATTGCACCATTGGTTATGGGAGAGACTATCGAAATTACATATGTTTTGCTGCGGGTATGTGGTGTATTGATATGCCTTGTGCTACAGGCAATTTTATATGGTGTAGGATTGAACATATCACATAAAGCAGCCTATAATATATTGCTTCGTTTGCGTATTGCTTTACAGAAACGTTTTGAGACAATGCCACTTGGCTTTATTCAGGATAAAGGAACTGGAACTGTAAAGAAATTGTTTGTGGATGATGTGGATAGTTTGGAAGTATTATTGGCGCATTCTTTGCCAGAGGGGATTGCCAATCTTATGATTCCGCTAGTTATTTATGTAGCAATGTTCTTTGTGGATTGGAAATTGGCTTTAATGTCGCTGGTATCAATACCATTTAGTTTAGTTGCTATGATGATTATGTATTCTGTTGGTATGAAAAAAATGGGACCATACTATATGGCGGGGCAAAAAATGAATAATACTATTATTGAATATATCAACGGAATGGAAGTCGTAAAAGTATTTAATAAGGATGTTGAATCTTACGAACGATTCCGTAAAGATATTGGGGATTATCGGGATTATACACTGGCTTGGTACAAAGCTGCATGGCCGTGGATGGCTGTTTATAGTAGTTTGCTACCATGCACAATAATTCTTACGCTTCCGCTGGGAGCTTGGTGCGTTCTCTGTGGCTGGTCTACACTCCCAAATTTAATCCTAGTGTTGTGTCTATCTTTGAGTATAGGTATGCCTCTTTTAAAATCCATGGGATTCTTGCCGACTCTTCCTCAGCTAAACTATAAGATTTCGGCACTGGAGCAGGTGCTTGATAGTGAACCATTACAGCAGACAGATGCAGAGTTTAGGGGAAAAGATTATACGATTACTTATGAAAATGTTACTTTTGGATATTCTCAAAGTAAACCTGACCCTGATGGACAGCCAATTGTAACGGTAAATAACGTAATCAATAATGTGAGTTTTACTGCAAAGACCGGTCAGAAGGTGGCATTAGTTGGAGAATCAGGC
>NZ_JARICI010000031.1 GCF_029257255.1 Sporosarcina sp. | reverse complement strand
TGCCCGTAAAGCCGAACATATTACGAACTTCGTTATACTGTACGACATCTTCTAAAAATGTTTCCGCAATATATTTTGCGCGCAACGGGTCGCCTGGCAGTAGGATCGCGTCTGCGATATCCCCTTTTTTTGCATCAATATGTATACTCATTTGATTCAGCCTCATTTCATTATTTTGTTTTATCATACAGTTAAAAATGACGAGATGCAATGAAGACCTCGCCGTTTATCTGCTGCATACGTGCTCATAGATCGCGTACAGTTCATCAAAAGTGACAGAGCTTAAATCTGCATCAGCGGCATCTTCAATATAGCGTGACAGCAAATCGAACTCTTCTTCATTTTTTGGGAAACTTGCATCACGAAACATTTTCTCTGCGAACATGGCCTTCAGGTCATCTTTTCCGCCGCCGCGATATCTCAGCGCAAAGTGATAAAAGGAACGATCCATCGCGGTCACCTTCCTTTACTCAAATAATCCTTTATATTCTCCATAACCCTCTTTGTCCAAATCAGAGGCCGGAACAAAGCGCATGGAAGCGGAATTGATGCAGTAGCGCAGTCCACCCTGATCCGTAGGTCCATCCGGGAAGACGTGTCCTAAATGGGAATCAGCGGTTTTGCTCCGTACCTCTGTGCGGCGCATGCCATGTGCTGTATCAAAGTGCTCCGTCACTTCCGCCGCTTCGATCGGCTTAGTGAAGCTTGGCCACCCACAGCCAGCATCATATTTATCGTGTGAACTGAATAAAGCTTTGCCGGATACCACATCGACATAGATTCCGTCTTCATAATGCGCATCATATTCATTGCGGAACGGAGGTTCAGTACCGCTTTCCTGTGTGACATGATATTGCATCTCGGTTAATCGTTTTTTCAAATCTTCCTTCATGAGCGATCCCCCCAATGTTGTTGGATAAATCCTGCACGGCCGGAACCAACAGAATAACGTTCATAATGGCCTGGGTTCTTTTCATAATATTTTTGGTGATGTTCTTCCGCAGGATAAAACGGGTGTGCAGGCAAGATCTCTGTGGCAATCGGCGAATTAAATTTACCGCTTTCCTGCAATTCTTTCTTCGATTCTTCCGCTTCTTTCTGCTGTTCAGGAGAATGTGTATAGACTGCAGATTTATATGATTCACCACGGTCACCGAATTGTCCGCCTGCATCTGTAGGGTCGATCACTTGCCAGAAAATATTCAATAACTCTGTATACGAAATCAACTTATCATCAAATTCGATCTGGACAGCTTCCCGGTGGCCTGTCGTATTGGAACAGACTTCTTCATACGTCGGATTCGCTTTATGTCCTCCTGTATAACCTGATGTTACTGAATGTACACCGTCGTATAAATCAAACGGTTTAACCATACACCAAAAACATCCGCCTGCAAAAGTTGCGTATTGTGTAGCCATAAGTGCTGCCTCCTTAGTTTTTCGGTATCAATACTTCCAATATAATATCATTTTCAGCTAAATTCACTTCTTTTGCTCTCACTTGTACATCTCCGGATATCGGGAGATCCTGTAAATTGATGAAGATCTCTTCTTCTTTCGGTCGTACAACCATCCAAGACGGCAGTTCCACCGAGTTTTTCAGTAATTTCAACACCGTCGATGGTGGAACCGTCAAATGTCCTAATTCCATTGACGATTGCTTCAGGATTAAGTTTCCATCATCCTGCACCACCGGATCAAAATGCATAGCAAGCGGCAGTGTATACGAAAATACCGTCAATTCTGATGTCAGCAGCACGTCGTCACCCATTTCCAGCTCAACCGGGAGCGCACCTTTTACTGCTTTTCGAATATACGTATTCGCAATGCCTTCAAAGTTTTCCTTGGTGGTATTCAGTTCCAGTGTATAGCCTTCAGTCCCTTTTGCGTCTGATTCAGGAAGAGGAGGTGATGAAGTCGTACCGCCAATCAATAAAATCAGACCGACAAGCGATGCTGCGACCAGTCCTGCCAGGCTGAAAAATGCTATTTTCCAAAAATTCATTCTCGCGTTCACTCCACTTCCAGCTCAATCGCAGAACATTTTTTCATTTCTTCGACAAATCGGTCTGCCATCAAATCATAGCCTTTACTGTTTGGATGAAAGAAATCTGTGTGATAAACCATATTTTTATTCGAATTAAATAAATCTTTTACAGGCACAAAACAGGCTGCCCCATCTTTCCTGACTTGCTCTTCCAAGGAAACGTTCCAATCATCGACAATCTCTTCAAATTCCTGCACTTCATCTGTTACGACAGAAAAAGGATTATACATGCCCGCCACAATAATGGGCGCGTTCGGATTCAACAATCGTATTAGATGAAACAACTCTTCCATCCTATTTTCGAATTTTCCAAGCTCCTTATAAAAATCCGAAAGTTTCATTTTCATGAAATTACCTTTAACCACTTTCATCAAATCATTACCGCCAATGGTAAAGACGATATAATCTGCTTGTACAATGGCTTCCTGAACTTCAGCATCTTCTAACTGATCTAAGAATTGGTCGCTCCGCCGTCCTCTTTTAGCTAAATTTACGGCATCTACTTCCATAATGCCTTTCCATTGTTCCATTTCTGTTGTCAAGCGTCCGAAATAACCACCATCTTTACGTTCATCTCCCACTCCTTGGGTCAATGAATCTCCTAGACCGAGCACATTGACGCGTTTTGGAACAAAATATTCCGGAATGGAAAATGGTTCGAAGAGAACAGGTTCTCTTTCTGGCAATGTCGTTTCTTTTTGGCTAAATGGTGCTTGGCACCCTGATAAGAACAGAGAGAAGACGAATACAAGCAACATCATTCTTCTCATAAGCTGTATCTTCCCCTCTTACATTATTAATCTGTATAAAACATGAAACCAATCGCACCCTCGCCTGTATGTGTACTGACGATCGGTGTCGTAAATGTGAGCTTCACTTGAATGCCCATTTCTTCAATCAATTTCTTCAATGGATCCGCCATCGCTAATCCATTAGCATGAGCGATGCCGACACTTCGTATTACTTTCCCTGCTGTTTCGTTCTTAAACTCGTTAAATAAATAAGTAACTACCTGCTTATGACTGCGAACTTTTGCTACAGGTGTGTAGACGCCATCCTTCAATGTTGCAATCGGCTTAATATTCATTAGTGATCCCAACATTGCCTTACCTTTTCCTATACGCCCGCCTTTCACCATGTTATCAAGTACATCGACTACGACAAACAATGAAGAACGCTTACGGACACTTTCTACGGCCTCTTTGATTTCTTCCACAGACTTTCCTTCTTCTGCAAGACGACAGGCTTCTAAAACCTGGAATGTCAATGCATATGAAATGAACATCGAATCAATGACTGTCACGTCAGCTGACGATGCATGAGCAGCAGTTTCAGCGGATTTTACAGTACCGCTCATGCCTCCTGTCATATGAATCGAGATAATCTGAGAACCATCGGCCCCAAGCTCATCATATAATTTTTGGAAGACCCCGCTTGCTGGCTGTGAACTTTTCGGAAGTTCCTTTGATTCGCGCATCAGATCCAAAAAATCATCGGGCTGAAGCTCTACTCCGTCAATATATGATTTATTATTGATTTGTACTGTCAGCGGTACCACGTGAATCTGATATTTTTCAATCATTTCTTCTGTCAAGGCTGCAGTTGAATCTGTGACAACGTGTATTTTTTTCATGTGAACTATCTCCTTTGTCAAGTGCGATATGCGATTTTATAGTGTTAGTTTGCTATAGTGTTCATTGAGGAGGTGTCGTCAGTTGAATGACGCATTTGATTATAAAAATCTAAAAGAGGAACGCTTGAACGCGATCACTCATGCCATTGGCTTTTTGCTAAGCATACCTGCACTGGTTTATCTCATTTTGGCCGGTGTTAATCATGGCTCCGCAATTGCCATCGTCAGTTTCACCATCTTTGGCGTGTCCATGCTCCTGCTGTTTTTAATGAGTACGTTATTACATAGTATGCCCATTAAGGTGAAAGAGATTTTCGCCATACTTGATCATTCTTCGATCTATGTTCTGATTGCCGGCACGTATACACCATTCATGCTCGTTACATTAAAAGGAGCGCTTGGGTGGACATTGTTCGGTATCATATGGGGTCTGACACTGCTCGGTATTTTATTCAAGATCTTCTTCATTAACCGTTTTGAAAAAGCTTCCCTTGCTCTCTACATCATTATGGGCTGGCTGATTATCATTGCGATCAAGCCGCTTTATGAACAGCTGCCGGCTGCAGGTTTCTGGCTGCTAGTGATCGGCGGGATCTTCTACACTTTCGGTTCCATCTTTTTTGCATGGCGCCGGCTGCCATACAATCACGCGATTTGGCATTTATTCGTCATCGCAGGCAGCGCATGCATGTATTTCAGCGTCCTTCTCTATGTATGAGGGCGCTGTTATTTTTTGTCCCAAATTTGATAGACATAGGGAGTACCATCTTCTGCATATTGTGTATCGGACTCGCTTGTCAGTTGAAAACCTTCGTTATACTCTGGGAAGAATGTATCGCCCGGATAGGACTTCTCGATAACGGTAACATAAAGCCGGTCAGCCGTCTCCATGGTCATTTCAAAAATCTGCGCTCCGCCTATAATCATCACTTCTTCTGCATAGTCCTCGGCTTTCTGAATGGCCGTATCGAGATCATGCACGACCTCTATACCGTCCGCTTGGTATGCTTCATTTCGGGTAATGATGATATTCAGTCTGCCTTTGAGCGGACGTCCGATTGATTCGAACGTCTTCCTTCCCATGACAATCGCTTTCCCCATTGTCTTTTCTTTGAAGTAAGCCAGTTCTTCCGGGATATGCCATGGCATTTGGTTATCTTTCCCTATTACACGATCCAAATCATGTGCTACCAGTAATGAAATCAACTGATTCTCCTCCTTATACCGCAATCGGCGCTTTAATTCTGGGATGCGGATCATAGCCTTCTATTGTAATGTCTTCTGTTTGTAAGTCGAAAATGGAACGACCGTCGTAATGGACTTTCAGCGTAGGCAATTCTTTTGGCTCTCTCGACAGCTGTTCTTTTACTTGATTTAAATGGTTTTGATAGATGTGTGCATCGCCAAGCGTATGGACAAATTCTCCCGCTTCAAGTCCACATTCATGCGCAATCAAATGAATCAACAAAGCGTAAGACGCAATATTAAACGGCACGCCTAGGAACACGTCCGCACTTCGCTGGTACAATTGACATGACAGCTTCCCGTCCGCTACATAAAATTGGAACAGTAAGTGACATGGCGGCAAAGCCATGTCATCTACTTCTGCCGGATTCCAGGCAGTGACGATATGACGTCGGGAATCAGGGTTCGTTTTGATGCTCTCGATAACTTGCGCAAGCTGATCAATCACACCGTCTCCCGCGTCCCATGCCCGCCACTGTTTACCATAGACAGGCCCTAAATCGCCGTATTTCATAGCAAAGGTTTCATCTGCGAGTATTTTTTCTTTGAATGATGCAAGTTCCGCTTGATAGACTTCCGCGAATTGCTCGTCTTCCAGTACACGATGACCAAAATTCGTCATATCGGGTCCTGTGTACGCTTCACTTTTCACATAGCGTTCAAATGCCCATTCGTCCCAAATGCCATTGCGTTCCTGAATGAGCGTCCGAATATTCGTATCGCCCTTCAAAAACCACAGCAATTCAGAGACGATCAAGCGAAACGCCGTCCGTTTTGTTGTCATTAAAGGAAAGCCTTGTGCCAGATCAAAACGCATTTGATAGCCAAACACGCTATAAGTACCAGTTCCTGTGCGGTCTCCTTTTTTCGTTCCTGTTTCAAGAATATGTTCACAGAGATTTAAATATTGCTTCATTTTCAGACTCCTCTATATCAAAGATGTCACTTAGTTAAAGTAGATACATTATAGCATTATTTCAGCGGTGACAATACCAAACACATTCCGCGTTTTGTAGACATAAAAACACGCTGCAAAATGGTATCTTACGAAAGTCATTTTACAGTGTGTTTTTGGACCATAATTCAATGCTGTTACTATAATCAGATATTCTGTAAACACGTCTTATCGATAATAATGTCTTCTACTTGGTCGTCGGTGTATGATCCTTCAACAAGACGGAATAATGTAGTTTGATGTCTTGTGATTGCATGAATCGTCTCGTGAGTTTTCCAGATTTCCATTAAAGCAATCAGCTTCTCTTCAGTATTATTTCCCAAAGGTTTTATCCTGTTTCCTCATAATAACGCCTTCCCTTGTTCGCATAGGTACTTTTACTACCGAAAAAAGGCCAAATCCCTTTCTTCAAAACACGACTCCTAACCAATATTAATTGGTAGTAGTATTCTTCAGTTGATCAATTAGAATTAAATACCAGTATCTTTTGGTTTTTATCAATAATAAAATTAGAACTAATCTTCTTTTTTATAGTGTAGGTAGCTTTGAGCGGCCAAATCTTTGATACGTTCCATCTTTGAACTACGTAACAACTTCAGTTAAAAGCTCTTGACTCCATCTCATTTAAAAATCAAATCCTAAAGAGTTCATTAAAGTCAAGGATTAACCGGTTAATCTTGTATGAAATTTATTGTTTATGACATTATTATGAAATCACTTTTTACTCGCATGATTCGACACCTTTTATTTTTTGAATAAGCTAAAATTTAAAAAGATTGTTTTTTAGGACCATTGCGAGACAAAAAAACTAATATTGAGAGGGATAATGATGAAAAGTTTCTTGGTAAGGAAAATGTTGAAATTAAAAATTGAAATAAAAAGAAAAGATATGTATAAAAAAGCCGAATATTTAGGGTTTACACATCCACTAGTAGTAAAAAGCAGTCAAGAGTTAGATATGTTACTCAATACATATTTTGATCAAGCAGTTTAATTAAAGGGAGGAATATGTATTGATCAAAATCTCCGGTCGTTATATCGCCAGTCAGAACAAATAGAAACTTTGATTTGACTGGCTTTATTGTTTTGAAATCGCATCTTTAAGCAATAAACACCGCCCTCTACTGCTGCCCATTTTGTGTCATCCATCCCATACTGGAACGAAGTCACGTTGCGTTCACCACTCCCCGTTTTTATCAGCCATTCCAGCAGCATGCGTGTAAAAATATGCATTTTGTTGTGATCCACTCAAAACTTTCGCTATGCCTACCCCGACAATGTTCATCATTATCATAATAAAAAACCATTTCTTCTTTTGCTTCCGTATTGCTGCCTATTAAACTCAGCATGTTTTTCTGTTTGCACATTTCTGAATCGCCCTTCCACATACACACCAAGCATGACTGATGAAGTTGCGATGACCTGTGAAATCTGTTGCAGCTGTGAAGGCTTTTCCATGAGTAAAAGTAATCTTTAATCCCCGATCTTTCATTCAACACTCCTGTTTAAATAACTTGTATTTTTAGTCTAGTCATCATTTTTCTAACCCATTCAGTTCATTGGAACGCAATTAAACAACCAAAAAGAGGCCTAATTCGGATAAGAATCAGGTCTCGATTTGCCTATATATCAAGGGATTTGGTTAAAAAGAAACGGCTTTGGATCGTCTATTGATCCTCCCAGAGTCGCTGGCTTCCGCACCGATCAACTAAGTATTTGCCAAAAAATTGTGCCACAAACCGCCCCCGTTCGCGACAAAGAATTACCGTTATTTTCTCTTGTTTTTTAACTCTAAAAGTATAGGCGTTATATTTAGTAAAATCGATATAATCGTCAAAACCCATAAGGCTGTTTCCATCGTAGGTACTACATCTAATAATGCAGCCCAATCTTTCACCTCTACCCAATCCGACACCATACTGTAATCTGCAACAATTGTCAGTGCTGTAAATGATAATCCCATTGCCATTGCCAATTTATACTCTTTGCCTGTTCCGTACATATAAAGATTTATACAAGTTGCTATTATTGCGATAAGACCGAATATTACCCACATAACTATACCTCCATTCACATTGAAAGTTCTCATTAATCAAGACGGAGCGAGATAGTAAATGGTTCCATAATCGCAACTAAATGGCTCAATAAACAATTTAGGTTTTGTCTATCAATTAGATCTTAATTGAATTTTTATAACCCTCTCATTCTTAAATTAACTGGACTGCCACGAGCTATTTCCTTCATCGTTTTACTAGCTAGCTGATAGACTAGAGGTACGTTTCAGAAACAAAGGAGAAGAGTTAATTGAAAAAAATATTTATGTTGCTGTTCGCT
>NZ_JARICI010000001.1 GCF_029257255.1 Sporosarcina sp. | reverse complement strand
TTTTTTGGTTAGGGTCATCTGAAATTTAAGAAGGAGGGAATAACATGCACCGCGGAAAAGGGATGAAATTTGTTGGAGATTCGCGCATCAAAGCTTCAAACAAAATGCCGAATACACCAAAAGATTACTCAGAATATCCGGGTAAAACCGAAGCATTCTGGCCAAACTTTCTATTGAAAGAGTGGATGATCGGATCGATCTTCTTGATCGGCTACCTGATTGTTACTCTTGCACACCCGTCACCGCTTGAGCGTCAAGCGGACCCGACGGATCCTCTGTATATACCGGTTCCAGACTGGTATTTCCTATTCATGTATCAATTACTGAAATATGAATTCGCATCCGGTCCTTTCAACGTGGTCGGTGCCATCATCATTCCAGGATTGGCATTTATGGCTTTAATGTTGGTTCCTTTCATGGATACAACAAAAGAAAGACGTCCATTTAAGCGTCCGTTGCCAACTGGATTCATGATTCTTTCGTTCTTAGCGATTTTCTACTTGACTTGGGAATCAGTTGCTAACCATGACTGGGAAGCTGCAAAAGTTCAAGGTGCAATCGTTGATGAAGTAGAATTTGATGAAACAGCTGAGGGCTTTGAAATCTACCAGGGCTCTTCCTGTATTAGCTGTCACGGTGACTCCTTCCAAGGCGGACTGGGTCTACCATTGACAAATACAGGTATGACAGCAGATGAAATTATTGAAATTGCTCATGATGGCCGTGGAGGAATGCCTCCTGGTACATGGGAAGGTTCGGATGAAGATCTTCAAGTACTCGCTGAGTTCATTGAAGGTTTGAATACGAAGTAAGGAAAAAGAGTCAGGAAACTGACTCTTTTTTTCTATATACACTGAATGAAAAGTGGAAAGCGCCGTCCAGGCTCGACAGGCACTGGAGGTCTTGCCGATAAAGGTGCGGTCTTTGCACCTTTTCGGCAAGACCGAAGTGACCCGAGAGCCTGGCGCTTGCAACTGGCCATCTGAAAAGTGGAAAGCGCCGTCCAGGCTCGACAGGCACTGGAGGGCTAATACATACAAATATCCAAAAAATAAGGGGGATTGTTTTTGCGTATTTTATTCATGCAGCTCCGGATGATCTTATCTCACAAATCTTTTTTATGGATTCTGCTCTTTATCAATATATTTGGAACGGTTTACGGATATGACTGGTATATGTGGCAGCTGGAAATAACGGAACCTAAGTTTTGGATTTTCGTGCCTGACAGCCCAACAGCTACCTTGTTTTTCTGTTTCGCCATCATTGGCTGGTTAATGAAACGCCATTTCAAGTTAATGGAAGCGCTTGCGCTTATCACACTTGTGAAATATGGTATTTGGGCAGTCGCCATGAATTTTCTGACGCTCGTAGAGACAGGTTCGATCGGCTGGGTTGGCTGGATGCTGATCGGCTCGCATTTGGCAATGGCGCTGCAGGGAGTACTTTACTTGCCGAATTATCGATTCACCGGATGGCATATAGCCATCGCTGCGATTTGGACGTTGCATAATGATATTATTGATTATGTATTCGGCCAAATGCCGATTTACCATGACCTGATGAAGTATAGTCCGCAAATCGGTTATTTTACCTTCTGGATGTCGATTGTGTGCATTGGAATTGCTATTTGGAGCCTGCGCTCAAGACACGCTTCACTTAAATTAGACCGTAGTTAAAAGTTGCAGTTAGCAAGTATACATTATAAAATTAGAGTAGAAAGAAAGGGGAGAGATCGGCTTGTTCTTGATCTATTTAGGTATTATTATATTGCTACCGCTTTATGCACAGTTTAAAGTGAAAAGCACTTATAAGAAATACTCAAAAGTCGCTTCCACGTCAGGTATGACGGGAGCGCAAGTGGCTCGTCTTATTTTAGACCAAAATGGTTTACATGATGTGAAAGTAGTGGAAAGCCAAGGATTCCTAAGTGACCACTATAATCCGATGACAAAAATTGTAGCATTATCTTCAAGTAACTATCATGAAGCATCGGTTGCCGGAACAGCTATTGCTGCGCACGAGGTAGGCCATGCGATTCAGGATAAAGAGGCGTATGCATTCCTGCGCTTCCGTCACAGACTGGCACCTGTTGCTAGCTTGACGTCAAACGCTTCTTGGGTGTTTATTATGATCGGTCTGATTTTCTCGAGCATGAACTCTTTGCTTGGGATCGGGATTTTATTAATGGCTGTCGGAGTTTTATTCCAAGTCGTTACATTACCTGTAGAATTTAATGCTTCTTCACGTGCAATGGATCAAATCGTTGAACATGGAATTATCCGTAACGATGAAGAGCCATTGGCGAAAAAAGTATTGAGCGCTGCCGCTATGACATATGTGGCTGCTACTGCAGTGGCTGTTCTGGAGCTAGTACGTTTAGTATTGATCTTCACAAACCGTGATTGATTGTATGAAATCCATATAAAATAAAAGGCTGTCCGCTGATTTTAGCGGACAGCCTTTTAATCTTGTATTGGACGTTTCTGTTCGTCCAATGTAAATCCTTCACCCATCACATCGTGGACTTCCATTAATGAAACAAACGCTTCGGGGTCAACTGAATTAATGATATTCTTCAGGCGGATCATTTCGTTCTTACCCACTACGCAATAGAGAATTTCGCGGTCAGCTTTAGAAAAATGCCCATAGCCTTTGAATACCGTAACACCTCGTCCCATTACTGTGCCGATCATCTCTGCAAGTTCGTCTGGATTATTAGTGATAATAAAGGCTCCTCTTGCTGAATACGCTCCCTCTTGCACAAAATCAATAACTCTTGCACCGACGAATAAAGCGACCAGTGTATACATCATCGAGCGATAATCCAAATACACAGCCCAAGACAGCAAAATGACCACTGCATCAAATGCAAACATGGTTTTTCCCATTGTAATGCCGTATTTCTTATGCGCAAGCCGCGCAATAATATCCGATCCGCCTGTTGTACCTCCGCTTCGGAAGATAATACCGAGCCCAACACCGATGAAAACACCGGCAAATAAAGCTACTAGGAATAAATCACCTTCCATATGGATCTGCACTTGATATTTCATGAAGATCTTAATGAAAACGGATACAGCGACCGTACCAATCACGGTATAAATAAACGAACGTCTCCCGAGCATCTTCCATCCGAGAAAGAACATCGGGATATTCAGCACCAGGTTCATTAATGCGGGATCCCATTGAAGCGCAAACAGCAAAATTAGCGTAATTCCTGTAAATCCACCTTCCGCCAACTCATGCTGAATCGTGAAGTTGACCAATCCAAAACTAAAAATAGCTGCCCCAAGTATGATTAATAATATATTGCGTATACGGATGCCATTAAACAACTTCAACACTCCTTTAATTCGAGCAATATAAACAGTATGTCCCAAATATTTTATTTTGACAATAGTCAGCGAAATGCATACGATAGGAAGAGGAGCTGATATCGCATGGAAACGACTAAAACAATGGTACAATTACAGCAAGAAGTTGATACATACATAACTGGCTTTAAAGAAGGCTACTTTCCTCCAATGGAACTGATGGCTCGATTAACAGAAGAGCTTGGCGAACTGTCCCGCGAAGTCCAGGACCGCTACGGTATGAAAAAAAAGAAATCAACAGAAGCCGTACGGACACTAGAAGAAGAAACAGGAGACCTTTTATTCGTCTTGATTTGTTTCGCCAACTCACAAAATATTAATTTAACTGAAGCGCTGGATACCGTGATGGAGAAATTCCGAACGAGAGATGCAGATCGCTGGACCAAAAAGGAGGAATTGTAAATGACAATCAAATTAGCGATAGCAGGCGCACGCGGGCGCATGGGCGGGACGGCAGTACTTGCGGCGAATGAAGCGGCAGATATAGAGGTAGTAGCTGCACTTGATTATAAACATGATGGAGAATTTCTACATAATGAAACAGTAACAGGTATGGAAGGCGGAGTTCCCATTTATACATCGCTTTCTGCACTAAACGCGGCGCATCATCCTGATATCCTGCTTGATGTGACAGATCCTGATGCGGTTTTTGCCAATGCAAGTGAAGCGCTGACACTCGGTCTGCATGTTGTCATTGGAACGTCGGGACTGACAGACGATATGCTTTCAGATTTAGAGAGCTTATCAAAAGAGCAACAAAAAAGCTGTATTATTGCCCCGAATTTTTCTATCGGAGCTGTTTTAATGATGAAATTTGCACAGCAGGCTGCTCGTTATTTAGGTGATATTGAGATTCTTGAAATGCACCATGATCGGAAACTTGATGCACCGTCCGGGACAGCAGTAAAGACTGCAGAAATGATCCGTGAAGTGAGGGCAGCACATATTCAAGGGCACCCGGAAGAGCAGGAAAAACTTGCAGGAGCAAGGGGAGCAGACGTCGAAGGAATGAAGATTCACAGTATTCGTTTGCCTGGATTGCTTGCACATCAGGAAGTGCTGCTTGGAGGAGAAGGCGAATTACTGAAAATTCGTCATGATTCATTTGACCGTAAGTCGTTTGCGCCGGGAATTTTGCTGGCGATTCGTGAAGCAGTCTCAACAACTCAGTTCGTCTATGGACTGGAAAAGATTATCGATTAAACATCCCAGTGAGGCGGTAGAACGTATGCAACAACAACGGAAATTAAAAGTAGGTGTCATCTGTTATCCCTCATTGGGAGGATCTGGAGTTGTCGCAACGGAACTCGGTTTAAAGATGGCGAACAGAGGTCATGAAATGCACTATATCACGTCCAGTAAACCGTTTCGATTTCTCGATGCACATCCGAATATCCAGTTCCATGAAGTGACGATCGAAGGGTATGCGGTATTTAAGTATCCGCCGTATGATATTGCGCTTGCTAACCGAATAGCGCAAGTCATCGAGTCGGAGAACCTGGATCTTTTGCACGTCCATTACGCAGTGCCCCATGCAATATCTGCAGTTTTGGCGAAAGATATGGCTGAATCAACGATTGGAATCATCACAACGTTGCATGGCACAGACGTAACAATTCTTGGCTACGATCCGGCATTAAAAAACACACTATCGTATGGAATTAATAAGTCAGACCGTGTGACAGCAGTATCTCATTCACTGCAAAATGAAACAATCGCACTTCTGCAACCGAAAACTGAGATCCAGACAATTTATAACTTTATTGATGAGGATAAATATTATCCGCGTGAAACAACGTCATTACGTGAAGAGCTTGGAATTGTAGCTGGCGAAAAAGTGCTGATTCATATTTCAAACTTCCGGAAAGTTAAACGAATCCCTGATATCATTAAAAGCTTCGAATTAATACGTATGCAGCACGATGTAAAATTACTTCTGGTCGGTGAAGGTCCAGAAAAATTTGATTTGGAAGAGTATGTGAAACAAGCAGGTCTCGAGGAAGAGATCCTGTTCTTAGGTAAGCGCGATGATCTTCCAGAATTATTATCACTAAGTGACGTCATGCTGTTGCTTTCTGAGAAAGAAGCATTTGGACTGGTACTGCTTGAAGGCTTCGCATGCGGAGTACCAGCTGTTGCTTCTGCGATTGGCGGCATCCCGGAAGTTGTGGAAGACGGATATAATGGCTATCTTGTTGAACTTGGTGATGTACAGGCCGTAGCAGAGAGAGTATCCCGAATACTGAGCGATGAGGAGCTGCGTAAACAAATGAAAAAGCATGCAATCCAGACCGTACAAGAACAATTCAGTTCAGAGTACATTGTTTCACAGTATGAAGCATTATATGAAGAAGTGGCGGAGATAAAATGAAAACTTCTTTTGGATCAGCAGCCAGCCGAAGTGTCGTCAGGCAATTGGCGGAAGCTGGTTACGAAGCCGTATTTGTCGGCGGTGCGGTACGAGACTTTGTACTAGGCACGGAACCAACGGATATCGATATCGCAACGTCAGCACTGCCTGAACAAGTAAAAGAGATATTTAGCCATACAATAGATATCGGCATCGCACATGGAACGGTGCTCGTCCTGTTGGAGGGCGAACCGTTTGAGGTCACGACATTCAGGACAGAAGGCACTTACAGTGATCATCGGCGGCCAGAGGAAGTGTTCTATGTCACTTCATTGAAAGAAGATCTCCAAAGGCGTGATTTTACGATCAATGCATTGGCAATGACGCTGGAAGGTGAACTGGTCGATCTTTTCGGAGGATTACAAGATTTGAATGACCAATTGATTCGCTGTGTGGGAAGTCCTGAAGAACGTTTCCGTGAAGATGCATTGCGAATTTTTCGTGCGCTGCGCTTTTCTTCCGTACTCGATTTTCGGATTGAGCAGGATACGCTGGACGCGATGAAAAAAATGGCGTTTGAATTAGGCCATATCGCGAGAGAGCGAATTAAATCGGAACTGGATAAGTTGTTGAATGGCCAGAATCCTTGCACCGCTTTCCGCTACAGCAGGGAAATCGGGCTTCCTGAACTGTTTCCCGAGTTGTTTTCTTCATTTGAACGGTTGGAAGAGTTTGCGCCTTTCCGGAATGTACGTCACGGCTGGGCAGCGATGCTTACGTTAAGTGAAAGTAACCCTGCAAAACTTGCGAGACAGTTTAAACTGTCCAACGAAGAGAAACATTTTCTGAAACAGATGGAGGAAGCTTCTGCGATTAGGAATCAACGTCTATATAACGACCTTGATCTTTATGATTTTCCGCTCGATGTACTGGAAATATCTGAAAGCATTCATTTGTCGCAGTATCCCCGTGAAAAAGCTGAACCACTTGATCAAATAGCTGCACGAAAGCAAAGTTTACCAATCCAGCATCGTTCTGAATTGGCGTTTACTGGTACCGACTTATTGCAGTGGTCAGGCAGACGTGGCGGAAAATGGACGAGCGAATGGATACGAATCATCGAAGAAGCGGTTGTATGCAGACAGATTGAAAATGACGCCCAGGCGATAAAGGAATGGTTTGTCTATGAAATTTCCCGTAAAGAATGAGTTACTGAAAAGATTATTTGCTGCACAAGGTGAGCCGGTTTCAGGTCAGGACATAGCCGATGAATTCGGTCTGTCCCGCACGGCAATCTGGAAATATATTAAGGAACTTGAAGAAGAGGGCTATGAAATTGGTTCGATGCGTAAAAAAGGCTATTATTTAATAAAAGCGCCGGATTTAGTGAATGCTGCGAATATCAGTACATATTTGGAGACGGAGCGTTACGGCCGTCATATCCATTACTTCTCAACATGCCCGACGACGCAGACGATTGCACATGAAGAAGCACAAGGCGGAGCAGCTGACGGCACCCTTATTATCTCGGAAGAACAGACAGCAGGTAAAGGGCGTCTGGCACGGCCTTGGACTTCAAACGCGGGGCGCGGTATCTGGATGAGTCTGATCATCCGACCAAGACTGGCACCACAGCAAGCTCCACAGCTGACACTTGTAGCGGCGGTGGCAATTGTCCGCGCAATAGAAGACGTGGCGGAGATTCAGCCTGTCATTAAATGGCCTAATGATATTTTACTTAACGGCAAGAAAGTGACAGGTATTTTGACGGAGCTGCAGGCAGATCCCGACCGTGTCAAAGCGATCATTCTCGGTATTGGATTGAATGCCAATCAAGAGTCGGAAGATTTCCCGGATGAGTTACAGTCTATCGCCACTTCATTGAAAATCGAAAAAGGCGAGCATATAGACCGGGCAAAACTAGTAGCGAAAATCCTGCACTATTTGGAGCACTACACTGCACTCTACATAGAAAAAGGATTCGCACCGATAAAGTTATTGTGGGAAAGTTACGCTACTATAACTGGCAAGCGAATTACCGCCCGGATGGTCAATGAAACAGTGGAAGGGACAGCGCTTGGGATATCATCAGAAGGTATGTTGGAACTGAAGCTGGATGACGGAACAGTGCGAGGAATTTATTCTGCTGATATAGAAATCAAGAATTAAAACTATACAGAATCTTACTGTTTTGATATAGTATACATCGTAGGGCGGTATCAATGAAGAGCTGCACCTGTAATTGAGTTGAAATAGCAAGTAGATCTGCCTTGATCTGAAAAGACAGGGACGGAGGATGCATTCACTAATGCTTACGCAACCCTTCTGTCCAATTATGGATCAGCAGGGTTTTATTTTTGTGAAAATGGACAAGAATACCCGCTGAAATCATTCCAAAAGGAGAAGATGAACAGTGAAAACTACAACAGATTTTTCAAAGATGAAAGTAGCGGGAGATAAAATCAGTATGCTGACTGCCTATGATTTCCCAACAGCACAAATTGCAGAGCATGCAGGTGTTGATGTACTGCTGGTCGGTGATTCATTGGGAATGGTCGTATTAGGATACGATTCGACAGCACTCGTGACACTTGACGAAATGATCCACCACGGAAAAGCGGTGCGCCGGGGAGCAAAAGATACATTTGTCATCATGGATATGCCTTTTGGAACCTATCACGGTTCTGCGGATCAAACGCTACAGCAGGCACTTCGTTTATTCCAGGAAACTTCTGCGAATGCAGTAAAAATGGAGGGCAGCGGCGAAGTGATCGACAAGATTCATTTGCTGACAACAGCAGGAATTCCCGTATGTGCACATTTAGGACTGCTTCCCCAATCAGCAGGCGTAACGGGCGGCTATAAAGTACAAGGGAAAACAGCTGCAGCTGCTCAGCAATTAATTGAGGATGCCAAAGCTTGTGAAGCTGCAGGAGCATTCATGATTGTCGTTGAATGTATTCCGTACCAATTGGCAAAAGAAGTGGCGGCTGCTATATCCGTTCCGCTCATCGGAATCGGAGCAGGAGCAGAGACAGACGGACAAGTACTTGTTTTCCATGATATGGTGCGATACGGAAATCACAATCTGCCAAAGTTCGTAGAAAGCTATGCAGAGGTAGGAAAAGATATTGAAGGTGCGATCAAACTCTATAATCTGGCAGTGAAAAATGGTTCATTCCCATCTGAAAGCCATCGCTTCACAATGAAAGAAGAAGAGCTTGATGCTCTGTACGGAGGTAAGAAACTATGAATGCAAATGCGACCATGCAAATAGTTCGCTCGGTAGCTGAACTGCAGAATATTTTAAATCCACGACAGCGGGAAGGCCGGACAGTCGGCTTCGTTCCGACGATGGGCTTCCTTCATGAAGGACATCTTGCGCTGGTCGAACAGGCAAGAAGAGAACATGATTTGGTTGTCATGAGTATTTTCGTTAATCCTGCACAATTTGGGCCGGGAGAAGACTATGAGGCTTATCCTCGAGATGAGCAGCGGGATGCAGAGCTTGCAGCGGCAGCGGGTGTGAATTATTTATTCATTCCGTCCGTCAAAGAAATGTATCCTCATGACAGCTCGATCCGGATCTTACCGGGCGCACAGGCAGAACAGCTTTGTGGTGCCAGCAGACCCGGACATTTTGACGGGGTTCTGAAAGTATTGCTGAAGCTATTCAATATCGTTAATCCTGATGAATCCTACTTTGGAATGAAAGATGCACAGCAATTAGCAATTATCGAGACGTTTGTGCGGGACTTTAATTTGCGAACGGCGATTAACCGTGTCGAGACAGTCCGTGAAGAAGACGGCCTGGCGAAAAGTTCACGTAATGTCCATCTGACTGATTCAGAACGACAAGAAGCAAGCGCGATATACCGCGCACTAGGCAGCGGAAAAAAGAGTTATTATGAAGGTGTTCCACTTAAAGAAGTGGAGAAGATTGTCAGTTCAGCGATTGAGAATAATACGTCAGGCACAATTGATTACATCAAAGCATTAGCATATCCTTCTTTGAATGAAAATTTCAGCGATGCAGACGAAATCATTATTGCAACTGCTGTGAAATTTTCTTCGACAAGGTTAATAGATAATATTATTATGTCAACTATAAAGGATGAGAAAAAATGATTAGAATGATGATGAATGGAAAAATCCACCGCGCAACCGTTACAGAAGCCAACCTGAACTACGTAGGCAGTATTACAATTGACCGTGATCTATTGGATGCTGCAGGCATGCTGCCAAATGAAAAGGTACAGATCGTCAATAATAACAACGGAGCACGCTTCGAAACATACATTATTGCAGGCGAAAGAGGAAGCGGCGTGATCTGTTTAAACGGTGCAGCAGCACGCCTAGTACAACCTGGCGACATCGTCATCATTTTGAATTATGTCTACCTCTCCGACGAAGAAGCACGCACACATCAACCAAACGTTCTAATCATGGACGAGCAAAACCGTATCAAAGAACTTATTACTGAAAAACCTGGTGTGGCTATTTTTTAAGTCTGGTTGTAACTAATTAGGGTTGTATTCTGGTGAGTTACGCCTATTGATGAGTGCTATGATGCTATCTACTGAATAAGTACTGAAATACAAGCCAGTGTAGCGGAGTGGAGGGCGGCGACTCCTTCTTGGAAATACGATAGTGACAAGGTTTATCGCGTTCTGAGTAAGACCAAAAAATATTTTTTCGGATGTATCTGTAGTATGTGTTCCCTAAATATACATGACTTTACGTATTATGTAAGTAGAAGAAAACGCTTCGCTGACAGTTACAGAAACTGTTAATGAGTTATGGCATGCACTTGTGGA
>NZ_JARICI010000060.1 GCF_029257255.1 Sporosarcina sp. | reverse complement strand
TTCCACGTACTTTTGATACTTTATCGAAGTCAATTTCAGGGAAAATAAGTTGCTCTTTCACACCTAGTGTATAGTTACCGCGGCCATCGAACGCTTTTTTAGAAACGCCACGGAAGTCACGTACACGTGGTAGTGAGACAGATACTAATTTATCAAGAAACTCGTACATGCGCTCGCCACGAAGTGTTACTTTCGTTCCGATAGGCATACCTTCACGCAAACGGAAACCAGCAATTGATTTCTTAGCTTTTGTAATAACGGGTTTTTGACCTGAGATAGTCGCAAGATCTTCAACAGCAGCGTCAAGTGCTTTTGTATTTTGTACAGCATCACCAACACCCATGTTGATAACAATCTTATCGACTTTAGGTACTTGCATTACAGATGTATATTCAAACTTGCTCATCAGAGCAGGAGTGATTTCTTTAGTGAATTTCTCTTTCAAACGACTCATCAGTCGGACCTCCTTTCATGCCTTACTTACTTGTCCAGTGCTTCACCGGATTTTTTGGCAATACGTACTTTCTTACCGTCTTCCACTTTGTAACCTACACGAGTCGGCTCGCCTGATTTAGGATCGATGACCATCACGTTTGAGACATGAATTGCAGCTTCTCGGCTTACAATTCCGCCTTGAGGGTTCTCTTGGTTCGGTTTCGTATGCTTCTTGACGATATTGATACCTTCAACAAGCACACGTTCTTTTTTTGGATAAGCAGTCAGGATCACACCTGTTTTGCCTTTATCTTTCCCAGAGATCACCATAACTTTGTCGCCTTTTTTAACGTGCATTCTATCGCACCTCCTTGACTGGCTCTGTCATTAGAATTAAAGAACTTCTGGAGCAAGTGAAATGATTTTCATGAAGTTGTTATCGCGCAATTCGCGAGCAACTGGTCCGAAAATACGTGTTCCGCGTGGTCCTTTGTCGTCACGGATGATAACGCAAGCATTTTCATCAAATGTGATGTAAGAACCGTCTTTACGACGAACTCCACTTTTCGTACGAACGATGACAGCTTTAACAACGTCACCCTTCTTAACAACGCCACCTGGTGTTGCTTTCTTAACTGTAACAACAACAACGTCTCCGATATTGGCTACTTTACGGCCTGAACCGCCTAGTACTTTAATCGTAAGTACTTCACGAGCACCAGAGTTGTCAGCTACTTTCATTCGAGTTTCTTGTTGAATCATCGAGGCTACCTCCTTCCGCAGTCTGCGTTAAAAACTTATTAGATGATGATCGCTTTTTCAACGACTTCTAGAAGACGGAAACGCTTAGTAGCGGATAATGGACGAGTTTCCATAATACGAACTACATCGCCAATTTTCGCTTCGTTTAGCTCATCATGCGCTTTTAACTTTTTAGAATACTTTACACGCTTACCGTATAAAGAGTGCTTTTTGTATGTTTCTACCATTACCGTAACGGTTTTATCCATTTTATCGGAAACGACACGGCCTGTGTATACTTTGCGCTGGTTACGCTCAGTCATGGCTGCAACCTCCTTCATCAGTTATTTGCACTGATTTCTCTTTGACGTATTACAGTTTTCATGCGCGCAATCGATTTACGTACTTCACGGATGCGTGCAGTGTTTTCTAATTGACCTGTCGCTAACTGGAAGCGAAGGTTGAAAAGCTCTTCTTTCAGTGATTTCACTTTTTGCTCTATTTCTGCAGTTGTTAAGTCACGGATTTCATTAGCTTTCATTAGATTCACCACCAATTTCTTCACGTTTTACAAACTTGCTTGTTACAGGAAGTTTGTGAGATGCGAGTCGAAGTGCTTCACGAGCTACCTCTTCCGATACACCTGCAATTTCAAACATTACTCTACCGGGCTTAACAACAGCAACCCAGCCTTCTACAGCACCTTTACCGGAACCCATCCGGACTTCAAGAGGCTTCTTAGTATATGGCTTGTGCGGGAAAATATTGATCCAAACTTTACCGCCACGTTTCATATAACGAGTCATAGCAATACGAGCAGATTCAATCTGACGGTTCGTGATCCAACCTGATTCAAGAGCCTGAAGACCAAACTCACCAAATTGTACAGTAGCGCCACCTTTTGTTTCACCACGCATTTTCCCACGGAATACACGACGATGTTTAACACGTTTAGGCATTAACATATTATTTGCCTCCTTCCCCAGAGTTCTTCTTTACTGGAAGGACTTCACCACGATAAATCCATACCTTAACGCCAAGCTTACCATAAGTAGTATCAGCTTCAGCATGTGCATAATCTATATCTGCACGTAACGTATGAAGAGGGACAGTTCCTTCACTATAGTGTTCAGCACGAGCGATGTCAGCACCGCCAAGACGACCGGACACTTGTGTTTTAATTCCTTTAGCGCCAGAGCGGATTGTGCGTTGAATAGCTTGCTTCTGAGCACGACGGAATGATACACGGCTTTCTAATTGACGAGCGATAGATTCTGCAACTAGTTTAGCATCTAAATCAGCACGCTTAATTTCTACAATATTAATGTGTACACGCTTGCCTGTGATTTCGTTAAGCTGTTTACGAAGTACTTCTACTTCAGAACCGCCCTTACCGATAACCATACCTGGCTTTGCAGTGTGGATTGTAATGTTAACACGCTTAGCAGCACGCTCAATTTCCACTTTTGAAACTGATGCGTCTACAAGACGCTTTTCAATGTATTCACGAACTTTTAAGTCTTCATGTAATAAGGACGCGTAATCTTTTTCCGCGTACCATTTTGAGTCCCAGTCACGGATGACACCGACACGGAGTCCGTTAGGATGTACTTTTTGGCCCACTAATTACCCCTCCTTCTTCTCAGATACCACTAATGTGATGTGGCTTGTACGTTTGTTGATCGCACTTGCACGACCTTGTGCACGTGGACGGAAACGTTTCATTGTTGGTCCTTCATCAACGAACACTTCACTCACGATTAAGTTTTCTGTGTCCATTTCGTAGTTATGCTCAGCGTTTGCAATTGCTGATTTCAAAAGTTTCTCTACAACAGGAGATGCCGCTTTAGGCGTAAGTCGTAGAATAGCCATAGCTTCACCGATATTCTTGCCGCGAATAAGATCAACGACCAAACGAACTTTGCGAGAAGCGATACGGACTGTGCGTACAGATGCTTTAGCTTGTTGCATCAGGATAACCTCCTCTCAATTTAGCGTTTTGTTTTCTTATCGTCGGCACCATGGCCTTTATATGTGCGCGTAGGTACGAATTCACCTAGTTTGTGCCCAACCATATCTTCTGTAACATATACAGGAACATGTTTGCGTCCATCATATACTGCAATCGTCAATCCGATGAAAGTCGGGAAGATTGTAGAACGGCGTGACCATGTTTTAATAACCTGTTTCTTTTCTGCATTTTTTTGTGCATCAACCTTTTTTAGTAAATGGTCATCTGCAAAAGGTCCTTTTTTCAAGCTGCGGCCCATTCTGGAACCTCCTTCCAAGTATGTACTACGGTCCATCCGATGAACCGCAGTGCAATCACATTATTTTTTACGACGGCGAACGATAAGCTTATCTGATTTATTGTTCTTAGAACGAGTCTTGTAACCAAGAGTTGGTTTACCCCAAGGTGTAACAGGACTTGGACGGCCGATTGGTGTACGTCCTTCACCACCACCGTGTGGGTGATCGTTAGGGTTCATTACAGATCCACGAACTGTTGGGCGCTTGCCTAACCAGCGTGAACGACCTGCTTTACCAATGTTGATTAATTCGTGCTGTTCGTTACCAACTTGACCAATTGTTGCGCGGCAAGTAGCAAGGATCATACGAACCTCTCCAGATTGTAGACGAATGATGACATATTTGCCTTCGCGTCCTAGTAATTGAGCTGAAGTCCCTGCTGAACGGACTAACTGTCCACCCTTGCCTGGTTTCATTTCAATGTTATGGATTGTAGAACCCATTGGGATGTTTTCTAATGGCAGTGCGTTCCCTACGCGGATATCCGCTTCAGGCCCTGACATAATTGTAGTCCCTACTGTTAATCCTTTTGGTGCAAGGATGTATTTCTTTTCTCCATCTGCATAGTTAATCAATGCGATGTTTGCAGAACGGTTTGGATCGTATTCGATCGTAGCAACGCGTCCTGGAATGCCATCTTTCCGACGTTGGAAATCGATGACACGGTATTGGCGCTTGTGGCCTCCACCTTGGTGACGAACTGTCATTCTACCTTGGTTGTTACGTCCGCCTTTACGCTTGATTGATTCAAGCAATGATTTTTCTGGCTTGTCTGTTGTAATCTCAGCAAAGTCAGAAGAAGTCATGTTACGACGTCCGTTGGAGGTAGCTTTGTACTTCTTAATCGCCATTTTGTGTTCCCTCCTTCATTTATTGTACGTTACTTACACTTCAAAAAGTTCGATATCTTTGGAATCAGCTGTTAATGAAACAATTGCTTTACGGCGCTTGTTTGTGTAACCAGCATGTTTCCCCATACGTTTGAACTTACCTTTGTAGTTCTGAACGTTTACTTTTTCAACTTTTACACCGAAGATTTCTTCGATCGCTTGCTTGACTTGCGTCTTGTTAGCGCGAGTATCAACTTCGAATGTATATTTTCTAAGATCCATTTGCTCAGAAGAACGCTCGGTAATGACCGGACGTTTCAGAATATCACGTGCTTCCATTAACCAAGCACCTCCTCTACTTTTTCGATTGCTGCTTTTGTCATAACGAGCTGATCATGTCCGACTAGGTCAAGAACGTTGATTCCATTCGCTGTGACAACGCTGATTCCAGGAATATTACGAGCAGATAATGCTACTGATTCTTCTAGGTCAGCTGTAACGAAAAGTGCCTTTTTAGTGATTGAAAGATCTTCAAGCACTTTAACAAAGCCTTTTGTTTTTGGTGCATCAAATGCTAAGTTGTCTACAACGATTAGTTCTTCATCGCGAACTTTCGTAGAAAGTGCTGAAAGAAGTGCTAAACGACGGACTTTCTTAGGCATTTTATAGCTGTAGCTACGTGGTGATGGACCGAATACGATACCGCCTCCGCGCCACTGTGGTGATCTGATAGAACCTTGACGAGCACGACCTGTGCCCTTTTGACGCCATGGTTTACGACCGCCGCCTGCTACTTCCGCGCGAGTTTTAACCTTGTGGTTACCTTGGCGCAAAGAAGCTTGTTGCTGAATAATTGCTTCAAATAATACTGCATCATTCGGCTCGATTCCAAAAATCGCATCGTTTAGTTCGATATCGCCGACTGCAGAACCTGTTTGACTTACTACAGATACTTTAGGCATTCCTATTTCCTCCTTCCTGTTTTACTCAGTTCCCTTTAATTGCGCTCTTCACTTGTACAAGTGACTTGCGTGCTCCAGGAACGTTGCCTTTAACTAGTAACAAGTTACGCTCAGCGTCAACTCGTACGATTTCTACGTTTTGGATCGTAACTGTTTTGCCACCAGTACGACCAGGTAATTTCTTTCCTTTGAATACACGTTGTCCGTCTACCGCACCTAATGAACCTGGAGCGCGGTGGAAACGAGAACCGTGTGTCATTGGTCCGCGTGAGAAGCCGTGGCGTTTAATAACACCTTGGAATCCTTTACCTTTTGATACTCCTGTAATGTCTACTACATCGCCTTCTGCAAATGTATCGACTTTGACTTCCTGACCAACTTCGTATGCACTAACGTCAGCTCCGCGAACTTCACGGATGAAGCGCTTAGGTGCCGTGTTAGCTTTTGCTACGTGGCCTTGTTCAGGCTTGTTTGAAAGCTTTTCACGTTTGTCATCAAATCCTAGTTGGATTGACTCGTAGCCGTCTGTTTCAATTGTCTTCTTTTGAAGAACAACGTTTGGAGCAGCTTCAATCACTGTTACTGGGATTAGATCGCCGTTTTCAGCAAATACTTGCGTCATTCCGACTTTTCTTCCTAAGATTCCTTTGGTCATTAGTCACACCTCCTGTAATATGTTTGTTTTATTTTTATAGTTTAATTTCGATGTCGACGCCTGATGGTAAATCAAGCTTCATAAGAGCATCCACAGTTTGTGGTGTCGGGTTTACGATATCGATTAAACGTTTGTGTGTACGCATTTCAAATTGCTCACGTGAATCTTTGTAAACGTGAACTGAACGCAATACCGTGTAAACTGTTCTTTCAGTCGGCAACGGAATTGGACCTGAAACACTAGCACCAGAACGCTTAGCCGTTTCAACAATCTTTTCAGCTGACTGATCCAACATTCTGTGATCATAAGCTTTCAATCGGATACGAATCTTTTGTTTTGCCATTACTTTCCCTCCCTTTCGCCTATTTTCTAGACAATTCTCCACGAAAATTTCCCATACACGCGCCATGGCAAAGCGGCCGGGTGTATCGGCAACCTCTCGCTTCATCGCAGTCAAAGACCAACATTCAACATTATACATAACTTAAGAGCTTCGTGCAACCCTTTTGAAGAAATTAAATCTTTGTTTTACAATCATTTTTTAATCCGTTTATTATTCTAACAGTTTCCGTAAAAAGATGCACGTGTAAAGTACGTCTTTTTCATTTAATTTGTCTGCATGACCTCTTATGTAAATATGATTTGCTGCCAACCGCCGTCAAATCTACCTATCGGTATCTTTCAACACTTCGGTCTTTTTCCCAATAAAAAAACCCCGCCACATGGGCGGGATCAAAATGAATTATTTTGTAATTGTTGCTACAACGCCAGCTCCAACTGTACGTCCACCTTCACGGATTGAGAATTTAGTACCTTCTTCAATCGCGATTGGAGAGATCAGTTCAACTGTCATTTCAACGTTATCCCCAGGCATAACCATTTC